>MNQS01000072.1 GCA_001915545.1 Bacteroides sp. 43_108 | reverse complement strand
CATGGACTTTGCCTTCCTAGCCATTGCCTTCAATATAAAAAAGATGTGTGCAAAACTGACAAAAGAAGGTATGAACTGGCTGATTAGACTGTTTTATGAGCTTACAACTGCTGTTTTTAGATGCTGGGAACACATAAATCAAAGAAATCTTCGAATTATCGCAGCTTGAAGAAAATAAACCGATTTGTATAGTGATGAACAAAAAAAGAGGTGCATCGTGCATTACGACACACCTTCAATTTTATAGATTTACTGAATGTCCCTTTTTAGATAAATGATCAAATATGACACTAATCTATTTTTAGATTTTCAATCGGATTCCCAATAGCTAAAATAATATTAGTTGAATCTAATAAGAAGACAACATCTTTTCCTAATATCGGGTTTAGATTGTGAGTTTTATAGAAATTCATTGAAGAATCTACTACTGAAACATTATCAAATCCATATATTTTAAAAAGAAATTTAGCGTCTTCTATATTTTTTGTTTCAGTAAGAAAATATAATCCTACTTTATCACCAAACATCTTCTTCATCTTTTTGTAATATACTTTCCATTCTCCCAACTTTAGTTGATATGATGTACATGGGGGATTATCAATATAGCGAAGTATTGTGAATTGTGTTGGATCTTGTTTATGTATATCCATTTCTATCTTTTGCCCTATAGTATCATATATTGCATCATTGATTTTTTTCTTTTTACATCCCGTAAGCATTAGTATAAAAGCTACGCAGATAAAAGCAGGTATAACTTTGTTCATATTGATTTAATGAATATTATGTATTACCAACAATCTGTTTCCCTCGTCTAGAGCCTTGACTAAGCTGTCTGGCATCATATCAAAATCATAACATTTTTCTGCAAGCTCCCGGTCCAAATAACTAATAACTTGATTATTTCTACTTAAAGCACAAGGCACTATTACATCATATATTGACATGTGGTCTGCAAATTTTTCTGCTCTGTGCAGCTTTTTGCCAGGATTTAATGTTACTACATATGCTCCTTTATTTGAGTAATCAGTAACTTCCATAACACATATTCCGTTAGGTAGTTCAAAAGGATTATTAAGCAGATGCATCCCATTTGTAAGCTTTCCTTGTTGTTCTGCACCAACGAAATTTAACTTTGCAGATTCATCAATTGTACCATTTGCGAAACTTAGCAGCCGTTTTCCAACTAAATTTCCATCATAATCCAAACGATATATTGTATCAGCAGGAGAATTATAATAAGATATACCATTATTGTTTCTCAGAAAAACATCGTTAGTTACCCAACCACCAACATATTTATCAGGATAACACAACATATACTTTAACGGCTTTAAAGTAGAATCTGTTATACAGAGTTGATAATTGTTTGTATCTTCCGATGGTTCTAGGTTGAATAAAATCTTATTATTGTTTAAAAGAATAAATCCCCTGCTTTCAAATGGAATTTTTTTGCTGTCAATATAATCGCCTATATGATTATATCTTAGTAGCTTCCGTTGAGATACATCTAATATATATATATATTCAACACTGATATCAACATCCCACGGATAAATATATTCATCTGGAGCATTCCCATGTTTGCCATAAGAAGCTAAAGGCTTGCCATTGTGATCAAATGAAACAACAGTCCGACTTCCATATGTATCGATAATGAAATATTTTCCAAATGCATCAATCACTTGATTGATGTCTGCAAACATAGTGTTATCATCTTCTTGTAATATTACAAAATCAGTTGTAGCTGTGTTATTGCTGATTTGCTTAAAATTACCATAGTCACTTGAAATCAATAGAGTATCTACAACAGGCACATCAAAAGTACAAAAACTATTTTGATGCACCTGTTTTGTATTATTAGTACATGCTATCGCTAAAATTAAATTTGCGATTATAAGAAAGTATACAATGCTTTTGTCGCGTAAAAACATAAAATTGAAACTTTAATAACACTTTGTTTCAGTACATGCAGGATAGCCTGGTTTACATAAACAAATTTTTTTGTGTAGCCCACCTGCACATTTTACTTGGTCAGCAGGACCATAGTTTGAACTCTCTTCACCAGTGGCTAATGCTTCCGCATTAGATAAAGCTAAATCTGAAACTGTTACTTCCTGTTATGAGGAATATACATTATAACTAACTAATGTAATAAAAGCTAAAACTAACATAGGTTTAAATACTTTTTTCATAGAAATATAAATTTAAAAATTACAAAGCAAAGGTAGCAATAATCGGTGAGATATGGAAAAGTAGAGCAAAGTTATTGAAAAATAGGCTTTTTGAGAAAATAGCTTCTGCTGGAAAAGCCACTCAACTTTGACCCTTTTGGCCACGCAAGATTTGCCCACCTTTTTGTACTATATGATTGACCCTTTAAAGTCCTGGTGTTGGGG
>MNQS01000071.1:3220-6623 GCA_001915545.1 Bacteroides sp. 43_108 | reverse complement strand
TTAAAGATACAAAATCTTTAGGTAATAACAAAGCCCCTGCTTGTGAAAGTCGGGGCTTTGTGCATAAAAAAAGAAGGTGCGCATTTTGACACACCTTCCGTAAAAGTGGATTCACAACTTAAAAGCATTGATATTATGCACTTTGGATGGAATATTGGTAAAGCGTTCGGCAAAAAGCGTATTCACACAGCCACATTCATCAAGAATGTTTTTGCCCATGCCCTCCGTAACTTGGAAATTTCAACTATTGAGCGTAAAATGTCACATACCGAATCCGAGTGCAGGATTAAGTTGAATGGTGAAATAGGGAGTATTATATAATTAATTTTGAAAATAGATTTTACTTGGTTACATTATCTATGATTTCTTGGGGTGTTATATTCATCTTTGTCACTGCACATAAGCTTTTTCCCATATCTTTCACACTTGCTCCCATATGATAAACAACATCATCAATAATTAGAAAACGATCATGAACCGCTTTCGAGAATTGAATATATTCGATAGGAGAATATTGTTTATTATACTTTTCAATATCTGTTTTTATTGTTTCATTATATCTAGAATAAATCGTTGCAGTGACATTGGCTTCCCTTTTTGTTAAGAGCGATAAAATACGTTCATCGATATATCCATCAACAAGAACAATTCGTTTCTGCGCATTTCTAATCAAACTACAGGTATAATTCCATGCATCAAATTCTTCATTAGATTTGAATAGTTTTTCTCCTATTTCTTTCCTTTTATTATTCTCAATATCAGTAAGTAGTTTTTTTGCATGATCGATTGATGTTATAAATTTATGATCTACGTAGTCTGTAATCATAAAATGCCAATTAAGATATATTCCACATTGCTCTTGTATATCCATTAGTTTTATACCGTAGGTTAGAATTACAGCTGCCAAACGACGTGAAAAAGTTATCATCAGACTCCACCATCTACCAAGGCATTTACACATTTTGTCATTTACTTCGCATCTAAAAGTCCTATATTTGCCAGCTCCAAGACCATGTTGCGCAAGCCAAAAGAAATCATCTTCAACCGTTTTCCAATATTTGATATCCTGTTCGTATTTATCTATGAAACTTTTACATGCTTCAATCTGTTTAGATGCCTCTAATGGTTCTCCAGTAAGTTCATTGACAGCATCATCTGCAACATTCTCCCATGATTTCATTTCATTTCTGCATCGCTCAATGGCACGTTTTCTTTCATCAGTCTGTTCTTTTGAATTAAATGCTGCAGCAAATTCCTTGAATGGTTGAAGTAGCGATATTATGTAGCGAACTCTATCGTCATAAGTCGAATAATTCTTAAGATTTTCATTAATTTCATCCATAAGTCCACCATCGGTATACATAAGTACTCCATCATTGAAGTCCTCATATTCTTCTGCGACATATTCAGGAATAAAACTATCATGATGGTTTTTCCATTTACCAGTTAGAAGTTCCTTCCGTGTTTTACCGCTTTTATGCCAATGCGGTCCCATATTAGGCATGTCGTACTCAATACGCATCCATTCCATACACTCGTATGCTGGACCACCCATACGATATGCATCTAGAAAGGTATCCTCAATGATTCTATTCGAAGGATGATTAGGAGGATATAGCTCCTTACGCTTAGCACGTGCAAACTTAAGATAGTTAGAAGAAACACTCATTAATTTCTTCTGGTCACTTTCTGTAATGTATGCAAATAATGCTTTAGACTCTTTAATCAAATTCTTTTCTGAAGGGATATGATGATGACATATGAATTCTTTTTGTAAATCCCTTTCCCAAGCATCATCATCATTTTTGTGTGCACTCACATATTGTTCTAATCTAAATTTGAAATAAGCTTCAAATATGTCTTTTATTCCAATATCATCTTTACGATGTAACCAAAAACCAACTAAACCAGTAGCAACAATAGGACAAGTGAGTTTACTCTCTTCTGTCGTATGTTTATGACGCAGTTCTCCATTATCAATAAAGTCAATGAATCGAAAAACATAATCGCCTTTAATGTCTACGATTTCTCCAGTCTGACCTGTTTTCCAGGCGTCGGTGATAATTGTATTGTTTGAAGATTTTGAAATCTTATTAAGTAGAGTATCTGTCACAAATTATTATATCGAAATCTTAGTATAAAAACATATTAAATTCACATACAAACTGCTAAACACATAGAAATATTTAACTGAAGTATTGGACAAATACATATGTTAAGATATTACTATGCAAAGATATATAAAGTCAAATATTTTCACCTTCAACCACCATCAAAAGTTATCTCACAGTTATATTCCGGTGATGTTTTCCACCATCAAAACACCAATTTCCTTTGCCAGCGAACAACGAACAAATCACTTTTGATAAGCTGCCGCAGGCGGTAGGTTATCTCACAGAACAGATGGAACAAATCCGTCAAATGGTGGCGGCACTGCAACCGCAGACTTCTTCTGACAAGCATCGTCTTGTTGAAATTGACGAAGCCTGTAAAATCACACGAAAGGCAAAGCCTACCATTTACACGCTTGCGCGTAAAGGACTGATTCCGGCTTACAAACGGGGTAAGAAGCTCTACTTCTATGAAGATGAGTTGCTGCAATGGATTGAGTCCGGTCGCAAGCAGATGCAGGCCATGTCGCTTCAAGAACAGGCTGCGGAGATAGTACATGGGGCGAAACGCAAACCAAAGGGAGGCTATAACTTTTGATCTGCACGGCTATGGAAACCTCCCAATTAACAGCAGAAGGTATTATCGGCGAGGCTGTGCGCATCGGAGCCAGGATGTCCGGCGGTGAGTTCCCGATAGAAGTCTTTCCTATCAGGATTCAGCGTATCATCAGCAGTTTGCACGATTGTCAGGGCTATCCCGTGGATTATGTTGCTGCGGCTATCCTTGCGGCCATTGCCGTGGGGATTGGCAACTCCCATCTAGTGCAGGTGAAACGCAACTGGTTGGAAAGTCCCATTCTGTACATGGCATTGATTGGTCGCCCCGGAGCTAATAAGAGTCATCCGTTGAGTTTCGCTTTCCAGCCGTTTATTGAGCACGACTATTGTCAGAATCAGGAATATCAGAAACTGTATGCCGAGTATGAACGTACTATGTCCATGAGCAAAAAGGAACGCATGGAAGCCGGTTTGGATGAGTTTCCAAAAGCTCCCGTGCGCAGACGCTTTCTTGTTTCGGATATTACCCCCGAAGGATTGAGCCTGATACATGCCCAGAATCCCAGAGGACTCTGCCTTTGGTCGGACGAGCTGTCTGCCTGGTTCAAGAATTTCAACCGCTATAATAATGGTTCGGAAGAACAGTTCTGGCTTTCGGTGTTCAATGCCAAGCCCACGATTTCCGACCGCAAGAGTACGCAAAGTTCCATTTTTATCAGACGTCCTTACATCTC
>MNQS01000071.1:2423-3168 GCA_001915545.1 Bacteroides sp. 43_108 | reverse complement strand
TCTTTTCGTGATGCCTGAATCTGTCTTGAAAAGCAGATGGAACGACCGGGAAACTCCTGAAGAACTGGAAATCCAGTGGCAACAGATTATCGACAAGCTCATCGCACAGGATTGTCCGCGCGATGAGAAGAATGAGTTGCAGCCCCAATGCCTACCATTTGATGAAGACGCCAAGCAACGGCTTTACGGTTGGCAGCATGAAAATGCCCGTCAATGTGATATGGAAACCAACGATGCGTTGGTAGGTATTTACTGCAAACTGGAAATCTACATTATCCGGTTTTGTCTGATTATCCAGCTTGCCCGATGGACTTGCGGAGAGTGCGATAAGCATACGATTGACCTTGAAAGCGTGAACCGTGCCATCCTGCTGGCCGAGTATTTTCGGACAACAGCTGTAAAAGTGCAGACTGCCGTCAGTCAGGAACAGTTGAGTGAATTGCACCGCAACATCTACCTGAATCTGCCTCAGAGATTTACAACGGCAGAAGGTATTGGCATTGCTGAAAGTTACGGGATGAAGGAGCATCCTTTCAAGATGTTTCTAAAACGCCACATCGGAACATTATTCAGAAAAGAGAATCATGGAGAGTACAGTAAATAACCTTGTTACTATGCACATTTTCGCAACCGAGGGGTTTGTGAAGTTGCGAAAATGTGCATAGTAACATCCAAACAGAAAGAAAAATGAACTACAGATTCACATTAGAACCATACAAAGGTGTCAGCACCCGGCACACATGCC
>MNQS01000071.1:0-2397 GCA_001915545.1 Bacteroides sp. 43_108 | reverse complement strand
CAAATACATCGATACGGAAAAGCAAATCAGCTTTCCCGATTATGTAGGACGATGCAACCATGAACAGAAGTGCGGCTACAACTATACGCCCAAAATGTATTTTGACGAGAACCCGATGGCCAAGGAACGACTGAGCGAAGAGTTTGTGCCGGTGTCAAAGCCTCGCATCAGTCTGCCTCCTGCACCATCCTTCATTGAGCCGGAAATCATGAGGCAGTCCCTGAAGCTGTATCACACGAACAAGCTGTTTCAGTTCCTGAGTCTGTTTCAGTTCCTGAGTTTCCATTTCGGGCAGGAGGCTACCGAAGAACTGATGTTGCGCTACCATGTGGGAACATCGAAGCATTGGCCGGGAGCTACGGTCTTCTGGCAGGTAGATATCTCCGGACGGGTACGCACCGGAAAAGTGATGCTCTACAATCCTGAAAACGGGAGACGGATTAAAGAGCCGCACAACTACATCACGTGGGTACATTCCCTTTTGAAAAAAGAGAATTTCAACCTCCGGCAATGTTTGTTTGGCGAGCATCTTTTGACCTCCGACCAGCAGCGTCCGGTTGCCCTTGTGGAGAGTGAGAAAAGCGCTTTGATTTCCAGCTTCTATCTGCCGCAATATCTATGGATTGCTTCGGGCGGAAAGAACGGAGCGTTCAATCGGGATGCCATGAGCGTTCTGCTCTTCCCCGATCTGGGTGCAACCGACTATTGGAACAGTAAAATGGAGATGATCCGAAGCTTGGGAATAGAGGTTTCTCTCTTCGATTTTATGGAAAGAAACGCAACAAAAGAAGAACGGGATGCAGGTTATGACATTGCCGATTTTCTGCTGAGAGAAGAGACAAAGGAAGCTATTCTTAATCGTCTTATCACGTTGAATCCGGCCCTAAAAACGCTGGTCGAAACTTTCGATTTGCAGCTCGTCGATGTGAAGAAAGCACCGTTTTCAGCAACGGTTCAACATGCACGGGAAGGACTTTTCAAACGATGACTTTCAGATGTCTGATTCACTTCTTTTTCACTGGAGCAAGTTTATGCCGATGTATTACATTTCCCGGCCACTTGCTCACTTCAAAAGAAGGTGAGACAGCTCCCGATGGTCACAATTATTAATCTCAAAAGCAAATATTATGGACAAGAAAAATACAGTAACAATCCGTCTTACAGACGAGCAGTTCGGCTGGCTCAGAGCACTCAGCCGACGCAGTAAACGCAGTCAAAGCGAAGTAGTGCGTTCACTCATCGAACACGGTACGGTGCGCGAACGGATTACGAGAGAAAATCTTGACATCATCCGAAAACTGATTGGAGAAAGCACAAACCTGAACCAGCTTGCCAAACGAGCCAACGCTTACGGTTTTTATCGTGTGGCCGATGAATGCCGGACAGTCGCCCAAGAGATTTCGCAACTCATAAAACAGCTCAAGGATGATAGGTAAAATTGTAAAGGGCACGTCGTTTTCCGGATGCGTAAACTATGTGCTGAAAGAAGATAAATCGCGCCTGCTGAAAGCGGTTGGTGTCTACGGCTCGCCCGAAGAAATAGCGGAGCAATTCGAGTTGCAGACTTTACTGAACGACAAGGTCAAGAACACGGTCGGTCATATATCATTGAGCTTCTCCGCAGAAGACGGAGACCGTATCCGTGACGATGATGGGCTGATGCTGAAGATCGCCCACGACTATATGAAGCTGATGGGAATCGAGAACACGCAGTTCATCATCGCCCGGCATACCGACCGTGACCATCCGCATTGTCACATCGTTTACAACCGGGTGGATAATGACGGCCGCACCATCAGCGACAAGAACGACCGTTACCGGAACGAAAAGGTCTGCAAGATGCTGACAGCCCGTTACCGTTTGCATTTTGCCGAAGGAAAAGAGCATGTCAATTTCATGCGGTTGCGTCGTTACGACAAGGTAAAGTACTTTATCTATCATGCCTTGAAACGAAAAGTTCCGAATGCCCGAAGCTGGAGTGAACTGCGACTGGCTTTACGGAGATATGGAATTGATACGCAATGGAAGCTAAGTCGCACGACCGGAGAGATGCAAGGTGTCAAGTTCACATGCAACCAACTGACCTTTAGCGGTTCCAAGATTGATCGTCAGTTCAGTTTCCTGAACATCGACCAGGAATTGAGATATAACGCTCTTTCTGCTACCATGAACCAGCGTCAGCCACAGGCAGAAACCATACGCGAGGAACCTCGGCATGAATATCAGCAGGAGAATCATTCCGGTATTAGTCTGGGGTTGTTCACGCCCTCTCCTACGGATTATGATACGGAGGAAGCAATACAGGCCAACCGGCTTAAAAAGAAGAAAAAGAAACCGAAACGCAAGCGAGGTTTCAGTCTATAATCAATTTTTTATTAACCATCAAAATTCAAATTA
>MNQS01000070.1 GCA_001915545.1 Bacteroides sp. 43_108 | reverse complement strand
AACATAAACAATCTCGTTGTTCCGTATGCCTATCATAACATTTCGCTGGCCTTCCATTAAGGCCTGGATTGCGGCTTCACCCAGCCGGCTTGCCAGTATACGGTCATTGGCACTCGGAGCACCACCCCGTTGCAGATGGCCCAGGATAGAAACCCTGACATCATACCCGGGATATTCCTTCTTTACCCGGTCGGCGTAATATATGGCACCTCCATTCTTGTTTTCAGGACTTTCGGTCACAATTACGATGCTGCTGTTTTTCGTCTTTCTGAATCCGCGCCCGATGAATGTTTCCAACTGGTCCACGTCCGTCCTGTCCTCCGGGATGATGGCCGCTTCAGCACCGGAAGCTATTGCGCTGTTTTGTGCCAGGAAGCCCGCATCACGCCCCATCACTTCGACAAAGAAGATACGGTCATGGGAGGTTGCCGTGTCCCTGATTTTATCCACGCATTCCACAATGGTGTTCAATGCCGTATCATATCCTATGGTAAAATCGGTACCATATAGGTCATTGTCAATGGTGCCGGGCAATCCTATGCACGTCACATCATACTCCTCCGCAAAGATACGGGCTCCCGTCAGGGAACCGTCTCCACCGATAATTATCAAAGCATTGATGTTCTCTTTCTGTATGACCTTATAAGCTTTCTTGCGTCCTTCGGGAGTGGTGAAAGTCTCGGAGCGAGCTGTTTTCAGTATGGTGCCTCCCCTCTGGATAATGCTACTTACATCTTCCGTCGTGAGTTCTTTCACTTCACCGGCAATCAGCCCCTCGTAACCTCTATAAATTCCTTTCACTTTAAATCCGTTAAAAATGGCGGCGCGGGTCACGGCACGGATAGCCGCGTTCATTCCTGAAGCATCCCCTCCGGAAGTCAGAATTCCAATATACTTGTTATCCATAATTTGTTTTTTATATTTTAATTAATCAGGCAAAATTAGAAAGCAACTGTTTTAGCCTTTTTCTGCTATAAAAGATACGGCTTTTTATCGTACTCAGTGACACTCCTATCTTTGCGGCTATTTCCCGATATTTGACTCCGGTACAACATAAAAACGACATAATGCGCTTTAGGCAATGTTTTAAGGGCTTCCCTTATCTCTTTTGCATCATGCCCGTTATCCACGAAAATGAAAGAGTCGTCCCTTAACAGGAAATGATATTCAGGTTCTGATAATACATATAAATTCCCTCGTATTTTCTTTGTCCGGCAATTATTGATAAATGCATTGCGCATGATGGTATACATCCAGCCTTTAAAATTCGTACCGGAATCAAACTTATCCTTATTATCCAACGTCCTCAACATTGTTTCCTGCAACAAGTTTTCTGCTTCATCCTTGTCAGCAGTCAGTTTATATGCAAAACAATGCAGTTCATTCTGAAGGGCTACCAGCGCTTTATCGAAATCAAATCCTCTCATTATATTTATTTTGGAATTCAAATATCCGGGTGAAGGCATTCCCTGATAATAAGAAATGCCTTCTGTAGAGTCTCATCAAGATATCTTATTTGACATCAATAGTTTTGGTGGTTTCCTGAACCTTCTTATCTACGACTTTGGGAATATCGATAAACAGGACCCCGTGTTCCACTTTGGCCGAAATTTTATCTTTTTCCACATTATCCGGCAGCAGGATACTCTGCTGGAATCGGGAATAGGAGAATTCACGGCGCAAGTATTTTCCGTCTTTCTTCTCCTCCTTTTTCTCGTCCTTTTTTTCCATGCAGATTACCAGATTGTTGCTTTCATCCACACTTACCTTAAAATCATTCTTGGTCATTCCTGGAGCTGCCAGTTCTACCTTGTAGTCCTTTTCATTCTCAATCACATTGATGGCTGGAGCCGTAGCGTTTGCTCTTGCCATCCATTCATTGTCAAAGAAATCGTTAAAAATACTCGGTAACCAATTCTGGTTTGTTTTTACAGGTACCATTTTTACCTCCTCTTTAAAAGTTAATAATTAAAACTTAAAAAAAAGCATCTGCTTGATAGACAGATTTTTATTTTTTAGCCATCCCTTGTTTGGCCACAGCTTCTGCCCGTTTCCGTATCTCTTCCGGGTTTCCAAGGTAGTAGTCCTTGACAAGAACCAGCCTGTCGTCAAATTCAAAGACATAAGGAACTGCCGTAGGCAGGTTCAGGTTGGAAATATCCGTATCGGAAATTCCTTTGAGATGCTTGATGATTCCGCGCAGGCTGTTACCATGGGCGACTACCAGCAGGCTGTCCTTATACATCAATGCGGGAAAGATGATGCATTTCCAGTACCATGCCCGGATTACGGGGATCATCTTTGCCTACCGGAGCGGGAGCCACGTCATAGCTTCTTCGCCAGATGTGTACTTGTTCTTCACCATATTGGACCGCTGTTTCACTCTTATTCAGTCCCTGAAGCATACCGTAATGCTTCTCGTTCAGCCGCCAGGTCTTTTCAACCGGAATCCAGTCTTTATCCAGCCGGTCCAAGACACAGTTCAACGTTTTTACGGCACGTTTCAAGTAAGAAGTGTAAGCTGCCTCAAAAGAAAATCCAGCCTCCCGTAATGCATCGCCTGCCTTGCAGGCTTCTTCAACTCCTTTCTCGCTTAAATCCACGTCCGTCCATCCAGTAAAACGGTTTTCTTTGTTCCATAGACTTTCGCCATGACGTAATAACACTATTCTTTTCATGGATACTTCTTCTTTATGCAATGGTTATTGAAGAATCCAGATATACGTCCTGAATGGTGTTCAGAAGTTGAATTCCGTCTTTCATCGGTTTCTGGAAAGCCTTACGACCGCTGATCAGCCCCATACCACCTGCACGCTTATTTACTACTGCCGTTACGACAGCATCATGCAGGTCGGATTCCCCATGGGATTCACCGCCCGAGTTAATCAATCCGACACGTCCCATATAGCCATTCGCCACCTGATAACGGCAAAGGTCTATCGGATGGTCAGTGGTCAGTTCCGAATACATACACTCGTTTGTCTTTCCGAATCCGATAGCCTTGAAACCGCCGTTATTGGATGGGAGCTTCTGCTTCACGATATCGGCTTTAATGGTAACCCCGATATGGTTGGCTTGTCCTGTCAAGTCGGCAGCGGCATGATAGTCGGTACCATCCTTTTTGAAGCTGCTGTTTCTCAAATAGCACCACAGAATAGTAGCCATTCCCAGTTCGTGGGCATATTCAAAAGCCTGTGACACTTCCACTATCTGGCGGCGGCTTTGTTCCGAACCGAAATAAATGGTAGCACCGACAGCTACGGCTCCCATGTTCCATGCCTCTTTCACCGTACCGAACATTACCTGGTCGTAGCTGTTCGGATAAGTCAGCAACTCATTATGGTTCAGCTTGACGATAAAAGGTATCTTGTGTGCATATTTGCGTGCCACGGCGCCCAACACACCGAATGTGGATGCCACGGCATTACACCCTCCTTCAATGGCCAGCTTTATGATGTTTTCGGGATCGAAATAAAGCGGATTGGGGGCGAAAGACGCTCCTGCAGAATGTTCTATGCCCTGGTCTACAGGCAGAATGGATACATAGCCCGTATTGGCCAGACGTCCATGTCCGTATAAAGCCTGCAAACTTTCCAATGTACGGCGGAATTCATCCATACCTTATCTATCATATCCGGTCCCGGAATATGGATAAGTTGTTTGTCTATCGTCTTACATGTATGGTTCAGGTAGTACTCAGCCTTTCCTCCCAATAAATCTACTATTTTCATTTTATTTATTTTTATTGATTATTCTGGTTTATGACTCCCGTTCACCCAGTTTTGCATCCATAAAAAGGATAGCACAGTCTCCGGCTTTCCTCAGATGACTAACAATATTGAGTACATTCGCTTCATCTTCTACTTGCTCACGAACAAATTGCCACAAGAAGTCCTGAGTGGCATTGTCTTTCTCTTCGGATGCTACCTGTACCAACTCATCAATCAGTTTGGAAACATGTTTTTCATGCTCCAAAGCATGCTCGAATACTTCAACAGGGTTACCCCAACCTTGTGGAACCACATCGACCTTGTCTACTTTCGGGGTTGCCTCACGCTTAATCATGTACCCGGCAATGGCATATGCATGCCCGGTCTCTTCTGCAGACTATTTCTGCATCCAGCGAGCCATTCCGGAAAAGCCCTCTCTTTCCAGATAAAAAGACATTGATAAATACAGGTTGGCAGACCATAATTCTGCTGTGATTTGCTCATTCAGAGCATTTTGCAATTTTTCAGTCATGATGAATCAAACTTTTAATGTTAATAATAAATCCAAATTATCTCTCTTCTTTAAGAACAAGCATGGGCTTGTTTCAAGATTTCAATTAATACCGGACGTATCCCGCTGATAAAACATTCCACGGCGATCACCATTAGAATAAGTCCCATCAGTCTCATCATCACATTGTTTCCCGTCTCTCCCAAGATTTTTAAAAGCTGGGTGGACGCGCACAGAATAAAGAAGGAAAGAATGCAGACCAAAGCGATTACGCCAAGCAATACTATTTTGAAAGTATATTCCGAAGCATCTTCCATCAATGTTATTCCACTGGAAATCGCTCCC
>MNQS01000106.1 GCA_001915545.1 Bacteroides sp. 43_108 | reverse complement strand
GTTTAAATGTTATAATTGGGTACTATAAATTTAATACTTTTATCGCTATGTTCCTAATTATCAGAAAAATATATTTATTCTTATTTCGAACTCACGTTATTTATGGAGCACGTGCAGCGAATGGAGTAGTGGTGATTACTACCAAACGGGCTAAGAAAGATGAACTGAATGTTTCTTTCTCGGCCACTCTTACAGTACAGCCGTACGACACGTATGCAGATAAATATCTGGCCGGGTCTTCTACTATGGTAGAGTTGGAGCGTGAATGGGCCCGACAGAATCCGCATTTGAGTGGGGATAATGTACAAAGCTACGCCCAGACAGTGCTGGATGATATGTCTTATTCTTCACTTGGCATACGGAATATCTTGAATTATTATGCGGGACACATCTCTCGTGATCAGATGGAGAGTAATCTGACGAATTTGGCTTCACAAGGTTATCGGTATTATCGGGATATAGAAAAATACGGTAAGCGTAATCCTTTTTCACAGCAATATAATCTGAATATCGGTAAAGGTACCGAAAAGAACACTTTTAATGCGTCTGTTTCCTATCGTAACAATCAGCTGGAGGATAAGTATTCAGAGAATAGAACCATTGGCATCAATTTGCAGAATTCTACGAAGATGACTTCTTGGCTTACCTTGGATGTAGGTACATATTTGAACTATGGGAAAGGTACTACGCAGTCATTTAACCTTTTCTCACCGGGGTATACTTATATGCCGTACAATGGGCTGGTAAATGGTGACGGTACGTATTACACCAATACAGAAGAGGAACGTTATAGTTTGTACAACTTGAATTTGCTGCATAACAACGGATTGTACAATCTGGATATTACTCCTTTAGATGAAATAAAAATGAACCAGACTAAGAATCGTGATTTCAGCAATCGAACATTTGCTCGTTTGACATTCAAATTTACCGACTGGTTGAAGTATACAGCTTCTTTTCAGTATGAATATGCGGAATATAAGACAGAACAACTGAAAAGCAAGGACTCTTACGAAGTACGTAATAAAGTGAATACATTCTCTACTTCCAATAATGATGGAACATCCACTTTTGCCTTGCCGTATGGAAACATCTTTTTCACTTCTTCCAATACGACACATGCATATAATTTCCGTCAGCAGTTGGATTTCAATAAAACATTTGCGGATGTACATGATGTAACTATGATTTTAGGTACTGAAACACGGGAAAATAAGCTGGAATATAATGATCGTACGCTTTATAATTATGACCCTCAGTTGCTTACGTATAGCTTGATTGATGCGGGAGCGTTGAGTAATTTCCGTGGACAATGGGGATATGCATCATTCGGGCAGCAGAATTTTGCTTATATCCGTGAACTGATTAACCGCTATGTGTCTGTGTATAGTAACGCAGCTTATACATACGATGGAAAATATATGGTAAGCGGTAGTATTCGCTGGGATAAAACCAATCTGTTTTCTACAGGTTCCAAATATCAGAAACGTCCTATCTGGTCAGTAGGTGCCGGATGGAACATCAGCCAGGAAAAGTTTTTTCAGGCATCGTGGGTGAATATGCTGAAACTGCGTGCAAGCTATGGTATCGGAGGTAATATTGCCAAAAACTCTGCTCCTTATATGATTGCTTACTACAGCAACAATAATCAGGTAGGAGGTATCCAGGGAACTATTTCAAGTCGTCCAAATCCGAACTTGCGTTGGGAAAAGACCACTACATTGAATGTGGGAGTGGATTTTGCCTTGTTGGGAAATCGATTGAATGGTTCTATTGAATATTATAACAAACGAGGTACAGACTTGTTGGCTAACACGAACGGAGTTCCTACAGAAGGATGGGGATACAGCACTTATTCCATTAATAACGGAAAAATGACGAATCAGGGATTTGAATTGACCTTGTCAGGAGATGTAATTCGGAATAACGACTGGAATTGGAATATCAGCGGTGTGCTGGGCTACAATAAGAATAAGGTAACTTATATTAATGTGGAAGCTCCTGTGTCGTATCTGGTAATTGATTATCCGACGGCTTATCCTCGTGTGGGCAATCCGTACAATGCGATTTATGGATACCAGTGGGCCGGACTGAGTGAAACGGGAACTCCTCAGGTGTACGATGCCAAAGGAAATTTATACACCGATATGACTCCACCTGAGATTGAAGATTTAGTTTATTTGGGAACTACCGTACCGGTTTACAATGGTTCTATTAATACGAATTTGCGCTGGAAGAACTGGGAACTGGCTGCTCAGTTCTTGTTTGAAGGAGGGCACAAAATGCGTAATACCAATGTGGCTTTTATCTCTTCAGGTATGGGAGTCGTGAGCAAAGACATAGAGAATCGTTGGCGTGAACCGGGCGATGAGGCTTACACAGATGTGCCGCGCTATATTTCATCTGAGAGTGAATTGTACAACTATAACTACCAAAGCATGTATGCCAATTCGTCCATTAACGTGATTGATGCTACTAACTGGCGTCTAAGAAATTTGTCATTGACATACCGTATACCTGCCAGTGTGTGTCATAAGTTGTATTTGAAGAATGCACGTATCATGCTGGGTATGGAAAATGTATTTATGGTAGCCAAGAGCAGTAATGCCAAGTATTTGCTTGGTGGATATACGAAACCTAATTATCTGTGTGGTGTTTATCTGAATTTTTAACCTCGATTTTTGTAATATGAAACTTATGAATAAAATTATATATTTCTGGATTACATTGGCGTGCTTTTTATGCAGCTCATGTAATGATTACCTGAATATTGCACCAAAAGGTAATAAGATACCTACTACTTTGGCGGATTTTGAAGCTTTATTGCGTGATCAGTATACTATCAGCAGAACGCCAGTAGAAAATGCCTTGTATTTGTTGAATGATGTATATCTGACAAATGCGAAGGTAAACACTCCGAGTTTGGGCCAGGCCAATTATATGTGGGATGAATCGGCAGACCGTATTATGCTGAATAATGCGGATGAAGGGACTTATTATGTACTTTATGGAGCTATTTCCAGTTGTAATCTGATTATCGCAAATGCACCTGCAGCTACAGAAGCTACAGATGCGGAGCGAAAGGAAGTGATGGCGTATGCAAAAGTGATACGTGCACTTTGTTACGATGTGCTGGTTAATTATTATGCCGATACGTATGACAAGGCTACGGCAGCAGAGAAGCGTAGTGTACCTCTTATTACCAGTGCGGATATTGATGCTCCTTATACGCAGGTTTCTATTCAGGAAATGTATGATTTTATCATACAGGATACGAAAGAAGCCATTGAGATGGGAATTCCAGCACAATCCATGACAGCTATTCATCCGAATTTGGGAGCTGCTTATGCTTTGTTGTCTCGTGTGTACTTGCAGATGCAGAATTATGACGAGGCTTTGCGCTATGCGAACCTGGCATTGGAACAGAATAATCAGCTTTTTGACTGGAATGTATTTTATGAGGATCATCAGGCGGCAATTGACGATCCGGACAATTATGACAAAATTGTTACCCCTATGCAATATGATTACGTGGAAAATTATTACTTGCGTTATGGAGTACAGTCAAACTTTGATAGTTATGAATACAACATACCGGTAGAAAGAGCTGAACGTTTTGAAGAAGGGGATGCCCGTTTCCTTTCACGCTGGAAATTGAAGGTAGACAATAATGATACGTATTATAAGGCTTTGGAGTCTGGCTTCTTCAATCATGGCGGTTTGACTACTTGTGAAGCCTATCTTATTAAAGCGGAATGCCAGGCCCGGTTGGCTCAGAACAATGATTATTCTGCATCTATGAATACTCTGAATTCCGTGCGGGTAACCCGTATTTGTCCTGATAAGTATCAGCCGGCTACAGCTGCTACACTGGAGGAGGCTCTTTCTCTGATTCGTCGTACCAAAGATAATGAGTTGATATTCTCTATTGTTCCTTTTGCAGACGCCCGTCGTTTTAATCTGGAAGGTACGTATGCTAGTACTTTAATCAAAACTTATGAGGGGAAGGAATATAGTTTGAGTCCGACGTCTCATTTATGGACCATGCCTTTCCCGGCAGGAGCTCTTAATAATCCTGGAAACGGATCGATAGAACAAAATGTATCTAAATAAACATTATTATGAAAATGAAGAAAATCTCTGGTTTAGCCATTTTAGGTTTGATAATGCTGTCATGCGGCAGTCAGCCGAAAGTAGATGGCTATGTGTTGAAAGGTAATATTGAAGGCTTGCCCGACGGCACGCATGTGCAGTTGGTACCGGTAAGCCATGACAGTGAACTTCCTTTTGCCGATACGACGGTAGTCAACGGGCAGTTTGTGTTTACAGGAAAAATGGAAGAGCCAAGAGCTTTTCATTTATTGGTGAAAGATGCGTATGGTTCGCGTAATCTTATATTGGAAAATGCCCAGATGGAGGTTACGGGAAAGCTGGTGGCCAAGAAGGAATCTGACGGGGGAATTTCCTATAATCTGTCTTCTTTGTCGGTAAAGGGGTCTCCGCTGAGTGCGCGCTACGACTCATTACTTTCTGCGCGTACCTACCTGGATTCATTGTATGCACTTAATGCCCGTAAATTTGCTGCTTTTGACAGCTTGATGATGGCTGCTTATAAATCAAAGGATCAGACGAAAATTAAGGAGCTTCGGCAGAGTGCGGATGGAAAAGCCAGGGCTGAAGCTGATAAAGTCTTTTTTGGTACTGTAGATTCACTGTATCATCAGGTAGTCATGGCAAACAAGGATTCATTCTGGGGGCCATTGATGATGATTTCGTTTACCAGCTATTTGAGTGAGGATATGAAACCTTGGTATGAAGCATTGTCTTCTGCTGCCAAGGAGTCGTACTACGGGCAGAAGGTAAAAGAAGAACTTTATCCGGCAGGTAAAGAAGGTACGGTGGTACCCGATTTCAAGATTAAAGATAAATCAGGAAAGGAAATAGCCCTTTCCACATTGCGACAAGGAAAAAAATATGTATTGATTGATTTTTGGGCTTCCTGGTGCAACCCGTGTCGGAAAGAGATTCCGAACCTGAAGAAGCTGTATGCACAATATAGCGAAAAAGGTTTTGAGATTGTAAGTATCTCTATCGATCAAAAGAAGGCTGACTGGGAGAAAGCTTTGAAAGAAGAGGGACTTCCTTGGCCGAACTTCCTAGATGAAACAGGAGTCGCTGCACTCTATAAGGTGAAATTTGTACCTACAATGTATCTGATTAATGCAGACGGTGTGATGGTTGGTGAAAATTTGCGAGGAGAGGCTTTGGCTGAGAAATTGAAGGAACTTTTCCAATAAGAGTTGAACGAAGCAGGAATATGATACGAAAACCCGTGTAAGGGGACTCCGAATACAGGCGGTGCATAAATCTGAACAGTTAGATTTGTGTACCGTTTTTTTATGGAATGAATAAAGGAATCCATTCAGATGTAGGGAAGGAAATCCTGGACTTTGTGCGGAAGAAAAGATAAAAAAATTGGAGGTGCGCTTGAGGTGCACCTCCAATTTGTATCGTGTTCCGGTCGTACCGGATTATTTCTTACGGTTGGCTTCCACCCACTTGCGGGCATTTACGAAGGCTTCCATCCACGGAGTGATCTGGTCTTCTTCTTTGCGGTCAAGCGGATAGTATGCGTTTTCCCATGGGAAGCAAGCACGTTCCAGGTGAGGCATCATGGCCAGATGACGGCCGTCCTGGCTGGCGATACCGGCTACGCTGTAGTCTGAACCGTTCGGGTTGCCTGGATATTCATCGTATGAATACTTCAGCACTACGTTGTAGTGGTCTTCCGGATAAGGCAATGAGAACTTACCTTCTCCGTGAGCTACCCAGATACCCAGTTTAGAGCCGCTCAGTGAACCGAACATCACGCTGCGGTTCATCGGTACGGTTACACCCAGGAAGTTAGATTCAAATTTATGTGAGTCGTTATGCAGCATCTTGCCTTTCTTCTTGTCTTCCGGAGTAATCAGTCCCAGTTCCATCATCAGCTGGCAACCGTTGCAGACACCCAGTGACAATGTATCTTCACGAGCGTAGAAGTTGTCGAGGGCAGCTTTTGCTTTCGGGTTGAACAGGAAGCTTCCGGCCCATCCCTTGGCAGAACCCAGTACGTCGGAGTTAGAGAATCCACCGCAGTAGACTACCATGTTGATGTCTTCCAGTGTCTCACGTCCGCTAATCAGGTCGGTCATTGTTACGTCTTTCACGTCGAAGCCTGCCAGATACAGCATGTAAGCCATTTCACGTTCACCGTTAGTTCCTTTTTCACGGATGATGGCTGCTTTGATGCCGCTCGGTGTGCGACGGTTCGGATCGAGACCGAACTGTGACAGCTTGCCGGTGAATGACTTGTCGAATACAAATTCCAGCGGTTGCTGCTTGTAGTTTTCGAAACGTTTCTTGGCACAGCCGTTCATGCTCTGCTTGCGGTCGAGCAGGTAAGAAGTAGAATACCATACATCACGCAAGTAGTCGATACCGAACTGGTAAGTTGCATCGTGCAGAGTTGCCAGGATGTGACGTTCTTCGGTGGGTACACCAATCTTCACGTAACCTACACCTGCATCTTCCAGAATCTTCTTGACTTCTGCCTTGTGCTTGTCGGCTACCTGGATAACTACACCCGGATTTTCGGCGAACAGAATCTTCACGATGTCATCGCACTTAATCTTGTCGAGGTTGATTTCCATACCGCCTTCTGTATTGGCAAAGCACATTTCCAAAAGGGTCGTAATCAAACCACCGGCAGAAATATCGTGTCCGGCCAGAATCAAGCCTTTGTTCACCAGTTCCTGAACAGCCAGGAATGCATCGCGGAAGTATTCCGGATTCTGTACGGTCGGTACGTCATCACCCACCTTGTTGAGTGACTGTGCGAAAGCAGAACCACCCAGACGAAGCTGGTCGAAACTGAAGTCAATATGATAGAAGGTAGATTTCGGTTTGTTGACCATTACCGGAGAAACCACTTTCTTGATGTCGGAAACTTCACCACCGGCAGAAACGATAACGGTTCCCGGGCTAATAATCTTTTCACCGTTCGGATATTTCTGTGTCATTGACAGAGAGTCCTTTCCGGTCGGTACGTTGATTTGCAGTTCGCAGCAGAAGTCTGACAATGCTTTCACTGCTTTGTACAGACGGGCGTCTTCACCTTCCTGTGCACGGCAAGGCCACATCCAGTTGGCTGACAATGAAATGCTGTCCATTCCTTCTGCCAGCGGAGCCCATACCAGGTTGGTCAGTGCTTCGGATACAGCCAGTACAGAACCTGCTTCCGGATTAGCCAAGGCAGCCTGCGGAGCATGTCCCAGTGCAGTAGCGATACCTTTTTCACCACGGTAGTCGAGGGCAACCACACCACAGTCGCTCAACGGTAACTGTAATTCACCCTGACACTGCTGACGGGCAATCTTACCTGTTACGGAGCGGTCTACCTTGTTGGTTAACCAGTCCTTGCAGGCTACAGCTTCCAGCTGCAGCACGCGGCGCAAATATTCATTCAGTTTGGTGACATCGTAAGAAACGTTTTCATAATGACGTTCTACAGTCTTGTCCACCATATAAGTTTTCGGAGAAGAGCCGAACATCTGGTCTACGGCCAGGTCGAACGGACGTACACCGTCAGCCTGTTCGAAGGCAAAACGATGGTCGCCGGTAGTTTCACCTACCACGTACATCGGTGCACGTTCGCGTTCTGCAATCTTGTGTACATGTTCGATGGCTTTTTCGTCAATCAGCAAGCCCATACGTTCCTGTGATTCGTTGGCGATGATTTCCTTGGCGGAAAGTGTTTCGTCGCCGATAGGCAGCTTGTCCATGTGAATCAGACCACCGCAGTCTTCCACCAACTCAGACAGACAGTTTACGTGTCCGGCAGAACCGTGGTCGTGGATAGATACAATCGGGTTTTCGTCTTCTTCACACAATGCACGTACCACGTTGTAAGCACGTTTCTGCATTTCTGCATTGGCACGCTGGATAGCGTTCAACTCGATGCCTGAAGAGTAACGTCCTGTTTCTACAGAAGAAACGGAACCACCACCCAGACCGATGCGGTAGTTGTCACCACCCATGACTACGACCTTGTTTCCTGCTTCGGGGCTACCCTTCAGACAGTCGCGCTGTGTGCCGTAACCCACACCACCTGCCAGCATGATAACCTTGTCGTAAGCATATTTTTCGTTGTTTTCTTCGTGTTCGAAAGTCAGTACAGAACCACAAATCAGCGGCTGTCCGAACTTGTTACCAAAGTCAGAAGCACCGTTTGATGCCTTGATCAGGATTTGTTCCGGAGTCTGGTACAACCATTTGCGCACCGGCAGAATGTTTTCCCAGTCGCGTCCTTCATCCGTACGCGGATAAGAAGTCATGTATACGGCAGTTCCGGCAATCGGCCATGAACCTTTACCACCACCCATACGGTCGCGGATTTCACCACCTGTACCGGTAGACGCACCGTTGAACGGTTCTACGGTAGTCGGGAAGTTGTGTGTTTCCGCTTTCAGTGAGATGACGGTCTTGATATCTTTAATAATGAAGTAATCAGAAGTAGAGTGATCGGCCGGAGCGAATTGTTCTACCACCGGACCTTCGGCAAAAGCTACGTTATCTTTGTAAGCCGAGATAATCTTGTTGGGATTTTCCTGTGTAGTTTTCTTGATCATCTGGAACAGAGAAGACTCCATTTCCTGTCCGTCAATGATGAATGTACCGCCGAAAATTTTGTGGCGGCAGTGTTCAGAGTTAATCTGTGCAAAACCGAATACTTCCGAGTCAGTCAGTTTGCGGCCCAGGTCTTTTTCTACCTTCATCAAGTAGTCCATTTCTTCGCGTGACAGCGCCAGACCTTCCTTTTCGTTGTATTCTTCCAGGTTTTCGATGTATATGATAGGCTGCGGCTTGATGTCTACCGTGAAAATTTCCTGATCCAGTCCGTGATACATACGTTGCAGCATCGGGTCGTGGTCGGCATTTTCATCTTTCACCGGGAAGTATTCCTCGATACGACGGATACCGTTGAGACCCATGTTCTGGGTGATTTCAACCGCATTTGTACTCCATGGAGTAATCATTTCACGGCGTGGGCCGATGAACCATCCTTTCAGGTTGTCTTCGTTTTCCACAGTGGCATCGCTGTACAGCCAGCATAGTTTCTTGACGTCTTCAGCATTCAGTTCCTGATTGCATTCCGTGGCAATCACACTGTTTGTGGGTGTTCTGAAAAATAGAATCATAGCACTTGTATGTTATAATGAATATTCAATGCGCTTTAAAAGTGGTACAAAGGTAGAGAAAATCCTCGGAATTACGAAGAAAAATAAAAGTTATCACAGAATATGCCTATCTTTGCACCTTAAATCAAAAAACTCTTTCTGTTTATGTGGTTACAATTACTGTTTGTGTTACTGGCAATTATTGTCGGAGCGCGTGTAGGCGGCATCGGTCTGGGAGTCTTTGGAGGCTTGGGGCTGGCCGTACTTACTTTTGTCTTTGGTCTTGAACCCACCACTCCTCCTATTGATGTGATGCTGATGATTGTGGCAGTGATTGCAGCTGCCGGTTGCATGCAGGCTGCCGGAGGGTTGGATTTGATGGTGAAATGGGCAGAGAAAATCTTGCGTCGCCATCCTCAGCGCATCACGCTGTTGAGTCCGCTGGTGACTTACCTCTTTACCTTCTTTGCCGGAACGGGGCATGTGGCCTATTCTGTACTTCCGGTCATTGCCGAAGTGGCTCGTGAAACAGGGATTCGTCCGGAACGCCCGATGGGGATTGCCGTCATTGCTTCCCAGCAGGCTATTACTGCCAGTCCTATTTCTGCGGCTACGGTGGCCTTGTTGAGTATGCTGGCTGGATATGACATTACCTTGTTTGATATTTTGAAGATTTCCATTCCCTGCACCTTGGTAGGCGTGCTGGTTGGTGCACTCTATTCCATGCGGGTAGGCAAGGAGCTGAAAGATGCTCCTGTATATCAGGCACGCTTGAAGTCGGGTGAATTGTCAGGTGCCAATTATTGTACGGCTGAGGTGGCCAATCCTGGAAAGGCGCTGACCTCTGTACTGCTGTTTTTAGGTGCCACGGTCGGCATCGTGCTGTTTGGCTCCATCGATAGTCTTCGTCCGTCGTTTCAAACCTCTGAGGGGGTAGTGGTGATGCAGATGGCGCACATCATTGAAGTGCTCATGCTGTCAGTAGCCGCACTGATTCTGCTGCTGACTGGCACCAGTGGGATGAAGGCCGCCAAGAGTTCGGTCTTCAATGCGGGTATGCAGGCAGTTGTGGCCATTTTCGGTATTGCGTGGATGGGCGATACTTTTATCTCGGGCAACATTGCCGTCATCAAGGAAAATATATTCGGTCTAGTGACCGATATGCCATGGCTTTTCGGTATTGCGCTTTTTGTCATGTCCATCCTGCTGTTCAGTCAGGCGGCAACCATCCGTGCCTTGCTTCCTTTGGGTATGGCGCTGGGCATTTCGCCCTATATGCTGATTGCCCTCTTTCCGGCAGTCAACGGGTATTTTTTCATCCCGAATTATCCGACGGTGGTGGCAGCCATCAATTTTGATACCACGGGTACCACCCGCATCGGAAAATACGTGCTGAACCATTCTTTCATGATGCCAGGACTGATTTCTACCATTGTGGCGGTAGGGCTGGGCATTCTGGCTGTACTCTTTGTGTGATAGAAATTCGCAAACCTCTCTTTGTTGAGGAAAGAGCGGGCTTGCCTGTTTTATGTTTCCCTGACTGGAAACGTATGTTTCTCATGGCGGAACCCTACGTTTCCCGACAGGGAAACATACGTTTTTGTGCCGGGAGACGTAAAAAATGTGGAAATGTCTTCCTGTTATCTCTTTAGGGTTCCTTAAATTGTTGTTTTTTCAGACATGCTCTTAATGATAATCGTATAAAAATGTAGGTACTTTCGTAAAAAAGTAGCATCTTTGCAGTATGAATTGGATTGAACAGGTTACTATACTTGATTTGTTGCTGAAGGGATTGATTATCGGCATTGTCGTGTCTGCTCCTTTGGGACCGGTCGGTGTGCTCTGTATTCAGCGTACGTTGAACAAAGGGCGCTGGTTTGGTTTCGTGACGGGAGTCGGGGCGGCATTAAGTGATATTTGCTATGCGTTGATTACGGGATACGGAATGAGTTTCATGGACGAACTCATCCTGAAGCATCATATTTTTCTTCAGGTGGTGGGCAGCATCATGCTGCTGGCTTTTGGTATCTATACCTTCCGCAGTAATCCGGTGAAGTCACTTCGTCCGTCTTCAGGTACGCGCGGAACGTATCTGCACAATTTCGTAACGGCATTTTTTGTCACCCTGTCCAATCCCTTGATTATTTTCTTGTTCATCGGTCTGTTTGCCCGTTTTTCGTTTGTCATGTCGGGCAGTCCCATCGGATTTCAGTTAGTGGGCTATCTGGCCATTATCCTGGGCGCATTGGGCTGGTGGTTCAGCATTACTTATTTTGTCAATAAAGTACGTTCACGATTTAATTTGCGCGGCATCTGGGTGCTCAATCGCATCATCGGTGTCGTGGTCATGATAGCGGCGGTGGTGGGAATCGTCCTGGCCATTGCCGGCAAATCTTTTTCTTGATAGGATATGTATATTTCTCAACAACTTAAAAAAAAGAATATCGCCGAATACCTGCTGTATATGTGGCAGGTGGAGGACTTGATTCGTGCCAACGGCTGCGACATGGAACGCATCCGTAAGAATATCATTGAGCCTTATCCGGCTACCGACGAGCAGAAGAAGGAACTGGCCCGCTGGTATGAAGACTTGATTAACATGATGCAGCAGGAAGGGGTGCTGGAAAAGGGACATGTGCAGATTAACAAGAACATCATCGTCTGGCTGACCGACCTGCACCTGCGTTTGTTGCGTTCGCCTAAATTCCCGTATTACAGTGCGGCGTATTACAAGGTGCTTCCTTTTATTGTGGAACTGCGTGCCAAGGGTGGCGATAAGGACGTGCCTGAACTGGAGACTTGCTTTGATGCCATGTATGGGGTACTGATGCTGAAATTGCAGAAGAAGGAAATCAGCGAAGAAACCATGAAGGCGGTGAAGGCCATCAGTGATTTGCTGGCGATGCTGGCTGGATATTATATTAAAGATAAGGAAGGCGATTTGGAACTGGATTAAAACATCACAGAAAATGAAAAAGATATTAGTGACGGGAGCCAACGGACAGTTGGGTAATGAAATGCGTCTGCTGGCAGAAGAACACAAGAATTTTGAGTATTTCTTTACTGACGTGGCAGAACTGGACATCTGCGACGAGCAGGCAGTAATGGATTTCGTTTCGGCTCATGAGATTGATGTGATTGTGAACTGTGCGGCTTATACGGCAGTCGACAAGGCAGAGGATAACGTAGAACTCTGCGACAAACTGAATCATGTGGCTCCGGGCTATCTGGCTAAGGCGGCACAGAGTCGCAACGGCTGGCTGGTGCAGGTGTCTACGGATTATGTGTTCGACGGCACAGCACATATTCCTTATAAGGAAGAAGATACACCGTGTCCGAATTCCGTATATGGCTCTACCAAGCTGGCTGGTGAGCAGGAAGCGCTGAAGCAGTGTCCTAATACGATGGTGATTCGTACGGCATGGCTGTATTCTACGTTTGGCAACAATTTCGTAAAGACCATGATTCGCTTGGGCCAGGAGAAAGAAACGCTGGGAGTTATCTTCGACCAGATTGGTACACCGACCTATGCACGCGATTTGGCTCAGGCCATTTTTGTGGCTCTGGAGAAGGGTATCGTGCCGGGTATTTATCATTTCAGCAACGAAGGAGTCTGCTCCTGGTATGATTTTACCAAGGCTATCCATCGCCTGGCGGGTATCACCACTTGTCATGTGTCTCCGCTTCACACAGAGGACTATCCTACGAAAGCCTGTCGTCCGCACTATTCTGTGCTCGACAAGACCAAGCTGAAGAAAACCTACGGCGTGGAAGTGCCTTACTGGATGGACAGTCTGGTAGAATGTATTGAAAAATTAAAACAATAAATATGGCAAATCAAGAAATAGCAAGAAGACGAACATTTGCGATTATCGCGCATCCGGATGCCGGTAAGACCTCGTTGACGGAAAAGCTGTTGCTTTTCGGTGGACAGATTCAGGTGGCCGGAGCCGTGAAATCAAACAAGATAAAGAAAACCGCCACGTCCGACTGGATGGACATCGAAAAGCAGCGTGGTATCTCGGTCACTACCTCCGTGATGGAGTTTGACTATCATGACTATAAGATTAATATCCTCGATACACCGGGGCACCAGGATTTTGCCGAAGATACGTATCGTACCTTGACGGCAGTGGACAGTGTAATCATTGTGGTGGACGGAGCGAAGGGTGTGGAAACACAGACCCGTAAGCTGATGGAAGTCTGCCGTATGCGTAACACGCCGGTGATTATCTTCGTCAACAAGATGGACCGTGAGGCTAAGGACCCGTTCGATTTGCTGGATGAACTGGAAGAAGAACTGGTTATCAACGTGCGCCCGCTGACGTGGCCGATTGAGAGTGGTCCGCGTTTCAAGGGTGTGTACAACATTTACGAGCAGAAACTGAACCTTTTTCAGCCTTCCAAGCAGGTGGTGACGGAGAAGGTGGAAGTGGACATCCATACAGAGGATTTGGACAACCATATCGGTACACCGCTGGCTGAAAAGTTGCGCAGTGAGCTGGAACTGATTGACGGGGTATATCCGGAATTCAACGTAGACGATTACCTGAAAGGAGAATTGGCTCCGGTGTTCTTTGGTTCGGCTTTGAACAACTTCGGTGTGCAGGAATTGCTCGACTGTTTTGTGGAAATTGCGCCAAGTCCGCGTCCGGTACAGGCAGAAGAACGCGAGGTGCAGCCTGAAGAACCTAAGTTTACCGGTTTCGTATTCAAGATTACAGCCAATATCGACCCGAACCACCGTTCGTGTGTAGCCTTCTGCAAGGTATGTTCCGGTAAGTTTACCCGTAACACGCCGTACCTGCACGTGCGTCATAACAAGACCATGCGCTTCTCTTCACCCACGCAGTTCATGGCACAGCGCAAGACCACAGTAGATGAGGCTTGGGCTGGCGATATTATCGGTTTGCCGGATAACGGTACGTTCAAGATTGGCGATACACTGACTGAAGGTGAACTGTTGCACTTCAAGGGATTGCCGAGCTTCTCTCCGGAAATGTTCAAGTACATTGAGAATGCGGATCCGATGAAGACCAAGCAGTTGAACAAGGGTATCGATCAGTTGATGGACGAAGGTGTGGCACAGCTGTTTGTCAACCAGTTCAACGGACGCAAGATTATCGGTACAGTGGGTCAGTTGCAGTTTGAGGTTATTCAGTACCGTCTGGAAAATGAATACAATGCCAAGTGCCGCTGGGAACCGTTGAGTCTGTATAAAGCCTGCTGGATTGAAAGCGATGATCCGGCTGAACTGGAAGCTTTCAAGAAACGTAAGTATCAGTATATGGCGAAAGACCGTGACGGACGCGATGTATTCCTGGCCGATAGCGGTTATGTGCTTCAGATGGCACAGATGGATTTTAAGCACATCAAGTTTCATTTCACCAGTGAGTTCTAAGGAAGACATAAGACATAAACATAGAAAAAGGCAGGAAAGTGAACCGCTCTCCTGCCTTTTTTATATCCTTAAATTTGTTTCCTTTGCCAGCTTCCCTTTTTCAGATAGAGATAGCTCAGCAGGCCGATGGCTCCGGCATACACGTGTTCGGCAAACCAGCATACGGCTACATCCATTTTCAAAAGAAGGATGACCGTGACGATGAAGATCAGATAGCAGGTCAGGGCTACAATTTCCAGCAGGAAAGCAGAGCGGGTGTCACCTGTACCGGATACGGACTGGAAGAAAATGAATCCGGCGCATTGGAAGAGGTAGCTGGAGCAGAGTACCCAGAGGGTAGGGACGGCAGCTTCTACCAGGTCGGGCATGTCGGTATAGATGCGGAGCACATACGTAGGCAGACAGGCTATCAGCAGAATAACGGGCCAGACAATGCAGGTGCAGAGTCGCACGTGCTGCCGGATGGTGGGCATGACATAGCGGGCTTCTCCGCTGCCAATCAGGTTGCTGACCAGGGAGCTGCAGGTGGAGGCAAAGGCTGTGATGGTCATGAACGGGATGCTTGATACGTTACGTACAATGTTGGTGATGGCCAGTGAACGTTCGCCCAGATGTTCAATAAAGATGAAGAACAGAAACCAGGTACTGATGGAAACCGCATTCTGTATCATGGTCCACAGTGATACACTCATGATACGTTTCAGTTCCGCCCATCGGAAACTCACCAGTTGGTTCAGTCCGTATTTGGCGCAGTCTACTTTCCGCGTGGTGTAGATAATGAAAAAGAGCATGGACACCAGTTCTGCCAGTGAAGAGCCGATGGCTGCTCCGGCAATACCTAATGCCGGAAATCCAAGCTTTCCGAATACCAGTATATAATTGAACACCACATTCGATGTCACCATGGCGATGGAGTTGAGCGTGAGCGTCTTGGTTTGTGTGGTGCCCACGAAGAACGCCCGGAACATGATGGCCACGAACGAGAAAAAGAATCCGAATACGCGCCAGTTGATGTAGCTCACCGCTGCTTCACAGATGCGCGGGGAGGCCACCAAATGTGATAATATCCAGGGAGAGAACAGTCGGGACAGGGTGAACATGACTAGTGCCATGCCTAATAGAAAGTAAATCCCCTGGTAGAAGATGGAGCCAATCATTCTGAAGTTACCTTCCCCGTTGCGGCGGGCAATCAGTATCTGCGAACCGATGCTGAAGCCGAATCCTAACATGAAGATTGCCAGATAATACACTCCGGCAATGGCCGAGGCCCCTAGTTCCACTTCGCCTACACGTCCCATGAAAGCCGTATCGGTCATACCGATGAGCTGTTCCATAATCAGGCTGATCAGGATAGGGTAGGCCACTTTCCATATTTCTCCATTGGTGTATTTGGTATGCATAAAAGGCAGGTGTTAGTTAGGTGAGATGCAAAGATACGACATTTCTGCACAAAAAAAGACCATCCTTTTGCAAGGACAGTCTTTTGTTTGTCTTTTTCTGAAAGAAGAATTAAGCTTCAGCAGGAGCTTCTTCAGCAGCAGGAGCTTCTTCTGCGTTTGCAGCAGCTTCAGCTTCAGCCTTAGCAGCAGCTTCAGCAGCTTTCTTTTCAGCTACCTTCTTAGCGATTTCTTCGTTTACTTTCTTTTCAGCTTCCAGACGTGCTTTAGCTTCAGCTTTCTTAGCTTCTTCTTCTTTAGCCTTCAAAGCAGCCAGACCTGACTGTTTGTTTTCTTTCCAAGCGTTGAATTTAGCTTCAGCCTGTGCTTCATCGAATGCGCCTTTAGCTACACCGCCCAGCAAGTGTTTCTTCATGTAAACACCTTCGCGAGACAAGATGTTGCGTACTGTGTCAGTAGGCTGTGCACCTACCATTACCCAGTGTAATGCACGTTCAAAATTCAAATCTACTGTGGCAGGATTGGTGTTCGGATTGTAAGTACCAATTTTTTCAGTAAATCTACCATCACGTGGTGCTCTTGCATCTGCAATAACAATTGAATAGAACGCATATCCTTTGCGTCCGTTTCTTTGCAATCTGATTTTAGTTGCCATTTTTTAATTTAGTTTTTTAATGTAAATGATTTGAATTATGCCAATAACCCGTATTAGCGGGTGCAAAGGTACAACTTTTCTTTTGTTCTACAAAGAGTTGCGCAAATTATTTATTGATTTCGCGCAGCCATTTCTCCAGCTCGCCCGTCCATTGGCGTTTGTAGGGGAAGCTGTCGCGGTATCCCCAGCCGTGTCCTCCCACCGGATAAGTGTGCAGACTGGCAGGAACTTTGTTTTTTACTAGGGCTGTATAGTAGTTCACGCTGTTGGCCACCGGCACTACCGTGTCATCGCTGCTGTGCAGAATGAAGGCAGGGGGTGTTTGCGGAGTAACCTGCAATTCATTGGAATATTTCTGTTCCAGTTCCTTCGACGGATTCTTGCCTAACAGGTTGTCGTGAGAACCCATGTGAGTGTAAGCAGGGTCCATGGTGATGACCGGGTAGAAAAGAATCTGGAAATCCGGGCGAGTTTCCGCATCGGTGAAATGAGTGGCGGTGGTGCTGGCCAGATGCCCTCCGGCTGAAGAACCCATGATACCCAGTTTTTTTACGTTCCATTCCTGAGCGTGCTGGCGCATGATGCGCAGAGCCTGCTGTGAATCGCTCAGAGGAACTTCATTGTGTCCGTTGGGCATGCGGTAGCGGAGCACGGCATACGTAATGCCTTGGCTGTTGAACCAGTCGGCCATGTCATGTCCCTCGTGTCCCATGGCCAGGGTCCAGTAGGCTCCTCCCGGACAGGCTACAATGGCCATTCCGTTTCCGTTCTTTGCCGGATAGACTGTCAGTACGGGTTCTTCCACGTAGAGCGGACCGTCTTTTACCTGTCGGGTCATTTCATTGGTGTTCGGTGCACCGTCGGGCCATACCTTGATTTCGATGGCTTTCTGGGCAAAAAGGTTGCTTGATAACAGCAGCCATCCCATGAATAGTAGTTTTTTCATGTGACGTATGGGTTAAAAGTTATTTTTTCAGTTTCATGCTGGCTTTTACCAGGTAAGTAATCAGCAGCAGATAAGCTACCAGTGACACCAGTTCGCTCATCGGGTTAGCCAGCCATTCTTCGTGGATAAGGTTGATGTCGCAGTAACGCATGATGGCACTCACTACACCCATCAGGGCACCTCCGGCAATGAATCCGGATGCCAGCAGCGTACCTTTTTCACCGCGTGCGTTGTTGACAGCTTCGTCCTTGCTGCGTGAGGTCACGTACCAGTTGATAGCACCACCCACCAGCAACGGAAGGTTCAGTTCCAATGGGATGAACATACCCAGCGCAAAAGCCAGGGCAGGCACCTTGCAGAAAGTCAGTACCAATGCCAGTGCAGCACCGATGCCGTAGAGCAGCCACGGAGCACCTACACCGTTCATCAGCGGGTCGATGACTGCTGCCATGGCGTTAGCCTGCGGAGCAGCCAGTTGTCCGCTGGTGAATCCGTAAGAATCGTTCAGCACCATAATCACGCCGCCTACAGTAGCTGCGGAAACCAGTGTGCCGAGGAATTTCCAGCTTTCCTGCTTCTTGGGTGTGCTACCCAGCCAGTAACCGATTTTCAGGTCGGTAATGAAACCGCCGGCCATGGACAATGCAGTGCAGACCACGCCACCCATTACCAGTGAAGCCACCATACCCGTGGCACCTTTCAGTCCTACTGCCACCATGATGACAGAGGCCAGAATCAAGGTCATCAATGTCATACCCGATACCGGGTTCGTTCCTACAATGGCGATGGCATTGGCTGCTACGGTAGTAAACAAGAAGGAGATTCCTGCTACCAGCAGAATGGCTACCACGGTATGCAGAATGTTGCCTTGCATTACGTCGAAATAGAAGAAGAGTACCACGAGCAGCAGGGTGAACAGCGAACCGAAGGCGATGATTTTCATGGACAAATCCTTCTGAGTACGTTCCACGTTCTCTTCGGCCTTTTTGCCTTTCATTTCACTGGCAGCCAGACTGACTGCACTCTTGATGATGCCCCATGAACGCACGATACCGATGATGCCGGCCATGGCGATACCTCCGATACCGATGCTCTTGGCATATTCCTTGAAGATAAGTTCGGGTGACATGTCTCCTACGGCTGTCGTGATGTCCGGATTCCAGGCATTCAGCACCTGGTCGCCCCAGAACAAGGAAATGCCCGGTACGATAATCCACCATACGGCCAGTGAACCGGCACAGATGATGGCCGCATATTTCAGTCCAACGATGTAACCGAGTCCCAGTACGGCAGCTCCCGTGTTAATCTTGAATACCAGTTTGAACTTGTCGGCAATGGTCTCACCCCATCCGCAGATGCGGCTTGTGAAGTTCTCGTTCCACCAGCCGAAGGTTCCCACGATGAAGTCATAAAGACCACCCACCAGTCCGGCCATGAGCAGCGGTTTGGCCTGGTCGCCTCCCTTTTCACCCGACACGAGCACCTGAGTGCTGGCCGTAGCTTCCGGGAAAGGATATTCGCCGTGCTTGTCTTTTACGAAATATTTACGGAAGGGAATCAGGAACAGGATGCCCAGCACACCACCCAGCAGGGAGCTGATGAACATCTGCATGAAGTTGACCGTCATTTCCGGATATTTTTCCTGCAGGATGTAGAGGGCCGGCAGGGTAAAGATGGCACCCGCCACGATGACGCCTGAGCAGGCACCGATGGACTGAATCATGACGTTTTCACCCAGTGCGCCTTTGCGTTTGGTGGCGCTGGAAATACCCACAGCGATGATGGCAATAGGAATGGCTGCTTCGAACACCTGGCCCACTTTCAGTCCCAGATAGGCAGCGGCAGCCGAGAAAATAACGGCCATGACGAGTCCCCATGTCACTGACCAGAAGTTAACTTCAGGATACGTTTTTCCGGGAGACATGAGGGGTTCGTATTTCTCTCCCGGTTTGAGCGGACGGAATGCGTTTTCGGGCAGTCCCGTCGGTTTTTCTTGTGTCTCTTTCATGAATAATATTACATTTTGATTTGATTAATATTCCTAAGGGTGTCCAAAAGTAGTAAAAATCCTTTATATTCATTCAAAAGTGAGCTCATTTTTGTGCCTTCGGAAAACGCACTTGCGTTTGAAATAAAACGCCCTTACGTTTGGAGTCAAACGCACTTGCGTTTTAACTAAAACGTACTTGCGTTTCAATTGAAACGTCCTTGCGTTTTCTCCCAGGCTCAAAGACGTTTTTCCGTGTGTATTTTCGGGCATAAAAAAACAGGAGAAACATCGTTGAAAATGTTCCTCCTGCCAAGTATGAAAAATGATGAATTGTTACTGATTGATGTCGGCTGATGCCGGAGTCATGTCACCTTCTACTACCAGACGAGTGATTTCGTTCTTTGAGTTGGTGCGCAGGGTGATGGTCTTGCGGAAGTGTCCCGGGAATTTACCGGCACCGTTGTAAGTGACTGTCACCTCACCGCTTTCTCCCGGTTTGATGGGTTCTTTCGGATATTGAGGTACGGTGCATCCGCAAGAAGCAATAGCCTGATGAATTACTAATGGGCCGTCACCTGTATTCTTAAATTTGAATTTGCAAGTTACTTTCGGACTGCTTTCTGAGAAAGAGCCAAAGTTGTATGAGGTCTTTTCGAATGTAATTTCTGCCGTTCCCTGAGCAATGACAAACAATACATTCATGACACATAATAAGGTTGTAAATAAAATTTTCTTCATTTTCTTTGATTTTAATCCTTACTTCTGACAACTCCGCAAAGATACTACTTTTGCGTAAAACTGTTACTTTTGTGCAGGTTAATTAACAAACTTGAAGTGTTGTTATCGGTTTACCTGCTTCACACCTTTCACTGTTTTGATCTTCTTTATCAGCGATTCCAGTTTGGCATTGTCGTCTACGGTCACCGTCAGCATGCCCGAGAACAATCCGTCGTGCGAGTCGATGCTGATGGAACGCAGCAGGATGTTGTTCTCCTTATTAATAATAGACGTGATGTTCGTCACGATGCCGATGTCGTCATGGCCGATAATACGGAGGGTAATCGGATACTGTTTGCCTTGGCTCTTTCCGGCCCAGCGGGCTTTCACGATGCGGTAGGGGAAGCGGGAACGCATCTCCTTGGCATTCGGGCAGTCACAACGGTGAATCTTGATACCGCCGTTGATGCTGACGAATCCGAACACTTCGTCACCGTAAATCGGGTTACAGCATTTGGCCAGCGTAAAGTCGAGTCCTTTCAGGTTCCGGTCGATGACCAGCACGTCATCCTTATAATCCTTTGCGTCGGTGGGCTGCTGGATGTTGAAGCCTTCCGCACTGCGGTAGCTGATTTCTTCGCGCTGCTCGGTTTCCCGCTTCTGCATATCAAGGTACTTGTCGATGATGTCGTTCACATCCATCGATTCGTTGGCGATGCTCTGATAGAAGTCGGTCACGGTCTTGAAGCCCAGTTTCCGAATCAGGCGCATCAGGATGGCCTCATCATATTCCAGCTTCCGGTTCTTGAATTTACGCTCCAGCGTTTCCTTGGCAAACTGTGTCTGTCGGGCTGCAATCTCCTTCAGGGCCTGACGTATCTTGTTGCGTGCCTTCGACGTGGTGACAAAAGTCAGCCAGTCACGCTTCGGTGTCTGCGTGTTCGAAGTCATGATTTCCACCTGGTCGCCACTGTTCAGTTTCTGGCGGAGCTGTACGTTTTTCCCGTTGACGCGGGCACCCGTACACCGGCATCCCAGATTGGAGTGGATAGAGAAGGCAAAGTCGAGCACGGTAGCCCCTTGCGGCAGTTTGTACAAGTCACCTTTCGGAGTAAATACGAATACTTCGTCCTTATATAAATCCAGCTTGAATTGGTCCATGGCCTCCATGTCGCTGTCGGAGTTCTCCAGTGTCTCACGGATGGAGTTCAGCCATTCATCCAAGCCGCTTTCTCCTTTTATACCTTTATACCTCCAGTGGGCTGCCAGACCTTTTTCGGCAATTTCGTCCATGCGTTCCGTACGAATCTGCACTTCCACCCATTTCCCTTCCGGTCCCATCACGGTGATGTGCAGTGACTCGTATCCGTTGCTTTTCGGCACGGACAGCCAGTCGCGCAAACGCTTGGGATTGGGCAGATACATATCCGTCACGATGGAATAAGCCTGCCAGCATTCCTGTTTCTCCTTTTCAAGCGGAGAATCAAGAATGATGCGGATGGCAAACAGGTCGTACACACCTTCGAAAGGACATCCTTGTTTCTTCATCTTCTGGTAGATGGAGTGGATGGACTTGGTACGTCCCTTCATGTGGAACTTCAGTCCGGCATCTTCCAGCTTTTTGCGTATCGGTTCGATAAAAGCCTCGATGTAGCGGTCGCGGGCCTGCTTGGTGGCATTCAGTTTCTCTTTGATATGATAGTACACGTCGTGCTGCGTGTATTTCAGTGACAAGTCCTCCAGTTCTGATTTCAGTTTATACAATCCCAACTTGTGGGCCAGCGGTGCATACAGATAGGCCGCTTCGTTGGACACCTCCAGACGTGCTTCTTCGTTGGGGCTGTCCTTGATTTGCCGCATCAGGTTCACGCGGTCGGCAATGATAATCAGGATGACCCGCATGTCTTCGGCAAACGACAGAAGCAGATTGCGGAAGTTTTCCGACTCAATGATGGGGCTTTTGGAATACAGCTCGTTGATTTTGACGAGTCCCCGTATGATGCCGGCCACGTCTTCTCCATATTCTTCCTTGACCGATTCCAGACTGCAAAGATTGTATTTCACGGATTCATGGAGCATGATTCCCAGAATCGAGGCGCGGCGCATACCGATTTCTTCGGCCACGATGACAGCCGTCTGCATATCCTTGATAATGGGATTCATCTGGAATACATTTCGCGGAATGGTACCTTCTGCCATCGCCTTGACCAGATGGGTTTTCAGCTTGTGGCAGTCATCCTTTTGTAATGTATCTTTCGACAACCGCAGCAGTCGTTTGTAGAGTTGAATCAGTTGTTTGTGTTCCTCTTGTGTAAAAAAGTCGTTGTTCTCCATAATTCCTCGTTTTGCTGTTTGTGGGTAAAGTTACTTTTTTTCTGTTGATATGATGCACTCTTCCCGTATTTTTTATATTTTTGGACGTAATTCTGAAAACAGGAAGAAATTCATTACCTAAATAAAAAACTATTATGTTAACACACGAGGACAAAGAATTGTTGGCCAAGAAGGGCATTTCGGAAGAAAAGATTGCCGAACAGTTGGCTTGTTTTGAAAAGGGGTTTCCATTCTTGAAGCTTTCAGCGGCAGCTTCCGTAGAAAACGGAGGTATTATGAGAGCCGATGAGAAAGAATGTGAACAGTATCTTGCTGCATGGGATGCATACAAGGCAGGCGATAAGAAAATCGTCAAGTTTGTTCCGGCTTCAGGAGCTGCCAGCCGTATGTTCAAGAATATGTTCGAATTCTTGGGTGCTGAGTATGACAAACCTACTACAGATTTTGAGAAGAAATTCTTCGACCACATTCATGATTTTGCATTCTACAATGATTTGAATGCGGCTTGTTTGGATAATACAGGCAAGAATATCGATGCGCTGTTGTCTGAACATAATTACAAGGCGGTGGTTTCTAACTTGCTGGAGTCTGCCGGACTGAACTATGGAGCGCTGCCTAAAGGTTTGCTCAAGTTCCATCGTTATGCAGATGGCGTGCGTACACCGCTGGAAGAGCATCTGGTAGAGGGCGCATTGTATGCTGCTGGAAAGACTGGGGAAGTGAATGTACACTTCACTGTTTCTACTGAACACCGTGCATTGTTCGAAAAACTGGTGGCTGCCAAGGCTGCTGAATACGAAGCTAAGTATGGTACGACTTATCACATCAGTTTCTCTGAACAGAAACCGAGTACGGATACGGTAGCGGCCGATATGGAAAACAAACCGTTCCGCGACAAGGACGGTAAATTGTTGTTCCGTCCGGGTGGTCACGGTGCCTTGATTGAGAACCTGAACGATTTGGATGCCGATATCGTATTTATCAAGAACATTGATAATGTGGTGCCCGACCGCTTGAAAGCTGATACCGTGACTTACAAGAAATTGCTGGCCGGTGTATTGGTTACATTGCAGAAGCAGGCATTTGAATACCTGGAACTGCTGGATGGTGGACATTACAGCCACGAACAGCTGGAAACCATTATTCGCTTCGTACAGCAGCAGTTGCGTTGCCGCAGAACGGACTTGAAAGAGCTGGAAGATGCTGATTTGGTCATCTATCTGCGTAAGAAACTGAATCGTCCGATGCGTGTTTGCGGTATGGTGAAGAATGTGGGCGAACCGGGCGGTGGTCCGTTCCTGGCCTATAATCCGGATGGAACCATTTCCTTGCAGATTTTGGAAAGTTCTCAGATTGATATGAACGACCCGGAAAAGAAAGCCATGTTCGAAAAGGGTACACACTTCAATCCGGTGGATCTGGTATGTGCCGTTCGCGACTACAAGGGCAATAAGTTCGACTTGCTGAAACATGTGGATAAGGCTACCGGCTTTATTTCTTACAAGTCAAAGAATGGAAAAGACTTGAAGGCACTCGAGTTGCCGGGCTTGTGGAACGGTTCAATGAGCGACTGGAATACCGTGTTCGTAGAAGTTCCTTTGAGTACTTTCAATCCGGTAAAGACTGTGAACGATTTGCTGCGTGAACAGCATCAGTAATTTCCGGATAGTGGAAAAATAAAAATGTCCGCCTGTCATCTTTGTGAGATGGGCGGACATCTTTTTTATATATATGAAGAAAGTTATTGCACATTTCCTTCTTGTTGAGATAATTTCTCTCTGTATTCTTTCGGGGAAAGTCCTAAATTCCTTTTTACGTATTTACCGAAGAATGACAAGGTGGCAAAATTGAGTTCATGGGCAATTTCCTTGATGCTCTTATCGGGAGATTTCAGCAGGCACACTATATCCTTCATGACATAGCAGGTAATGAGGTCGGAAGCTGTTTCACCTGAATTTTCCTTACATACAGCCGACAGGTATTTGGAAGTGACAAACAACCGATTGGCATAGTAGCTTACCGACCGTTCCTTGGGGTAGGAAGATATCAGCAGTTCCATGAAGGCATTGAACAGATTGTTGGACGAATTGAATGCAATGGGTTTCAGCTGGATGTATTTTTCCATGGCATCCTGAAACTCGTAGATGAAGGCTTGCAGGAGGGCATTAATCAGCTCCTTCTGGTGGCGGTGAGGGGTACCGGTCAGTTTGGAATTCAACAGATTATAATATTGGCAGAAAAGCTGGCTTTCTTCGTCGTTCAGAGAAATGATAGGGTGCTGCTCCAGGTACAGTCGTGAGTACCAGCTGTTTGCGGATGTGGACATCACAAAAATACGTTTGGCATATTCTGGTGAAAGGCAGAATCCGCAGCACTCAAAATCATCTCCTATCATGCCGTGTTTGAGCAGCGTCTGCGGGTGACAAATCATCAAATCATTCCGACCGATTCCATAAGAATTGTTGTTGAGAGATAAAGACGCTTTTCCTCGCAGGCATAAGATAGCCAGAAAAAAGTCAGCCCGTATGGGGGAATATTGTTCGGTTTCACTTACTTTATTTACCTGATTCAAGATGATAATCTGTTCGTCTTTATAGGCAGCTACCTTTTCCATGATTTCGGTGCTGGACATTCTGATGAGTTCTATTTCTTTCTCCATAACTTTGATTAATCTATTCGATTGCAAATGAACAGAATGTTTTTCAATTCTCAGTGTCCTATTTTTCCTGATGAGTATTCCATAGGGAAGATAGTGGAGGCGGATAGAAAAATAGAACACTTCCAAGGTGATATGTATGCCGCATATTTCGTGTAATGCCTTTTTCTTTGCGCTCACAAATTGCAGACATACTAAACATTTTAGAATTTATGAAAAAGAATTATCTGATGGCCGTTTGTTTGTTTCTGACTGTGATGTCAGGGTGTGGAAATAAAGAGCAGGCACCGCAGCAGGCAGAACCGGTAAAGGTCAAAGTGATGACCGTAGTATCATCCGTACGTAACGAAGCCGTTCGTTTTTCAGGTACGGTGCAGGAGGAAAACGGCAGTTCATTAAGTTTCCCGCTGATGGGACGGGTAAAGTCGGTAAAGGTCGATTTAGGAAGCCGGGTGCGGCAGGGACAATTGCTGGCTACACTGGATGAGGTTTCGATGCAGAATACGTATCAGGCGGCAAAGGCTGCTTTGAAGCAGGCAGAAGATGCCTACCAACGTATGAAGGAATTGCATGAAAAGGGAAGTCTGGCCGAGATGAAGTGGGTGGAAGTACAAAGCAAGTTGCAGCAGACGCAGTCTATGGAGGCAGTGGCCCGGAAGAATCTGACCGACTGTCAGCTGTACGCTCCGTTTTCCGGAGTCATTGCCGAGAAGAGTCTGGAGGTCGGGCAGAACGTGGTACCCGGTGTTCAGGTGCTGAAACTGGTATCCGACGACCGGCTGAAGGTACGGATTTCCGTGCCGGAGACGGAAATCGCGCGCGTGGTAAGAGGACAGAAAGCCGTGATAGAGGCACCGGTTCTGAATGGAACAAAGGCAGAAGGCGTAGTGACGGAAAAAGGTGTACAGGCCAATCCGCTGTCACGGTCGTATGAGGTAAATGTCGGTATTCAGACAAAAAATACGGGACTGCTGCCCGGCATGGTGACAGAAGTCTGGTTGCAGGATGCCGATAAAAGTCAGGCGTGCGTACTTCCGGCCAATGTGCTTCAGCTGGACGAACACAACAACTACTTCGTGTGGCTGAAAGGTGCGGATGGAAAGGCATCGAAGCGCGTGGTGGCGTGCGGCAAGTTCACGGCGACGGGTGTCACGGTGGTGAACGGTTTGAATGAAGGGGATGAAGTGATAGTAGAAGGACAGCAGAAAGTGTGCGAAGGAACTCCTCTGGCACTGTAAAAACGAAGTAAGACAATGGAAAAGAAAAGGAACATAGTGGAATGGGCCATGCACTATCGTCAGATTGTGATTCTGGTGACGTGCTGCCTGGTGGCATTCGGAATATACAGTCTGCCGCAGATGCAGAAAAATGAATTTCCTGATTTTACCATACGTCAGGGAATGGTGATTGCCGTGGCTCCGGGGAATACGGTCAATGAAATGGTGGAACAAGTGACGAAGCCTCTGGAAGACTACATCTTTTCATACAAGGAAGTAAAGAAGGAGAAGACGTTCTCTACTACGCGCGACGGGATTGTCTTTGTACAAGTGGAGTTGAATGACGAACTGAACAACAAAGATGAGTTCTGGAGCAAATTCAAGCATGGAGTAGCTACCTTCAAGTCACAGCTTCCGCCGAATGTGCTTGCCATACAGGTGATGGATGATTTTGGCGATACATCGGCGCTGCTGATTACCATGGAGAGCAAGGACAAAACGTATCGGGAACTGTCCGACTATATGGATGAGCTGAAGAACCGTTTGCGTCGCATCAGTAGTGTGGGACGACTCACCGTGAGTGGAGAAAGGGCTGAACAGATTTCCATCTACCTGGACCCGGAACGGCTCTCGCATTATGGGCTGAATGAGCAGTTGATTGCCGGACAGCTGTTTGCTAAAGGATTCGTGACCACGGGCGGGCGCATACAGAGCCCTCAGTATGTATTGCCGGTGCATGTGGAGAAGACATTCAACACACTGTACGACGTGCAACAGCAGATTGTGTACAGCGACCCATTGGGCAATGTGGTACGCTTGCAGGATGTGGCTCGTGTGGTTAAGGAATATCCTCATGCCGACAGTTACATCAAGAACAACGGGACGAAATGTATCTTGCTGAGTGTGGAAATGAAGAAAGGAAAGAACATCGTACAGATGGGAAATGATATCGACCGCGTGCTGGAAGAGTTTAAGACAGAACTTCCGTCGGAAGTCAATATGTTCCGCATTACCGACCAGGCACAGGTGGTGGGCGACAGTGTCAATGCTTTCTTGCGTGAGCTGGTGATTGCCATCGTGGCCGTAGTGATTGTGGTGATGCTGCTTTTGCCGTTGCGGGTGGCACTGGTAGCTGCTTCCACCATTCCGATTACCATTTTTATCTCACTGGGACTTTTCTATGCCTTTGGCATTGAGTTGAACACCGTGACGCTGGCTGCCTTGATTGTGACGCTGGGAATGATTGTGGACAACTCCATTGTCATCATCGACAGTTATCTGGAGAAAATCGGCGAAGGAATGTCGCGCTGGCATGCGTCTATCTTCAGTGCCACGCATTTCTTCAAGTCCATATTCTCGGCTACACTGGCCATCAGTATCACATTCTTCCCCTTCCTGATTGTGATTCCCGGCATGATACACGACTTCCTGCTGAGTTTCCCCTGGTCCATTACGCTGATTCTGGGCATCTCTTTGCTGGTAGCCATGCTGCTGGTACCGTTCATGCAGTTCTGGTTCATCCGTAAGCCGATACCTTCGCATAAAAAAGGATTCTCGTTCATGGAATTCCTGCAGACCTATTATAATAAGTTGCTTGACAAATGCTTTGCCCATCCGTATGTTACTTTGCTGGGAGGAATCGCTTCCGTGCTGGTGGGTATCTTCCTGATGGGGAAACTGCCGCAAAAGCTGATGCCGGTAGCCGACCGTAACCAGTTTGCCGTAGAAATCTATCTGCCTACGGGCTCGGCTGTAGAAAAGACGGCCTGGGCTGCCGATACCATGGAGCATGTGTTCCGTAAAGACCCGCGGGTGACTTCCGTCACATCATTTATCGGTTGTTCTTCCCCTCGTTTCCATACGGCATACGCTCCGCAATTAGGAGGAACGAACTACGCCCAGCTGATTGTAAACACGAAAGGAAACAAGGAAACCGTGGAACTGTTGGATGAATATGCTCCGCATTATACCGATGCTTTTCCCGATGTGCGGATAAGGTTCAAGCAAATCAGTTTCAGTCAGGCGGTCTATCCGATAGAACTCCGTCTGAGTGGAGAGAATCTGGATTCACTGAAAACTGTGGCCGGAAAATACCTGAGCATGTTGCGCCAGATGCCGGAAATACGGTTGGCACAGACCAACTTCAGTGAGCCGCAGACTTCGGCCAAGGTGGTGCTGAAAGAAGATGAGGCTTCTCGTCTGGGCATACAGAATGTGCAACTGGAAAGTACGCTGGCCATGCGCTATGGCGACGGTATAAAGGTGGCTAGTGTGTGGGAAGGCGATTATGATATCCCCGTGACATTGAAAAGTGAGAGAGCCGATTGTGCCGGTTTCTCCGATCTGGAAAACGAACTGATTCCGGTATTGGGCGGTACGCAGGTTCCCTTGCGGCAAGTAGCAGAAGTAGTTCCTTCCGTAAAAGACGGACAGCTGGTACGCCGGAACGGTATCTATACCATTACGGTCATGGCCGATGTGCGCCGTGACGTGAACGTGACCGCCCTGGCGAGTGTGATAAAGGAAAAAGTGGCAGCCATCCCTCTGCCGGATAAAGTGACGCTGGCTTACGGAGGTGACGACGAGCAAGACAATGAAAACCTTCCGCCTATCATAGCAGCTCTGGCCATTGCGGCTTTCATCATTTTCTTCATTCTGCTGGCTCATTTCAAGCGTATTAGCATTGCTCTGCTGATTTTTGCCAGCATGACGCTGTGTGTGCTCGGTACGGCAGTGGGCGTATTGATACAAGGAGTGGATTTCGGTATGACTTGTACACTGGGTATCATCAGCCTGATGGGAATTATCGTGCGTAACGGCATTATCATGATTGACTATGCCGAGGAACTTCGGGCTACGGAGAAACTCTGTGTGCGTGATGCTATTTACCATTCTGCCCGCCGACGTATGCGACCCATCTTCCTGACTTCGGCTGCTGCCTCCATGGGAGTCATCCCGATGATATTGGGCAAGAGCGGACTCTGGATGCCGATGGGTACAGTGATTTGTTACGGTACGTTGATTACCATGCTCTTCCTCTTGATGGTGCTTCCGGTAGCCTACCTGGTGATTTTCAGAGGAAGCAGTCAGAAACGTGCCCAACTGGAAGCATTGGAGAAAGCTTGATGAGGTGATTAGGAATCAATCAAAAGAAGAATCATTATGAAAACAAATCGAAACAGAATAATAGCTTTTCTATTGATAGGTGGGGCGTGCATGAATGGGGCTTTCGGACAGAAAGCCTACACGCTGGATGAGTGCATTCAGGCTGCCTTGACAAACAATGTGCGAATGAAGAATGCAACCAATGAACTGGAAATGGCCAAGCAGGACAAGAAAAAGGCATTTACCAATTATTTTCCGAGCGTGAGCGCGGCTGGAACCGGTTTCATGGCAGATAAAGGATTGATGCAGATGAGTTTGGGACCGGACATGAACATGTCCATGCTGAAGAACGGAATAGCAGGGGGAGTCGGTGCCTCCCTGCCGTTGTTCACCGGCGGACAGATTGTGAACGGAAACCAGCTGGCCAAGGTGGGAGTGGAAGTGAAACGCCTGCAACGGAACTTGTCCGACAATGAAGTATGCCTCACCACGGAACAATATTTCTGGCGGGTAGTGATACTGAAAGAAAAGCTGAAAACCTTGTCCAAGGTCGAAGCCCAACTGGCACGCATTCTGAGTGATGTGGAAGCTTCGGTACAGGCTGGAATCGTGACGCGGAATGACCTGCTTCAGGTACAGTTGCGGCAGAATGAAACAAAGAGTACTCGTTTGCAGGTGGAAAATGCCTTGTCGGTATCCCAAAACATGCTGGCACAGTACACCGGACTTTCATCCGATACCCTTGACGTGGCCTTTGCGGTGGATACTCAGCTGCCTGCACGCCCCGACAGCCTTTATTGCGATCCGGAATCGGCATTGGGACTTACCAGCGAATATGCCCTGCTGCAACAAAACGTGAAGGCCAGTCGCCTGCAATACAAGATGGCGGTAGGAAAGAACCTGCCTACGGTGGCCATTGGTGGAGGCTATGTGTATCATAACTTCTTGCCGGAAGACCAGCGTTTCTGGGTGGGATTTGCTACGGTGACCGTTCCCCTGACCGGATGGTGGGGAGGAAGCCATGCCATTAAGAAAGAAAAGCTTCAGGTGAAGAACACGGAAAACCAGTTGGCCGACCAGGGAGAATTGCTGGTTATCCGCATGAAGAATGCCTGGAACGGGGTGAACGAGGCATACGAGCAGATGAAGATTGCCCGTCTGTCCATTGAGCAGTCTACCGAGAATCTCCGCCTGAATACCGATTATTACAAGGCAGGTATCTGTACGATGAGCGATTTGCTTGATGCACAGACTTTGTATCAGCAGAGTCGTGACAAGTATGTGGAAAGCTATACGGATTATGAATTGAAAAAAAGAGAATATCTGCAAATCACGGGGCGCCGTTAAAACAACTTTTTCTTGATGTGAAGGGCTGTCGGGAAGTATTTCCGATGGCCCTTTGTAATAAAGGGCCTGCATATTAATTGCATATTAATTTAATTTGAGCTATCTTTGCAGCGCAATTGAGAAGCAGATAAAGTAAAAACGGCCTGAAGAAGACGTGGCTTTTTCAGGAACTTTTGTAGGTTTCTTATGTGAGAAACGTAGGGTTTCCGACCGGGAAACGTACGGTTCCGCAAAGGAAAACATAGGTTTCCGGGCAGAGAAACGTAAAAACATATTCTACGTTTTCACAAAAACAGACTAGGGTTAGAACTTACACAGATTAGAATATAGTATACAGCGTATGAACATGTGCAGGCAACATAAGGTAGTTCGGATAAAGGTCAGTACGGCGCTTTACCGGAGATGTCATGCCCGTGCGCATTGGTTCAGCGGATTTCTTCATGAAAGTTTGTAAGACACGGGAAGTTGCGTCTTCCTGACGTGGTGTGAAATCTTTCTTATAAACTTTTATTCTCAATTTTGTTATGTGGATTATTTTATTGATTGTCCTGGCAGGTATTCTGGCAGGATATAGCCTTCGTATGTGTGTTTTTTTGAAAAAAGTGAATCTGACTATCTCGTGTACCATTTGTCTGATGCTGTTCGTGTTAGGACTTTCCGTGGGTTACAATCCGTTGATTGTAGGAAACTTAGGTTCTTTTGGCGGACAGGCGTTGCTACTCAGTGTGGCCGGCATTACGGGAAGTGTGTTGCTGGCACGCGTGGTATATCTGTTGTTCTTTAAGGAAGGAGGTGAAAAATGAAAGGAAGTTTGCTGGTATTGTCCATGTTCTTTGTAGGCTGTGTGTTAGGCTACGTGTGGAACTTTTCCGGATGGGAGTTGGGAGATACGCACCACTTGTCCATGTATATTCTGTATGCCCTGATGTTTCAGGTAGGCGTCAGCATTGGCGGGGGAGAGGATTTCAAGGAACTGCTTCGTGGTTTCCGTCCCAAGATGCTGCTGATACCGCTGGCCACCATCGGAGGAACCCTGCTGTTTTCGGCATTGGTCAGTGTGCTGCTGACTCGCTGGAGTGTGTTCGACTGTCTGGCCGTGGGCAGCGGACTGGGATATTATTCGCTTTCGTCTATTCTGATTATGGAACTCAAAACCCCAGACCTTGGTGCACAGTTGGCTACGGAACTGGCCACGATTGCACTTCTGACGAATGTCATCCGCGAGCTGGTGGCACTGGTGGGAGCTCCTTTCATTTGCAAATACTTCGGGAAGCTGGCTCCTATTTCGGTGGCCGGAGTAACCTCGGTCGATGTAGCTCTTCCCTCCATTATCCGTGTGTCTGGAAAGGAAATGGTGCCCCTTGCCATCTTCCATGGACTGCTGGTCGACATGTCCGTGCCGTTTTTCATTTCTTTGTTTTGCAAGCTGTAAAAGAAATCCCCGTCTGCAAAGCAAAGAGATGAAAACGGCGGCGGGGAGCCTTAGATGTCCATGCCCATGATGTAATCGTTCATGTAATATCCGTTGCCGATGGGGAAGTCCCCTTCGCGCACCTTCTTCATGCCCATGTGCTCATAGAATCCAAGTGCAGGATTCTGCCGGTTCACATTCAGTTCCATGCGGCAAGGTTCCGGATGAAGTTCCTTGATGCCCTTTATGGCCTGCTGGAACAGTTGCCGTCCGAGTTTGTATTTCTGGAAGTAGGGGAGTACGTAAATCTTCTGCAAGTGGAACAAATCCGTATCCTCCTGCTGGATGGACACATAGCCCGCAGGCTCACATTCCTCGTAAGCAATGTAGTAAATGTGATGCTCTTTCTCCATCTGGTTTTTCAGGCTTTCGCTGGAATACATCCAGTCCATCATGTAATCAATCTGTTCCGGAGTCAGAATGTGCTGGTAGGTAGCCGGAAAGGTCTGTGCCGCCAGCGTCCGGATGACTTCAATGTCTGCAAGAGTAGCTTTTCTAATCGTAAACATAGGCGTTTCCTTATTATAATGTGTTTTCTGCAAAAGTAGTTTATCTTTTGTATGTATGGGTTTTATCGAAACATAAACTTGTTAAAAGTTTTGAAATTATAATACCTTGTAATACATAGTATCAATATAAAACCTATATTTGTGTCATACAAGATAAATGAGATGAAATGAATGTAGACAATGTAAAATCGCAGATGCGCAAGGGGATGCTGGAGTATTGCATTCTGTTGCTGTTGCACTGGGAGTCTGCCTATTCTTCCGACATTATCCAGAAGCTGAAAGAGGCCCGGCTGATTGTGGTGGAAGGCACGCTTTATCCGTTGCTGACCCGATTGAAGAACGACGGACTCCTGTCGTACGAGTGGGTGGAGTCCACGCAAGGACCGCCCCGCAAGTATTATGGACTGACTCCGGAAGGGGAGGAATTTCTGAAAGAACTGGAAAGTGCCTGGGACGGACTTTCCGACACGGTGAATCATTTAAGACAAAACATCATTAGTGTCCCGTTAAAATGGGACGAGTTAAACAATTAATCAAAAAGCCCCGGAATCAGGGGATCATTTAGATCTTTGACATCATTGAAATTAGTC
>MNQS01000105.1:33706-102378 GCA_001915545.1 Bacteroides sp. 43_108 | reverse complement strand
AATATGCAAATAATAATCGTTAAATTTGTGGATTCTTTTTTAGACGGGTGCCGACTGGCGCCCGTCTAAAAGGGGATACCCTAAAATTGGAAGTTTACCCTCTATCGGAGGAAAGACTTTTAATCGTACCTTATGGAATTGAAACCGGGTTCTGCTACGGCACAGACGGGAACCGCTGCTGCTTTTAATCGTACCTTATGGAATTGAAACACGGAAAAACTTACGCCCGGCATGACGGTCAGTGCTTTTAATCGTACCTTATGGAATTGAAACGCGCACGAAGCTCACCTTTCTGGCTTTGCAGCAGGCTTTTAATCGTACCTTATGGAATTGAAACAGTGCGTAGACGCCATACAGAACGTGCAGGGAGTGCCTTTTAATCGTACCTTATGGAATTGAAACAAAAGTGATGGAGTGCTACCTTGAAATTCAAAAACTTTTAATCGTACCTTATGGAATTGAAACTCCCAAGGAAAGCAGCCTGAACCTGATAGAGAGTGCTTTTAATCGTACCTTATGGAATTGAAACAGCGTAGCAGCATTATCATCAATAAGATTAGTATTTCTTTTAATCGTACCTTATGGAATTGAAACGGTCTCAATATGATGGATTTGGCTAAATCTGTTGTACTTTTAATCGTACCTTATGGAATTGAAACAATTAAATGTTGAAGGATTCACACGCTCCCATTGCTTTTAATCGTACCTTATGGAATTGAAACTTGTTCTGCTTGCGCTGGTATTAAGGCTTCTCGGTACTTTTAATCGTACCTTATGGAATTGAAACAGAAGACGAGCATTAGAGCAAAATCTTTTCGAAACTTTTAATCGTACCTTATGGAATTGAAACTACATAGAATCAGATGTCAGGACATCATAGAGTTCTTTTAATCGTACCTTATGGAATTGAAACTGCCTGGAATGCTGTTGGAGCAACACTTGAACCGCTTTTAATCGTACCTTATGGAATTGAAACGGTAATGACATATTGCCTCATGCCGAAGCGGCGTAACTTTTAATCGTACCTTATGGAATTGAAACCACTGAAACACTTCTCCGATTTTAAATTCTTTCTTTGCCTTTTAATCGTACCTTATGGGATTGAAACGAATCAATTACAGATTCTTCTCCAGCATCTGTTCCTTTTAATCGTACCTTTTTAATTGAAATTTGGAAACTAAAAAGTTTAAGGCAAAAAAATCCCCTCCGGAACTCTTCATCGTGAATGAGTCCCGAAGGGGATTAATTTTATCTATATCCTCAAGCGTACGGATTATTTGTATTCTTCCCAGCTCTTGATAGAGATGTCGTCGATGCTCATAGAGCAGAAGGCATTGATGAATGCGCTTGCCAGACGGGCATTGGTTACCAGAGGAATGTTCAGGTCGACTGCGGCACGGCGGATCTTGTATCCGTTTTCCAACTCGGTAGGAGTGAGGTCACGCGGAATGTTTACCACCATGTCGATTTCTTTCTTGTGCAGCATTTCAAGTGCCTGAGGCTGACCTTCTTCGCTTGGCCAATATACGCGGGTGTTTTCCACTCCGTTTTCTGCCAGGAACTTAGAAGAACCGCCGGTAGCGAAGATGTTGTAACCTTTGGCCTTGAGGGCGCGCGCTGCCTGCAGCAAATCTACTTTCTGTTTCAGTGTACCGGTAGACATCAGGACGTTCTTTTCCGGAATGCGGTAGCCTACAGATAGCATGGCTTTCAGTACGGCACATGAAGTGTCGTCGCCGATACAGCCAACTTCACCTGTAGAAGCCATGTCTACACCCAGTACAGGGTCGGCCTTCTGCAAACGGTTGAACGAGAACTGGCTGGCCTTGATACCTACGTAGTCGAGGTCGAAGAGGTTCTTTTCAGGCTTTTCTACCGGCAAGCCTAACATGACTTTGGTAGCCAGCTCGATGAAGTTAATCTTCAGCACCTTGCTGACGAACGGGAATGAACGGCTGGCACGCAAGTTACATTCGATTACCTTGATGTCGTTTTCACGAGCCAGGAACTGGATGTTGAACGGACCAGAGATGTTCAGTTCTTTCGCAATCTGACGAGAAATACGCTTGATGCGGCGTACGGTTTCTACGTACAGTTTCTGCGGCGGGAACTGGATGGTAGCGTCGCCTGAGTGTACACCGGCAAACTCGATGTGTTCTGAGATGGCGTAAGCTACGATTTCACCGTTCTGTGCTACGGCATCCATTTCTACTTCCTTGGCGTGTTCGATGAACTGGCTTACTACTACCGGATGTTTCTTCGATACGTTAGCGGCCAGCTGCAGGAAGCGTTCCAGCTCTTCTTGGTTAGAACATACGTTCATGGCTGCACCAGAAAGCACGTATGACGGACGAACCAATACAGGGAATCCTACCTTTTCGATAAATGCGTTGATATCTTCCATAGAAGTCAGTGCGCTCCATTCAGGCTGGTCTACGCCGATACGGTCGAGCATAGCCGAGAACTTGTCGCGGTCTTCGGCGTTGTCGATGCTCTTGGCAGAAGTTCCCAGAATATTTACCTTCTGTGCGTCCAGACGCAATGCCAGGTTGTTCGGAATCTGTCCGCCGGTGGATACGATGACTCCGTGCGGATTTTCCAGGTCGAGGATATCCATCACACGTTCGAAAGTCAGTTCGTCAAAGTACAGACGGTCGCACATATCGTAGTCGGTCGATACGGTTTCAGGATTGTAGTTGATCATTACTGAGCGGTAGCCTTCCTTGCGGATGGTGTTCAGTGCCTGTACGCCGCACCAGTCGAACTCTACGGATGAACCGATACGGTAAGCACCTGAACCCAGTACGACGATACTCTTGTGGTCGCCCAGGTAGTGTACATCGTTGGCCACACCGCTGTAGGTCAGATACAGGTAGTTGGTCTGTGCCGGATATTCAGCGGCCAGTGTATCGATTTGTTTTACTACCGGAACGATACCTACGCTCTTACGGTGCTTGCGGATATCGAGGATGGCATCTTCCATATCGCCTTCGTAACCGATGGCGCGTGCCACCTGGAAGTCAGAGAATCCCTGACGTTTTGCTTTATAGAGCAGTTCGTTCGGAAGCTGTGAGAGCAGTTTGTGGTTGTTGCCCCATTCGTGCAGCTCTTTGGAAGTCTGCATGATGTTCATCAGCTTGTCGAGGAACCATTTGTCAATCTTGGTAAGGTTGTGAATCTGGTCTACAGTATAGCCGGCGCGCATGGCTTTTGAGATGACGAAGATACGCTTGTCGGTCGGTTCGCGCAGTGCCTTGTCGATGTCTTCGATAACCAGCTCCTTGTTTTCCACGAAACCGTGCATGCCCTGACCAATCATACGAAGACCTTTCTGGATGGCTTCTTCGAAGGTACGTCCGATGGCCATGACTTCACCTACCGATTTCATGCTGGAGCCCAGTTCGCGGTCTACGCCGTGGAACTTACCCAAGTCCCAGCGAGGAATCTTACATACGCAGTAGTCCAGTGCCGGTTCGAAGAAGGCTGAAGTTGTCTTAGTGACAGAGTTCTTCAGGTCGAACAGTCCGTAACCCAGACCCAGCTTGGCAGCAACGAAAGCCAACGGATAACCGGTTGCTTTAGATGCCAGTGCAGAAGAACGGCTCAGACGGGCATTTACCTCGATTACGCGGTAGTCTTCTGATTCAGGGTCGAACGCGTACTGTACGTTACATTCACCCACAATACCGATGTGACGGATGATGCGGATGGCCAGTTCACGCAGTTTGTGGTATTCGCTGTTGGTCAGCGTCTGTGACGGAGCGATAACGATAGATTCACCGGTGTGGATACCCAGCGGGTCAAAGTTTTCCATGTTGCAGACCGTGATACAGTTGTCGAAACGGTCGCGCACTACTTCGTATTCCACTTCCTTCCAGCCTTTCAGACTTTTTTCTACCAGCACCTGCGGAGAGAAAGAGAACGCTTTTTCGGCCAGCACGTTCAGTTCTTCTTCGTTGTCGCAGAAACCTGAACCCAGACCTCCCAGTGCGTAAGCTGCACGGATGATGACCGGATAACCCAGTTCCTTCGCTGCGCGGCGGGCATCTTCAATGTTTTCTACTGCCTCACTCTTGATGGTCTTCACGTTGATTTCGTCCAGTTTCTGTACGAAGAGCTCACGGTCTTCCGTATCCATGATGGCCTGTACCGGAGTACCCAGTACGCGGGTGTTGTATTTTTCGAACACACCGGCTTTGTAGAGAGCCACACCGCAGTTCAAGGCAGTCTGTCCACCGAATGACAGCAGCACGCCGTCGGGACGTTCCTTGTCGATGACTTTTTCTACGAAATACGGAGTAACGGGCAGGAAGTAGATTTTGTCTGCCACACCTTCCGAAGTCTGCACGGTGGCGATGTTCGGGTTAATCAGGATGGTTTCGATACCTTCTTCCTTCAGCGCTTTCAGGGCCTGCGAACCAGAGTAGTCGAATTCACCTGCTTCACCGATTTTCAGGGCTCCTGAACCTAACAGCAATACTTTCTTTATGTTTTCTTTCATTGTCTTCTTTGTTTTTAGTGGATTACAGCAACTTTACAAACTCATCGAACAGGAATTCCGTGTCGGTAGGACCGCTGGCAGCTTCCGGGTGGAACTGAGCCGAGAACCAGGGGTTCTTCTTGTGGCGGATACCTTCGTTCGAACCGTCGTTCATGTTGATGAAGAGCGGTTCCCAGTCGGCTCCCAGTGTGTTGTTGTCTACGGCATAACCGTGGTTCTGCGAGGTGATGAAACACTTTTCCGTGCCTACCATGCGTACCGGCTGGTTATGGCTGCGGTGACCGTATTTCAGTTTGTAGATTTTGGCACCTCCTGCCTTTGAAAGCAGCTGGTTACCCATACAGATACCGAAAATAGGAAGTTTTTCGTTCTGCATGGCCTTGCGGATGTTCTGTACGGCTGCATCACAAGTGTCGGGGTCGCCCGGACCGTTGGAGATGAACAGACCGTCGAACTGCAGAGAGTTGAAGTCGTAGTTCCAGGGCACGCGGATGATTTCCACGTCGCGCTTAAGCAGGCAACGGATAATGTTTGATTTCACGCCGCAGTCTACCAGCACTACTTTTTTCTTGCCTTCGCCTTCGTTGTAGCGAATCACTTCCTTGCAAGAAACCTTGTCTACGTAGTTCACACCTGCATAGGTAGCTTCGGGAATGTTATTTGGTTCATCGTCGAACACGATTTTTCCCATCATCACTCCATGTTCGCGCAATACTTTTGTCAGTTCGCGTGTGTCGATGCCCGTGATGCCCGGAATCTGTTCGCGTTTCAACCAGTCGCCCAGACTTTCTACTGCATTCCAGTGAGAGTATTTTTCACTGTAATCGCTTACGATAATCGCTTCGGCATGGATTTTCTCGCTTTCCATGAAAGTGGGCAGTCCGTTTGCTTCGAACGTGAAGGGAGGCACACCATAGTTACCTACCAGCGGGTAAGTCAGTGTCATCAACTGACCGGCATACGAAGGGTCGGTCAAGCTTTCGGGGTATCCGGTCATTGCCGTGTTGAAAACTACTTCACCGGCTACCGGTTTCTCATAGCCGAACGACTTGCCATGAAAGCGGCTCCCGTCGTCGAGGATCAATGTTACATTTCTCATTACCTTGTTACTAATAATCTTTATATCTTGTATTTTTTTTCTATTCTACTCTCGTATATACGAAAAAACGCCCGGACTTGCCGAAAAGCAGTTCCGGGTGTTTGAAAAAATAGGAAATCTTAAATATTCAGGAAATAAGTGACATAAAAGAAAAAAGAAATAGCTTCCGGCATTTGTCCATTCCGCCGGAACTCCGAATGTGCGCTTATTCTTTTTACTATGTGTTATACAGTAATACATCAAACTCTTTTGTCACGTCATAATTCGGAGTGCAAAGATAATGTTTTCTATTCAAATGAAAGGATGTTTGCCAAAAGTTTTTACAAAAATATTTCATTTTCCTCTTTTTACTTCTTTTCTCCGCTGTTGCGGGCAGCTCTTTCGCGCATGATGCTGTCCGACCACTCCTGCAGGCGCTTGTATTCTTCTTCGGTGAGCCGCATGAACGAGCCGTGCTGCGGATGTTTCACACCCTCCAAGGTGACGGGGGAGTGGAAGTTGGCGAGTTTTTCATCAGCCTGGCAGATGCGATATCTTTTGGGCTTGGAGGAGTATTCAATGTAGGCCACGCGCCAGGTGGAGTCGCCCACCAGCTGGAAGGCAGAGCAGCCCTCGCACTTCTTGTTGCCTTCAAACTTCACATAGTCATTTTCATCCTTTATCTTGTATGGGCCGGTCAGTTTCGTGGCCGTGGCTGCAAAGATGCCGGGTGTACCTCCTTCTTTCTTGATGAGCATGTGGTAGAGTCCGTCGGCCGGCACATAGTTGATGTCGGCATCGATGGTGGCATATCCCCAGTCCACCAGCAGGCGGGGCTTGGTAAGACGTGTAAAGGTGGCGTCGGCATAGGAGTAGAACACGCGGTCGTACTGGTCTTCTGCCGGATTGAGCAGTGAATAGTATATCATGTATCCGCCCTTCGTGCCATCGGCCCATACGTACGAAGGGTCCCAGAAAATCTGCGGTGCCCATACGCGCTTGATGGTGCTGTAGTCCTTATAGACATCAGGCGACTGAGGGTCACAGAAAATATCTGGTCCCTGGCGGAAGTCGAAGGTAGTAGAAGTCCAGTGAATCAGGTCGTCACTTTTCAGCAGGTTTATGCCGTAGTTGAACCACGAGCGGCTCTTGGCGTTGCTCATGTCGGTAGTCACCATCAGATAGCCTTTTCCGTCGGACGTGCGGCAGATAAAGGCATCGCGTGCTCCTCCCTCTATTTTTGACATTTCTTCTACATTGTATACGGGGTCGCCATCAATCAGGTCGTGAAAGTGCATGCCGTCACGGCTCAGGGCGTAGGCCGTCCATTCTCCTCGTCCGCTCATGTGGCAGTACAAGTATCCGTAGTCTCCCTTTTGCAAGTTTTGTGCTCCGGCTCCTAGTGAGGTTAGTGCCAGCAGTGAAATCATCAGTTTCTTTTTCATGGTAGTGTAATGTTTTATTTTGCGGGTAAAAGTAGGAAATCGGCAGGAGGCAGACAAGGGACTATTGTACAAATTACACGTAATAATGTGTCAAATGCCCCTGTGATGTAGCGGAAACAGGTTGTACGGGCCGGAAAAATGTAGTTTTTCGGAAAAAAATCTCTTTTTTATTTGGCAGGTTTCAAGAAAACAGTAATTTTGCAACCGTTTTCAACGAAACACGTTGCCGAAATAACTCAGTTGGTAGAGTAACTCATTCGTAATGAGTAAGTCGCGGGTTCGAGTCCCGCTTTCGGCTCCGACTTAAAACCGCTTATTACATTGTGAATTAGGCGGTTTTTCTATTTTCTATACTCATATTAAACACCTAGTACTATATTGGCGTCAATATTCAATTTCTGGCTAATTTCGCGGGCTACTTTCAAGGTCGGTTCACATTTACCGGAAATATAATCACTCAAGCGTGAAGGACTGACTCCGATTAATTTTGCTAAAGATTTCTGATTAAGTCCCATCTCATACATACGAAGTTTGAGGACATCAACCAGCGTTGGTTCTCCCAGTGCGAAATGTTCTTCAGAATAATCTGCAACGAGATTAGAAAGTAATTCCAACTCTATACTATGAGGATTATCCAGAGGGGTTTCATCGGTAACCAGTGGAAGTAATTCCTCAACTCTTTTTACTGCCCAATCGTATTGAGCTTTTGTTTCTATCTTTGTCATGGCTCTTGGTTGATCGGTAATTGCCGATTCGGTTTAATTATAAAACTGAACAATCAGCTATCTTATCATACTCGGCATGAGTGCCTATAAAACGAATATAAACGAACTTTATAGTGAATTTTATCACTACAATCAGTCTGTAGCTATTACCTTTGATATTGAATACATAATGTTGGTTACCCACATTATTTACGCTATTAAAGGTCTTTTTTACGTCTGCAAAGCAAGTCCATTCGCTTCTTTTGACTATGGTAGTCCATTCTTGCAAAGCTACTTTTGCATCAGGATGCGCTTCTGCATATTCTTTTATAGCTTGTTCTGTAAATATTCTCATTAGCTTCACTCGATTGTCATGTGGCAAAGATAAGAATAAAATTCTGATTTGTAAAATAAAATTCTATTATTTGGAATCATGGTAAGCGCTTCTAAAACGCCTAAGCGTTTGCTTTCAAACGCAAGTGCATTTAAAGTAAAACGCCCTTGCGTTTTACCTAAAACGTAAAGGCGTTTAAGTTAAAACACAAAGGCGTTTTTTCAACCCTGTTTTAAAGGTTGAAAAGCCTACAGTTTCTGGTCCGAAATAAGTCGGGCGATGCGTGTCTTGCTCTGCGCCCCTTTGGTGAGCAGGTACACATGCTTGTAGGCATCGCGGTTCAGTTCCGTGGGTGAACCGTTGATGAGGATGATGTTCCGGTCGTTGGCAAATTTCAGGATACCGTTCACGTTGTTCGGGTGAAGCTTACCGATTTCGTCCATCATACAGTGCAGTTTGAAGTCCTTGAACTTGCGCGAAGCCCCTTCCTTGAACACGTTCAGCAACATGATGTTGATCATGGCCTTCACCAGAATGTCGGTACCTTCCGAACCCACGTTCGACAGTTTCTCCACGAAGCCCGTGTCGTTGTTGTTCTCGATGATGCGGAAACGCAGCTCGAATGAGTCGTATAGGCGGATGCTGTCGTAGCGGTAGGCGTGAATCTCCTTGATGAAGTCGCGGAGCAGGGCGATGGCCTCCTGTTTTACCAGCTGTTCGTTTTCCGACGAGAAGAGATTGGTGCCCGGCGTGAGGTCATAGGCATGCTCGTTGTAGTACTTCTGGATGGCACGCAGACAGTTTACCACACGGTTGCTACTTTCTTCCACCTTCATTTCGATACACTGGATAACGCCCACGAAGTTGCACGTCTGGAATCCCTTGTTCACCTGACCGATGAGGTCCTGAATGTCGTCTTCTGAAGCCGTGAGCATTGAGGTATCCATGCTGATGCGCTTGAAGATGTCGGAGTGCTCGTTGTTGATGCGGCGGACGAACTCGCTGATTTTGTTCTCTTCCACAAAGTCGTGCAGTTCCTCGGCAAAGCGGATGTACTCCCAGTCCTCGGTAAACTTGGTCTTGAACTTGAAGGTATTCTCTTCGTCGAAGTGACCGGTGAAGAGGTTCACCTCTTTGCGCAGACGGTTTTGCAGCGTCATGTACTGGCTGTCCGTGCGGCCCAGTTCGTCAATCAGTTCCAGACAGGTGCGCGGCGTGTGGATTTCCAGCGTGACGGGGTTCTCGGGATTGAAAATATCCTGATGCGGCTTGTACCAGTCATAGGCCGAAATCTTGCTGTACGCCTCCAGGTTGGCCTGAAGCTGTGTCACTTCCTTCTCTGCCTGCTGCAGTTCCTTGTTCAGGGCATCAATCTGCTCCTGCAAGCCCGAGGTTTCCCGGCGCAGGTTGTCCTTCTCCTGGCTGAGCTGGCGTTTCTGTTCCTCCTGTTCACGCTTCCATTCCGGAATGTGGTCGATGAGGTCGCGCTTGTCCTTCTGGTACTCGATGAGCAGGGTGGCGTGCTCCTTGATGAACTGCAGTTCCCGGTCGATGTCGCGCAACTGACTGCTAATCTGTTGCAGACGTTCGGTGTCGGCTCCTTGCGAGTGTAGTTCCTGCTTCATCTGGCGCTCGTATTCGGCTTTCTCCGTGGCGATGCGCTGCTGTTCTTCCTTATCCTCCAGGCGGATGCTGCCGGCCTGTGTCTCCTTCTCGTGCGCGATGTCCTGCTGCACCCGGTTCCATTCCTGCTTCAGCTGGTTCAGCTTCTCGCTCTTTTCGCGGTTCAGGTTGTTCAGTTTGCCGTCAATTTCCTTCAGTTCTGCGGCGATGCGTTGCTTTTCCTCTTCTAGTTTCCGGAGTTTGGCAGTACGTTCGGCTTCCGCCTTCTTCTTCCAGTCGTCCAAGTCGAGCATATCCTTCTGGTACTGCTGTTCCAGTTTCTCCAGCTCGTATTCCTGCACAGCTATCACGTCTTTCTGTTCCTTGATGCGCGGCTGGTATTTGGCTTTCAGCTGCTCTTCCAGGGTCTCTTTCTCCTGTTGCAGACGGAGGGTTTCGGCCTGGATTTCTGCCAGTCGCTTGATACCCTTGTCATGTTCCGCCTGATAGTCGTCGATGGAGCGGATGTGGCGTTCGATGTCCTGCAGGGAGATGGAGATGCCGTAGAACGACGTGCCTTCGTCCACAATCTTCGGCGAGAGGTTGGTCTGCCAGAGGATGGACTCGTCGCACAGTTTACCGATGTTTTCTTCCCATCCCTTCTTGTGTTCCTTGAGCCAGCCTTGCAGAGTGCTCTTGCTGTTTTTCAGGAAGGTCTCCAGTTCGTCCATACGCGGGCGGAGCTGCAAGTGTTCGGCCTGCAATTGCATCAGTGCTTCGTCCTTTTCCTTCAGTCCCTTCTGCAACTCTTCTTCCCACTTCAGCGTGAGTTCCTTGATGATGAGCTGGGCGTTGTTGATGCGGTTCTTCTTGCTCATGTGCAGACCCGTGTACGACTGGATGCGGTGTTTCAGCTCCTCCTGCTCGGCTTCGAAGAAAGTCTCCTTGCGGCACAGCTGCATTTGGTAGTCGAGGGCGGTCAGTTCGTTCTGCTTGCTGCTGCGTTCCGGATGCAGTTGCTGCGAGAGCTGTTCGTATTCCTGGTAAAGCGCTTCGGTAGCCGCTTCGTGCTGACGGCGGGCTTCTTCGATGCGGGCATTGAACGTGTTGTTCAGTCCCTCAAGCTGCTTGATTTTGGCCTCGTGGATGCGGTTCCACTGCTCGTCGAGGCTCTGGATGAGCGACTTGTACTTGGTGGAGATTTCCGTGTAGTGCGAGGTAAGGATGCGCTGCTCTTCCTGCAATCCCTGTTGCTTGTTCTTCCATTCTTCCTTACGGGCCGAACGCTCCATGATTTCTTCTATCTGGCGGCGGGCATATTCCTTTTCCTTCTGCTGTGCCTTTTGCAACTCATTGTTCAGGATGGCCAGTGCCTCCTGCATCTTGTCGCAGCGCTGGCGCGACTGTTCCTGCAACTCCTGACGGCGGGCGAGGAGGGCGGTACGTGCCTTCTCAGCCTGGTGCTTCTGTTCCTCGGCCTTGGGCAACTGGCTTTCGGTAAGGCGGTAGGTGGCGGCCAGTTCGCGGCAACCCTGCACGAGGGCGGTCTGCTGGCGTGACACCTGTGCCGAGAGGGAGGTGATTTCCTTGGCTTGTTTCTGTGTTTCGCGTTTCTGGAACTCTTCGATGTCGCGCAGGCGTGTTTCGAAGTTCTTCAGGTGCTCCTTGTAGGTGTTCAGGTCGATGGCGGTCTCGTCTTCGTTGATGGACGAGATGATGGTCTTCTTGATGAACTCCGCATCGAGCTTTGAGTTGAGGAGTACGTTCTGTATGGTACGCGGAATGTTCTGGTACTGCTTGCTCTCCATGAGCGAATAGCGGCTCATTTCGGGACCTGCCCCGTTGCCGTAGAGGATGTTACGGTATTCGTCGTAGGTATAGATGATGCGTGAGTAGTCCACTCCATACTGGTCGAGGGCGGCACGGATACGGTCGTTTCCGCTGTAGGCCGTGCGGTTCTCGTCGACAAAGAATTCCATGCGGTAGGGCGAGTCGATGAAACGGTAGCACACGCGGCCCATCGACTTGAAACTCAGGATGCAGAACGCTCCCTGCTCGGTGGTTACCTCGTAGATGATGTAGGAGTTGGAGTAGGGGAAGTAATATTCCGTGTAGCTCTGCTTCTCTACGGGGATGCCCAGTTTCTGGGTGTCGGCGTTGTAGAAAAACAGGATGGCGCGCAGTACGGTACTTTTTCCCACTCCCTGCGTGCCGATGAAGTGCACATTCCCGTCCAGGTAAATGTCGTCGGCATAGGGAATGTTGGCGCTGTTGATAAAGATGATTCTATTCAGATTTCTCATTGTCTTCCGTTTCAGTGTCGTCGTAAATTTGGATACTTTCAATCAGGCGTTCCAGGTAGTGCCAGGAACTCATCACCTTGTAGGTGTTGGTCTTCTCGTTCTCCAGCTCCAGGAATGACTCCTTGGTGAGCTGGCGAATCAGGTTGTCGAGCACGTCCTTGCGCACGTCCTTGTCGGAGAAATGCTTGCGCAGCCCGTCGAGCTTGTTTTGCAGCATCACGTTGATGTTGGCCTCCACCAGAATCTGTTCGGGCTGGAAGCGGAATCCTGCACCGAAAGTCTCGTCGTAGGTCTTGAACAGGTCGAGCACGTCAATCCAGTAGTAGGCACGCATGATTTTCTGTTCCAGTGTGGTACGCGGTTCCACGCGCGAAAAGTAAAAGTATTCGTTGCCCCGTTCCAGGGTGTAGCCGATTTGGGCGAAGTAGACCGAGAGCGCTTCAAAATGGTCGTCTATCTGGTCGTACATGTCGCGCACGGCTTCGTTACAGCTGTTCGAACTGATGAATTGTCCCTTCTGGAGACAGTCGAACAAGGCCGCAGTATTGTCAGGTATATGTATGTTCAGTTCCATAAGTCAAATGTATAGGGATGAATGGGTTACGAGTTGGCCGGATACACCTTGGCATATTCGTACTGGTGATACAGGCCGAATTCCTCGCTGATGCGGAGACGGTTTTCGTAGAGCGACACCATCTGGCAGAACAAGGTGGTGCGTTCCTGCTCGTCCACTTCGCGGGCGAAGGTGTAGTGCATCAGGTAGTGGAAGAGGTCTTCTTCCGGAGCCGACGCATCGTTCCAGCGGGCCTGTGCCTGCGCCTGGATGTAGTCGCTCAGGGTTTCTTCCAGGTCGATGACCTCCTGGTACATGGCCTGCGATTCCATGTCCTCCTCGCTGAAGGCGCCTGCCTCGTTGCTGCGGATAATCTCGCGGTACTGCAGGTTGCGCAGCACTTTCAGGATGACAGGACGTGCCTCGTCGGTACTCAGGTAGGGCAGTGACAGCTTGAACGAAGACGGCACGCTGCCTTCCACCAGTACGGAATGTTCTCTTTCGAGTACTTCCGAGAAGTTGCTTCGCGAACGCAGCTCAAACTGGTCTTGCAGGTACTTCACCTTCCGGATTTTCTCTACCAGAATCACCTGGCTCTTAATCTGGTTCAGGTAGTTGATGATGTCCTGCTGGGCACGGATGAGGCTGTGGGCCGAGAGCTGGAGTTCGCTACGCAGTTCCAGCAGAATGCGGTTCAGTTCCTCGTCGGTAGCCTGCTGGAAAAACCGTCGCTCCTCGTGCAGGATGAGGTTTTCGGTGGTATCAATCAGCTGCTGGATGTGAATCCGCTTCTTGTCCAGGTTTTCCAGTTTGGCAATCTTTATCTGGTAAGTCGGTTCGTGTTTGAACGCATTGTCGATGCTGCTCTGCAGGTTCATGATGTTGCGGATGGTGGTACGCGCAATCTTCTGGAAGGTAATCTTGATGTTGCGCACATAGCTCTCCTTGCGCGAGGCGATCTGCTCCTTCTCGTAGTAGTCCATCAGTTCGTGCAGGAAGGCAATGTTCTCGTCGATGATGGCCGTGTTGATTTCCTCGTTCGCTTCGAGGAGCAGTTCGAAAAAGTCGAGGAAGCGGGCATCCAGTTCCACGAAGTTGCCGTTCTGGCGGATGACTTCTTTCTCTATGAGCAGTTTCAACCGGTTTTCATCGTCCTTGAGCAGTGCCAGTGCGTCGGAATAGCGGAAACTCAGCGTCTTTCGTTTCTCGAACATTTCCGTGAGCAGTCCCCTGGCCGCCGCAATGGTATTGATAATTTCGTGAATCGATCGGAATATATACATAGTCTAGTTGAAAATTCGGGCAAAGTTATAATTTGCCCGCCAATTTTCCTAATGTTCCGAAGCGATTTTCCCCCTCTTGCGGAGTGCTTTTCAGGAAGGAAAGAGCAGGTTCCAGTACTTCCCCGTCAGTACTTCAGTACTTCTTAGGCAGTACTCGAGTACTTCCCTGAAAGTACTGCAGTACTCCCTTGGCAGTACTGGCTGGATGAAAGATGATGGTGCTTGTTTGATGGAACGGGAGGCTTATTCCTGACTTACAGCAGCAAATACGGGGCGGAGTTGCTGGCTTTCGGTTTCGAAGCCGTACCAGTAGCAGCGGCCTTCTTCGGGAGCAGGAAGCTTGCACAGGCGGAGGTCATCGCGGTACGTACCTGTGCACACCGTCCACGCTTCGGGCGGAGTGACGTGCTTTGTGCGTACCCGTTCAGCCGGTTCCTTCTTGAGTGACATGCCGGCTTCAATCCATGCCCGGCTCGTGGCGGTCAGGAAATGAGGGTAGTGCTCCTTGCAGAAATGGTAGAGCAGGATACCCCGTCGCTCCAGTCCCATGGGCTGATCGATGACTCCGATTTGAATCAGGTGGTTCAGGAAACGTGTCAGAAAGTCGGGTTCTTCCACAATCAGACGGCGGGTGATTTCCTGCCAGGCCGGTGCGTTGTAGAATCCGTCGAGCAGACGCGATAGCTGGCGGGCTGTCTGTAACTCGTCGGGGGTGATTTCACGGGTCTGGAGCACTTCGTAGGGTGGAAGAGGAGAATAGCAGATGCCAAGTTCCTCGGCCCGGCGCCGCATCTCTGTGCCCGGCAGCAGTTTCAGGGATTCCAGCTGGATTTCTCCCGCACGGTATTCGGCCAGCGTGCGTACGTCGTCGAAAATCTGTGAGAGGTGATACAGCGGCAGTCCTGCAATCAAATCGGCGTGCGTTTCCATATTGTCCAGTGCGCAGAGGTAACGCAGACCTTCCAGTGCATCGGCCAGTTTGCCGGCTCTCCGGCTGACGGTAAGCACTTCTTCGTGCAGGCTCTGGATGCCTGCTTCCAGGTGAAGCAGTCCCTTAGGCATGGAAGCCAGTTCCTTTTTCAGTTCTTCCGAAAGTAAAGCCGGATGGATTTCCAGGTGGAAATGCATGTCGGGGAACTCGCGGAAGAGGTCGAACAGGGCTTTGGCCCGGTGGCTCTGGTAGTTGAATGTGCGGTCGAGTACCCGGATGTTACGGATGCCTTTCTCGTGAATCAGTCGGACACGTTCGCGGATTGCCTCGACGGAAAGCGTACGGACCGGCTTTTCTCCTCCGCTCACACAGAATGCGCAGGTGTTGAAACAGCCGCGGGTAGTTTCCAGTTGCACGAACGGCTTGCTCCAGTTGAAGAACGGACTTTGTTCGGGATTCACCAGCTTGTCGAAAGCCATTACACGTGAAAGTCCGTTGTCATGGTATTGTCCTTCCGCATCCAGAAAGCAGAGTCCCGTGATGCGGGTCCATTCCTTCGGTTGCTGCCAGCAGGCGAGCCATTGCGGAAAAGTCTCTTCACCTTCTCCACGGAACACGCAGTCTACAAAGCGGTTGGTGCGCAGGAAGGCTTCGTTGTGTCCCAGAAACTCCGGACCGCCCAGTGCCACCACGCAACGGGGCAGCATGGCTTTCACCCGACTGATGACGTGCATGAGCACTTCGTGGTTGAACAGCCAGCAGGTAGCCGCCAGAATATCCGGTGCCTGACGTACGACTTCTCCGGCTGTCATGCCCGGATTTTCGTTGATAGTGGCCGACACCACTCCCCATTCCAGGGACGGGTCGTGCATGACTTGTGCGTGCAAGGCCGGAAGGGCCAGTGAGGCGTGAGCGTACGAGCTGTTCAGGTCGAGCCAGAGAATTTTCATGGGTAAACGGGAATCAAGTGATGAATGAATAGGACAAAGGAAAAGGATTTGCAAGCCGATGAGAAACCGGACTGCAAATCCTTTATGGTGACGGGACCATTCCTTTACGGAAAATGCCCGGTACTGTTTTTTAGATTACGTACTGTGAACTGATAGATTCGTTCGACATCACGCGGCGGATAGTTTCAGCAAACATGTCGGCGATAGACAACTGTTTTACCTTAGCGCAGCGCTGTGAGTAAGGAATACTGTCAGTGAATACAATTTCTTCCAGCTGAGAGTTCTGTACACGTTCAGAAGCCGGGCCAGACATTACACAGTGAGAAGCGATAGCGCGTACAGAGCGTGCACCTGCTTCCTTCATGATGTCGGCAGCTTTGGTGATGGTACCAGCTGTATCTACCATGTCGTCAATCAGAATTACGTTCTTGTCTTTTACGTCACCGATAATCTGCATGGAAGCTACTACGTTTGCTTTTTCGCGTGTCTTGTGGCACAATACCAAAGGCACATCCAGGTATTTAGCGTATGTGCTGGCACGTTTTGAACCACCCACGTCAGGAGTAGCGATAACCAGGTCTTCCAGGTTCAGTGACTGGATGTAAGGAGCGAAGATGGTAGACGCATACAAGTGGTCAACCGGAATATCAAAGAATCCCTGAATCTGGTCAGCGTGAAGGTCCATGGTAATCAGACGGTCGATGCCTGCTACGCTCAGCAAGTCGGCTACCAGTTTCGCACCGATAGACACACGCGGTTTGTCCTTGCGGTCCTGACGAGCCCATCCGAAGTAAGGAACTACGGCAATGATACTCTTGGCTGATGCACGCTTGGCAGCGTCAATCATCAGGAGGAGTTCCATCAGGTTGTCTGAGTTAGGGAAAGTGGACTGTATCAGGAATACATGCTGTCCACGGATTGATTCTTCATAGGAAACTGCAAATTCGCCGTCTGCGAAATGAGTAATGTTCATGTTACCAAGTTCACAGCCCAGGCTGTTACAGATTTTTTCTGCAAGGTATCTCGAGTTTGTACCAGAGAATACCTTAAAAGGTGATGTTGCGCTCATTGTAAAAATAGATAATATTGCCTTATTTTCTGCAAAAGTACGCCATTTCTTTAAGCCGGACAAACGTTTCCGGCAGAATTTTAGCGAATGACTCAGTCGGCCAGTCGCTTCAATTTTCTGAAATGAGCGATAAGTTCTTGATAATTGTAATCTGAAGCGGGGTCAAACTTGTTCCACAGTCCTCCTAAGATAGCGGCTCCCCCGAAGCCGAAATCCTTCACCTGAAGCAGGTTGTTCTCGTCTACACCTCCCAGGGCAATGACCCGTTTGTCGATAATGCCTTTCTCGGCAGCTTCACGGATGGATTCCGATGTGAAGGCTGATGCATAGCCTTCTTTGGAAATGCTGTCGAATATCGGGCTGAGGAATACGTAGTCGCACATTTTCTTGTCAGCCATCACCTCGTCGAAGGTATGGCAGGATGCACTTACGTGTCCGGTATAGTTGTCCGGAATGAGCGGATTGCGATGGCTCAGGTGAATGCCCTTGAGCTTATATTCTTCTTTTAAATAAAAATGGTCGTGTACGACAATACGCTTGTGGTATTTCTCGGGAATGAGGGTTAGCAGACGCTCCGCATAAACCGGAGCCGTGTCGGGTTTACGCAGATGGAGAATGTCCAGTTCCTCGTCGAACAGAGTAGTAATGATCTTGTCTTCCTCTACAAAATAAGTAGGGGTTGTTATCAATATTAACTTCATGCGGTTACACAAATTGTGGCGCAAAGTTAGTAACGTTTTTGTAATACTCCTAATGCCTGTGAATATTTATTTTTGCAAGGGACTGAAATCAGGGGTGTATTTGAATCCAGTTTTGATACGAAATTTGTTCGAATGTGATGTGTATGTCAGAAGGAAAAACAGTCTCGGTGTCTGGGTGAATGAATGATTACCTAGTCTAATTTTCAGATTCCTATTCTTTGTCTGTTTGAATGTTCGCTGAAAATTATTACATTCGCAGTAGAATCTAAATCCAGTGGTTATGAGCAAGCTATATCCGGTAGGAGTACAGAACTTTGAAGGTCTGATACATGATGGTTATGTGTATGTGGACAAAACTGCACAGATATATGAATTGTTTAATACAAATAAATACTATTTTCTGAGCCGTCCGCGACGCTTTGGCAAAAGCCTGCTATTGTCGACCCTTGAAGCCTACGCACAGGGAAAGAAAGAGCTTTTCAAGGGACTGGCACTGGAGAAACTGGAGAAGGACTGGACGGTATATCCGGTTCTGCATCTGGATTTGAATACACAGAAATACGATACGCCGGAATCGCTGACCAGTATTTTGAATGACAATCTATGTACCTGGGAAAGCCAATATGGCGCACGGGAAAGCGAGACAAGCCTTTCCCTTCGTTTCCAGGGTATCATCCGCCGTGCCTGCGAACAGACAGGCCGCCGTGTGGTGATTCTCATCGATGAATATGACAAGCCCATGCTACAGGCCATCGGCAATGAAGCCTTGCAGAACGAATACCGAAGTACCCTGAAAGCTTTCTACGGAGCATTAAAATCCATGGACGGCTGCATCCGCTTTGCCCTGCTCACGGGCGTAACCAAGTTCGGCAAGGTCAGTGTGTTCAGCGATCTGAATAATCTGCGTGACATTTCCATGATTGACCAGTATGCCGAAATCTGTGGTATCAGTGAGAAAGAAATTTATACCTATTTTGAAGAAGATATTCACGAATTAGCTGCAGCTACGGGCATGAGCTATGAGGAAGCTTGTGCGGAACTGAAAACAAACTACGACGGGTATCATTTCACGGAAAATGCCACAGCTACTGGTTTGAGACAGGCACACCGACCTACCTCGTCGAACTGCTCAAGCTCCATCACTATCCGATAGAAGAACTGGAACACATCGTCACCAGTCAGCCTGTACTGGACAGCATCGATACAGCCTCAACCGACCCGATTCCGGTTATCTACCAGAGCGGCTACCTCACCATCAAGGGTTACAACAAGATGTTCGAGAACTACACACTGGGCTTCCCCAATCGCGAAGTGGAACAGGGGTTCTTCAAGTTTCTGCTGCCCAACTACGCATCGGTAAGCGTAAGCAAGTCACCCTACCAGATTCAGTGCTTTGTGGAAGAAGTGATAGCCGGAAAGGTGGACGATTTCTTCGAACGGTTAAAGACCATGTTTGCCGACATCCCTTACGAGCTGGCGCGCGACCGCGAAGTGCACTACCAGAATATTCTCTACATCATTTTCAAGCTGATGGGTTTCTATGTGCAGGTGGAATACCACACTAGTCGTGGTCGGATTGACCTGGTGCTCCAGACACAGGACTACGTGTACATCATGGAATTCAAGTTGAACGGCAGCGCGGACGAAGCTTTGGCTCAGATTCGGGAAAAAGGCTATGCCGCACCTTTTGCCAAGGACAGCCGTACGGTCTACAAGATTGGTGTCAACTTCAGCGATGAGCTTCGTAACATTCAGGAAGTGAAGGTAGAGATGGGACAATAAGAAGAAACTACAAAACAAATACGTATGAAAAATTATGTGATGACGGGTGCCGCCGTGTTATCAGTCTTCTTGCTTTTCGGTTGCGGAGGGCAGAATAAACAGAAAACAGAGAAAGAAATGAATGCAGATGTGATAAAGACCGTATGTACTCAGGTAAAGTTACAAAAAGACAGCCTGCTGGCCACGCTGACGCTGGACAGTATGAAGGTGACATGGATTCGTGACAATGCCAGCCCACGGTTGATGCCGCGTACTCTCTTTCTGGATGCGACAGATGCGCTGATGGACAGCCTTTCTCTTCAAGAGGGCATACCGGCTTCCGTCAGTACGTTTTTGATTGAATGTGATGGCAAGCGGATGCTTTTCGATACCGGTGTCGGTGCTCCTGATAGCCGGATGATGGAGGGCTTGAAATCGTTGAACGTAAAGCCTGAAGATATAGACTGCTTGTTTCTTACCCACTTCCATGGCGACCATATCGGTGGAATGATGAAGGACGGTAAGGGTATTCCCGAAGGCTGAGGTATATGCTTCGAAGGCAGAATGCGATGCCTGGATGAAAATGCCGGCCGACAAAAGGGCACAGGTAGAGACCACGATGAATGCCTATAAAGACCGTCTGCATCTTTTTGCTTTTGGAGATACGCTTCCCGGAAATGTATTCCCGATGGAGGCCATAGGACATACACCGGGGCATACCGTTTATAAGGTGGGCAAGCTGCTGGTAATTGGTGATTTGTTTCACGGGTATGCCTTGCAGAAAGGCCATCCGGAAATCTGTGCGCAGTATGACATGGATAAGACCGGAGCCATAAAAAGCCGCGAATACTACCTGCAATATGCCCGTGAAAACGGACTGGTAATGGCAGGCATGCATCTTCCTGTTCCGGCCTTTGCGGAATAGGAAGACGCCGAATAGCTTGCTAACTTTACATATTGGAAAACGCCTTGAGGACATAATCGTTTCTTCAAGGCGTTTTCTATGTTTTCCGAGGCAGAAACGTATGTTCTTCGGTGCGGAACTATACGTTTCTGCTTTTGAAAACATACGGTTCGGGGTTGGGAAATGTAAAAAATAAAACCAATATTTCTCGGAAAACGGAGCTTCGTTTTTCTAATTCCTTTCCCAACTTTGAAATGCCGTTTCTTTTCCGTATCTTTAAAAACCAGATTTACCTAACAATCAGATACGTATGAAGAAAGTGATGCTGCTTATTCTGCTGTGCGGCGTGATGTTGACACTCAAAGCCACAGGACAATCGGGCGATGTGATTCGTCTGGAAGGAGAAGAATGGGTTTTGATGGCAAAGCCGATAGGATACGACTCCCTGCTATGCAGGCGGATGGAAGCTTTTCTTCCGGAAAATGTCAGTCGGTCTACGGGCAATTATAGCGGCTATACCGCTTTCTGGGAGGTACGTGACGGGTATCTTTGCCTGCAACGGGTAGAAGCGGATGTCTACGATGAGGTCAGCAAGAAGGAATCTACACGGGTGTATGACGTGAAGGAGTTGCAGCCGATTTTTGCAGCCTATTGTCGGACTGGAGAAATTCAAGCCCGCTGGTTCAGTGGGGAACTTCGGGCCGGAAAAGGAGATTTGGTGAGATACGTGCATGACGGTTTCGACCGTAACATGGAAACGGAACAGGTACTGACCGTCCGGAACGGTAAAGTGGTGGAAACGCAGACTTATCATAATTACCGGAGAGCCGGATTGAATTTGATGAAGGCACAAGGGGAAATCGTGCGTCGGTTTCCTTGGGAACGGTTTCCTGAATACCAAGGAGAACGGATTATTTTTTCGATAAGTGATTTTCAGATGACGGAAGACGGCCACTTCGTAGACTGTGACGTACGTCTCATTTATCTGCGTTCTTCGCGGGAAATGATAAACGACGGGAATCATCCGCTGGCTCTCGCCCTCAAAGAAACGCTGAAATCCATTTATCCGTGGGAGGTGCTTTTTATCAACGGAAAGTACACTATGGAATATCGGAGTTTTACTATGCCTTTGAGGGGAGATATAACGCATAATAAGGGTGATTCTGCAAAATACACGATTGTGGGTCGGGTGTATGGTGAGTCTGTCCGTCAACGTCCTCCTTATGATGTGGTACATGCTGTGCTGGTTGGCTCCAATTTGAGCATGGTTGAACAACCATTTCAAGGATGGCTGACAGATTCCACTGGCTGCTTCCGGATAACGGGACTGGAGGCCGGAACTTATCATCTGAAAGCGGAGTATGTGGGACTCGCTCCTTGTGATACGGTAGTAACCCTCCCTTCGCAGCATAATGACACGCTGCGGATGGTGCTTCCTTTATGGTATGATTATATTTTGAAATATGACTGTTCGCCGGAGTTGTCGAAAGAAAACATCCTCAAGGGACATCCCAAGCTGCGCCTGGTAATACCGGAAGAACAGGAACAGAAAATCCGCACACACTTTTTCTGGAAAAAATACGGCGTGAGTTATGTCGCTTTTTATCCATTGAAGAAAGATGGAACACTGGACTGTTATCTGGGTGTTCCCAATCATCTGCTGACAGCTTATAATCAGGTGGTTTTTGATTATCTGGATAAGAAGTTTGGCACTTCATGGCGCAAGGAGGCTCCGAAAGGAATATTTGGTCTGGATAAATCTTTAGATGAATTTCGTGACTATAAATGGTTTATCAAGACTTTACATAAGGAAAGCAAATATCCGGTAAAGTTGCTGAGCAAGAGAAAAGAGTGTCTGCTTCGCATTGAATATGCAGTGGACAGTAATGGATATGTAGTGCAACCGAAAATCATTTCTTGCAGCAACCGCTCGTTTCGGAAAACAGCATTGGACACTTTTAAAAAGGTGATGAATGTCCCTACTTTATTGAAGGCAGGTAAAGATACACTTGTAGTTCAATATAAACTGGATTCTTCTGCTACTGTTAATCCGGATACTGATGTGCTGGTCATCGGCTATACACCATGTGATAAACCGATACTGATGAAATAGATAAAAGGATTAATTGTTTTCATTAAAATGGAACGAATATTGCATTCCAAAAGGGAAATACCGTGTTCAGAAATCATTTAGTAGAGGTGATGAACACATTCTTTTGACAGACAGTTTTGAGGTTAAATAAAAAATGTGTGGAGTATGAAAAACTGGTATATTTATTTCGTGGCGATGATGGCGATATGCGGACTGGGATGCAATCGCACGGCATCAAAAAAACAGGTTATGCAGATTGGACCTGCCGATGCACAATGCCTGAACTGTGATACGCTGGGGACTACTGTGCGGATGAATATGATACAGAACCATTATCCGCTTGATACGAAGAATGTGTATGCAATCCTATTGAATCCTAAGCGTAAGTCGCTGATTTTTGGTGGTGACTGGACGTTGCAGAAATGGGAAAACGGCTCGTGGATGGGTGCAAAGATGAATGGAATGTATGGCTTTGGAGATGTAGGTATACAGTTAAACTTTGCTCCTGATTATTATTGTTTTAGTTATCCTGTCAGTTGCTATAGAATTACACCCGGAAAATATCGGATTATTCAATCATTTCATGACGGGAGGGAAGAAATTACAGTAAGTGCCGAGTTCTGGATAGATAAATAACGGCCAATTGTTTCACGGAAAAATCGATAATACAATGAAAGGAAGATGAGCAAACAGTTTATCAGGTAGTGGAGGAGATGCCGGAGTTCCCCGGTGGTATGCCTGCTTTAATGGAGTTCATCCGGAAAAACCTGCGGCATGACAAGGCTGAAAAGAAGGAGCGTGTCATCATTCAAATAGTAGTAGATAAGAAGGGAAATGCCACCAACCCTGTGGTGTTGCGAAGTACAAATCCGGCGTTGGATGAGGAAGCCCTGCGCATTGTCAGTCTGATGCCGAAATGGAAACCGGGCAGACAAGCCGGGAAGAACCGGAATGTAAAGTTCGTTTTTCCTGTGGCGTTTGAACCTTCTGTGCGGAATACAAATTAATTATCCCAATAGCCTATGAAAACAAATGCATTTTTTCAATTGTTTGTGGCGGTGGTCTGCGTGATGTGTGTCGGCTGCACGGGCAAGCGAAAAGCACAATCGGATGTTGCTTTGGTAAAGGAGACTCCTTCGGTAGTACAGAGTCCGGAAGTAACGGTCGACACGCTTGCAGCAGAGGAGCCGGATACGGAGACTTCGGAAGACAATCCGTCTCAACCGCGGTCGATGGTGCTGGAACCGGTGGCTCGGGATATTCCTTCCGGCCTTCCTCTTTTTGCGGATTCGCTTTCCATGCGTACGGAATATGATTATTATCCTGTAGCGACTTCCAAGGTCAAGGTCATCATTACCAGTCGTGCGAACCGGGAGTATGACAGTGGAGAAGGGTACAGTCTGGTATATTACAATGAAGCACTAAAGCAATGGGAACCTCAGCCTACCAGTCCGATAATCAACGATGTGTTGTGGGTGTTTACGCCCGATTATCCTACACACCGGCAGACCATTCACTTCTATACGGACAAGAACCGTCCCGGCAGGTATCGCATTTACAAATCATTCAGCCGGAATACACGTACGGCATACGCGGAGTTTGAACTCGTATCCAAGGCTCAGCATCGGAAACTGCTCGACAAAATTAGCCGGTACGGGGAGAAGCATCCCAAGGACCGTGTCATAGAAAACCTGAATTCTTGGGGATTCCATGACAATGACACGTTGTATATGTCGTGGATGGTGAACTCGGAGGCATTGCAGAAAGAGTTCCGGCAGAAGGTGCTGAATTATGCGGCAATCGTGGTGAACGACGGGAAAGAGGATGTGGCTACTTATTTCACTCAATCAATGTGTACGGATACTTTCGGCATCAAGATGTACACGGAGAAGGCGGTGTATCCGCCAAATACGGAATCCGTGGCAGTGAGAATCGTGAACCGGAGCGGCCGGAGTATCTCAATGGGGTCGCCGTACCGAGTGCTTCGGAAGGAGGGAGAAAAATGGCTGTCTTTACCGGGAGCAACAGTTTGGACACTTGAAGCACGTTTTCTTCCATCCAATAAGATTTATCCCTTTTCTGCCAGTTTGTATCCGTCACTCCGTATGCTTACGCCGGGCATCTATCGTGTGGTGAAGAAAATGGATATCGGGGATAATTATCGCGACTGGTATTTTGCTGCGGAATTCCGGATTGGCCACAAGGTGGAAGAGCGGGATGCTGCGGACAAGGAGCCTTCTTCAAAACCTTTGCAGGAAGTGGCAGAGGAAAAGGATATGGACATTGCGTATGACGTAGTAGAGGAGATGCCGGCGTTTCCCGGGGGCATGTCGGCCTTGATGGATTTTATTCGGAAGAACCTGCACTATGACAAGACGCTTGTGCCTGAAACGGTTGGAATTCCTCGGGTCATCGTGCAGTTTGTGATAAATGAAGAAGGAAACATTATTCATCCGGTGGTGTTGCGGGGACTGAGTCCGGCATTGGACGAAGAGGCCCTTCGAGTAGTGAAACTGATGCCGAAATGGAAACCGGGGCGGCAGAGTGGAAAACCGGAGAAAGTGAGGTATGCCATTCCGGTTACTTTCGAGCGTGCCGCCAAGGTTCCTTGATTTTATCGGAGTGGTTTAGAAAAATAAGTCTGTCATGACAATTATTTTTCTAAAAAAGTCGTTTTATGGATTTATTTTTGTTCATCGGATAATCCCTGTATCACTGTCCTTCAGCTGGATGGAGCGGTTGACAGCGCGGAACTTGCGTCCTTTGGTCAGACGCCACGTCACGGTCAGGTTGACGAGGTTACAGACGTCGCGACTGTAGAGGGCGGTGGTTTTCTGGAGGTTCCGGTTCAGGACTTCCGATTCGAACATTTTGTATTTGTGTTGAAAGGGCTGTTGCCAGATAAGGGCAAACTGCCAGTCTTTGTAGCTGTAGGCGGCCTTCAGGGCGATGTCGCCTCCGCTGTAGCCTTTGGTTTCCCCTTCCAGAAAGCGGGAACCGTTGTCAGCGTAGGCATGGAGGGAGAGATTGCCCAGGTAGGCGTTGACGGCCCCTGTGAAGAAGTAGGACGTGTAGCAGTGTGTGTAGTCGTGGCCGAAGTTGAAGCAGCGGAACAGTCCCCCGTAGGCCGTGACGGAGAGTTTTTCCGGCATCAGCCAGTAGCTTGCATAGGCCATGGCGTGCAGGGCGTCAATCTCTTTCTGGTTGCGCTGGGTGTAGATGAACCGGTCGTCGGACGTGCGTTCGTACACCGCCATGTTGGGGTGAGGACATTTCTTGTAGAATCCTTGCAGATTGACTTGCAGGCGGGTGTTGTTGTACGACAGCCGGAGGGTGTGATACGTCTCCCGGTTGGGCTTGAGGTCGGGACTGCCTACGGTCCATTCCATGCGGTTGGTGCGGATGGCGGCATCGCTGATCATGGCCACCCGTGAGGTGCGTTCGTTCAGCTGGAAATTGTAGCTCAGTTGCAGGGAGTGGGTGAAGTTGTAGCTCAGGGCTGCTTTCGGGCAGAAACTCCAGTAATCGTACGAATGGGCTTGCTGGCGGTAGTGCAGGTAGCTGCCTCCGATGCCTGCCGAGTAGCGGAGCTTGTCCCACGTTCCCTTGATTTCGGAGAACAGATACACGCGGTTGTGGTGCATGGGGGTGACGGAAGAAACATCGCCCGTATATTCATTGTTCGTGTATTTCTGGCTGTAGTTGAGGCCGGCAGAAAGGGTGAAGGGCTTCAACCGGTTTTCATAGATGGCTTCGCTCAGCAGGGAGTAGGTGCGTCCGTCCACGTCGTAACGGTAGGGCGAACCTTCGTCGTAACTGTCGGAGGAGCGGGTGCCGATGTATGTGCCCACGGCATTGAGGGTAAGCGACTGCCGGGGAGAGAACTGCTGGAAGTAGTAGAGGTCGAGCACCGGACTGCTGCTCTGGCTTTGCTGTTGTTCGAGGGCGGTATATGTCTGTGCCCCGTCTACAATCTGTTTCTGACTGAAATCATCCGGTACGTGACTGAAGTCGCCGCTCAGTGAAGCCTGAAACACGTAGCGGCTGGAGTCGGCCAGGTTGTAGGTCAGTTTCATCTGGTTGCTCAGACTCCGGTTGCGCGAAGCGAGGTCGTTGCGCTGGATGGTATAAATGGAGCCGTCGTTCAGGTGGTAGTGTGCGGTTTCCTCCGTCCGTATTCCTTTAAAATCCCGGTAGCCGAAGCTGTAGTTCAGCGACAGCTCACTCTTTCCCGTGTTCCATTTGCCGTACACTGTGTAATCGCCGTCGCGGGTAGTCAGTGCCTGGGTGAGCGAGGTTCCTAAAGTATATCCGTTGTCTGCCCGTCGGGTAGTGATGTCAATGACGTAGGCAATGCCGTCGCCATAGCGCACGCCGGGGTTGTCGATGAAGTCAATCTTGCGGATGCTTTTCGGGGCGAGCGACAGCATCTCTGCCTTGTCCGCAATGATGCCGTTGATGCGAATCTGTACACTTCCCCGCTGGTCGATGGCCGAGATGCTGTGGGCTACTTCGTCCACACGGATATTCGGTAAGGTGAGTTGCTGGAGCAGACTATAGCCCGAGCGGGAAGAAGCTTTCTGTTGTTCGGAGGGATAGAGTAGCAGGCCGTCGGTCTTGTGGATAATCCGGTCGGCCTTGACCTCCACTTCGCCTAGTTCCACGGTGGGTTCCACTTCCTGTGCGAGAGTGGGGAGGGCCAGCAATAAAAGAAGAAAGATGCTGGCCAGAAATCGGGAGACGGTCAGCAGAAGCCGGCTTTCGGCCTCCTGCTGGAAAAGTAATCTGAGTGTGTTCATTTGTTCCTGTGTGTAAATTTCAGGAACAAAAGTAGGAGGCTGTCACGAAGGCGTCAAAAACCAACGCTGACATTTGCCTGACAATTCGCTGTCAACTTTTCAATTCGTTGATTTCCAAGGAATAGTTTCGTCCTCTGTCGGCCACTATTTTCAGTCGCGTATGCTCCTCTACAATGGGTTTCAACCGGCGGATAAGGGTGTAGAGCGTATCGTTGGCATCGTCTTTCTTGGGCCAGAGTGCCGCGCAGATTTCCTCTTTCGAGATGGAGTGGGAAGGTGACTGCCAGAACAGCCGCATCAGTTGCTGTTGCATGGGGGTGAAGCGGATAGGCATGTGGTCGACGCCGTAGAAACGGTCGTCTGCATCCGAATACGTCAGTCCCCCGAAATCTTCGGCAGATTGTGTACCATCTTCAGCCGGTTGTCCGCATCCTTCTACGGGTTGTAGCACCAGATTCTCTTTCTCTCTTTTCCGTAAGTACAGCATCGAACCGATGGCCCAGAGGATAGCCGCTGCCATCAGTCCGGCAGGCAAGCGCTGGTCGGACATGCTGAATACGGCCGCTGCCGACAGACGGGTATAGCCTTTCAGGGCCAGTGTCTCGCCTGCGTGTCCGTTTCTTATCATCAGTGTATCGCTGTAGATGGCCTGTTCATCCGTCGAACCGCCCTGATATTCCTTGTCCACCACGTCGAACGTGAGGAAGGAGGTTTCCTTCAGTCGCCGGTTCTTCAGGTGTCGGCAGAACCGTTCGTCGGACACGGCAATCAGTACCTGTCCGCCCGAAGTACGCCGGAGCTGCTTGTATGCCCGTATCGTGTCTTGTGTCACAATGGGCTCCTTTTTTTCCAGTAAAGTCAGTGCCAGTGCCTGATTCAGGTCGGCTGTTATTTCGTTTCGTGTCACGTGGTAGTTATGGCGTCCGGCCAGCAGGGAAGTCAGCATCAGCGCCAGAAACACGGTGACGGATAGTAGTCTGCGATTCATAAATATCGGGTTTGGTTTCTGCAAATGTAATGAATTCTGTGTTTCCTGATAGTATACGGGCGATATAAATATAATCAATGCGTAGCCAGATACCATGAAGTCTGCGAGTAGGAACTTGTCAGGCTGTTTGTGCTGGGTGCGGAGGTGGTGATGCCGGAATAACGCTCTATGGGAAGTGGGCCGCGGGCTGCAGTGAAATATTTCTCGGTGTGTGCCTTGTAGGGAACGACTTGTTCCAGCAAGGTTTCAAACTGGGTCAGCTGCTCTGCATCATCGCTGCAAAGGGCACGGACATAATCGCCGAAATCATAGAAAATCACGGGAGAATAGCCATCCATACGCTGAATGGAAGCCGCTTGTGAGTCGTCCAGCGAATAGCGGGAATGAATGTCTTTCATTAGGAGAGCCAGTTCGTCCAGTCGGGAGCAGTCGGTCACGGCAATGGTACCGAGGGGTATGTGTAACTGGAATAGAATTGATAGAAGGTCTGGCAGATGGCGCTGTAGTCGGGATTCTCCGCCAGCAGGTATTCTCCGATGTGGGAGTAAGGCATACCGTAGACCATGATTTCCGTGGGGCAGGCTATCAGGTGACGGGTCACGTGGCGCAGGTCGTAGGCTGCCTCCAGCGAAGACATGTAGCAGTCGTCAAACAGGATGTATTCCATTTTCAATCCGCAGTTGGAGAGACTCTCGGCGAGGGTGGTTACCTCCGTCTGGTATTCCGCTGTCAGTCCCCCGAAAAAGCGGGTCAGGGGAGTGTGTGAGTACTCCCAGTGATAGCGGGGTTTCGTAGTGGCACGTGCCTTGCTTTGGGCGACGGGCAGCCATCCCATGCCGTGGCAACCCACAATCAGGGAATAGGTTTTGGCGGGAGCAAACGATTTCATGTCGTTCAGAATACCCGTGAGACCCTCTTCGGTCGTAAATGCAGGACGGGTATATTCTTTCAGTATCTGCCGGGTGCAGGTACCGTTATTGACCGTGATTTCAAACAGTTCTGCTTCCGTGGAACTGGTGGACAGAAAGACGAGTACCCGCTCTTTGTCCAGCCCTCTGCGGGAGATGGCGTCTTCTATATCGTCGATATTCTGGTAGAAGTAACTCGTCAGGTTAGTGGACCACGGCAGGTACATGAAGAGTGTCCGCTCGTTGTCTGCAGACGGAATTTCTTCTTTCCGGCAACTCGTCAGGCAGGAGAGTCCGATGACAAGCAATATGGGAAACAGGCGGATAAGTTTCATGAAACTTGCACTATTTTTTATAGGTGATATTGAAAGGCAGAACCTGGAACACCTCGCAGTCGGGTGTAATCAGTTCCAGCTTGTAGGTGAGAGAAGTCCCGTCTGTACCTTCCGTCAGCTGGTCGAGCTCTTCTTGCGGAAGAAGGTCCTTGAAGCTGATTTTGCCGCTGTTCATGCGCAGATAGCGTGCCTGTCCGTTTGTGTCCACGACAAGCAGGGCTACGGGAGCATACTGGCTCAGGATACTTCCGGCGTATTCCTTGCGCGGGATGACTTCCATACTGCCGAGGTCGTAGGAGATTTCGTGACCATCGGGCGCAAAAAGTTTCTTTTCCGGATTGACAGTGATTTCCGTGTATGTGAAGTCGTAGATGTCCGTACCTTCGGGTTCCAGTTCCTCGTCGGTAGAGAAAATGACCACCTCACAATGACGCAGACGGTCGTAGCCTGTGAGATATACTCCGTTGCTCAGCAACTTGACCTTGACATGATTTCCTTGTGAAGTGATTTCACAACTGCCTTCTCTGGCTGGTTTGAAAGTGAAAGGACCGTTGCTGCTCAGCACGTCGAATTCCGTTTCTTTTCCGGAGATGATGAGCGGATTTTCCTGTACCGATACGGTCAGTTCATGAATGTCCGATAAATCTGTGTGATATGTTTTCTGCACCTCTTCCAGTTCCTGATTCGTCATCCGCCGATAGATGGAATAACCGTAGATTTCTGTTCCTCCTGCCCGTATTCCCAGCCAGTCAAGTATTTCCATTGTGTCGCCGTTCACAGAAAGTATCTGGAATACTGTGTTCTGGTTGCTGAGCAGTCGGTTCCCGTCCGAGAAGGTATAAGCGACTGTCCGGAATCCAGATGCAGGATAGGCATCCACGTACATGTATACTTTCAGGGACGAGTGGCTTTCCACATAATATTGGATTGGCCCGGCGCCATCTAAGTCTTTGTAATAATCCTGCGTCTGGCAAGTGCCGTCGGGATTGATTTCGTAGGTGTGGACGTGTTTCCATCCGTATCCCACTACGGCCTCTTCGAAGCGGGCGGAAGAAATGGGGGTGAGAGACGCTGGCTCACATTCTCCGTTTTCATTGAATGTGAAAATTGGAAAGTTTACGTCGTCGTGATTGCAGCTGGTGAAACAGAAGATGATTAGGAATACCAGCAGAATGTCGGTGAGTTGTTTAGTATGCATGATGGTACTTTTGATAAAGGTTTGATTCCCAAAGTTAGCATAAAAAACAGAGAATTGGAAATTGAGGCATGAAAAATCCCCTGCCAGGCCTTTGTTTTTTATCTTGTTCTGGCAGGGGAAGGATAATTATGCAAAAATCGGGACTCGTTTATTTCCAGTTGCTCGGAATGGATTCATAGTCGGTCAGGTTCGTACAGTTATTGAACGCGCTGGTGTGACTGGTGATTTCAAGGAATTCATTCGGGTAATCCTTACGTTCATACAAGTGTACCTTTTTCCCGTTTATCATGGTGTAGGGCGATTCGCCGGTGAGCGAACTGCAGCTTTTGAACAAGAGGCGGACAGCTTGCAGGGTGCGCATGGAGTCGAACAGTCCGGTAGGAATGCGTTGCAGGCTCCTGCATCCGGCAAAGGCTTCCCACATAGAAATCACCTGTGTGTTGTTTGCAAACAGTTTTTCAGGAATCTCGCGGAGGGAGGTACATCCCTTGAATATGCCATCTAATCTGGTAACCTTGGTCATGCTGGCAAACAAATCTTCCGGGATTTCAGTCAATGAAGTGCAATTCGAGAAAAGACCATAGGCTTCTGAGATAGAGTTGATTTCTGACACACTCTGTATGCCCGGACAGTTGGCAAACAGTCCTTCGGGCAGACTGGTGAGCGAGCTGCATCCTGAGAAGGCACATTGTATGTATCCTAAACGGGTATTGTTACGGAACAGTCCGGCCGGAATCTCTTTCAGGTTTTCACATCCGCTGAACACATCGTTCATGACATAGATGTCTTTGTTGCTTGCAAAGAGGTCTTCGGGCAGATAGAGCAGTCCTGTGCAGCCGGAGAAGGTTTCGTTAAAGTTGCGGGCACTGGAATTCTGGGCGAAGAGATTGAGCGGAAGTGAAGTCAGTCCCGTACAGCCCTGGAAGGCTCTGTCGAACGTCTCGGCGCCGGTGGCCATGGCAAACAGATCTTCGGGGAGGTTGGTCAGTCCCGTACAGCCTTCAAAGCAGGAGGTGAAGTCCGTGATGGCGGACAGTGCTCCTTTGGTGTCGGCGGCCAGCTGGGTCAGTGCGGTAACGTCTTCCAGTCTCAGTGTTTTCAGTTCGGGCGTACCCCATTGTGTGATGCCGATGAGTGAACTCTTGAGGATTTCTCCTTTGGTTGTGCTGTTGGTTGTCAGAGATTCTACCGTACCTTTGAAAGCTACTTCTACCGTCGATTCGGCACCTTGGGCATAAACGTGTGACAGGTCGGCCGAATATACGTATGATTTGTCGAGCACCTCGGTCACCCCGTCGCCCCAGTCGATGACACCTTTCACCCGTCCTTCAAACGGAAGATATACTGTGCGGTTGTTCAGGTTGTTCAACGCGTATTTCATAATCAGCGCATCTTCCTTGCCGCGCATGGCAGTAGTGACGGTATACAGTGAAAGTCCATGCAGAGGCCCCGGTTCCGTACCGCCTTGCAGGTAGATGTAGTATTTGGTTGCTTCCGTCAGTCCGGAGAAGGTACACGTAGGCTGGCTTTGAAGGTCGAAGAGGTATTCAAAAGGAAGTCCTGAGCCTCCGTTTTTCAAATCCTGAATGACTTCGAACAAGGGGATGCTGTCTGTTGAGATGTAAGTGGAATAGAAACGGGCATCGTTCTGTCCTTCCAGTGTCAGTGTGATTTCATTGATGCCTGCATCTGCTTTGGCCACGCTGATATGGGGAGCAGCTGCCTGTTCGATGGGGATGGTGGCCAGCAGACTGTCTTTGTCGGTGGCATAAATCAGCAGGTTGTCAGTCTGTTTCTCGCTAGAGTAGTTGGTGTAATACTGCAGGTACTCTTCGCCGTAGAATGAATACTCCGGATTTTCCAGGATGAACGAATAGTCCTCCTGTTCAGTCAGTTCACCTTCACTGAATTTCTTGAATTTCTCCAGCACATAGCGCATGCTTATGATGTTGGTCTGGCATTTCACCTGTATGCCTTCTCCGTCTCTTACGGCAGGCACTTCGATGCGGGTCGTTTCCAGATTGAAATAGGGAGCCGCTCCGTCGGTAGTACCCACTCCGTTCAGATTGCCTGAGCTGCTTCCGTCTCCGTTTTCGTCGTCTTCATCTTCATCACCACCTCCTAAAATATCCTCTAATTTTTCGCACGAGGTAAGGGTGGAGGCTAAAAATACGGGTGTCATGCCCCACACAAAAAGGGCACAGCCTGAAACCAGCAGCGATTTCAGGGCTGTCGTTGCTTTACTTTTGTTCATACTAAAGATAAGAATAATAGGATAATTTACGTTTGTACAAAAGTAAGGCTATCTGAGGAGCTGTGCATCACCGAAAACCGTGATTTTCAGCGGGTCGGACGGGAAACTATACCAGCGAAATGACGTAGCTTTCCAGACTTCGCAGGTCGATGTGCCAGAGCTTTCCGCTCAGCACGTACGGACTGCCCAGGATGACTTTCATGGTCTCGCTGGCTTCCACGCAGCCTACTACGCCCGGAGTGACACCCAGCACGGCCTTGGAGGGGTGGGGCATGGCGAGCATTTCTTCTTCGTCGGGGAAGAGGGTGCGGTAGTCGGGACCGCCCTGGTAGTTGAACACGGAGACTTGCCCGTCGAACTCGCGGATGGCACCGTACACGTACACCTTGTCCAGCCGCACGCAGATGTCGTTAATGAGGTAGCGCGTGCGGAAATTGTCGCAGCCGTCCACCACAATGTCGTAGTTGGCAATGAGGCATTCGGCATTCTGCGGGGTGAGCCGTTTGTTCCAGGCTTCTACGCGGATGTCAGAGTTGAGGGCCTGCAGACGCAGTTTGGCCTGTTCGGCCTTGGAGAGTCCGATTTCAGGTTCGCTGTAGAGTACCTGCCGCTGGAGGTTGGTCTCGCTCACGGTATCGTCGTCAATCAGTCCGATGGTGCCCACTCCGGCTCCGGCCAGGTAGAGGGCAATGGGCGACCCCAGTCCGCCCACTCCCACGATGAGTACGCGGGCCTGTTTCAGCAGGAGTTGTCCTGTCTCGCCGATTTCGTCGAGCAGAATCTGTCGGTTGTAGCGTGACGCTTCTTTTTCGGTCAGTTTCATAAGGTTAAAAGGGGAATAAAGTGAGTAAAGACAGAAAGGCATCCGGAAGTCGGGATAATGGCCTCAGGATGCCTTCTGAAGAGGGTTATACTTGTCTTGAAAAACGCACTTGCGTTTTGGAAAAACGTCCTTGTGTTTCCATCAAAACGCACTTGTGTTTGAAGTAAAACGTACTTGCGTTTCAGGGAAAACGTAAGGGCGTTTTTGTAGAAACTCTCCGTCGTTTTTCAGAGAGTGTTCCGGAGGGCTTTTCAGCGGGCCGCAGCGGCGGTGGCGTGCGACTGTGCCACGTGGTCGAACGAAGCATCCCAGTCCTTCCATACCGGTTCGCGCCCCAATGCCTTGAGGGCCTTCTCGATTTCTACGGCTGTACGTTCGTCGCTCACATGGAACTGCTCCAGTGCCTGCGGGTAGGTGTAATATCCGCCCGGTTCGGTCTTGCTCTCAGCACTCATGGTAGTCACACCCAGTGAAGCCATGTGGTCGCGGATATTGGCCGGTTCGCGGGTAGAGTAGGAGATGTCCACGTCGTGGTCGAAGATACGCATGGCGAAAGTCACCTGTGCCAGTTCCTTGTCGCTCATGATGACGTTAGGCTGGAAACCTTCGTTCTCGGCCGGACGCATGCGCGGGAAGTTTACGCTGTATTTCGTCTTCCAGTAATGCTTCTGCAAGTAGCGCAGGTGGTAAGCCATCATGGTCACGTCTGTACGCCAGTCCTCCAGTCCGATGAGCACACCCATGCCGATGGAGTGTACGCCGGCCTGCCCCATGCGGTCGAACCCGTTGACACGCCATTCGAACTTCGACTTCATGCCGCGCGGATGGTACACGTTGTAGCGGGCCTTGTTGTACGTTTCCTGGAAACAGATTACGCCGTTCAGTCCGTGGTGTACCAGTTCGGCATATTCTTCCGTCTTGAGCGGCATCACCTCGATTTTCAGGTTCGAGAAGTACGGCTTGGCCAGGTCGAGTGCCTTGGCAATGTAGGGTACACCCGCCTTGGCCGGATTCTCACCTGTCACAATCAGCAGGTTTTCGAACGGGCCGAGCTTCTTGATGGCCTTGTATTCGTTTTCAATCTCTTCGGGTGTCAGGATGGTGCGCGCCATGGGGTTGCTGATGTGGAAGCCGCAGTACACGCACGAGTTGGTGCACGAGTTGGTGATATAGAGCGGGATGAACATCGACATGGTGCGTCCAAAACGTTCTTCGGTATATTTCTTGCTGAGGCGTGCCATGGGTTCAAGGAACTTTTCGGCAGCCGGCGAGATGAGTGCCATGAAGTCGTCCACGTCGCACCGTGATTTTCCGAGTGCCCGAATCACGTCGGCCTCGGTTTTGGAGTAGATGGCCTTGGTCGTCTCCTCCCAGCTTATTTTTTCTAATTCGTCACTAAACATTTCTATAGTTAATAGTTAAAAATTAAAAGTTAAAGATGCTGGCCTGATGCATTATTCATTATTAATTGTTTTCAGGTCGCGGCTGAGTTTCATCGCACAGAAGTTCGGACCACACATGGTGCAGTACTCGCCGTCGGTGTGACGTCCCTCGTTGAAGTATTCCAGCGCACGGTCGGGGTCGAGACTCAGGTGGAACTGGTCGCGCCAGCGGAACTCGTAGCGGGCCTTGCTCAGGGCATTGTCGCGAATCTGTGCGCCCGGATGACCTTTGGCCAGGTCGGCTGCATGGGCGGCAATCTTGTAGGTGATCACACCCGTACGTACATCTTCGCGGTTGGGCAGACCCAGGTGTTCCTTCGGGGTGACGTAGCACAGCATGGCTGTACCCAGCCAGCCGATTTGTGCGGCACCGATGGCCGAAGTGATGTGGTCGTAACCCGGAGCGATGTCGGTCACCAGCGGGCCGAGGGTATAGAACGGTGCGTTGTGGCAGTGGCTGATCTGACGCTCCATATTCTCACGAATCTTGTGCAAGGGCACGTGTCCCGGACCTTCGATAAAGGCCTGCACGTTCTTTTCCCAGGCACGGAGCACGAGTTCACCCATCGTGTCGAGTTCGGCAAACTGAGCCTCGTCGTTGGCATCGGCGATACAGCCCGGACGCAATCCGTCGCCCAATGATACGGCCACGTCGTACTGAGCCAGAATGTCGCAGATGTCGTCAAAGTGCTCGTAGAGGAAGGATTCCTGGTCGTGGATAAGGCACCACTTGCTCATGATACTTCCGCCACGGCTCACGATACCGCACAGACGCTTGTCGGCCAGGTGTACGTTGTGACGACGGATACCGGCATGGATGGTGAAGTAGTCCACTCCCTGCTCGCACTGCTCGATGAGGGTGTCGCGGTAGATTTCCCAGGTCAGGTCTTCCACCTTGCCGTTCACCTTCTCCAGTGCCTGATAGATAGGCACGGTACCCACCGGCACCGGACAGTTGCGCACAATCCATTCGCGGGTTTCGTGGATGTTGGCACCCGTCGACAAGTCCATCAGCGTGTCACCGCCCCATTTGCAGCTCCACACCGCTTTGTCCACTTCCTCGTCAATGCTTGAAGTAGTGGCCGAGTTACCGATGTTGGTATTGATTTTCACCAGGAAGTTGCGGCCGATAATCATCGGTTCCGATTCCGGGTGGTTGATGTTGGCAGGCAGTACGGCACGTCCGGCGGCAATCTCGTCGCGCACGAATTCCGGTGTGATGTAGGTGTCGATGCCCAGTTCCTTGCAGTTCATGTTCTCACGGATAGCTACGTACTCCATTTCCGGTGTCACGATGCCCTGTTTGGCGTAGTACATCTGCGTACAGCAGTGGCCTTCCTTGGCACGGTAAGGCAGGGCGATATGTTCAAAGCGCAGGTGGTCGAGCGAGTGGTCGTCGCGGCGCATCTTGCCATATTCCGAGGTGATGGACGGCAACTGTTCCACGTCGCCGCGTGAGGTAATCCAGCTTTCACGCATGCGTGGCAGTCCCTTCTTCAGGTCGATTTCAATGTTCGGGTCGCTGAACGGGCCGCTCGTATCGTACACGTACACCGGTGCATTAGGTGTCATTACCTTCTTTCCGTCTACTATGGTCACCGTCGGGGTGAGGTTCACTTTCTGCATGCCTACTTTTACAAAGGGGAAAAGGGTGCCCTGCATGTAGGCTTTCTCTGCATGGGCGTATGCTTTTTGGTCTTTTTCTTTTTCCATATAAATCGGGGTTTGTTTGCGGGTAGGGAACAGTCCCTACCGGTTGAGAAAATCAGGATTTATTCATTCAAGAAAGAAGTGAGGGGAGAGGAGGCAGATGCCACGAGGTTATCGGCCTGAATACCCAGTCCGGCTTCGTAGGCACGGCGTCCGGCAATGACAGCTTCCTTGAAGGCTACGGCCATTTCCACCGGATTTCCGGCTACAGCGATGGCAGTATTTACCAGGCAGGCAGCGGCACCCATTTCCATGGCCTCAGCCGCATGGCTCGGTGCACCGATACCGGCATCCACTACCACCGGTACGTTGCTCTGCTCGATGATGATGCGCAGGAAGTCACGTGTCTGCAATCCCTTGTTCGTACCGATGGGGGCAGCCAGCGGCATTACGGTAGCTGCTCCGGCTTCTTCCAGACGCTTGCACAGGGTCGGGTCGGCCTGGCAGTAAGGCAATACCACGAATCCCAGTTTCACCAGTTCTTCCGTAGCCTTCAGGGTCTCGGTAGAATCCGGCAACAGGTAGCGCGGGTCGGGATGGATTTCCAGTTTCAGCCAGTTGGTGCCGAAGGCTTCGCGGGCCATCTGTGCGGCGAACACGGCTTCTTCTGCGGTGCGCACGCCCGAGGTGTTCGGGAGCAACTGGATATGGGGGTGGATGATATGCTTCAGCATGTCGTCTTCCTTGTTGTCAAGTTCGATACGTTTCATGGCTACGGTCACCATTTCTGTGCCGGAAGCCAGGATGGCTTCTTCCATGAGTTGGTTGGAGTTGAATTTTCCTGTTCCTAAGAATAGGCGGGATTCGAATTCTTTTCCCGCAATGATTAGTTTTTCCATTGTTTTATCTATTTTGTTTATTGTTTGCTTGCTTTTACTTTTTCTTTTGGCTTGCTCTTACTTTTTCTTTTTGGCGGCAAAAAGAAAAAGGTAACAAAAAGAAAAACCGCCGTCTGCAGTTTCGGACCGGCTGTGAAGCTTCGCTCATCGGAAGCGCAGGAACTCGCTTCGCTCAAACAGCCTGCGCTTCTTTTCGCCGTGCTCTGCTTCTCCGCTTTTCGGTCCGAAACTGAGGACGGGATTTTTTGTGCTGGCTGTCGCTCTTCGCCTTTGGCGAAATCGCTGTGGGGAGTTTTTGCTTCTTTTGTCTTTGCTTCGTTCTTTTTGTGGTTCCTTTGCTCGTTATTCTTTGTGGTAAAGTTGGAATTTCTTTACCAGCAAAGGTGAGTTGGTGTTTGTGATGAAATTCTGAAAATAAGAGGATTTGAAAAATATGTTTCTTTTGTTCTTCTGTCTAAAAATGAACACATCCACAAATTTTTCATTCTTCATTCTTAATTCTTAATTGACTCACGATTCTCTTCGTCTCTTCCACCGGATTCGCTGCTCGCAGGATGGTGCCGCTCAGGGCGATGCCCGTCACGCCGGTCTGCATGATGGCAGGGATGTCTTCCAGCGTGATACCGCCGATGGCTACGATGGGCAGGTGGATGCCTTCCGCCTTCATCTGCTGTACTATGGAACGGTAGCCCTCCAGTCCGAGGATGGGGCTGAGCTTTTCTTTGGTGGTGGTGAATCGGAACGGTCCGCAACCGATGTAGTCGGCTCCGGCTTCATAGTGTGCCCGTACGTCGTCAAACGTGTTGGCCGTACCTCCGATGAGGAAGTCCTTTCCGAGGATTTTCCGTGCTTCGGCTATCGGCATGTCGTTCTTGCCCAGGTGCACCCCGTCGGCCTTCAGCTTGCGCACCAGTTCCACCCGGTCGTCGATGAGGAAAGTGGCTCCGTACGTGCGGCACAGTTTCTGTACCTCCACGGCCACCGCTTCCGTCTCCTCGTCCGAGGCGTGCTTCATGCGCAACTGTACCCAGCGGCATCCCCCTTCGAGGGCCATCCGGGCCGAGTCGAGATACGAATACGTGTCGGTGAAATGTGTGATGAACTGCAGCTTGAAATGATTCATGTCCATGGTCTTATCCTCCACAAGCTGCTTTGATGATGACTAGACTGTCGCCCTCGTTCAGGGCGGTGTTTTCCCATTCCGCACGCGGAACCATGCGGTTATGCAGCGCGATGGCCACTCCCTGCTTCGGGAGTTCCAGCTGCTGTGCCAGTGCGGCAATTGTATGACCTTGTGTAAGTTCCGTCTCTTTGTTGTTTACCAATAGTTTCATAAGCATACTGTTTTAGCGTGTAAACCAAAGAGAGCATCCCGCGGGCGGGGAAAGGAAATAGATGTCAGAATCAACAATCCCTTCGTCGGTATTAACAGCATCAGGTTCGTAGGGTATAATCTCAGCCCGGACACATCCGTGGGGCACCCCTTTGTTTACTTTCCGGCAAAGGTAACGAAAACTTTGGAACGGCGAACGGCTGCCGTTCCTTTTTTATCTTTTTTTGCAGGCTGTGTCTATTCGTCTTTGAACAGCTGTACTTTCACACCGAACGACAGGCGCAGGATGTCGCGCATGGAGAGACTTTTGTTGGTCACCTTGCTGATGAGATACAGCTCGCAGGTACTCAGTTCGTAGAACAGTGAGACATGGCGTACCAGGTCGTGGCGAGGACTGAAGCCGAAACGCTGTCCCACAAAGATGTAAGGACGTATCTTGGTACTGAAATTATAGTATTTGTTGGGATAGCGTCCCGGTTCTTTCTTCCAGAACTCATCGCCCGCAATGGCGGTTAGGTACAGGCCGCAGTAGAACGGTTCGGCCATCCAGTGCTCCTTGAAGCAGATGCTCCAGGGAATGTAGTTCTGCTTCACGGTAAATGTGAGACGGAATTTCTCGGCATACTTGGCCGGAAGGAAACCTACCTGGAAGTCCGTTTCCCATTGGCAGCGGCGTCCGTAATCCCAGCCCACGCCCACCGAGTTGAGTCCCATTCCTCCGGCGTACTGCCATTTCAGGTGAGTGGGCTTCAGGCGTTCCCACCGTTCATCATAACGCAGGTGCTCGCGTTTGTCCCAGCGACGTTCCTTTACGGCCGGAGCGATGCTGTCATTTTGTGCGCAAAGGGGCAGGAGCGTCATTCCGGCCATTCCTCCTGCCAGCAGCAGTTTAAAAATTGACCACTTCATAGGTATAGCCGTTTGAGTTGAGGGTGAAAAATAAATAAGAACGGTCTTTGGCGCAGCTGCATTCGTAATACTTGATACCGTCGTCGAAGAACTCGTCTACGCTTACATTGTGCCCGTGACCGTAGACACAGAACTGCAAGTCGGGCATTTCCTTGAGGTAATACTGAAAATACTCGGCGATGTTGTTGTTGAACTGTTCGGAGAAGGGGCCTGCGTGCATGGCTACCACGGTTTTTTCCACTCCTTCGGGCACGTGGTCACCTTCGTCGCGGATAAACTGGATATTGGGTACTGCCGACGAGTAGTCGAACTCCAGGGCATTGGTGTTCAGGCACAGAAAACGTACGTTTCCGGCGGTAAAGGCGAAATCTTCCGTGCCAAATATCTTGCGGAACACATCGAGTCCCGTAGCCAGACAGTCATGGTTGCCTAACAGACAGACGAAAGGCACCCTCAGTCCGCTGAGAATGTCGCGTTGTTTCTCAAACTCCAGTTTCAGACCGAAGTCGGACATATCGCCCGTGTGAAGCACGAAATCCAGGTCGTCGCGTTGGTTCAGGGCTTCCACGGCATCTTCCGTCTCGTCATACCAGCGCTGTGTGTCACTGATTACGGCAAACCGGATTTCCTCTTTCCCTCTGGTAGCCGTTTCAATCCGTTCGATGTTCCGGCGGTTCACGTCTGTTTCCCCGTCAATGTCCAGGTCGTACGGGTGATATTCAATCATGTCGCATCCGCCCAGCAGCAAAATACCCACGCAGAAACACACCTGCATGAAGCCGGAGCGGAAACGACGGAAATGCGTAAAAAGAATGTGCATAAGCAAGTTTTTTTGTTTATGCAAAGGTACGGCACAAATGGCAATCGTGCGTTTTTCGGAATGTCGGATTTTCTGTCTTAAAAGTCGGAAAATGAATTATTCCGGATAAATCTCGTGTGGAGAAGGCAGCTGTTTCCACCCTTCGCCGAAGGTGTCGTACGCATCCGTCACCACCACAAACGCCCTCGGGTCGGCCTCCTTGATTTTCAGTTTCACACCCTGCACCTCCTGGTAGCTCACTACGAGGAAAATCATCTCCTTGTCCTTGCCCGTATAAAGTCCCGAACTCTTGATGCAGGTAGCCGTACGGTCCAGGTCCTTCAGAATGTACTGGTGAAGAGCCTGCAACTCATGGTCGCTGATGACAAAAATCAGTTTGTCGTTCTTCGCCCCGTTAATCATGTAGGCAATGACCCGCGAGATGATGAAGATGGAAATGAGCGAATAGAACGACAAGTGCCACGAAGGCTGCGTAGAGTCGCTCGCCGTACCCAGTCCGAAACCGATAACCACCAGTCCGAAACACACTACGGCCCCGTCCACCAGCAGGATAGCCCGTGAGAAACGGATGTGCGCATATTTCTGTAGCAGCATCCCCACGATGTCACTTCCGCCCGTGGTAGCCTGACTGCGTATCACGATGCCCGTACCCACACCGATGACCACTGCTCCGATGATGCACGTCAGCATCAGGTGGTCTGTCATGTTCATGCTGCCTCCCAGCAGTTGTGCCGGGTCCAGACTCTCCAGTGCTTCGCGGGTAGGGTAGACCAGCCGCGACATGGTGTTCATCAGCAACGGAGTGAGCAGGGCCGCCACAATGGTGCGTATCCCTAACTTCGCCCCCAACAGCAGCACCGACAGGATGAGCAGCGGAATGTCGAACATATAGCCGAACGTACCCACCTGAATGGACGGGAACAGGTTGTGGAGCACGATGCTGGCCCCGTACACTCCTCCGGGCACAATGTTATAAGGGTTGATAAAGAATACGAATCCGGCTGCCAGAATGGTACATCCCACCACGATGCTGGCCCACGCATAGAGAGTCTGTTTCAAAAGTACGAATAAAAAGTGATAAACAGAAAAATGTAGCAAAGTTATTGGCAGATAGGCGTTTTAGGAAGATGGCTTGAAAAAATGAAAGACAGAAAAAGCAATGAAAAAGCCAAGTTAGGACATCGCAGCGTTACCAATTCGTGACCATGCCCAAAACAGGTTATGATGAGGTTGGAAGAATATAGAAAATACTAACTTCCAGTGAGTTACTAACAACTCACGCAAGAAAATGCGGCGTGAACGAGAATTGCAGTATTCCTCAATGATTTGCGTAGCGACGAAGGATTCTTCACGAACTAAATTTGAAACCAAAAAAATTTTAGAACGATGAAGAGTACATTTTCAGTTATCTTCTACCTGAAAAGACAGGCAGTGAAGAAAGACGGTACAGTACCGGTTATGGGACGTATCACAGTGGACGGAACACAGACGCAATTCAGCAGCAAACTTTCGGTCGATCCCAAATTGTGGGACACGAAAGGCGGACGTGTCACGGGAAGAAGTTCAGCCGCACTTGAAACAAACCGCCTGCTTGACAAGATGCGTGTGAGCATCAACAGGCACTATCAGGAAATCATGGAGCGTGACAATTTTGTGACAGCTGAAAAAGTGAAGAATGCCTTTCTCGGACTGGAACACCGCTGCCATACACTGATGCAGGTGTTCCGCCAGCACAACGAGGATTATGCAAAGCAGGTGGAAGCCGGCATGAAAGCCAAAGCCACGCTTTCAAAATATCTGGTCGTTTACAAGCACCTGCAAGAGTTCCTGAATATCCGATACCATGTGAAGGATATTGCCCTGAAGGAACTTACTCCGGCATTTATCTCCGATTTTGAAATGTTTCTCCGCACGGACAAGCACTGCTGTACCAATACGGTCTGGCTTTATGTGTGTCCGTTACGGACAATGGTGTTCATTGCCATTAACAATGAATGGCTGGCACGCGACCCGTTCCGTGAATATGAAATCAAGAAAGAGGAAACGACAAGAGGGTTTCTCACGAAAGAGGAAATCCGTATGCTGATGGACGGCAAACTGAAAAACGCCAAACAGGAGCTTTACCGTGACCTGTATCTGTTCTGTGCGTTCACGGGGTTGTCATTCTCCGATATGCGCAATCTGCGTGAGGAAAATATCCGTACATACTTCGACAACCATGAGTGGATAAACATCAACCGCCAGAAGACGGGCGTGGAATCGAATATCCGCCTACTGGACCTGCCCCGAAGAATCATAGAAAAATACCGCGGACTGTGTGAGGACGGAAGGATTTTCCCTGTCCCCCATTACATGACCTGCCTGTATGGAATACGAGCCGTAGCCAAACGGTGCGGTATCACGAAACACCTTACATGGCACCAGAGCCGCCACACGGCGGCGACAACGGTATTCCTGTCAAACGGCGTACCTATTGAAACTGTGAGTTCGATGCTCGGACACAAGAGCATCAAGACGACGCAAATCTATGCGAAGATTACAAAAGAAAAGCTCAATCAGGATATGGAAAATCTTGTCGCACGTCTTGGCAGCATAGAAGAGTTCAAAGGATGCAACATCTAAAAAAGAAGAATCATGAAACGAAATATCATTACCATAGAAGGAAAATCGGTAACCGTAACCGGTAACGATGTATGGATGACGGCATGGGAAATCGGAGAACTGTTCAATGTGACAACAACAGCGGTAAATGCGGCTATCCGGGCAATCCTGAAAATGGACGTGCTGAATGACTTTGAGGTGTGCCGGTATGTCCGGCTGGAAAACGGTCTGAATGCCGATGTCTATTCCCTTGAAATCATTATACCGATAGCGTTCCGCCTGAATACCTATTATACCCATGTGTTCCGTTCGTGGCTTTTACGGAAAGCGTACGCCAAAGAGCAGAAGGATACCTATATGCTGTTTGTGCCGATAGCCAAAGGAGGACATTGCTGAGAACGGAACAAACGCAAGCAAGAACGGACAGCCGTCATTCGGTTGTCCGTTCTTGCTTTTTCGGAGGTTATCTGAAAGGTTTCCGATAGTTCGCTTCCAGCACCTCACGCAGTCCCGATTCGGGATACAGCGCCTTTCCGCCTAAAATGATATAAGGCAGCAGCCGTTCGTTACGGTATTCCTGAAGAGTACGGCGGCTTACCCGTAAAAGGTCTGCCACTTCCTTGTCCGTCAGGTACACCTCACCGTCAAGCGGCGGGCGGTAACTCTCCAGAAACCCGCTGAGCCATCTGGAGCTTTTTTTCATTTTCTGCAATATGGAAGCGACCTTTTCGTCTTCCATCGTGATGATTTCATTGTTCTCGTTCATGTTACTTCGGATTTAGTGGTGAATATTCGGTTATTTGCCGCCGGGGTGGATTATGCCGACAAGCGGAATCAGCCGCTTGACCTCTTCCGGCTTGTAAAAGAACTTGTGCCCGATCTGTGAATAGCCGATGAATCCCTTGTCACGCAGTTTCTGCAAGGTGCGCTGGCTTATCCGTAACCGGTTACACACTTCGTCGCCCGTGAGCCAACGGGCAAGGCGTTTCCCGTCCCCCTTGCGCTGCAAGGCGGTCACTTTTTCCACAAAGGCGTCCCACTGCGCCATCAGTTCCTCGAAGGTCTTTTTCTCAATAGATACCGTTTCCATAAGAATTTGATTTTAGTTCCGTGCAAAGGTAACGACGCAGGCGGAAAAAGATTCCATATTCCGCTAACTGGCAACTTGTTGCGCCGTTTGTCCGGGTAACGGAGCCATTTCTCAAAAAAATCTCACGTGAGCCACGTAGTGAGTTGTTAAAGCCCCTTTTGTTTATTGCTGAACTTTGCCGCAGGAACAAGAAAAAAAGACAGAACATGAAAGTGATAACGATGGAAAGTTCCGCATACAAGGCAATGATGGAACAGATAGCAGAAGTGGCCGGCTATGTCCGTGAAATCAGGGAGGCGATGAAACGTGAAAATACGGACAGGCTTCTCGACACGAATGAAGCCGCCAGAGAACTGGGCGTAAGCAAGCGGACCTTGCAGCGCATGAGGGATGATCACCGTATCAGATACGTGATCCTGCGGCGCAAATGCCAGTACAGGCTCTCGGAAATCCGGAGGATTCTTGACTCCCATACCATCCGGGAGGACGGCAGGACACTCGAAGAACTGCACCATAACAGCAGACTGCCCACCGGAAACGGCAGGCAGCCGAAAGGAAGGAGGACATGAACATGGAACTGCTGACAAAGAAACTGTTTGAGCAGTGGATGGAAACCATCCTTGAAAGGCTTGAACGTCAGGACGAGATGCTGCTTGCCCTGAAAGCACCGGAAAAACGGGAACACACGCCGGACAGGATACGGCTCTTTGACAACCAGGACCTGTGCCTGCTGCTCCAGATAAGCAAACGGTCACTGCAACGCTACCGCAGCACGGGAGCCCTGCCCTACAAGATACTGGGCAAGAAGACCTATTACAGCGAAGATGACGTGCTGAAATTCCTGTCGGAACACGTAAAGGACTTCCAGAAGGACGATGTCGAGTTCTACAAGGCTCGTATCCATAATTTCTTTAATAAATAACAATTAAAAATTATTCAAATGGCAAAGAAAAGCGACGAAAAGGACGTGCTGATAGTCCGTGACGAAAAGACGGGCGAAATCAGCGTGGTAGCCGGCCTTAATGCGGACGGCTCGCCCAAGCGGACTCCGGCAAGGCTGGACAACGCAAAGGATTTTCTACTGTTCGACAAGCATGGCGACATGCTCGATAACTTTTTCAAAAACTTCTTCCGGCAATGCAAGGAACCCAGCCGCTTCGGTTTCTACCGCATAGCGGCGGATCAGGTGGATTCACTTCTGGGAGTGATGAAGGACCTGCTGCAGCATCCCTATCAGAACAAGGACATCCTTGCCCCGCACAAGGTGGACACATTCCCCTATCAGATGCAGGCGGAAGAAGAGAAAAAAGAGAAGAAAGAGGAACAGGGTGAAACCCAAAAACAGGAAAACATGGAACAGAAACAGGAAAAAACGCAGGAAAAGCCTCAGACCCGACAAGGCTACCAGCCCATTGACGAGAGTTCAATCAACTGGCAGGAACTGAAAGAGAAATGGGGCATCGACCGTGAGGAGCTTGAAAAGTCCGGTGACCTGCAGAAGATGCTCAACTACGGCAAGTCGGATCTGGTGAAAGTGTCCCCAAAGTTCGGGGAGGAAACTTTTGAACTGGACGCCCGCCTGTCATTCAGGAAAAACGAGGACGGCAGCATCGGTCTTGTACCGCATTTCATCCGCAAGGAACAGAAACTTGACGAATACAAAGGACACAAGTTCTCGGAATATGACAAAAGGAACCTGAAGGCTACCGGCAACATGGGGCGTGTGATTGACCTTGTGGACAAGGAAACCGGAGAGATTATCCCCTCGTACATCAGCATTGACCGCAAGACGAACGAAATCACCGATGTCCCTGCCAGCAAGGTACGCATACCGGAAAGAATCGGAAAGACGGAAATCACCAAACAGGAGCAGGAAATGCTCCGTGCGGGGCTGCCGGTAAAAGACAAGCTGGTGGAACGCAATGACGGAAGGAAGTTCGTAACGACCCTGCAGGTGAATGTGGAACAGCGCGGAGTCGAGTTCGTGCCGGGCACCGGAAAGTCCCCGCGTACCGTACAGAAACAGGACAACACGGAACTGCCGGAACTGGAACCGGACATGAACGACGCTGAAAAGCAGGATGCGAAGCAGCAGAAAAGGAACACATGGACGAACGAGGACGGCAGCATCCGCGGCATCACCAAATGGTGCGGCAAGCCCCTGACGGAACAGCAGCAGGCGGACTACAAGGCAGGCAAGACCATCAGACTGGAGAACGTGACGGACAAGCAGGGGCAGCACGCCATCATGTATGTCAAGTTCAATCCGGAAAAGGGACGCCCGTACCGCTACGATGAAAATCCGGACAATGCCCAGAAAGTCGCCCCGTCGAACGAAAGCCGGACACAGGTAGCCGTAAACAGCGAGGGCAAGACGAACGAAGCGACCAAGAACATCAAAGAGCCGCTGCAGCAGGGACAGTCAGCCCCGAAGGATGACGCACAGAAGCAGCAGCAGGAAAAGCCCAAGAAAAACAAAGGCATGAAGGTATAGTCCCCGCACACCACTAAATCCAAAAACATAAAAAATAGAATCAAAACAAATCAGTATGAAAACAATCATAGCAGAAAAGCCCAGTGTGGCACGTGAAATCGCCCGCATCGTGGGTGCCGGCAAGCGAGAGGAAGGTTATCTGACTGGAAACGGTTATAATGTGACATGGGCATTCGGACATCTTGTCCAGCCCGCCATGCCGGAAGAATACAACCTGCACGGCTTTGTACGCAGCAACCTGCCCATCATTCCCGAAACCTTCACGCTTGTTCCCCGACAGGTAAGGACGGAAAAAGGATACAAGGCGGACAGCAGCGTGGTCGCCCAGATAAAAATCATCACCAGACTGTTCAAGGACAGCGAGCAGATTATTGTGGCGACCGATGCCGGCCGCGAGGGTGAGCTGATATTCCGATACCTCTATCATTATATCGGCTGTACGGTCCCGTTCGTGCGTCTGTGGATAAGCAGCCTGACGGACAAGGCTATCCGTGAGGGACTGAAAAAACTTGAAGACGGAAGCAAGTATGACAACCTTTACCATGCCGCCAAAGCCCGAAGTGAAGCCGACTGGCTGGTGGGGATAAACGGAACGCAGGCACTGTCCATCGCAGCCGGACGCGGAACCTACTCGGTGGGACGTGTCCAGACGCCGACACTGGCGATGATCTGTGAACGTTATTGGGAAAACCGCCGTTTCACCCCCGAAGCCTTCTGGCAGCTGCATATCTCTGCAAAAGTACAGGACAGTGACGGAGTCGTGAAAATGCCGTCGGTGGAGAAATGGAAGGACAAGGCAACCGCAACAGCCCTATATAATAATGTAAAGGAGAGCAACACGGCTACTGTCGTGAAAGTCGAACGAAAGGAGAAAATCGAAGAAACACCGCTTCTGTATGACCTGACCACACTCCAGAAGGATGCGAACACGAAGTACGGGTTCACGGCAGAGCAAACACTCGACATCACGCAGAAACTTTATGAGAAGAAACTCGTCACTTATCCCCGAACCGGCAGCCGATACATCCCGGAAGATGTCTTTGCGGAAATACCAAAACTGCTGGCTTTCATCGGCAGGCTCTCACAATGGAGCGGCAAAATCCCGCAAAAGCCGGAGCCTACCCGAAGAAGCGTTGATGACAGCAAGGTAACAGACCATCACGCACTGCTGGTTACGGGAGAAAAGCCCCTGTTCCTTTCCGAAGATGAAAGCAAGGTGTACCATCTGATAGCGGGACGCATGATAGAAGCCTTTTCGGAAAAATGCGTGAAGGACGTGACAGCCGTCACGGTGGAATGTTCCGGTGTGGTGTTCTCAACCAAAGGTCATGTAGTGAAACAGGCCGGATGGCGTGCCGTCTGCAAGGAAGAACAGGAAGAGACGATACTTCCGGACTGGAAAGAAGGGGAACTGCTGCACCTTAGCGGCTGTTCCATGACCGAAGGAAAGACCAAGCCCAAGCCTCTCCATACGGAAGCCACCCTGCTCTCGGCGATGGAAACGGCCGGCAGGGAAATCGAGGACGAGGAACTGCGTCAGGCACTGAAGGACTGCGGTATCGGAACTCCCGCCACCCGTGCCTCCGTCATTGAAACGCTCTTTGCCCGCGAATATGTGACAAGGCAGAAGAAATGCCTTGTGCCCACAGAAAAAGGGCTTGCCCTCTATTCCATTGTCAAGACCATGCGCATTGCCGACGTAGCCATGACCGGCGAATGGGAAAAGGAACTGGCGTGCATCGAACGCGGAGAGGTACCTGCCGGAAAGTTCCGCAAGGAGATTGAGGAATATGCGACGTCCATCACCTCAGAACTGCTGTCGTGCGAAAAGCTGTTCGGGAAAAAGGATTCCGACTGCACGTGTCCCAAGTGCGGAACGGGCAGGATGCAGTTCTTCGGCAAGGTGGTACGATGCGACAACACGGAATGCGGCCTGCCCATATTCAGGCTGAAAGCCAACAGGATGCTTACCGACGATGAAATCAGGGAACTGCTGACAAAGGGAAAGACGGGTGTCCTGAAGGGATTCAAAAACAAGCAGGGCAAGCGTTTCGATGCCGCCCTGGTCTTTGATGCCGACTTCAACACCGGTTTTGTCTTTCCGGAAAGAAAGGACGGTGCGGCATCCGCCAAAAAGAGAAAGTGAGGAATGGGAAGTAAGGGGTAATCCGCCTTTCGGATGAATTATCAGCGGAAATTATTTCGTATTTCATCCGGATTGGACTACCTTTGCCACTGATTCAAGGTTCATAAATCATCATACTGATCAAGACTTTGGATTTAGTGGTGGCACTCGGAGGGATACCGGGTGCCTTTTTCTTCCCCTTCCCCGTATATCCGGACATTTGTCAAATCACTAAATCCATTGTAAAAATGAACAAGAAGAATCTTGAACAGACCGAACTTTCCTATTACGGTCTGTATCTGCTGAACTATCTCAAGGAAAACAAGTTTGAACAGGCTTCCGATGCCGCCTTCGTGAAGGCGCGTGCCGATGAAGCCGCAGAAGCCTATGAGCGTGCAAGGCTTGAGGGGTACACTCCCGACGGTGCGCAGGAGATTGCCATGTCCACGCTCGTCCACGGCCTGCACTATTCCCGATACGCCATCCTGCGTGAAGTCGTGGAAAGCGAGTTTCATGAAGAGATTCCGGAAGACGCGCGTGAGGGCTTCGTAGAGAAACTGCTGCCGCTTGTGGGCAACGTATTCTCCATTTACGACCTGTCAGACGACCAGTTCGCCCTGTCGTCCGACTATGACCTGCTCTATACGGAGCTGACGGGAGCCGTCGTCCTTTACCTGAGGGAGTATGGCATTTAACCGCAAGCAGAAACTGCGCGACAACATCGAGGCGATACGGACGGCATTCACACTGGAGAAGGAACAGCGCACGCCCACCGCGCGTGAACGTGTGCTGCTGGAAAGGTATTGCGGCTTCGGAGGACTGAAGTGCATACTGAATCCCGCCAGAGAACTGACGGATGCCGTCCATTGGGCGAAATCTGACCTCGACCTGTTTGCCCCGACCATCGAACTGCACCGGCTGATCCGTGAGAACAGCCGGGATGAAAGGGAATACAAAAGTTATGTGGACTCGCTGAAATCATCGGTATTGACAGCCTTCTATACGCCGGCGGAGGTTACGGGTGCAATAACGGAAGCCCTGTATGACCGCAAGGTGCGTCCCGACCGCGTACTGGAACCGTCCGCCGGGACGGGCGCTTTCGTGGATGCGGTGCTGCAATACCAGCCGCAGGCGGATGTGATGGCTTTCGAGAAGGACCTGCTGACGGGCAAGCTGCTGGGCTGTCTTTACCCGGAACAGAAAATCCGCACGATGGGTTTCGAGAAAATCGAAAAGCCGTTTCTGAACCATTTTGACCTTGCCATCTCCAATATCCCTTTCGGGGATTTCGGAGTGTTCGATGCGGAGTTCAGCCGCAGCGCATCCTTTGGCAGACGTTCGGCACAGAAAGCCATCCATGACTATTTCTTCCTGAAAGGTCTGGATGCGGTGCGTGACGGCGGCATCGTGGCGTTCATCACCTCGCAGGGGGTATTGAACAGCTCGAAGGTATCCGTCAGGAACGAGATGTTCAGCAAGGCGAATCTGGTATCGGCAATCCGCCTGCCCAACAACCTGTTCACCGACAATGCGGGCACGGAAGCCGGCAGCGACCTGATCATCCTGCAAAAAGACCTGCAAAAGAAGGAACTGACACAGGAAGAGAGGGTACTGACCATCATACAGACGGAACATAACGGCGGACTGACGGAGAACGCCTATTTCGCCTACCACACGGAACGTATCGTACATACCGATGCGAAGAGGGGTACCGACCCGTACGGAAAGCCCGCCATGATATATACGCACAGCGGAGGTGTGGAAGGTATTGCGGCAGACCTGGGCAGGATGCTTGCGGAGGACTTGCGCAAACGTCTGGACATGGAACTTTATCATGGACGCAGGACAGCAGCGGAACAGACCGTACAATCCGCCATGAGCATCTCCATGCCGGAAACTGAAACAGTGAAGGCGGAAAGGTCAGTTCCCGAACCTGACCCCGTCCGGCAGCAACCGGAGAACAGGGATGCAGCGACAGAAGAAAAGGCACAACCGGTTACGGAAAGACAGGAGACCGGGACGCATGAGCCGGAACAGGCTCCAACCGTGCAGCTGACACTCTTTGACCTGTGGGAATATACGGAAGAGGAACGCAATCAGGCCCTTTCGGGCAAAAAGAAAAAGTCCGCAGCCAAGTCAAAGGACAAGAACGGCAAGAAACAGGCACAGGTTACGCCGAAGGTTACGGGTGAAACGGCAGGTGCAGCCGCCGTTTCCCCGCAAAAGGAGACTGAAGGTGAAAAGACGGAAGATGTGAAAACGGAAGATGCAGAATCCAAAGAAACGGCAGCCCAGGCCCATCCGGACGACATATATGCGGATATAGACTGGGAGGAAAACCCGCCCATCAACGGTTTTTACGAAACCATGATGCACCTTACCCCCGAAGTGCGTATTCAGCTCAGGCATGAGGCGGAGAAACACAGACAGGAACTGCTTGCAAAGTCCGGCATGAAGGACACCCTCGACCCAGCGTTTGTGCCATCGTCGGATTCCCGGCCGGTGCAGCAGGCTGACATGACACACGGGTCAGAACAGGCGCCGGAAGATGAAAGCCCATTGCCGGAAGGCATGACCGCTACGGCTGAGAATCCGTCCGTACAGTCCGGACAGACGGGAACAACTTCCGCTTCGCTGTTCCCGGAATATGATACGAAACCTGCCAAGGAGGAAGCTGCCGACCTGACACCGCACCCGTACAGCGGGACGGTGGAAGCCCATCACCGTGACGGCTCAATGGTGGCGGAAGGGACCGCCGTCGGGTATCTGAGGGACATCACCCCCTATGGAGCCACCTTCCACCCGCTTGACCTGAAAGGCTACCAGAAGGAAAAGGCCCTGCTGTATATATCCATCCGTGACGCCTATGAACGCCTGTACCGGAATGAGGCGGAAAACCGGACGGAGGACAGCCGTCAGCGTGAATACCTGAACGTGTCCTATGACGAGTTCGTGATGCGTTACGGTAACCTGAACGCCAGACAGAATGCAAAACTTCTGATGATGGATGCCTCCGGGCGTGACGTCCTTGCACTGGAACGTGCCGAAGAGGGGAAATTCGTGAAGGCGGACATTTTCGAGCGTCCCGTTTCCTTTTCGGTGGAAACATATGTCAATGCCGGGTCGCCCGAAGAAGCCCTGTCCGCCTCGCTCAACAGATATGGCGGCATAGACCTCGACTTCATGCGTGCCATTACCGACAGCACGGAAGAGGAACTGCTCGGAGCCCTGCAGGGACGTATCTATTACAACCCGCTTGTTTCGGGCTATGAGATAAAGGACCGATTCATTGCCGGAAACGTGATAGACAAGGCGGAGCGTGTGGAAGAATGGATAAACGACCATCCCGGACATGAGCGGCTTGCGGATGCGGAGCAGTCTCTTGAAGCCCTGAAAGCCGCCACGCCGCAGCGTATCGGTTTTGAGGAACTGGACTTCAATTTCGGCGAGCGATGGATTCCGACAGGCATCTATGCCGCCTACATGAGCCATCTGTTTGACACGGAAGTGAAAATCTCCTATTCGCCGAGCCTTGACGAGTTTTCGGTGGCATGTGCCTACAAGAACATGAAAATATGGGAGGAGTTCTGTGTAAAGGGCTATTACCGGAACTATGACGGCATGAGTCTGCTGAAACACGCTCTGCACAACACCTGCCCCGACATGATGAAGAAGGTCGGCGAGGACGAGAACGGAAACGACATCAAGGCACGCGACAGTGAGGGCATCCAGCTCGCCAACGCAAAGATTGACGAAATCCGCAACGGCTTTACTGAGTGGCTGGAGGAACAGTCGCCACAGTTCAAGGAGCGTCTGACGACCATGTATAACCGGAAGTTCAACTGCTTCGTTCGACCGAAATATGACGGCTCGCACCAGACATTTCCCGACCTGAACATGAAGGGGCTGGAAAGCCGGGGCGTGAAAAGCATCTACCCATCGCAGAAGGATTGTGTCTGGATGCTGAAACAGAACGGAGGCGGGATCTGCGACCATGAGGTGGGAACCGGCAAGACGCTGATCATGTGCATCGCAGCACATGAAATGAAACGTCTCCGGCTTGCCCACAAACCGATGATTATCGGGCTGAAGGCGAATGTCTCCGAAATTGCGGCGACCTATCAGACGGCCTATCCGAACGCACGTATCCTGTATGCCTCGGAAAAGGACTTTTCAGCTGCCAACCGCGTTCGGTTCTTCAACAACATCAAGAACAATGACTATGACTGCATCATCATGTCGCATGACCAGTTCGGAAAAATCCCGCAGTCGCCGGAACTGCAACAACGCATCCTGCAGGCAGAGCTGGATACGGTGGAGGAAAATCTGGAAGTGCTGCGCTCGCAGGGCAAGGACGTGTCGCGTGCGATGCTGAGAGGACTGGAGAAACGCAAGTTCAACCTGCAAGCCAAGCTGGAGAAGGTGGAACATGCGATAAAGTCGAGGACGGACGATGTGGTGGACTTCAGGCAGATGGGCATCGACCATATTTTCATAGACGAGTCGCACCAGTTCAAGAACCTGACGTTCAACACAAGGCATGACCGTGTGGCGGGGCTGGGAAACTCGGAAGGCAGCCAGAAGGCACTGAACCTGCTGTTTGCCATCCGCACCATTCAGGAGCGGACGGGAAAAGATCTGGGAGCGACGTTCCTGTCGGGCACGACCATCAGCAACTCGCTGACGGAGCTGTACCTGCTTTTCAAGTATCTGCGTCCGAAGGAGCTGGAAAGGCAGGATATCCGATGCTTTGACGCATGGGCGGCAATCTTCGCCAAGAAGACGACGGATTTCGAGTTCAATGTGACGAATAACATCGTGCAGAAGGAACGCTTCCGCTACTTCATCAAAGTGCCGGAGCTGGCGGCGTTCTACAACGAAATCACGGACTACCGCACGGCGGAGGATGTGGGCGTGGACCGTCCGCACAAGAACGAGATACTGCACAACATACCGCCCACGCCCGACCAGGAATATTTCATCAAACAGCTTATGGAATTTGCCAAGACGGGCGACGCCACACTGCTGGGACGCGGAAAACTGTCGGAAACGGAGGAAAAGGCGAAGATGCTCATCGCCACGGACTACGCAAGGAAGATGGCACTGGACATGCGTATGATAGACCCGGAATATGAAGACCACCCGGACAACAAAGCGAGCCACTGCGCAAGGATGATAGCGGAATACTACCGCAGGTATGAAGCACAGAAAGGAACGCAGTTCGTGTTTTCGGATCTGGGAACCTACCAGACGGGAGAAGGCTGGAACGTGTACAGCGAAATCAAGCTCAAGCTGATGGAGGACCACGGCATACCGGCACAGGAAATCCGGTTCATACAGGAGTGCAAGACGGAAAAGGCACGCAAGGCGGTGATTGCCGCCATGAATGAAGGTTCGGTGCGTGTACTGTTCGGCTCGACGAGTATGCTGGGTACGGGTGTGAACGCACAGAAACGATGTGTGGCCATCCATCATCTTGACACACCGTGGCGCCCGTCCGACCTTGCACAGCGTGACGGGCGTGGTGTGCGTGCGGGAAACGAGATCGCCAAGCATTTTGCCGGCAATAATGTGGATGTCATCATCTATGCGGTGGAAAAATCACTGGATTCGTACAAGTTCAACCTGCTGCACTGCAAGCAGACGTTCATCAGTCAGCTGAAGAGCGGCGCAATGGGCGCGAGAACCATAGACGAGGGAGCGATGGACGAGAAATCGGGCATGAATTTTTCGGAATACATGGCGATACTGTCGGGAAACACCGACCTGCTGGAGAAGGCGAAGCTGGAGAAAAAGATAGCCTCGCTGGAGGGTGAACGCAAATCGTTCAACAAGGGCAGACGCGAAACCGAACGGAAACTTGAATCCAAAACCGCCACATTGTCCGACTCGACAGAGAAAGCCAGGGGTATGACGGAAGACTGGGAAAAGTTTACGGCAGCGGTACAGACCGACATGGACGGCAACCGCCTGAATCCGATACGGGTGGACGGACTGGAACAGACGGATGAAAAATCCATCGGCAAACGCCTGCAGGAGATAGCGAAGAACGCCACGACCGGCGGACAGTACAAGCGTGTGGGCGAACTGTACGGCTTCCCCATCAAGGTGGTCAGCGAAAGGACGCTCAAAGAAGGTCTGGAGTTTATCGACAACCGCTTTGTCATAGAAGGCAATTACAAGTACACCTACAACAACGGGCATCTGGCAATGGCTGACACACATGCCGCCGCCACGAATTTCCTGAACGCACTGGAAAGGATACCGGGCATCATCGACCAGTACAAGGAAAAGATCGCCACGCTGGAGCGTGAAATCCCGCAGTTGCAGGAGATTGCCGGAAAGACATGGAAGAAGGAGGACGAGCTGAAACAGCTTAAATCAGAACTCGCTGCACTGGACCGCAAGATACAGCTGGAGCTGGCTCCGCCGACGCCGGAAAGCACGGAAGAGAACCGGCAAGGCAGCGAGAAGAAACAGACGGAACAGCAGACGGAAAGCCCGCACGCGGACTTCGTGCGCAGCCATCTGGTTATCGGAAGACCGGGGCTGACGGAACCGAAGGGCATGAAGCTGTAGTTCCGCATTGTCCGGTAATGACCACGGGCGACTGCCTTTGCATGAAGCGAGGCGGCCGCCCGTACTTTTTTCAATGAAGAAATGTATTACAAGACATCCGTTTTATTTTATGACAATAAAAAAACACTGGCATACAACTGTTTGAAAAGAGAAAATCCGTATCTTCGTAACTGAAACAAAAATGGATGCGTATGTTTACAAACAGGGAAGAAGTATTGGAAAAGGCCTTGCAGGTATTCGCCAAAATGAATTATGAGAAAGCAACCCAGATGGAAATAGCCAAAGCCTGCGGCCTGTCAAAAGCCGGACTGGTGTATTATTTCCCGTTCAAACAGGATTTGTTCGTGGCAGTTGTGGACAAATATGTATTCCATACCCAGCAGTTGGAAAACAAGTTCCAATTTACAGCAGGTTCGTTCCCGGAGTTTATCGACCAGTATATAGCCGGAGTGGAAAGAACCATGAACAACCTCGGACGTCTGCTTGATAACAGTAATCCATACGGGTGCAGCTTCAATTTTTACTATTACCATCTGCTGATGCAGGTACGGTTATATTATCCCAATGCGGAAAAGAAAATAGCTGACATATTCAAGCAGAACTACCAATTATGGAAATCCGCCATCCAAAGGGCAAAAGAGAATGGGGAAATCCGGCAGGACGTGGATGTGGAAGAAGCCGCTTCGATGTTCTGGCAAGTATTTTTCGGTATCTCCTTTGAACATTCTTTCCTTCAAGGTTTGAATATCAAGCAACTGTCAAAAAAACTACATTTCATCTACTCGCTGATTAAAGCCTGAAACCGGGTTTTCAACCAGAACGGTTCCTATATATCCTACAAGTGCAGAGTTTTAACACAATAAAACCAACCAATCAGTTGGTTTTTACGTTCCTTTTATTTATATTTGCAGCAATGAGTTTACTTTCAGCAATATGGACAATGTTCAGCGACAGAGAGAAAACATCGTTCTGTACAAAGATAAGAAGGACGGTGCGGACTACATACGGATAGAGTATGCAGGCAATGGAGACATATCTCAGCTGCTCGTCCTGGACGCCGATGTGGAAATGGCAGATAATGGTTCAGCCTACATACCGGCAGCCATTTTCAGGCTATCGGATTTCTACGACCGCTATTCCCCGCACGCCTATATTGATTACAGCAGAGTTTATGTAAGGCATCCCAAACCCAAAAGGGAATACACACTGCCGGAAGGCTATCTTGAACTACTGGAGCGGAAACGGTACAGCCCATCGACCATAAAAACCTATCGTGCCTATTTCAGCGACTTTATGGAATACCATAAAGGCCGCAACATCGACCGCCTGAAAGTGGCTGACATCAACAAATATATCCTCTATCTTGTAAACGAAAAGAAAATATCGGTATCGCAGCAGAACATGCGCATCAACGCCATCAAGTTCTACTACGAGCAGGTAAAGGGCGGACAGCGCCAATACTATGGCGGCATTACCCGCGCGAAGGAATACAAGTCACTGCCCGAAGTGCTGAGCCGTAATGAGGTGGCCCGTATCCTCGCGTGCCTGTCGAACCGGAAGCACCGCTGCATGATTTCATTGATATACTCAGCCGGATTACGGCGGAGCGAGCTGCTGAACCTCACCCCGAAGGACATCATAAGCGAAAGGATGCTTGTGCGTATCATGGGCAAAGGACGAAAATGCCGGTATTCGCTGCTGTCGGAAAAGCTGCTGAAGGATCTGAGGGAATATTTCAAGGAGTACCGTCCGCAGAAATGGCTGTTCGAGGGAGAGACACCCGGAGAACAGTATTCCGCAAGTGCGCTGGTAAAGATACTGAAAGAAGCCGCCAGCCGTGCCGGAATCAAGCACCGGGTACATGTACACATGCTTCGCCATTCGTTTGCCACGCACCTGCTGGAGCAAGGAACAGACCTGAGAACCATACAGGAACTGCTGGGGCATAATGACATCAAGACTACCTCAATCTATCTTCATGTAACGAGCGCACACAAGTCAAGCATACCCAATCCGCTTGATTCACTGGATGATTCATAAGGTGCAGCTATTAGAGATCAGGAAACACACCTACCGGGTGTCGGTTATCGAAATATCCTACACCTAAAGGTGCATTTATAAACAAATTCAAGGCAAATTAAAACAACTAATATACAGCAACTTACAAACAAATAAACAAATGTAAAAAAATAACGGTAGTGAATGATTGATTTGATAGATTACATAGGAAGGTGTAGTTCCCGGGAAAGCACATATCGCTTGGCGGACTTTTTCAACCGCTGGTGGGACGAGTACGCACAGCACCCTGCGGAGTACATCACCCCCGAACAGTACAAGGCGGTGAACGCTATCCGTGTGTGCCGTACAGCCGCTTTGGGAATAGACACATACGTCTGCCCCGATTGCGGGGAGGTGCGGGAAATCAGTCATAGCTGCAAGAACCGTTTTTGCCCGTCATGTGGCTGGCGTGATACGCTGAAATGGGCGGCACGCATGAAAGAAAAGTTGCTGCGAGTGCCGCACCGCCATGTTGTGATGACCTTGCCGCATATCCTGCTGGACTTGGTGAAGCGCAACAAGAAAGAAATACTGAACATTCTGATGCGGACTTCGGCAGACACGCTGAAAGACTGGATGATGCACAAGTTCGGCTTGAAAACCGGGGTGATTGCCGTGCTGCACACCTATGGGGAAACAAAGCAGCTTCATGTACACACCCACATGATTATGTCGTGGGGCGGCATCGACAGCGAAGGTAAAATAGCCGTTCCCGAACATGATTACGTGCATATCCCCTCTATCCGCAGGGTGTTCCGCTACAAGTTTGAGAATGCGCTGATAGGACTGTTCGATGCGGGCAGGCTGGAACATGACTTTCACGACCGCATGGAGTTTATGGGCTTCATCAAAAGGGTGGCGAACAGAAAGGACTGGATTGTGCATCTGGAACCGCCCATACAAATGCCGGAGCAGGTGATACAGTATGTGGGCAGGTATTCCAAGCGGGCATGTTTGAGCGAGTACAAGATTACGGCAATGGACGGCGAGAACATTTCATTCCGATACCGTGATTATAAGAACTCACCCGACAGGAGAAACCCGGTGGAAAAGGAACTGACGCTGCATTACCGTGAGTTCTTTCCCCGGCTGCTGCAACACGTTCCCCTGCGCTATTTCCGCATCGTGAGGTATTATGGCTTCTACTCCAACAAAGGCAACCTGCCGGAAGAATACTTCGGACGGGATGAAAGCGAGATAGAGGAAGCCGGAGTGCAACAGGCAGAAAGTGAATACGAGAACCCTTATTTCTGCGAGCATTGCGGACGGATGAGATTTTACAGCCACACTACGGTAACGAGTGGCGGCATCACATATACGGTTGTATTGGAACATTGCGACATACACCGGGAAAAATCGGCATGACAGCAATATGGGATAGCTATGCCCTGCCGTGAACAGAAACAGTAAAATCCCATAAAATAGAAGAAAGGAGAACAAAAAAATGAATGAAATACGGATAAGAGCTGTAATAAAACGAACCGGGTGCTGGAAAGAACTTCACACCCCTTTCTGCCGGAAACAGCAGTCAAAAATTGAAGTTCTATATAAATATGTAATAGTGCATGGTGGGTAAAACTGCCTTGAACAAAGAAATGAAGCACCTAAACGGTGCTTATTTCCGAACCATTATAAACAATAAAACAATTTTTTATGGAAGATTCTGATATTCTAAAGAGATTTGACAATGATAAGCTAATAGATGTTGTAAAAAATTATAAGCGTTACGGCTATGATGATGAAATTCGTGATTATGCTATTAATTTATTGAAAGAAAGAGGCTGGAGCGTTGAGGATTTGAAAACATTCGGTTATTGGGAAAATTCCGATTACGAAGAAGCATTGATACAATACAAAGCTTATTGTAGAAATTCACTGATAGCTGTCTGTGTCTTGGTATTAAGTCTTTGTATGCTGGTGCCTATCTATCTTGTATTTGTTTTTATGGCATATCGGAATGTATGTAAGTTCTATCAGGCATTAGGGAGAAAGGAAGAAGCCGTATTCTCCTTTGACTTGTGTTGGCATGTTTTGTTGTTCTTTTACCTAAAAGAGAAAATGAAAGAGGAGTTGAAAGGAATAAGATAAGTTTATAACAAGGTCGAGAAAACAACTTAACGTTGTTTCTCACCAAACCATTAGCAACAAATAAAAATAAGAAATATGAACTATAAAACAATGCTCGCAAAAGTTCTTGGAGAAAAAGAACTTATGGAAATGAATGTACAGACTATTAAAGACGATGAAAGCCTGTTCTATAAATTAGTGGATAAAAATTTCCTCTTAATAGTGGATTGGAGTGGAGAAGATAGACAAGGAATGTTGTATAACTTCTTCAACAACAGACTTCAATCAATGTTGGGGGTACAATTGGTTGTATCCGAAGATGAAGTTTATCAAAAATATAATCAAGAAATAGAAGAACCCAAACGAGGTGATTTCATTCCCTTTGCGTTATCCTATTTTGATAAGCAATTGGAAAAGCTTGGGGCAAGAGTTGTATTGCTTGACTTAGAAAATGACACTTATAACATATTGGTGGCTTATAAAAAAGATGCCAAAAAACTAAAGTCTATAAAATCTGATTTTTGGAAGTTATCAACTTTAGAGCAAAAGCAAGGTCGAGTGGTTATTTCCATAACCTGCCCTAATTGTAAAGATTTTGCATGTTATGACATGTTGATTGAAGAGGAAAGCAATATGGCAAATGAAAAGTGCGAAGTATGTGGAACACTCTTTTGGGATGAAAATGCAAATGAAGTTGTAGAAATGGAAAAGACTTATTATTAATGTAGTTGCTAACAAGCACCTGTGCCACTTAACAGTGGCAAGCTGCAAACCATTACCCACGTAGTAAAGATATGTTTAGAACACAAATTGAAATATTTACTTCTCGCAGTTTTGGAAGGATTCCAAGACTTCCCGAAGATGGTTACATGGTAGATGATGTGACAGAATCCGTAATTCAGCAAATAATCGAGGATAAACTTATAAAGAGAGTTCAAATAAGCGATTATATTCCTGATACGGTTCTTGAAAAGTTGAATCGCATATTTATATCACGTCCTGATATTTCTTTTCGTGTATATGGAGGGGCTGATAAAACTTCTGGATATGAGGATGATTTCAATGGTTGGAATCTGGATTTCCTACGATTTGTTCCTGATGTACAAAATATCGAAATAGGCAGATTTGAATATAAGAATACTGACTTATCGATTCTTTCACGTTTGTCAAATCTAAAATCGTTAATATTAGACATTTATAATTTAAGGGATTTTTCTTTTATCAAAACACTATCAAGCCGGTTGGAGCATTTGTATATAGATGCGGTTTTGAAGAATGGTAAACCTGTGTTTGATTGTCAATGGCTTTTGCGTTTCAAAAATCTCCAATCCCTCTTTCTCGGGAAATTAGATAAGAATCTTGAATCTATTGTAGGACTAAGTCAATTGAAAAAGTTGGAATTAAGGGCTGTCAAGAACAAGGATTTGTCTTTCTTAAAACAAACGCCTATTAATGACTTGTCCATTTGGTGGTGTGACGGTTCAAAAATAGACTTGACGGTTTTGAGTGATTTTAGGACTTTGCGCCAACTAAGACTTTTTAGAATATCTAAATTGGATGATATTTCATTTGTTAGTACACTCACGGGACTTGAAAGGCTTGAGTTGATTTGGTTGGCCAATATTACTAAGATACCAAACTTATCCAATCTAAACAATTTGACCGAAGTTTATATTGACGACCTAAACAAGTTGGTTGATATTACAAGTCTTGTAAATGCTAAAAAATTGAGAAAAGTATATATGTCAGGCATTAAAAGTATGACAAAAGAATCTGTATATGCAGTATTAGATAATCCAAATGTGGAAGAATTACGTTGTTTTGGCGGAAAATCAGAAATAAGTAATATACAAATAAATCGAAGAAACAAAGAATAAATTACGTGGGTAACAAGCACCTGTTCCGCCTAACGGCGGCAAGCTGCATCCCATTACTAACAATAGCAATTATGGATTATTTTTTTTATCGACTATATAGAATGTATGATAAACATGGAGATCCTCCACTTTGTTCATCAATATGTTATTTATCATTTTGCTTAGATGTGATATTTCTAATAGTTTATGTTTACTTGGTTAATACTATTGATAGATATATCTGGTTTTTAGAGGATTTTTATCCGATTTTATTTGTTCTTCTTATTCAGCTTATACTTGTTTTATATTGGAGTTTTCGCTATAGTGATAAGAAAATCTTAGAACTTAAAAAGAAATATCAAGGCTGTTTGAGAAATAAATTAATTGCGGATTGGATGATATTTCTTGTACCAATCTGTATAATTATTATTTTATTTGCTTTATTATATTATTCAATTGAATTATAAAAATAATAAAGTTAGTAACAACGAAAGATAGCATCTAACGATGCTCCTTTCTAACCATTAGCGAAAACAGAAACCAGTATGATACAGCAAATAGAAAAACTTAAAAAAATAATCAATCAAAACAGCATGGGGCATTTGCCTTTATCCTATCGTGTTGATTTGATGAAACAAATAGGCAACCCCCAGACAGTGCAAAAAGTGTTGTGTGAGTGCTGCAAAAAAGCTTGTTCCTGCTTTCCAGAAGAATTTGGAGCAGAAAGCCTGTTATACGATGTCTTGTCGGAAATGGACAGTTATCTGTACAAGAATAAAGGAACTACCGAAAGCATATTGGTCTCAATAGAACGGCTGCGCAATTATGTGGAACAATCCGCAGACAGTCCCGAAGGCATGGCAGGTTGGGCTATCATAGCTTTGGAATATGCAATCCATTACGATGCAGCTTCCATATTGTCAATAGAGGATTATGATGGTGAAGATGATGATGCTTTCGACTTTGAAAGTTGGAATGCGGATTTTATAGGCTCGATAGCTTGCTCTGGCAGCAATCCTTTCGTGGAAACGGGGAATGTGGAGAAGCGCAAGGAATATTGGTTGTGGTATGTAAAAATGGTATGGGAAGTTTCTCAAAATCCAAATGTCGAATACCTGTCATTGCCAGTATGCAAAAGTGCAACTCCTTTGATTGACATACCTGTCCGCCATCAATTAGATTTAGTAAAGACAAATAAAAGAATATCTTTTGATGATATTAGAGATGCTATTTTACTTCAAATACCCTCTGGGATAAAATGGGATTTTATAGATGTTTTATTTGTATCATGCACCAGCAGTATGTTAAATCTGCACTTTTCTACTGGGGATAAGATAAAAATTGGGACGATGGCGACCATCAATATATGCAAGGATTTTAGATTGAAACGAAAAGAAATGTATATGTACTATCCAAAGGAAGGCGCTTGGTTTTCTCTAAGAATGGTCATTAGCTCAAACAATTCTTACAATTTGGATTTTAATTATGATAGTTTTGATGAAATCCCAAGTTATTTTCAGGAATTAGATTGGATTTTGAGCTTTTACAGCAAATTCCCACGAAGTATAGAATATACCCCTCACTGGCTAAGGAAAATAGTTGGAAGTAGAAAGCTGTACTTGACATAGTTCCTGTTTGTATATAAATAAATTTCGCTAACAATGCAGGATAACGGACAAGCCGTTCCCTGCTGAACCATTAACGATAATAATTATGAAGACAGAAGAACTCTATATTTGGAACTATGGGATTGATAAACTGCCTAAAGGATTATTGGAGTACGGCAAATCTGATGTTTGTGATACCTACGATGAGAGTAAAAGACAAAAATTTCAAAACCACGGGCAATGGATGTGGAAAAACAAGGATGGATGGAGAGAAAATTTACCTCATGTCTTATACCTCGTATGCAACAAAAAACCGGGAATTCTGCAATTTGATTTTCTTGATAAAAGCAGTATAGAACTCAAAATCGTGTCGGAAGAGTTTTTGTCTTTACTTCAAGAAAATGGGTTCGTTGATAAATATGATATTGCAACCGTCAAGGTCGTAAACAAGAAGAACGAATCTCTAACAGATAAAAAATACTACGCTTTACGTATAAATCATTTTGACAACGATTCTTTTCATTTCGGAAAAGGCATAACATATCAAAGTGACTTTCAGAAAAAACTAGGTACTTGTTTTACAGTATATCCTGATATGAAACTGAAAGACAATTCAATCAAACAGAATTTCTTTGTTTTGAATAGTATAGAATATAAAGATGGTATAATATTCCGAGAAAGAGTTTTGGATAAGGTACTGAATCTGTATAAACCTGAAATTTACAAATTATCAGACTACTCCAAACTATGGATAGATGAAAAATTTTATCCATATGGAAATGAATTTATGATTGTGAAATAAAATCGTTAACAAGGTCGAGATAACAGCTTAACGCTGTTGCTCACCAAACCATTAATAATAATTAAGTTCGTAACAAGATTCATATATAATCAACTACATATAATACTCAATATGGAAAATATAAAAACAATAGCTTTTAGAGGTAGCAGTGACTTAATAGGTAATTTACAGTTATGTATAGACCATATAAGCTATGCTATACCTAATATTATGAATAGTGTATCGGGTCAATATAATGTTAGATGTGTGTTTGAGAAAGTTGAAAATCAATTAACATTTAGTGATTCTATATTAGGTGAACTGATAAATCAAGAAGTTTTAGGGAAGGTATATATGAACGATAAGTCGGATATAAGATTGTTCTCTTCAAATGGAAATTTACCTGAATATAGAATTAATTTTGATTTACAAGGAGAGTTTAATTTAGGAGTCAAGATTTTCAAAGACAAGCCAGTTCAAACATTACCAGTCATAGATGTTCTTCCAATACCTGTTGAAATCGTCACTATTTACTTTTATTTTTCAGAAACGAAAGTAAATGGGAAATCGGATTCTTTTATATTTGACAAATATTTTGATTCTTATGATTATCTCGGTTTCTGTCTTGTGGACTTACCGAAGATGAATGAAATAATAACTCGAAAGTATGGCAATCAGAAATTGGATTTAATCGACGAATTTTCAAACACAGAGCTAATCGACGAACTATTTGAAGAAGAAATAATCATAATAACTTGGGGCATTCATCCATATTCATATCCAATTTACAGTACTGAAGATACAGACTCTATCCGTCCTTTATTGGGACGGAAGTTCAGCCAAGAAGGTTGCTTTCGCATAAAAGAAGACATAAAAGAATTGAGCTTAATTCCAGGATATGCACTAAGAAAGTGGCCGGAATTTACACAAAAAGAATGGACAAAAATTTCATTATATGGCAAAGGTGAAATAGTACACTTAACCCCTTATATTCTTGAAGATTCTGAATTTGAAACAGTATCAGTTTCATTCTTAATTCATAGAAGTAAGGGAGATTTGAAAGAGAGTATTCCTCTACTGAATGTGAATCTTTTATACGAATAACAACATTGAAAATCGTAGTTGTTGGATTATTATTAATATGCCAAGTTAGCTGCTAACGCAGCTCCTTGTCAAGCCATTACTAACAAAACTAATAATTTTTTATGATTAAATTCTTTTTTGATGCGATGTATTATCAATTCTTTATATACAATAGGGATAAATTTAAGTTGGAAGATCCACATGAGAGAACAGTATTACTATTCTGTGGAATACTATTCCTACCGATAATTGCATTGATTTATCCATTGATAAAAGAGAATTTCAATTATGATTTGCCGTTTATTTTCTTTGTTCCAATATTTTGTATTCTATATTATCTTTTAAATAGATATTATGTAAGAAAGGGAAAAGGAATTGAGATAATACGAGAAAAACCTTTATTGTTTAAAAGCCAACGTTTATCGTCCATTATCTCTTGGATGGTTTACCCATTTTTAGCTGTATTGCTTTATTTCATGATAACACATCGGCATTGGCTGAAAATAATATAATAAAGATTTAATAAGTTAGTAACAACGAAAGATAGCATCTAACGATGCTCCTTTCTAACCATTAACAAAAACAGAAAGTCTATGAACAAAGAATACTATGTATCAGAAGTAGAGGACAAAAGTTCAGTTGAGTATAGTAAAAAGAGGAGTGTTTAAACACCATGTAAACAGTATTAAATTATGATTGGTATGAGTTGTATGTTCAATCTTTCTGAACCTTTGGTCATTCCACGAAAGAAAATCAGTACATTTGTGGAAGCCGGATTGTGTACCGCCTATATATGGATCTGTCGGGACATGCTGTCCGAAAGACTGATTTTTTGGATTCCCGTAGGCCTATTTTTTTATTTCATGGTGAAGGGTATCAGGCATTGGCACCGTGTTATCCGAATCAGTGAACAGGGAATCACTACTCCCAAAGGAAAGCTGTTGCTTTGGAATAAAATCTTGTATTGCCAGTATGTGGTAGTGCATGGTAGATATACGCATGTAGATCTGTTTCTCCGTACTAACCATAACTACAACGAGAGAATCCATCTGAATGATTATTTTTGTAACCATCGGGAGTTGAGGGCTGCCATTGCATTTTACTCCAGAGGAAAGGTGGAATTGGAAAGTAAAGAAGAATTTTAGTATGAAATTACATTACTGGAATAATGTTTTCAATTCCGGGTAACAGACAGTATCTTGTTCATAAATCTAACCCAATATTAGAATGGGTATAATATTTTGTTAACAAGGTCGAGCCAACAGCTTAACGCTGTTCCTCACCAAACCATTAATAATAATTGAGCGCATGAAAACAGTTATATCATTTTATTGTTGCCCCTAATGCAAAGTTGCGGGTTCGTATATGAACGGCATCTTACTGGGAACTATTATTTGATAGCAGTAGATACCAAAGAAGATATGGATGTGTGTTATCACCAACAAAACGATGATGATGCGCCTTATACGGGAATAACCGGAGCAAGTGTTTATGCAGTGGGATATGACAATGATTTTATTCTTGTCAAGGCATATCGTGCTTTGAGGGACAGCATAGGCATTTCCTTACCCCGTTATGATAAGAATACAACCGAGTATTACATCATTCCCGTAAATAACACACAAGAAGCATGGGAAGCACAAGAAAACAAGTTAGGGGCATTCAGTAAAAAGGACTTTGAAGTTAAACGGAAAGAATTGGGAGTGTCGGATGATATAACTTTCAAGAGGCTATAAATATATTATTAACAAGAAAAGATAACGTCTTACGCCGTTTCTTTTCAAACCATTATCAGTAAAATGAATATGAAACATTTGAAGAAGTTTTGCATATATTTTATTGCGATTTTTTCCATTGCTGCGGTATGTGGCTTTACGGGACTTGTAATCAAGGAAGCGGACAATGGCACGTTTTATGATCTGGACACAAAAGAAGCACTTGGCTTTTGTGTACAGTTGGGACTGACTGCATTTACATCTCTGATTCCATACAGTTTGAGTGTTGCAACCTTTCTGGTATTCTGGGCTATGGACAGAGAAAAGTGGACGAGCTTTTTCCGTACATTGGCAATCGGGCTGGTTCTTGTCCTGCCTTTGTCGGCAATGACCTATTATTATGACTGGTTTGTGCGTCCACAGATGATGGTCATATCCGTCATAAAAAAAGTTGAAATGAAACAGAGCTATCCCCAGTCACTGGCAGACAAGTACGGTGTAAGCATGGAACAGATATTGAACAAAAAGCCTATGTCTATGTCCAAGACTAAGCTGACAACACAGATAGATTCTCTTGAAACATCTTTTCAGGCTGATATTGACACGTGCGGACTGCTGCTCTCAATACTTCCGGACACCCTGGCATCGAAAGCCTATGACAGCTACAGATTGAAAGAAATTGGAGTTGTATATCAATATGCCGTTCATCCTGCTGCCAATGAAGACAGTTTGATGTTTATAGCACATTCAGAATTGTACCAGCACGCAATCGGTGCATGGGAAACGTCAAATGAACTGCAACGTCATAAACAAGAATATTTTGGCAGGACGCTCAATACCGGGTGTATATACATCGGTTATATCCTGTTTGCCTTCTTGGGCTATCTGCTACGCTACAAACCTATAAAGAAAATATTGGCTGTCTTTGCAATACTGATTGTAGCTGCCTGGATTTATCGTGAAATAAATTCTATTGTTCAAGGATATGCAAAGAAACTCAATACGGAATCCCATCAGATTGTGGTTGATACCTATAAAGAGATAGTTGGGATAAGGGAAAGCAAAGAGCAAGAAATGAATGCAGACACACAATTAGAATAATTATCTTAACTACAATAGACTAAGAACCATTAGATTAAATAATGAAAAAGATAAAATACTGATAACAACGCAGGATAACGGTAAGCCGTTCCCTGCTGAACCATTACTGATAATAGAGAATATGATATGAAACTGTTTCTTTTGATATTAACATCTATTCTTTCCATAGGATCAATAAGTTGGAAAGGTTCAACAGATATATCTCAAAATAATGACTGCATTTTCAGAGATACTTTGGTTGGATATGTAGATTATGACAATGTTTTAGACAGCATATAATATGCAGAGATAATAGTCCGCTAACATGGTAAAACCAACAGCAGAACACTGTTGCTCACCAACTTATTACTGACAAAAATAAATCAAGATTTTAGAACAACAGCTTATGAAAAAGATTATTGATTACCTGTTTTACAGGTATTATATGGTTTGCTTAAAAAATAAGGAGTTCCCTCGTTTTGGGGCAACATGTGTATTGGCTGAAGTTGTTACAATGGTTTATTTGTTTGCTGCGCTAATATTGTCGTTTCTTTTAACTGGAGATTTCTTTTTACCCAGTACATCCGGGAGAACAAGAATAATAATAGGGATAATCGGCTGTTTTCTGCCCTGGCCTATCATCTATCTACATTACAATAAAAAAAGAATAAACGTTTTATTGGAAAAATATCAAAACAACAGATACAATACCAAATATTCAGACAAGGCGGTATTAAGCCTCCGCTATATAGTACCAACAGTAGGACTTATTCTGATGCTGATCCTTTATCAGTTCAGATAAATTACAACATATCTTATACATATAAAGTTAATGGAATGAAAGATTTAATGGAGAAATACTATAATGTGATTTATTATTGTACATATAAAATACTATTCTATTTTTTGTACAGACTTATTAATCCATTGTATTGGATTAGGTTGAAGAAATGGAATAATAATTATA
>MNQS01000105.1:0-33652 GCA_001915545.1 Bacteroides sp. 43_108 | reverse complement strand
AAAAAACTTATTGATAATTGCTTTTAATCCCAATGGTTTATTTTTTCTCCCATTATGGATAGCCATAGGCTTATTTATGTATTATATCAATAAATGTTTTTTATTTAAGAACGACAAGTACAGAAAGTATTTCAAGCAATTTGACAAAGAGAAAAAATATGTGCAATATTATAGTATCTATTTGATTTCCATAATTATACAATTTGCAACTTACTATATATTACTCAAAAGCTTATTTATAGAATAACTGCTCATCAAAAAAAGTCAATATATTGATATTCAGTCTTGTTCCCTAAGTCAATGTATGAAACTGAGGGAAAAAAGTGAAACAGATTAAATTAGATAACAATGAAAATCAAGGAATACGATACCAATGAGTTGCTGATGATAGCCAACAATGTTACCGGAGAATATTCGGATAAGCAAGTCAGGCAGGCGAAAGAGGAACTGTACCGGCGCGGTGTAGAAGACAAGGTGATAGCCGACATCATGGAAGAGAAAGAGGAAGCCTTTATGAAAAGGCTGGATGCCGCCGCCCGTGCGGAGCAAGCACGGCTCGACAAGAAAAGAGAGAAGAACAGGAATGTCAGTTACCGGTGGTGGGAACTGATACCGATGCTTTTGCTTGCCCCGTTTTATATGAACAATGGATTGAGTTGCCTTTCAGGTATGATTCTTCTGCTGCCTGTCCACCTGCTAAGCTGGACCCCTGTTGACTTCAGCGATATGTTCAGGGAACTGAGAAGGCTGAAGGAGGAAAAGTATGACCTGAAATTCAAGCAACGGCTTACAGCACTGATTGCAGGAGACCTGCTCTATTTTACCGGAGTATGGTATTACTTTATCAGTCCCAATCTATAATCCTACCAGAAAAAACTGTATTTCACTTATAAGAACATACACCCCATTTCTACAATACAATAAAACCGTGCATTGATTTTTGTCAGGATTTGGAACAATAGTCCAGCGACTCCACGCTACTTTTGCCGGAGAACCATTATAAACCATTAAAACAGAGAAAGATGAAGCTGAGAATTACAGAAGCGGTGCTTGCGGAGGCATACAGGGCAAAAGTGTGCAGGGAACGGATGGAAGAACTGGCGGAGAGCATACGGAAGTCGGTGAAGGAACGGCACTCGCTGCCGAAGATGAGAATACGGCTGGCGGAGTACGGCAATGACACGGAGCTGATGCTGGCGGCAGTGAGCGCACTGCGAAAGGATAAGGAAGCACCGTCGGCAAGGGACAGGGATTTCAGGGCATGGATGCTCATGCTGTGCCGCTCACGCGAGTATGAAGTGATCTGCTACATGTGCAATGAACTGACGGATGCATGGGAACGGAAATACCGGACACGGGAAATGCTGGTGCTATGCGACGTGCTGCATACACTGAAAGGCCATGCACGTACGAACGAGATGACTAACAGGGTATGCGACTATTTCTTCAGGGAAAGACGCAACAAGCTGTATGGCAAGACTTTCCGCATAGAGGAAAAGGATATGGCATACGCCGAGAGCAGGCTGCCGGAACTGGACAAGGCGGTATTCCGCATGACAGTGAACCACTACAGCCACCGCACATTCGTGGCGGAGGAACTTGCCGGACTGTGCGGCATGGGCTATTCGCTGATGCGGCGCAAGTTCAAAACATACTACGGTATGGGGCCATCGGAGTGGCTGCGCCGGGAGCGGATAAGGCGCATAGAGGAGGATATGGAATACCGGGTGGAACTGCCGCTGAAGGAAGTAGCCGAGCGCAACGCCTTCGGCTCGGCAAGCAATTTTGCGGACTTCTGCCAGAAGCAGACCGGAATGAGTCCGTGCGAGCTGAAAGCCATAGGACATGAGAAATGGGAGAAGCGCAGGATGGATTTCTGGAACCAATAAAAACGCGTACTGATTTTTATCAGAATCTGGAACATCCCTTCGGGAAGGTTCCACTAACTTACCGCCTAAAAAACAATCCGAAAATACATGAACAACAATACATTTTCAAGATGGAAGGAATCCCTCCACCTGAAAATCCTGTCGGGCTATCTCATACTGGGACTGCTCGTACTGGGCATCATCACGGCTGTATGGTACGAAAAGCAGGTATTCGAGCAGGCGGAGGCAGAGGAACGCAGCCTGCTCATGCAGCGTGCTGCCGCCAGCGAAGCATACCGGGGACTGATCACACTGTTTCTGGACAATGACCGCGCAATGCTGTGGGACGACTCGGACATGGATACATACGACCGGCGGGAATCGCACACGATGGAGGTAATAGACCGGCTGAAAGGCTACTACGGAGAACCGGCGCAGACGGCAAGGATAGACACGGTAGTAAGGCTGCTGCACGAGAAACGCAGGCTGATCGAGCGGATGGTGGATATGCCGACCACGGCGTACCGCATGGACAGCCTGCTGGAACGCCACCTGCCCGGACTGGAGCAAACGGCATCGGTACGGACAACGACAGTGACGGAACGCACCGAACCGGAAGAGGAAAAGAAACGGGGCGGGCTGTTCGGCCTGTTCCGCAAGAAAAAGAAAGAAGAACCGGCACGCACGACCACACGGGTGAGCACGAGGCCCAACACCCGACACATTGCGGAGATGCAGCGGTTTGAGAAGGAGATGCGAACGGCACTGGCAGAGCAGGAACAGGCATTCTCCCATCTGTCGGACTCACTGAAAATACGCAACAGCATACTGAACCGGAACCTTTCGAGGCTGATACGGGAAATCGGACAGGACGAGACGGAACGCATGGAAGAAAGGCACATGCGGGTGGCGGAACTGAGAGAAACGGCATTCGTACTAATATGCGGCATATCGGCGGCAGGTGTCCTGTGTGCGGTGCTGCTGTATGTGGTAGTCCATAGGGACATCCGCCGCCGCACCAGAGACAGGAAACAGCGAGAGGAACTGATAGAGAGCCTGCGCCGGTCGGTCCGGGAGAATGAAGAGCTGATAAAAAGCAGACAGAACATCATGCAGACGGTGACGCACGACCTGCGCTCACCGCTGACCGCCATACGCGGCAATGCGGAACTGATACTGAAGGACGGGAACCGGGAGGCAACGGCGCTGCACGCGGAGCATATACGGCAGTCGGCAGAGCGTATGGGGGCACTGATGGAGAACCTGCTGGACTACTACCGCATAGACAACGGAAAGGAGACCGTCAGGGTGAAGCCGTTCAGACTGGCGGGAGTGGCAGAAACACTGGAAACGGAGTTTGCCGCACGGATGGAAGAGAAACGGCTGGAGTTCAGGGTGAACAACGCCGCTGACGAGGTGGTCATGGGCGACAGGAACCTGATACTGCGTATCGGCAGCAACCTGCTGTCGAACGCACTGAAGTTTACGGAACGCGGGGGCGTGACACTGACCGCCCTGTATGCCGGAGGGAAATTCACGCTTGCGGTGGAAGATACCGGAGGAGGAATAGACAAGGACAAACGGGAACAGATATTCAAGCCGTTCGAGCGGCTGAGCAATGCTGCCACGCAGGACGGCTTCGGACTGGGACTGTCGATAGTGAAAAGCCTTGCGGAACTGATGGAGGGCAGCATATCGGTGGAGAACATACGGAACACGGGCAGCCGCTTCAGCGTGGTGCTGCCGCTGCCCCAGGCGGAGAAAGCCGGAGAAACAGACCGCAAGGCGGCAGCGAAGCGGACAAGACTGGGCGGATGTTCGGTGTTGTCGCTGGACAACGACAGCATCATACTGGGGATGATACACGACATATTCGTGCAGAACGGTGTGCACTGCGACACCTGTACGAGCACGGGGGAAATGGCGGAGAAGCTGCGCGAGGGACACTATGACCTGCTGACCACGGACCTGAAGATGCAGGACGCAAGCGGCTACGAGGTGCTGGAACTGCTCCGCACGTCGGACATAGGCAACTCACGCACCATCCCCGTGATGGTGGTGACCGGCTCGAAAAGCATCACGAAAGAGGAGCTGGCAAACGCTGGCTTCGGCTCCGTGCTGTACAAGCCGTTCTCCATCGACGAACTGCTGGCAGCCGCGGAAGAATGCATCGGCGAGGACAGTACCCCACGCATAGACCTCGGTCCGCTGTTCGCATACGGCGACAAGCGGCAGAGGCTGGAATGTCTGGTCAGGGAAACGGAGAAGGAAATGGCCGCCATACGGGAGGAAGCGGAAAGGTGTGACAGGGACAGGCTGGACTACTGGATACACCATATCCGCAGCTCGTGGATGCTGATACATGCCGAAGGGCCGCTGCAGGAGCTGTATGACGTGCTCCACGGAAACGGGACGGCAGAAGAAATCAGGGAGTGTATCGGAAAGGTAACCGGTCAGGGCGAAACGATCATCCGGCTCGCCCGAAAGGAAATGGAGAAAACGGTATGGGAAGAATAATAGTGATAGAGGACAACCCGGTATTCCGCGACCATGTCTGCGGAATGCTGGAGAAGGCAGGCTACAAGACCCGCACGGCATACGACTGTGCCGGGGCACGGAGGCTGCTGGAGGAACTGGACGATGGGGACATCATCGTGTCGGACCTGCGTCTGCCCGACGGAGAATGTACGGAAGTGCTGGAGCGGATGCGGGAAGCGGGTATCAGAAACCCGTTTGTCATCATGACCGACTATGCGCAGGTCGCATCGGCAGTCAGCTCCATGAGGCTGGGAGCCGAGGACTATATCCCCAAGACCCTGCTGCAGGAAAAGCTGCTTCCGAGGATAAGTGAGCTGGTACGCAAATCGGAAAGAAGGCATACCATGCCCATACTGGAGCGCAGAAGTGCCGCATTCCGGACAATCGACCGGCGTATCTCACTGGTAGCCCCGACGGACATAGGTGTGCTGATACTTGGAGAGAACGGCACTGGCAAGGAACACGTAGCAGAAAAGATACATGCGCAGAGTACCCGGCAGAAAGGTCCGTTTGTCGCGATAGACTGCGGTATGCTGACACGGGAGCTGGCGGCATCCGAGCTGTTCGGATACGAGAAAGGCGCGTTTACGGGAGCCATAGCCGGAAAGAAGGGCTGCATGGCGGAGGCTGACGGCGGCACGCTGTTTCTGGACGAGGTGGGCAACCTGCCCGCTGAGGTACAGCAGAAACTGCTGCGTGCGCTGCAGACCAAATGCTACCGTCCGACGGGCTGCACCCGCGAGCGGAAAGCGGATGTGCGCATTGTGGCGGCGACCAACGAGAATCTGGAGAAGGCAGTGGAGGAAGGACGTTTCCGGCGGGACCTGTATCACCGCCTGAAGGAGTTTGTCATCAAGATACCGCCGCTGCGGGAGTGCCGGGAGGACATACTGCCGCTGGCGGAGTTTTTCCGGGAGCTTGCCAACGAGGAACTGGGACGGCATACGGAAGGATTCGACAAGGAGGCGGAAAAGGAACTCATGAGGCAGATGTGGGCAGGAAATGTGAGGGAGCTGAAACAGACGGTGCGTTCCGCCGTCCTGCTGACGGAAGGAAGGCTGATAGGAGCCGACAGGCTGGAAGCGGAAAGTACGGCACAGGCAGGCAGCTCCCTGCTGCTGAAAGACGGGAATGAGGAAAGGGAACGCATCGTGCGGGCACTGGCACAGGCGGACGGGAACCGCGAAATGACTGCCGGACTGCTGGGTATCAGCCGCACGACCCTGTACAACAAGATGAAAGAATACGGTATCATGCAGAAAAAGAGCGAAAAATGAGAAAATTTCGACTGAAAATCCTATCTTTGCATGAACATAGGAGAAATACGGTACGGAGAAACACGGTTTTCCGTACCGACTAAGATATAGTATAGAATAAGACCGCAAGGCGTTTCTGGTGAAAATCTGGAAAATTTGAAGACAGGATACGATTGCGTGATGCTTATGCTATGCCTGGGCATAGCGTGCATTTACGTAATTCCTGTCAGGCTTTCCAGAGCCATCACCAGAAGTAGCGTAATTTGCACGCTATTTTTTTATTATATACGGCTTCCGGTCGCAACAGAATGACCGCTATGGCAAAAGTCCGATTACTCGCCGTCCTGACAATGGACGGCTGTCCGGCAGAAACAACCGGTCTGTCCGGGCGATGGCTTGGTTCCGACCAGTACGGGATAGGTGCGCTGAAAGAGGCTGCCACCTGCGTCCTGACAGAAGACACGTCGCTTACACTCCTCTCCAACCGGATGGAAAACACCGGCGATTCCCTGAACTATCTGATAGAAGCAACTGAAAAGACGGCAGGTATCATCAACGGCATGATACGGATGCGGCTTGTGGATGAAATCATCCTCTACATGGTTCCCGTCATTGCGGGAAACGGCAGCAGGCTGTTCCAGTCGTCGCTGCCCGAAAGCGAATGGACATGCACGGGAAGCAGACAATGGAAAGACGGCATGGTACGGATAGCCTACGGACGGAAAACACCCCGCCAACGGGTGGTGACGTTCGGAAAATAAACGCCCGGGACGTTCAAAAAGTGAACGTACGTTCAGATTCTGAACAAAAAATGAGGCGTCGGGAAAAGCTCCAAAAAATATTTTTAGCAAATATTTCTCTGAATATCAGTAAGATATATCCATGTGAAAAGAAAAACACTCCCGCAGGACCGCTATTTGTCCCATAGTTTTATGTGCGCACACTTCAAACCAAGTGTAATAACATAAAACAGAAAGAAAATGGAACACCTCATATTGACAGAAACAAGTTTTTTCAGACTGATAGGCGGCAGTGCCTGCAATGATGAAATACAGGAGTCCTACAACGGATTTATATCGGAAGTGGTATCACTCTGCAGTAACATGTTGAACCCGGAAAACACATTCTTTGCCCTGAGCTTTGCAGAAACAGAACTTCAGTTCCATGATACGCTGCAGACTGAAAATACCGGGAACAACAGGAGCATCTATGTACGCAAGGCATTATCCTTTGTACGCAAGATGCTGGAATATATCGGTCAGATCCGCAGCGGACAGGTGCATACGCCACAGGTGGAACGTAGAAAAGAGAAAAAGAACAGCCAGCCCCTACAATGGACAGGCAATGCCATAGACCTTGTTGAAATCATATACGGCATCCATGAAATGGGATGCATCAACAATGGGGAAATCCCGCTGAAACAACTTGCTCCCATACTCTATTCTTTCTTCGGAGTTGAAACGAAGGACTGCTACAGATTCTATACCGACATCAAGCGAAGAAAGACCATCAGTCACACGCATTTTCTGGAGCAGATGCAGGAACGCCTCAATGAAAGGATAAGGCGGGACGAGGAAGCGGAACTGAAAAGAAGATAGGATACACCAAATTAATAATATAAGACAGACGGGACAGGCAAACAATCTGCCCCGTCTGTCTTTTTATACATTATACAATATCATTTCTGCAAAAGGTGGCTCAGGTTCTCGTCACCCGCAATACGCTCCAGCTCGTCGGCGACAATCTTTTTCACCTCTTCCTTGATGCGGTTGTAGTTTTCCTGCACCTTTTCCTGCATACAGTCATTGCCGTTCTCGTCAGTAAAATCCGTAATGACGGGAATAGGCCTGTAAGCCTTCGTTTCAGCCGCCACCTTCGCATTGTCCACGACAATCTCCGCATGGAAAATCTTCTGTTCGATACGCTCGTTGAAATTGTCGGACACCGAACCGACAAACATACCCTGCGTCAGGCCGGAAATCTTGCTCGGCGGGATAAGGCTGTCCATCTGCGTGTTAATGGAGGTGGAGACGTCCTGCCGGTTGATGGATATGGACTGACGCTTCTGCAAGACCTTTCCGAACCTCTCCGAAAGCGTCTTGGCGGTTTCGCCCACCACCTGACCGGAGAAGATGTTGCCGACAGTGTTCATCACCACCTTTGCCTCCTTGTCCCCGTAATCACGTACAAGCTGTGAGAAATCCTGAAATCCCAGACACACGGCGACCTTGTTGCTTCGTGCCGTGGCAATCAGGTTGTCCAACCCCTTGAAATAGATGGTAGGCAGCTCGTCAATAATCACCGAAGACTTGAGCATACCCTTCTTGTTTATCAGCTTGACGATACGTGAGTTATACAAACCCAGTGCCGCACCGTAGATGTTCTGGCGGTCGGGATTGTTCCCGACACACAGGACTTTCGGCTCTTCAGGATTGTTGATGTCGAGCGTAAACTCGCTATCACTCATCACCCAGTACAGTTGCGGTGAAATCATGCGTGAAAGCGGGATTTTCGCCGATGCAATCTGACCCATCAGCTGCTCGGCAGCCCCTCCCAGCCATGCATCCATAAAGGGACTGAGGTAGTTCTCCAGCTCCGGATATGAAGTAAGGATGGGGAAAATGTCCTCGTACCTGCGGTTCAGGAACTCGATGGCATGGGGAAAGGTACAGTATCTACCGTTCTGATAGATTTTGAGGTACCATATAATCGCTGCAAAAAGGATGATCGGTGACTCCACAAAGAAGTCCCCCTGCTTCTGTACCCAACTCTTATTGAGGTTGAGCATGATGGTATATGCCGATTCATAAGCATCCGCAATGTCCGTCATGAAATCCGGGTGAATGGGATTGCAGCGATGGCTCCTTCGCGGGTCGTCAAAGTTTATCACATAGAACTTCGGCTTTACCCTGTATGCGTCAAGGTGGTTGAGCAGGTGGTTATAGGCAATCGTTGAAAGGTCAGGGTATTTGAAATCATAGATATATTGACTATACCCCTTCTCAATCTGCTGCTTGATGAAGCTGTTTACCACAGCATAGGATTTTCCGGAACCCGGAGTACCCAGCACGATAGTTGCACGGAACGGATTGACCACATTGATCCATCCCTGATGCCACTTCTTCCTGTAATAAAAACGGGTGGGCAGATTCACGGAATAGTCGTTCTCCAGCAGGCGGGTTTCCTGCATGAAACTCTCGTTCTCGTTGTTGAACACATCGTCCATGAGATTGTGCTTCAGCAGGCGTGACATCCACAGTCCGCACATCTGCAGACAGATATATCCTGCCGAAAGGGTAAGGATATACAGAAGGGCGACCGTCGCGACATGAAACGGAAGCTCCAGTATCCACCAGTTCAGAAAAAACAGCACAAAGCCTGCGGCAAGAGCCGTCCATATCCTGCGCCAGGTGATTTTCTCACCTTTCACGCCCTTGGTTCCCAGACACGAGAGTGCCAGCAGAAGGACTGCGAACAGCTTCGTGTAAAGGACGGAACGGAACAGTCCGGCGGTACGGTTGAAATTCACCAGTATCCTGTCCACCACTCCGATGTCAATCCCCCAGAGGCGTATGGCCTCATAGCAGAACCAATAGACGTTCATGACCACTAAAATAATACTCACGGCACGAAGAAAATCCATGATTTTCGCAAGTGCCCTCAAATCATCTTCCTGTTGTGACATTTGATTGAAATTGTTTAACGGTTAAAAATCTGATTACATACCCAAGCCTTTGCGCTTCTTCTTTTTCTTCTTACGCTGCATGGCTCGGATAAAGGCTTCCTCTTCGGCATTGACCGCCGGACCTTCGGGAGTGAACAGCCCCATGCCGCCCGGATAATCTACACCATCGGAAGCGTCGTGCGTATAAGCCGCCTCGCGTTCTTCCGCCGGAACGGAGAGCCGGATCGGCGGGAGTCCTGCGTACGGCAGGGTGAAATGTTCCTGTAAGGCATTTGCGGAAAGTTCTTTGCCCATGCGTGAGCCGTTGAGCACACAGCCGGTGCGGTGGTCGATGAAGGTAGCTCCGTAGATGCGTCCTTCCTCCGTGTGGCGCAGCACGGTGTCGATGCCCTTCTCTTTGAGCCGGGAAATGAACTTCTCCTTGTCATACGTTTCTCCCAGTACGGCAAGTACGGTGCGTTTTGTCACGTCCGCCAGCTTCCTGTCCCTGATGTCCTGTCCGGAACGGGCGAACTTCTTCTGCACGGCATCATAGCCGACCGTCTTTCCGAAGAGCGAGGACTTGAACGGATTGCCGACCTTGTTCCCGTTGCCGTCCGTGGCGGAATAGACCAGCCCGCGGTACTCACGTCCGCGCACGTTTCCCTGAGTTTCCTCGACGGTCACATTATAAAGGGAAAGAAGGGCACGGTATTCGCCCATCGTCTGGAAACGGTATTGCCTGCATACCGCCTTCACAGTGTTGCCGACCTGCCTCTTGACATCACCGGCAGAAACATCCACCCCGTGCAGCGGATTTTCAAGACGCTCGCTCCGGCGTTCTGCCGGACGAAGCCCGTATTTTTCCTCCAGCTCCCGGCGTATGCGGTCACTGCGGCGAAAAAGGAAATCGCAGTTGAGCCGTCTGCCGTTCTCATCCACATTGACCGTCACGATATGCACATGGTGGCGGTCTATATCCTCGTGCTTATATACCATATAAGGCTGCTCCCCGAAACCGAGCTTCTCCAGATATTCCCTTGCGATGTTCTGCAGGTCCGTATCCGTGAGCCTGTCCTCCGGGTGAGGATTGAGCGATATATGCACCACCGGTTTCTCCACCCTTGTCTGTGAGGGCATGTAAAGCAGAAAGTCGTTCAACGCACGTCCGATGTCCACCGTGCCCGTACCGTCGTTATAGATCTTGTTGGTGGCAAGGAGCTTTCCCCTTGCCTTGTTGATTTTCTCCCCGTTGTAGGCAAGTGCGCCGTACAACGAGCTTCCCATGCTGATTTTTGCTACCATCACCCCTGATTCTTGTCGTTCTCCAATCCCGTTTCCATGACGGCATTCTTCGCCGCCCATTCTTTCAGTTCCTCAGAAAGCCCTACAATCTGACGGCTCAGCTTCACAAGTTCGATGGTGTCCTGCTCCAACCGGAAGAGCAGAGCCATCGCCTTCTTCTCGGAAAAGTGCATCCTCAGTTCCTTGACCACCTGATTGTAATTGGTTCCCACTGCCCGGAACTGGGCATGAAAATCGGACAGTCTGGTGCAATATTCCACCAGAGTCTTGTCCACTTTCAGCACCTTGAACGGTCTTCCGAAGAAGTGTTCCTTGAGGAATACGGATCTGGCATAGACACCCGATTTCTCGAACATGGCGAGGAAACGGTTGTGCTCCACCTCGTTGAAACGGACGGTGTAGCGGTACACCGCCGGGTCGATTTTGGGATTTCTCCCGGTCTTTCCGCCCTTTTTCGGCGGACTGTTCTTCTTTTTCTCAATCATATTACTTAGGATTTAGCGGTTACACGGCACAAGCCCCGCCTTGGGGACACTCCACCGCAGGTTTTTCAGGCTTCCCGACTTCGGAGAGGAAGCCCGCCCCCTGCAAGGGCAAGTGCTTTTCAGGGATGCTCAAATCATTTTGAGCCGCTGAAAAGACATCTTGCTGTTGGCTGGAGCCAACAAAAATCCGTCGGGGACGGATTGGAAAGGAAACCTTCAGACCCACGGCTTCGCCCGTAGCGGGAAACTCTGCCGTTCGGGGGCAAAGTTACGGTGATAAACAGTTGTGGAATAGTATATTAAGTAAGCCAATCGCTGCCTATCGGCGCAACATGCTGCCAGTTGTCCGGGAAGTGATACAACTTCCATTATTTCCATGTTTATTTGCATCGTGATTCAAAAAAACAGTGATTTGAAGATATGAGAAATGACATCATCCAATACCCGAAAATTCAAACCGGCAAACATTTGCCGAAACGGTTATCCGGTTCAGCGGATAACTGCATATTCAATGACCCGGTGACTTACAGATTCAATGATTTCATGACGTACTGTCGTCAGTCACCAATTATCCGAAACATTGTTTCACCAATGAACCGGATACGTGATGAACCGCCTGTTTGCAGATTCATTGAAGCGGAAACGGAAATCACCGGTTCTGTATGGAAACAACAAATCATTTTATCAATAACTTAAATATCTATGACAATGAGTAATGAAATCTTCGTTGCATTCGCAACACAGAAAGGCGGTATCGGAAAATCCACCATTACGGCGCTTGCCGCCAACTATCTCCACAACGTGAAAGGTTACAATGTAGCCGTGATAGACTGCGATGCCCCGCAGCACAGCATCTACGGACTCCGTGAGCGCGAAACAAAACTGATTGACGAGAGCCGGTACTTCAAGGCACTCGCCTGCGAGCATTTCCGCAAGCTGAAAAGGAATGCCTACCCGGTCATTGCCAGCGATGCGGTAAACGCCCTTGATGACGCGGAAAAGCTGATAAGCGGGGAAGCGGTCAAGCCGGACATCGTGTTTTTTGACATGCCGGGAACGCTCAAAAGCAACGGCGTGGTGAAAACCCTGTCGCAAATGGACTATATCTTCGCCCCCATGAGCGCCGACCGCTTTGTCGTGGAAAGCACGCTGCAATTCGCCGCTATGTTCCGTAACAACCTCATGACGACGGGGCGGTCGAAAACCAAAGGACTGTACCTGTTCTGGACGATGGTGGACGGCAGGGAGAAGAACGGGCTGTATGATGTTTATGAGGACGTCATAGCGGACATGGGACTTTCGATACTCTCGACCCGCCTGCCGGACAGCAAGAAATTCCGACGCGACCTTTCGGAAGAACGAAAAAGCGTGTTCCGCTCGACCATATTCCCCACTGAGGCGTCACTCCTGAAAGGGAGCGGCATCCGCGAGTTTTCGGAAGAGATATGTAAAATCATTACCGGGCGTTGAGCATGGGCAGCAGGAAAGTGAATACGGAGGACATTGACGAGGAACTGTTGATCGCCTCTATCGGCAGACGCACGCAGGACGGCAACACACGGCCTGCACAGGAACCTCCTGCCGTTCCGGCCGAAGAAAGTACAGGCGGAACGGAACCGCCGGCGGCAAAGGAGAAAACGTCAAGGGAAAGCAGCCGACGGAAACGGCAGGAGGAAGACTATATGATGTTTCTGCGCCGCAATGAGCTGAAAACCCGCCAGTGTGTCTATATCAGCCGCGACGTACACAGCAAGATTCTGAAAATCGTGAATGACATTGCCGGACGTGAGATAACTGTCGGCGGCTACGTGGACACCGTACTGCGGCAACATCTGGAACAGCACAAGGAACAGATCAACGAACTGTACAAGAAACAAAGAGAAGATTTAATCTAAAAATCAACGACAATGGAACATAAAAAAAGAAAAGCAAGACCGCATGACAGCGGCAAGGGAATGATTACCGTCGGGATACAGACGAACGTGGAAATCGTGTCGTCCTCACCGGCAAGGGGCAAATACAGCGAAAAGGAGTATGAACGGCTGTTCATCCGGGAGTCCGGGATGCGGGCACGCGACGGGAAAATGACATATATACGCCGTGATTACCATAACCGTATCAGGCGTATCATACGGGTCATCGGACATGACCGGCTCTCGATGTCGGCCTACATCGACCATGTGCTGACCCTGCATTTCGGGCAGTCCGACGAGGCAATAAAAAGCCTGTACGAGAAGAATTATGAAAAGGAATATCAACCATAAGAATGAAACGATGAAAAGAAGACAGGAAAACAGAAAATGCGCGAGTGAGAAACATAAGTCCAACATAAACAACGGAAAACGCCCATGAGCCTGACCACAATCCTATTGACCGTATCGGTCGCCTGCAACGTATGGTTCGTGTTCCTGCTCATGTATGACCGGATCATGGAAACGAAGCTGTTCCGCTTCTTCGGGAAACTGGCAGGCATCTGGAAGTCACTCCATGCGGAGGAAAAGGACAGCAGCCCGGAGGCGGATGCGTCCTCCACTGCCACGGCACCGGAAATCATCGGCAAGAGCCGTTTCAGAATGACGGTAACCCGGACAATGACTACCGTACCGAAGCCACAAGCTGCCACTTCGGATAAAGGCGAGGAAGTGCAGAGTGATGATGTTACCTTTGCCGACGAAGCCGAAAGGAAGACGGCACGGGTACCGGAAGAGAAGTTCGACGAAGTATTCAGCAACATACCTCCTGAAGAGGTAGAGTACGGCGAAGGTGAACCGGAAGAGGAAACCCCGGACAGACGTCAGGCTTCCGGCAGCAGCTTTGACGAGATTGAAAAGGCCGTCAAGACCGCCCGAAATCCGGATGCGACACGGACGGAACGTGAACAGGCTGCAAAGGTATTTGTCGAAATGGAGGGTACGGAGCTGTATGACATGCTTATGGAAGGCTCCACCGAAATGAGTGTCCGTATCAAGGGACTGATTGAAATCCGGTTGAAAGAGCAGGAAGTCGAGTTTCTGGTACCCGACAACATCGACGAGTTTGACATCCGCAAATATGCAACGACAACCAAAAAGGAATGAAGAAAGAACAGTAGTACCGACCCCCGGAAAGCGGATACAAGGTAACCGCCTGCCGGAACGGACAGTCCCAAGTCCGTGGAACCAAAAGGGAGACCACTAAACCAAAAACAAAATCAGTATGAACCGCCGGAAGAAGGACTATCCACCCTTTGACGGCACAAACAAAAAGTATTTATGAACAGAAACATCAAGAACAGCAAGAAAATCATCCTTTCGGCAGCACTTCTCATCGCTGCCGCATCATCCGCTTTCGCACAGGACAACGGACTGGCAGGCATCAACGAGGCCACTTCAATGGTCACTTCCTATTTTGACCCCGGAACGAAGCTGATATACGCCATCGGCGCCGTTGTCGGTCTGATAGGAGGCGTAAAGGTCTATGGCAAATTCTCGTCCGGTGATCCTGACACCAGCAAGACCGCCGCTTCGTGGTTCGGTGCGTGTATCTTCCTGATTGTGGCGGCGACAATCCTCCGTTCATTCTTCCTTTAATATACGGTATGGCTGAATATCCGATCAACAAGGGTATCGGCCGTTCGGTTGAGTTCAAGGGACTAAAGGCACAATACCTGTTCATCTTCGTGGGCGGGCTTCTGGCCCTCTTTGTCCTGTTCGTCATCCTCTATATGGTCGGAACCGACCAGTGGATATGTATCGGCATCGGTGCGGCAGGCGCCTCCGTCCTTGTATGGCAGACCTTCGCGCTGAATGCCCGGTACGGCGAACACGGGCTGATGAAACTGGGTGCCGCAAGAAGCCATCCCCGTTACCTGACCAACCGTCGGCGCATTGCCCGACTGCTTAAACGAAAAAGAAAGGAAGATAAAATATGAGAAACGTATCAAGAATAACTACACTGGAAAACAAGTTCCCCCTGCTTGCAGTGGAACACGGCTGCATCGTATCAAAGGATGCCGACCTGACGGTCGCCTACGAAGTCGAACTGCCGGAGCTTTACACGGTCACGGGTGCGGAGTACGAGGCGATACACGGGTGCTGGTGCAAGGCCATCAAGGTGCTGCCAGACTTCTCCATCGTCCACAAGCAGGACTGGTTCATCCGTGAGACGTACAGACCGGAACTGCAAAAGGAGGACATGAGCTTCCTCTCGCGCAGCTTCGAGCGTCATTTCAACGAGCGACCCTATCTGCGCCACACCTGCTACCTGTACCTGACGAAAACGACCAGGGAACGCAACCGGATGCAGAGCAACTTCAGCACGCTGTGCAGGGGGCACATCATCCCGAAGGAACTGGACAGGGAAACATCGGAAAAGTTTCTGGAGGCAACGGAACAGTTCGCCCGTATCATGAACGACAGCGGCTTTGTCCGACTGCGCCGGCTCGGTACGGATGAGATAGTCGGCACAGACGACAGGAAGGGACTGTTGGAACGCTATTTTTCGCTGATGTCTGAAAACGACGTCGCCCTGCAGGACATCGACCTTTCGGCAAAGGGGATGCGTATCGGTGACAATTACCTGTGCCTGCACACGCTTTCCGACACGGAGGACCTGCCCGGCAAGGTGGCTACCGACAGCCGCTATGAGCGTCTTTCCACCGACCGCTCGGACTGCCGTCTTTCGTTTGCCAGTCCCGTGGGACTGCTGCTTCCCTGCAACCATGTCTATAACCAGTATGTGATACTGGACAACAGCGAGGAGAACCTGCGTAAGTTCGAGAAGTCCGCCCGCAACATGCAATCCCTGTCCCGCTATTCAAGGAGCAACAGCATCAACCGTGAATGGATAGACCAGTACCTGAACGAAGCCCATTCCTACGGGCTGACCTCGGTACGCGCACATTTCAATGTCATGGCGTGGAGCGATGATGCGGAGGAACTCCGGCACATCAAAAATGATGTGGGCAGCCAGCTGGCAAGCATGGAGTGTATGCCCCGGCACAACACCGTTGACTGTCCGACCCTGTTCTGGGCGGCCATACCCGGCAATGCCGCTGATTTCCCTGCCGAAGAGAGCTTCTACACCTTCACCGAACAGGCGGTATGCTTCTTTACGGAAGAGACCAACTACCGCAGCTCGCTTTCGCCTTTCGGCATAAAGATGGTGGACCGTCTGACGGGAAAGCCGCTGCACATCGACATTTCCGACCTTCCGATGAAACGCGGCATCACGACCAACCGCAACAAGTTCGTACTGGGACCGAGCGGCAGCGGCAAGTCGTTCTTCATGAACCATCTTGTCCGGCAGTATTATGAACAGGGAACGCACGTTGTCCTTGTGGATACGGGAAACTCGTATCAGGGATTGTGCGAAATGATCCGGCGCAAGACACACGGCGAAGACGGCGTGTATTATACCTACACGGAAGAAAAGCCCATTTCGTTCAATCCGTTCTATACCGACGACTATGTGTTTGACGTGGAGAAGAAGGACAGCATCAAGACCCTGCTGCTGACCATCTGGAAATCGGAGGACGACAAAGTATCAAAGACCGAAAGCGGAGAGCTGGGCAGCGCCGTGAACGCCTACATAGAGCGTATCAAGGCAGACCGGAGCATCGTCCCCTCGTTCAACACCTTTTACGAATACATGCGCGATGACTACCGCCGTGAACTGGCCGGACGTGAAATCAAGGTAGAGAAGTCGGACTTCAACATTGACAACATGCTGACCACCATGAGGCAATACTACAGGGGCGGACGCTATGACTTCCTGCTGAACTCGGAGGAAAACATCGACCTGCTGAACAAGCGGTTCATCGTGTTCGAGATTGATTCCATAAAGGAAAACCGCGAACTGTTCCCGGTGGTGACCATCATCATCATGGAGGCGTTCATCAACAAGATGCGCCGCCTGAAGGGAGTGAGAAAACAGCTGATTGTGGAAGAAGCCTGGAAAGCACTCTCGTCGGCGAACATGGCGGAATATCTCCGCTACATGTACAAGACGGTGAGAAAGTATTTCGGCGAGGCGATTGTCGTCACGCAGGAAGTGGACGACATCATCTCATCGCCCGTGGTCAAGGAGAGCATCATCAACAATTCCGACTGCAAGATACTGCTTGACCAGAGGAAGTACATGAACAAGTTCGACCAGATACAGACCCTGCTCGGACTGACGGAAAAGGAGAAGTCGCAGATTCTTTCCATCAACATGGCCAACAATCCGTCGCGGCTCTACAAGGAGGTATGGATAGGGCTTGGCGGTACGCAGTCGGCAGTCTATGCCACGGAAGTGAGTCCGGAGGAATATCTGGCTTATACGACGGAAGAATCGGAAAAGACGGAGGTTTACCGCCTGGCGGAAAAACTGGGCGGTGACATAGAGGGAGCCATCCGGCAGCTTGCGGAAAGAAGGCGAGAAGAACGGAAAGGCTGAAAAATGAAAAAGATTCATGAATAAAAAAACTGACAATATGGATATGGACAACGCATACATGAGAGCCGAACAGAAAAGGCAGGAAACGGAAAGACATGCCACCCGGCTCAAGGAGTTCCTCATATACGGTGCCGACATACCGGAAGACATCCAGAAACAGTACGGCTTTTCGGAAGACTACCGGCTGTATAAGAAACTTGAGGAAATGGACGGCAGGCAGTACAGCGAGAAAAGACAGAAAGGGGAAGTCCCGGATGCCGGAAAAGTCGGCGGAAGACTTACCCGTGCAGTGGAAAAGGCATACGAAAGCATCTGCGGCAGTCCTTCGAGAGTGTATATCGAAGGACTTTACAAGGAACTTCTGCTGCTCGGAGGCATGACCGTAAGGAAAGATTATGACGACCCGGTACATTACAACCCCGGCTTCTTTGACAAATACGGAATCGACCGCAAGGCTCCCCGCGAAACCATTCTCAGGCAGGTGGAACAGGCATACAGGGAACTGGACAGCCGCTTTTCGAGAATGACGGGCAGAAGGTCGGACGCGGACGAGCTGTTCGGCAAGCCGAAGGAGAAACAGGCTGTACAGCCAAGGAAGGAAAATCCGGACCGCCCCGCACCGGGTATCCGCCCTTGCAGGCCGAAAAGCAGGAGAATGGGCTTCTGAACCGGAGCAAATAACAAAGAAAACAACAGTAACATCAAAAAAAGAAAAAGTATGGACATTCAGATTACAAAATCCCAGCTCAGACTGCTTTGCGGCGGTCTGATAGGACTTGCATCACTGGTGATGCAGGCATGTGACATGGAACAGGACAAGGACGTGCGCGAAAGCATCTGCGGTAACTGGGAAAGCGTGGAAAGCAAACCCGACCTGCTCATCTACAAGGAAGGAAATGCGTACAAGGTGACCGTATTCAAACGCAGCGGCATAAGCCGCAAGCTGAAGCCGGAAACCTATCTGCTGCAGATGGAAGACAACGGAAACCTGTTTATGAATACCGGATTCCGCATAGATGTGGCGTACAATGAGGAAACGGACATCCTGACCTTCTCGCCGAACGGGGACTATATAAGGGCCACTCCCGCAGCAGACAACGCGGAAGACAGACAATGACAACCGATAATGACCACTAAATCCAAAGAAAGAAAATGAGAATAAAAATTCTGACAATCTTCTGCCTGTGCCTGCTTTACACAGGCAGGGCAAGCGCACAATGGGCGGTCATAGACCCGTCCAACATTGCGCAAAGCATCATAAACACCTCGAAGAATGTGGCGCATACCTCGACCACCGCAACGAATATGGTCAAGAACTTTCAGGAGACCGTCAAGATCTACGAGCAGGGAAAGAAGTATTATGACGCGCTGAAATCGGTGAACAATCTTGTAAAAGACGCCAGAAAGGTACAGCAGACCATCCTGATGGTGGGCGACATCACGGACATCTATGTGAACAGTTTCCAGAAGATGATGCGTGACGAGAACTTCACCGTGGAGGAACTCGGAGCCATCGCGTTCGGATATACCAAGCTGCTTGAGGAAAGCAATGACGTGCTGACGGAACTGAAGAATGTGGTGAACATCACCACACTCTCGATGACGGACAAGGAACGCATGGACGTGGTGGAACGCTGCTACTCGAAAATGAGAAGATACAGGAACCTTGTCGGCTATTATACCAACAAGAACATTTCGGTAAGCTATCTGCGTGCGAAAAAGAAAAACGACCTTGACCGCGTGCTGGGTCTTTACGGAAATGCAAACGAAAGATACTGGTAGCCTATGGACTTTGAAAACCTTCATCAGATACTCCGCTCGCTTTACGAGGAGATGATGCCCCTGTGCGAGGACATGGCCGGTGTCGCGAAAGGGATTGCCGGTCTGGGTGCGCTGTTCTATGTCGCCTACCGTGTGTGGCAGTCACTTGCCAGGGCGGAACCGATAGAGGTGTTCCCCATGCTGCGCCCCTTTGCAATAGGATTCTGCATCATGCTTTTCCCGTCGCTTGTTCTGGGAACGCTCAACGGGGTCATGTCGCCCATCGTTCAGGGAACGGCAAAGATACTGGAGGCGGAAACGCTGGACATGAACGAATACCGCAAGCAGAAAGACGAGCTTGAACATGAGGCGATGATGCGCAACCCGGAAACCGCCTATCTTGTCAGCAACGAGGAATTTGACAGGCAGCTGGACGAACTGGGCTGGTCGCCGGAGGACGTGGTGACCATGACGGGAATGTATATCGAACGGGGCATGTACAACATGAAAAAGTCCGTGCGTGACTTCTTCCGCGAGATACTCGAACTGATGTTCCAGGCTGCCGGTCTTGTCATAGACACCATACGCACGTTCTTTCTCGTGGTGCTGGCGATACTCGGTCCGATAGCCTTCGCCATATCGGTATGGGACGGTTTCCAGAGCACGCTGACGCAGTGGATCTGCCGCTATATACAGGTTTACCTGTGGCTTCCCGTATCGGACATGTTCAGTACGGTGCTGGCAAAGATACAGGTACTGATGCTGCAAAGCGACATCGAACGTATGCAGGCGGACCCGAACTTTTCTCTTGATTCGAGCGACGGCGTGTATATCGTATTCATGATAATCGGGATTATCGGATACTTTACCATTCCGACCGTATCGGGCTGGATCATTCAGGCCGGAGGCATGGGCAACTATGGACGCAACGTCAATCAGGTAGCCGGAAAATCCGCCGGATTCACAGGCAGTGTTGCCGGTGCCACCGCCGGAAACGTGACGGGACGTGTGGGCAAGCTGCTGAAATAAACCAACAGAACAACTAAAAACAGATAAAGTAATATGGAATTCAAGTCATTGAAGAATATAGAAACATCATTCAGGCAGATACGCCTGTTCGGTATCGTCTTCCTGTCACTGTGTACCGTGATAACGGTGTGGAGCGTATGGAGTTCCTACCGCTTTGCGGAGAAGCAGAGGGAAAAGATTTATGTGCTGGACAACGGCAAGAGCCTGATGCTGGCTCTCTCGCAGGACCTTTCACAGAACCGTCCTGCGGAAGCCCGCGAGCATGTACGTCGCTTTCACGAACTGTTCTTTACCCTGTCACCGGAGAAGAGCGCCATCGAGCACAATGTGAGACGTGCCCTGCTGCTGGCAGACCGCAGCGTGTATAACTATTACTCGGACTTTGCGGAAAAGGGCTACTACAACCGCATCATTGCCGGCAATATCACGCAGGTGCTGAAAGTGGACAGCGTGGTGTGCGATTTCGAGCATTATCCCTACCGTGCGACCACCTATGCCACCCAGCAGATAATCCGTCAGAGCAACGTCACGGAGCGCAGCCTCGTGACGACCTGCCGCCTGCTGAACGCTTCGCGGTCTGACGACAATCCCAACGGATTCACGATAGAGGGGTTCACCATCATAGAGAACAAGGACCTGCAAACCGTCAAAAGATAATGGAATGAAAGAAAAAGCAATGAAACCGCTGCGGATGGCACATGAGAAAATCCGCGGTACAAGAGAGCGGATAGTTTCCGGACTGAAGGACTATCTGGACGGACTTCCGCAAAAGACAAGGAAAAGAATCATACTGGCTATGCTGGCCGTATTTGCCACGCTTGCCCTTTACACGTTCGGAAAGTCGCTGTACGATATAGGACGTGATGACGGACGGAAACTGAATATCGGACACGCCGGACAGCTCCCCGTAAAGGGAGAATGCGGCGGCAAGATTCATCACAATTTTATAAAACAGTATAAGGATGGAAAATAAGGAAACAAGAAAAGAGAACGGGGACAGCCCCGAAAAGAAGAACAGGGAACGTACACCACTGACGGAGGCGCAAAGGCTGAAACGTCAGAAGATGATAGTCCTGCCTGCAATGGTTCTGGTCTTCATCGGTGCCATGTGGCTGATATTCGCTCCCTCTTCCGACAAGGAGGAACAGCCGGGTGCGACGGGCTACAACACGGAGATACCGGATGCGGACAAGGACAACAGGAAGATTATCGGTGACAAGGTCAAAGCCTACGAGCAGGGAGAAATGGAGGAACGCAGGGCAAGCCGCAACCATGCCATGCAGGAACTCGGCAGCATGTTCGACCGGGAAGTTTCCGTGACCGGGGACAATCCGGACTTCGACCTTGCCAGTCCCGGTGGCGGAAGTGATACGGATACGGCATCATCGCCGGCTTCGCAGACAATCAGGTCATCGGCCACCGCCTACCGTGACCTGAACGCCACGCTCGGCAACTTCTATGAGCAGCCTTCGGGAAACAGTGCTGAAATGGAGGAGCTGATGGAGCGCATATCCTCGCTGGAAACGGAACTTGAAAGGGAGAAGGAAAAAGGTTCCTCGATGGACGAGCAGGTGGTGCTTATGGAAAAGTCGTATGAACTGGCATCCAAATATATGGGTGGTCAGAACGGACAACAGACAGCACAGGCATCGCCGGTACGGAAGGCGGAAGAGCATACGGCAATGCCGGTCAAGCAGGTTACCAGACAGGTGGTTTCCTCCCTTGCACAGCCTATGAGCAATGCGGAATTTGCCGCCATGTATGCACAGGAGCGCAACATGGGTTTCCACACGGCAGTGGGAAGCCGTACGGTATCGGACAAGAACACCATATCGGCATGTGTCTATGGGGCACAGAGCGTGACGGACGGGCAGGCTGTCCGGCTGCGGCTTCTGGAGCCGATGGCGGTTGCGGAGAAAATCATCCCACGCAATGCCGTCCTTGTCGGAGCGGCAAGGATTCAGGGTGAACGTCTCGGCATAGCAGTCACTTCGCTGGAACATGAGGGGACGATTATTCCGGTTGAGCTTTCCGTTTACGACACGGACGGACAGGAAGGAATCTTCATCCCGAACTCGATGGAAATGAACGCAGTCCGTGAGGTAGCCGCCAACATGGGCGGATCACTCGGCAGCAGCATCAACATCTCCACCGATGCGAAGGCACAGCTCGCCTCCGATCTGGGCAAGGGGCTGATACAGGGCACAAGCCAGTATATAGCCAAGAAGATGCGTACCGTCAAGGTACATCTGAAAGCCGGATACAAGGTCATGCTGTATCAGGACAGAAATTAACAACAAAAAATTATCAATTTATTATTACCACTAAATCCAAAGTAAAATGAAAAAAGTAATTATGATGTTCGCCCTGTTTATGGGCATCGTATCTGCCCAAGCGCAGGAAAACAAGACCGCCGAAGAAAACGGAAGTGACAGACCGGCTCAGGAAGTGAAGCAGGAAGAGGTTCAGAAACTCTCTCTGAGCAAAGAAATCTATCCGCAGAAAGAGGCGGACGGCGACCTGTATCACGGTCTGACCCGCAAGCTGACCTTTGACCGCATGATACCGCCGCACGGACTGGAAGTGACCTACAACAAAACCGTGCATATAATCTTTCCGTCAGAGGTGCGCTACGTGGACCTGGGCTCACCGAACCTTATTGCCGGAAAAGCGGACGGGGCTGAGAATGTGATAAGAGTGAAAGCTACGGTAAGAAATTTCCAGAACGAGACGAACATGAGCGTCATCACGGAGGACGGCGGCTTTTACACCTTCAACGTCAAATATGCGGAAGAGCCGCTGCTCCTCAATGTGGAGATGTGCGACTTCATCCACGACGGTGAAGCGGTGAACCGTCCGAACAACGCGATGGAGATTTACCTGAAGGAACTGGGGAATGAAAGTCCGATGCTGGTGCGTCTTATCATGAAGTCCATCCACAGACAGAACAAGCGTGAGGTGAAGCATATCGGCTGCAAGCGTTTCGGTATCCAGTATATCCTCAAAGGCATCTATACGCATAACGGACTTCTGTATTTCCATACGGAAATCAAGAACCAGAGCAACGTCCCGTTTGACGTGGACTATATCACATGGAAAATCGTGGACAAGAAGGTGGCAAAGCGTACAGCCGTGCAGGAACAGGTCATTCTTCCGCTCCGTGCGCAGAACTATGTGACCTGCGTGCCGGGAAAGAAAAAGGAACGTACCGTGTTCACGATGTCCAAGTTCACCATTCCGGACGACAAATGCCTCGTGGTGGAACTGCATGAGAAGAACGGAGGACGTCACCAGTCCTTTACCGTAGAGAACGAGGATCTGGTACGAGCCACAACGATTAACGAACTTCAGGTACGATGAACATGAGAAAGTACATGATAGCACTGGCAGCGTCGCTTGCCCTGTTCACGGGGCGGGCGAACGCCCAGCGATGCCTGCCGGGAATGCAGGGCATCGAAGTGAAGGCGGCAATGACGGACGGTTTCAGGATGGGCGGCAATGACGGAGGGCACAGTTTCGGGGCGCTTCTTTCGACCTATACGAAAAACGGCAACAAATGGTCGCTGGGCGGTGAATACCTGTTGAAAAACAGTCCGTACAATGATGTGAAGATACCGGTGGCACAGTTTACCGCCGAAGGCGGCTACCACTTCAAGGTGCTTTCCGATGCCCGCAAAATCGTGTTTCTCTATGCCGGCGTTTCCGCTCTTGCCGGATATGAAACGGTGAACTGGGGCGACAAGGTGCTGTATGACGGGGCGAGGCTCCACGACAGTGACGCCTTTGTCTATGGCGGTGCGGTGACGCTCGACATGGAGGTGTATGTGGCTGACCGTCTGGCTCTGCTTGCCAGCCTGCGCGAGCGTTGTCTTTGGGGAGGTGACACGAGAAAGCTCCACACGCAGTTTGGAATAGGTATCAAGTTCATCATAAATTAGGACGGGTATGGATATAGCTGAAATGAGGCAGATACCGATTGCGGACTTTCTCCGAAGGCTGGGACATGAACCGACAAGAAGAAGCGGAAACGAATTGTGGTATTCGGCACCTTACAGGAGCGAAAGGACACCGTCCTTCCGTGTGAATGTGGAAAAGAATGTCTGGTACGATTTCGGGCTGGGCATAGGCGGTGACATCTTCAATCTTGCCGGAGAGTTTATCCACAGCCGTGATTTTCTCGCACAGGCAAGGTTCATATCGGAAAGTGCCGGTGTGCCTATGGTGCAGCCGGATGCTTCCACCTTCAGGAAAAAGACTTCCGAACCGTCCTTTGAGGACGTGGAGGTCTTGCCCCTGCGGTATCAGGCTTTGAAGAAATATCTGGTGGAACGTAGCATATCTCCCGATACCGCGTCCTTTTACTGCTGCCAGTTGAACTACTACGTCCACAAGAAGAAATATTTCGCCGTCGGCTTCTCCAATGTGTCCGGCGGTTATGAACTCCGGAACCGACTTTTCAAAGGGTGCATACCGCCCAAAGACGTATCCCTGATAAAGCGGAAGGACGGGCAGGCTGAAAGTTGCAGCCTTTATGAGGGCTTCATGGACTTCCTGTCCGCCGTGACGCTCGGCATGGCGGAGGACGGTGACAGCCTTGTCCTGAACTCGGTCGCCAATGTGGACAGGAGTTTCCGTTATCTGGACGGTTACGAAAGGATACGGTGCTACCTCGACAACGATGAAGCCGGACACCGGACGGTGGAAAAACTGCGGATGCGGTACGGTGAGAAAGTGTCGGACTGTCGTGAATTATACAAAGGCTGCAAGGACCTGAACGAGTATTTGCAGCAACGGATAAACAAACAGAATAACAACAAACTTAAAATCAGATAAGATGATGAAGATTATGAACAATAACAGCAACAGAGGCAAATCAATTTTCAAGGCAGTGGCAGTCTGCATGGCTGTCCTGGCTGCGGGACTTTTTGCGTCCTGCGATGACGATATGGACATACAGCAGAGCTACCCGTTTACGGTGGAAACCATGCCTGTCCCTCACGATGTGGCAAAGGGGCAGACCGTGGAAATCCGCTGTGAGATGAAGAAGGAGGGCAATTTTGCCAATACACTCTATACGATACGTTACTTCCAGTATGAAGGTAAAGGGACACTGAAGATGGACAACGGTACGGTATTCCTGCCGAACGACCGTTACCTGCTGGAGAACGAGAAGTTCCGTCTGTACTACACCTCGCAATGCGATGAAACACAGAATTTCATCGTGGTCGTGGAGGATAACTTCGGCAACTCCCATGAAATGGAGTTTGATTTCAACAACTCCAACACTTCAGAAACGGAAAGCGGCAGTGTGCCAGCCGTCAGTCCGTCCACTTCCAAACAAATCCGTGAATGAGGTACAGGATGTTGTTAGTGCTCTGTTTCCTTTCGTTGGGCTGCACTTTGTCGGCACAGGAACCTGAAAGGGAAACAGCCAAGGAAGCAAGGATTTTCAGGTTGCCGGAATTTGAGAGGGCATTTTTGTGTGTACGCTATGAGGGCTGGCACTCGGAAAAGAACCATCCTTATGTCGGCTGGGGGCATTGCCTCCAGCCGGGCGAGAAATACTCGGCACGCACCATGACAAGACAGCAGGCTGACGAGCTGCTGCGGAAAGACCTTCGGAAGTTCTGCGCCATGTTCCGGCATCTGGGAAAGGATTCGCTGCTCCTGGGTACATTAGCTTATAATGTGGGTTATGTAAGCAATTTTATTATGTAAAAAGCATCTGTTAATTATCTGATTATTAACTTTGTAATTATTGAATTGTTTACATTATATTTAATAGAGTGAAGAGAATTTTAAACTAATACTCTTCACTCTATTCTATTCCTCTATTTATATTTTACTTGTAAAGCTTTTAGGAATTCCATTAAATCTCCGTCTTTTTGCCATGTAGTTTTGCTTTCTTGAATAATACCAGAAGTCAGTTTCTTCAATGCCTGTTCTTTTATTTTTTCACTTGCCCTGGCATATATTTCCGTTGTTGTTGTAGAAGTATGTCCAAGAAAGTCACGAATATAAACGAGATTTATACCTGCTTCCAGCATATGCATAGCTTTTGAATGTCGAAAAGTATGACAAGATATATTATTGGGTATCAACTCTGAATATTGTTTCCTTGCATTTTCTGCATGTCTTTTCACAATATCTAATACAGCCATTCTTGTCAACCTTTCTCCTTTGGGATTAGGGAATAATGGATGACATCTATATTGTGCTGCAAAAAGATTGTTTTCGTCCATATACAACCTTAAATTTTTCACTTGGTTGGTAGAGAGAGGAACTACTCTGATTTTATTACCTTTCCCATGTAATTTTACAGTCGTAGTTTCTCCTAATCTTATATTTTCCGGGGTGAGGTTTATGATTTCTTGAACCCTGGCACCGCTGTCGTATAATAGCCCCATAAGAACAAAGTCTCTACGCCCTTTGCGAGTTGATAAATCCGGTTGTTCAAGCAATACCCTTACTCCTTCCGTAGTCAGATAAGACATTTCCTTAAAAGGTGTCTTTTTCTGTTTGATACTCAATATAGCTTGCCAATAAGCCATACCCTTAACCTCACGATATTGAAGAAATTTAAAAAATGACCGTAAGGCGCATAAACGGTTGTTCCTTGTTGATATTGAACATTTTCTTGTATCTTCCAGCCAATGTAAAAATCCCAAAACTCTTTCTTTTGTAAATTCTTTAAGGCATAGTTTTTCCGGAGCTATTAGTTCAATTTTATACATGTATTGTATAAAAAGCATAAATGTTACACTATATTGTTTTACCGTTTGATAGGAACAACCACATTCCATTGTGAGATAACGGTTTAAATAATCTGTGAGATATTTTCCAAAATCTGTCATAATTCCAAGTCTTAACGCATAACTAATCAATCATTTCATTCATATTAGGGAAAATATGATTATGAGCCATATCCACCTGTTCTACAATTTCAGGAAACATAGCCTCTACTATTCTGACATACTTATTTGTGGCTTTAATGGATTGATGTCCCATATATGTCATTAGTATTAGCATCACATTATGTATATCCTTCCCTGATTTGCATAATTGCACAAATGAATTTACACAGAATGTATGTCGGAGATCGTGTAGACGAGGACCTTTTCTATTTTCGTTTCGCATAATACCAGCACGTTCTAATATATGATTGAAATGATTTGAAACAGTCCTTGGTGAGATGGAAGTATCATTACATTTTACAAAGAAATAGCTTTCTGGATTAATACTAAACCCAAATTTCTGTTTTTGGGCTACATAATCATGGCACATTAGTACCAAGGAAGGAGAAAGAGGCACATACCTGTCTTTCCCATTTTTACATTCTCTAAGCAATAAGCATTCATTTTTGAAATCGATATCACTGTGTTTCAATTTTAGAGCTTCACCTACACGGATTCCTGTCCCATATAGTAAACGGATTAGGCATGGCATGGAAAATCGGGCTGAATTGACTAAGTGATAATAGGAGTTAATCCTATCACATTCCTTGAAAATCTTCTCTATTTCATCAGATGTATAAATATAGGGGGTAAAATTTGATTGATGTTTTGGTAATATTGGAATATATGAATTATATCCAATTATTTGCAGGAAAGAAGAGAATCCTCGAAGAATGACGATCCTATAATAGCGGTTTTCTTCGGACTCTCCAGAAAATTTACAGCACCAGGCATCTGCCAAGTCTTTGGAAATACCAAGGGCTTTCTCGTTTCTGTCATTAGCAAACTTGTCAAATCGCTTCAACATAAATTCCATTACGGTTGTTTTACAACCTATGTTTTGTTTATATTCTACATATTGGGTAATTAACCCTGAGAATACGCTGCATAATTTACCAGTTCTCTTTCTCATATATATCTAAATAAAAAAATTCAGGAATTTGAGGAACTTCAAGTGCACATTGTCTTAGATGCTTTAAATCAACTTTCACATAATTTAAAGTGGTTGATAAATTAGAATGTCCAAGTATTTCAGATATAACGCTTGGAGTTTCACCATTCTCAAACAAGTTAATAGCAAGACTATGACGTAAAGAATGAGGACCGTGTTTACGTGTTGAGATATCTATTTGGGCAGAAAGCATCCATTCAGAAACAATTCCTGGTAATGCCTGGGGGGAAATTCTTTGGTATGGAGCCATGTGTTCCAAAAAGACATATGGACTGTCAATTTCTGGTCGTCCAAATTTGATATAATCAATAATGGCACTTCCAATTTCTTCTGATAATGGAAATGAAACAGGTTTTCCTGTTTTTGTCTGGACAAGGGACAAACGATTGAGTTCCCATTCAAAGTTGGCGTATGTAACTCCTACTATATCTGAAGCGCGGAGCCCATAACGTGCTGCAAGTAAAATCATTGCATAGTCACGTTTGCCTTTCGGAGAAGACCTGTCTATTGTGACCAATAATTTCTCTATTTCCTCCTTACTATAATACGATGGCAATTGAGGGTTTCTTGGACGATGGAGACATAATATTTTATCCCAACGAAAAAAATTACAATCTCCTAATAAGTTACGTTCACATGAGTATCTAATAAAAGCCCTTACAGAAGATACAACATGAGGCCAAGGACGTTTCTGTCGCTTCAAATCACGTAAGAATAATAAGCAACTGGGAATGTCAAAGTCTTTAACGAGCTTGTTGTTCTCTTTTAGAAAATTAAACAAATCTCTCAAATACAAGTGATATTTACTTACTGTTAGAGGACTTTTAATTCTCCTTTCATGACAAATAAATTCATTGAATTGTATGCCTAAATCTCCTTTGAATTCAAACATGGGACTTCGCGGTGTTGGTTTTCCAATGATAATTCCTGTATGCAGAACTTCATTCATTATTCTTATATGTCTAACCATGTTCTTCTCAAAATCAGACAGTTGAGCGTATGCAACACCTTTATGGCGAGTTTTCAAAAAATCTTCCCCTACACGAGCAGAATAGATTTCAATTCTATTTTCCAGCATATAACATTCCAGTTTATTATAACTACTCTTAAATGCACAAATAGTTAAAGGTGCATAATGTCTTTCACGCAGTTGCTGGACAACTTGTTTCCTTAAATCATAAAAATTACTTTCTTCCATAAAAACATTATTTATTGTTTGATATTAATTGAAGCTCCATCTATTTGATTTGATGGAGCTTCAATATATCTCTTATTAGGAAATAATGCTATGATTTTACCTAATAAGTTAGGAATATTATGTAAAAAGTAATCCTGTGAAAAATGAATATACTATTTGTTAATCAATGATTTATATTTTCTTTATTTACATAATAAAATTGCTTACATAACCCACCTTATGTAAAAGTTTACATAATGTGGGACCGTTCCGGCTCTTGGGCAGCGGAAAGATACCCAAAAGCAAGCTGATCCGAAAGCTGGAAGCCGGTGACAGGGACATCTATAAGGAGTATATATCCTACTGCCACTACAAGGGGCGGAAAATCCGCTCTATAGAGCGGCGACGGAAGATGGAATTTCTGCTGCTGTTCAAGAAGTAGCGGTAAGGGAGAACTTCACCCAAATGGCGGGGTTCTCCCTTTGTCATTTTCAGGAAAGGTTTTGCTTTGCTCCGGGAAAAGACCTATTTTTGTATCACTTTTTTTGAAACAGAAAAAAACAATCATGGAAAATTATATGGCAAAAGCAGCGGATGCCTTTCTGACGGGGCGTCCGTATGGCATACGTCTTGACTTCAAACACAAGGGTTTCGCTCTTTTCAACTACAACATGAACGAGCTTGGCAACCATCTTCCCGGCAGACTGGAAACGCTTCCGCTGGAGGATTTTGACGTGGAGGATATTCCGCTGTGCGGGGAACGGATTGTCCGAAAGGAAAACATAACGGACATCTTTTTCTACGATGAGAAGAGCAACCCGTATTCGGACAACCGTGTTGATATGAAGAAACTGAAAGCATACAACAAATATATTTATCCGCTTTCACTTATTCTGAATAGAAATCTGTAAGATGGGAACAAAAAAGACTTCCGTTAGTGGAAGTCTTTGGAACAGCGGTTTCTTTGCTACTTTCTTTGTCCGCCTTCTGCTCACCGAAAGAAAGTAGGGCGGCTCTCGCCGCCTCTGCCTAAAGTCGGGTGTAAAGTCCCGTTACATCCGTGAAAATCTGCTGGAGCATATCAAAGTACACTCCCTCGTATTTGGCTATCTCCTTGACCTTGATGTCCGCATACTTCGTCAGTGTCTGACGATAGAAATACATGGTGTATGTATCCGTGTCTTCATCCAATATGATTTTCAGTCTGTTGGCTGACGTTTTGTTCCTTGCAAGGCTCATTTGTAGTCCGTTGCCCAAATTGATATAGTTACGGCTTCCCGTCATGACGGTAAATCCATGACCGCCCAACTGCTGTAAGATTGTATTCGCTATCATCTGTATATGAATTTAAGTTATTGTCAATGGGTGGCTTTTGCCACCCGATTTTTTTTATACGTTCATGCTCTGCCTTATATGTTCCAATGTGCGCTCGGCAATGGGTCGTGTTTCCTCCGTCCAAAGGTCATAGTCATGTACGGATATTCCCACACTCCGCAAGTCACGGATATAGCCGGACACATAATCTCCCGTAGGGAGGTAAACGAACTGCATCCATGCGTCCCTGCTGTCTGTCAGTATAAAATAGTATTTCATGCTCTTTCTTTTTTATGGGTTGTCTGTTTCGGGTGTGGGCGGTATTGTGTACCGCCACACCTTTAGTATTCTTTCATTTCGGCAATGGGGGTATATTTTCTGAGCCATTCCACCACATGCACCATGTTGTATTCTGAAGTGATGACTGCCGTATGTTCGCTTATCGGGGTCATTCTTGTACTTTCGTAGCTCTCTATCCACTCCTTTAGTGTTGCCACATCACAAGTATCGGTACACATCATATCCAAAATTCTGATAGGGTCGCTGAATGTCACAATCAAAGTATCATAGTATGCTGTCATAATCTGTCCTCCTTTCCTTTTATCCATTCGTCACGCAGGTGTCTGCACTCTTCCAATGTCGGTCTAACGCAAGAGAAAAGTTCTCCGTCCGTGTGTCGGTAGTCATACTGGAAAAGGGTTGTTCTTTTCCGTCTGATAGTCGTTTGGTACTTTTCGTACTTCTCAGTACCTGCCGTCTGGCAGGTACTCACTCCGTTGATGGTCATTCTTGTTGTCATGGTAGTCATTTATTAAAATTCAACAATCAGTAGTCGGTTCTCCATTACCTTTTCGGGGTCGGTTATCATCCTTTGGGCTACCCAAAGGTGATGCGCTCCGAAGCCGTAGGCGAACAGTCTTCCGAAGTTCTCGTTTTCTGAAAGTTTCGCCATTGAATTGCGGATTTCCGTTTCGCTGAAACTCAAGGACAAGGTGTTTATCAGACTGACAAAGATGTCGGTTACTTTCTCGTCCCATAATATCAGTATGTTTTCTATCTTTATTTCCATATCATGTATATTTTGAAGTCTATAAATCAAGCACTCATCCGTTTGCGGATAAGTTCGGCATTGCTCTCTACAAGGCTGATGATGCGGTCGTGGTATTCGGTATTGGAATTGCATACACCTCTGCTCTGTACCACCTTGAATGTTGTCAGTGAAACCTCCACCGTTTCAATGCGTTTGCCGTCAATGGTTGCGGATAGGATAAGGGAGTCTGTCCTCTTGTGATAGCTTCCCACACAATGGTGCATCAGTTTTCCTTCAAGTTGCATTTCCGCCACACTCTCAATGACCTTTACAAGAATATGGTTGTCGGTAAACACAAGTCCGAAAAACTTGCCTTTGGACTTCAGATAATTCTTTTCGTCCTTGACCAACTGCTCCCTGCGTTGCTCCGCTCTTTCCCTTTCAATCTGTTCTTCGCGTTTTCTGACAAGTCGGTCATGTGTCTTTTTCAAGTCTGTCGGACAAACATATTTTGGGCAGTGGGTGTCTTTCCCGAAATGTCGGAGCAGTCTTACAAGGTCACACCACATGGAGGCATCTGCAATATGATAGCCGTTTCGGATACAGATTTTTATGGAGTTCCAATATTCATGCAAATTGACATTTGAAATGACGGCATATCTGAACATTTCTGTCTGTCCCGCTTTAAGCAATGTTTCTTTTTTGCTATCGGTCAGAATGGCGGTAAAAAATTCGTATGGGGTCAGTTCGTGGAATGCTCCCTTGAAGCCGTTCCGCCTTAATTCGGGAATAATGCGCATTGCCGGATAAGTCTTGTATGCGTCTATGTTGTATGCTTTCAGCATCTTGTTGCTGCGCAAATCCATATCGCTCCATTCAGTCCAAAGGTCATAGTACATCGTGTGCATGGCTCTCAGTCGGGCAATAACTTCGGTCTTTCCGTTTGGGGCAATCCACCATTGCACCACCTCCCGAATGGAATACTCTGCCTTCTGTCCCACCTTGTATGTTGCTCTTACCATAAAGTAGCGCAACACTTGATAGCCTTTTCGGGTCGTAATGATTTCATAATATGCGCTGTCCCTGAAAACTCTCTTTCGGGTATCAAGTATTTCAAGTTCCTTTCCGCAATGGGGACAGCTACAGCCACATATAGTTTCCGCAAGAGTGTGTCCGCCTTTCCAGCGGTGTCCACATTCCGAACAAGTGATAGTTCCGCCTTTTGTGCGGTAGGCATGATGCTTGAAGCAATGTTCAAAAGCGTATGCTTTCTGCTTGTCTGTCAGTTCGGGCAGTCCGCTTGACAAACGGACTACCTCTTTCTGTATGCGTGTTCTCGGTTTCATATCAAAAATCAAATAATGAGGGTTGGACTTGTGTTTCTTTTTTCGCTGTCGGCTTGTTGCGGTTCTGTAGCTTTTGGAGTTCCATCTGCTGATATTGGGCAACAGCCTTTCTTCTTGCTTCCTGCTTTTCCTCTTCTGTCAGTTCCACCACATGGTTTACAACTACTTGACATTGTATAGGCTTGCCTACTTCAATCTCGTTTTCATCGTAATAGTGAATGGCTTGTCCGTAAATCTCTCCGTCTGAAAAGCCGTTGCAACCGCTTTTCTGAACATAGTTCAGAATGTATGTGACACAATCGTCTATGTTCTTGGCAGGGTTGCGGTAGCTTTTGGCGAATAGTTCATCTTCCGCTGCTCTCTGCTCCAAAAACATCTGTATGGTTCGTTTGAAATGGTCTGTTCCTTTCATCATAATCTCAAATTTTAGTCGGGTTGTCGTTCAAATAAAGTATCTTGCAATCTTCCACTTCTGTGGGAAGTCCGAAAAGGGGGTAATGGGTGAAATAAGGCTGTGCGTTCCCTTCTTCATCTGTGAGGGGTGAAACATCTTGTAC
>MNQS01000104.1 GCA_001915545.1 Bacteroides sp. 43_108 | reverse complement strand
GTTTTGCTTATTAAAGCATTGAATTTAAGAGCATTGTATTAACAATAACGAGGGCGTTTTGTACTACGTTTTTAGGAACGTAGAACTGGACACCCTAATAGTTAAGCTTCGCATGGAGAACATCCGAAACCGAATCACCCCGCATTTCATATATAATGCGCTCAACCATGAAGAATTTGCCACAGCACAGGGGCGTGCCAGTCAGCTTCATGTGCTTGTAGAACTTCTCCGTCAGGGTCAGGAACTGGCCGGACGATTCTGCATAAATCTTTCTGACGAGCTCAATTTCATCGATCTCTATGTTTCTGTGGAGAGCCGTGCCGTCGGTCCTAATTTCATTTACGACAAACGCTTGTCCGATGGCTTGAATCCGTCGTCGGTAATGCTTCCTTCCATGATGGTGCAGATTTTTGTGGAGAATGCCATGAAGCACGGACTCAAGGGATTGTCTCCCGATGTATACAAGAAACTGGTGATCCGAGTTACAGACCGTGATGACGATACCCTTGTCGAAGTTCTCAACAACGGACGCAAGCAGGGCGATCATTCTTCCGACAAGAGAGTTCATGTTGGTTTGCGTGTCGTTTCCCAGACTATTCAGTTGCTCAATGAGCGTAATGTCGGTAAGATGAACTACCGTTTCTATGAATACGGATACGATGAGGAATTTAAAACCTTTATTTATTGTGCTAGTCTTACTATACCTAAGAATTATAGTTTTGAGATAAAGTAATATTTAAGGATCAATATATTGATAGTTTTATCAGAGAACATACAGCTCTGTTTGTATCAGGTTAATCAAAGAAGTAGTAAAGATTAAAAAGAGTGGGTAATATTATGAAAACAAAAGTTGTTATTATAGATGACGATATAAATTCAATTAAGCTGTTGAACATGCATTTGGCCATTCATGAAGATTTCGAAATTGTGGCTTCTGCTACCAACTGCTGTGATGGAAAGAAAGCCATATTGGAAAATAAGCCGGACCTGCTGTTTCTCGATATCGAGTTGCCCGAAATGGACGGCCTGTCATTCTTGAGATCTGTTCGTAATGGTGTGGATTGGTGTATGAGTGTTGTCTTTTTTACATCCTACGACAATTATACCATCGAAGCTTTGCGTCTGGAAGCTTTTGATTATCTTCTCAAGCCTCTGAACCATTCAGACCTTGAATCATGCCTGCAGCGTTATGTCGAGAAGCGCGATGCCGTTCAGGAGCATCCTGATACTTTCTTTCAGGATGCACCGTCTTCAAAAGAGCGTGTACTGCTTATAAATACCATATACAACAAGAAGCTGATACGTGTTGACAACATCGGATATTTCCGTTTTCAGGCAGGACGTAAGGTTTGGGAAGCTTTTCTCGACGACGGTTCTTCCATGCCGTTGCGTCGTACCACGACATCAGACGTTATTGTAGCTCAAAGTCCCGACTTCGTGCAGGTACATAAGATGTATATCGTAAATCTTAATTTCATCAATACTATTGAAGAAACACGCATAGTCATGAACTTCCCTTTCGAAGAGGCAGATGTGAAGATAAGCAAGTCCTATCGCAAGAATCTGCTTGACAGGTTCTACAGCCTCTAGCACACAATGCTGTCTTCGATGTGCAGAGTCTTGCATTTATTGTTAACTTTGCAGACAACAAAAAGACTTACGATTATGAAAAGACCATACGTCATATTGCTGTCGTTGCTTGCAGGAACATCTTTATTGACATCCTGCGGTGAAGACCGCACACACGAATATGAGGAGCTGACGGCAGGAACTCATTGGATTGAGACCGCCATGCGTCAGTATTATCTTTGGAATGACAGCATTTCTTCACTTGGCTGGAAAGATTATTTTGCCGAGCCTTCCGAATTTCTGTCACGTATCAAACCTTCCGAACTTCCGTACGGACAGACAGATGCTTGGTCATATTGCATAGAGAGTGACGACGATGCCGATCCTCATCAGCGTGGCCATTTCAATCATAAGTCCAGTTATGGTATTGATTTTGTATTGCAGTCCGATCCGACAGGAAGCACTAATCGCACTTATGCACGTGTGACGATGGTATATCCCGGTTCGCCTGCTTATGAATGCGGATTGAAGCGCAACGATTTCATTTCTTCTGTCGGAGGAGAGCGCATCAATACTTCCAATGCAACACTTCTCGAAAACGGTAAGGCTACCCAAATAGCTGTCGGACGTATTGGTTACATACTCGAAGAAGCCACAGTCTATTGGGTATCTGAGGATACCGTTGATCTTTCGGCTTCAGAGTATGTCGAAGATGTTCCGTTCATGGTCGATTCCATTTACGATATAGACGGCGTACGTTTTGCATATCTTATGGATAACCGTATGGTTAAAGGTCCTGACGAAACGGAATTTACCGGTACTCCTTATATGGATAGACTGAATGAAATCTTTGCAGATTTCAAGCGTCATTCAGTTGCTGGCCTTGTGCTCGATCTTCGCAATTGTTCATACGGCGACATAGATTGCGCCGCTCAGTTGGCATCCTACATTGTTTCATCTTCATATTATGGCTCTGTTTTTTGCCAAACTTATTGGAATAGTCTCAATGCCGACTCCAATAAATCATATTTGTATGATGGCTCACTGACAGGTGGCAACGGTCTCGGACTTTCAAAAGTGTGTATCATAACAGGCGGATATACTTGTGGAGCGGCCGAGTGGCTCATCCATTCGCTTCGTACCACTCTTGGGGCCTCAAATGTTGTGGTTGTCGGCACTTCCACAATGGGGCAGAACGTCATGACTATGCCTTACGATGGAGGCTACGGCTTCATTCTTTGTCCTGCAGTCGCCTATGTTGCCGATTCTTCTGGTGATTATAACTACGGTGGGGGCATCTCTCCGGATATAGAGATAGATGAACTCGAATATATCTATCTTAATGATTATGGATCTTTGGAAGAAGTTGTACTTAATGCCGCATTGACAGCATTATTGGCCATTTAGCAGAATTCCTTTCATTTTAATATATACGGAAGCTCAAACTTTGTTTAAAGGTTTGGGCTTTTTGTTTTATAAGATTATATTTGCCGATAGTTTGATGAACATAAAAGTGAAAAACATAAGTGGGGACGTTCGTGCGCATTTATTGGTGATTTTCAACAGTTCGGCAATTGATGATTTTGCATCTGCATGAAAAAATCATAGTTGCTTGGCTCTATGATGATTCAATATATATACGTTTAACGACAGTTCTGCGTCTCAATGGGAAATTTCAAGTCTTTATGGAACTGGAGGACATTAATTTTAGTATTATGAAAATCGATTTTCTGAAATCTTCTGCATCAAGATTTGGTGCCTGGAGCATGTGCGTTGCTGTAGCTCTTTTGACAGCAGTGTCTTTTACATCATGTAGCAGTGACGACGACAATGGAGGCGGAAGTAGTGCGGGCGATCAGGATGGTTTGGTCAGCGGTGATTTGCCTTCTCAGGGGTGGCTTGGTTCTGAATTGAATGGAATTGTGACATACAAGCCTACTTACGATCAACCTTCTTATTTTGCCTTCAGTTTCAAGAATGGAGTATGTGACAATGCGGTCTACAACATCGTGTGCGAATCAGAGTCTGAAGCTCGTTATCTGAGCAAAATTTTCAAAAATGGTACATGGGTTTCTGAAGATGACGACTCTGGTGATGATTTGGAAGATCCTGTATATCCTGATGAATCATATGCACAGCTTCCAGAATACACAACATCTTTGTCTTGTCAGAAGGTTGTAGACGTTGCAAAGAAATTTGCAAGAACTACTCGTGGTGTTGACAACTTTGTTCTTAAGTACGATGTTGAATACAATAAGAACGTTATTTATGTCAAGATAAACAACTTTAGAGGCAAGACTGCAGCTCAGATTAAAGTTGCAACAAACTTCTGGGCAAACGGATTTGGTTATGAAGTTCCTACATCTTTCCTTTTTGGTACATGGGATGAGGCAACCGGTAAGTACAAATGTACAGACGTTTACGGTATAGGTGCAACATACGAAGTAGATGTTGACTTCAGCAACGGATACGTTTCAAAGTTTGTAACAACACTTACTTTGCCTTCAGAGTCTTGGGCTATTGCTTTTGAATTGTCCATGGAAGAAAGTCTTGATGACTATATGGAAATGTTCGGAAAGGTTCCAACTATATCGCGCAATGGCAAAAAGGTTTCTGTAGAGGCAATCGTAATTGATCAGGTTTCGCACGATGATATCATGAAGTACCTCTATATTTTGGATTACATGAACAATGTACCTCTTTTGTTTAGTTCAATATATTGATTTATAACATCTTCATAATTTCTAAAAAGGTATAGAGCTTGTTTTTATAGCTCTATACCTTTTTATTTTTGCACAACTTTATTTGTGTTTGTTTCTTAAAATGAATAAAGTACTAGTATTGTCCCTATGATGTCATTATTGACTAAGACAAGGCATTTTATCTTAACGTAAGCATAAATGTCAGTGATAAAATAACGCATCCTACAGTTCTTGATCATTAGATTCCTGGTCCTGGCCAGGAATGACGACATGGTAGTACTAATGATAGTTCTTTTTATTCAGACAGAAGAACAAAAGAACATAAGAATGCAGATGATGCCCGTTTGTCTGTGCTTGCATAAGCAAGCTCCTGCCTTCACATCCAATAGTTTATCATGCCAAAATATTTGTAGTGCAAGCACCGCATTCTTAAAGAACAGAAGAGCTGGGTATACATCCATAAAACAACAGCACAGTACTCTCAACAGCGTCATCCCTGGCCAGGACCAGGTATCTTATCTCAATGTCAGCACAATGCCAGCGATAGTTTAAAACACATCCTGCATCGCATGATCATAGATTCCTGGTCCCGGCCAGGAATGACGGTATAGCCACCAACACAGTTGCATTTACCTAGCGAGCCTGCTCGCGTTTACCTGACAAAGCACCGCTTTGCGTTTTACCTTGTGAAGCCCACTTCACACATGCCCTCGATAGCGTCATCCCTGGCCAAGACCAGGGACCTTATCTCAATGTCAGCACAATGCCAGCGATAGTTTAAAACACATCCTGCATCGCATGATCATAGATTCCTGGTCCCGGCCAGGAATGACTGTAGATAGCATTTGCAAATTCATGAACACTCTTTACAAAGCAGTGTATCCACAAACCAAACCACAAATACCCTCTTGCATATCAGAGAAAAACAAAAGCCCACATCGCCATTTACGGCGTGTGGGCTTTTGTCAATTTCTTTGAAGAATAAATCAGCTTCTGCTGACCTCCATTCCTTTGTTCGACAAGCTCATTTCTACGAAGCGCGCTCTGTCGTTAGGCCTATGTTCCTTCAGGATTCTTCTTATCTTCAAGGCCGCTTCCGGATCCTTGGCCATCATATAAAGATACCCTCCGCCACCGGCACCAGGTAACTTATATCCGAGGCACAGATCATCCACAAGATCCGTCAGTTTCTTTACCGCCTCAGGATTTGTTCCTGCATCCAGTTTCTGGTTTTGTGTCCAGGTCTTTCTTACCAATCGTCCTGTTTCCTGGAAATCATTCCTCATTATCGCATCGAACATGTCAGATGCATGAGCTTTCATCTGTTCCAGCATTCTCAGGTGACTGTTTGAGTTCAGGAACATTCCTTTCACAATCTCAGCCAATATTCCCTTCGCAGTTCTTGTTATTCCGGTGTAATAAAGCAGATGGCATTTCCTGTATTCGTCATTGGTGAAGATATAGTCAGGCAACCATCTGACTGCCGGTTCCTGTCGCCATCCAGGTTGTGTCTGCAGTAGCTTCACACCGTGCAGCACACCTCCGTACTGATCCTGCCATCCTCCACCAGTAGTGAGCAATTGTTCCAATATAAGAGTTCTGTTGCCTATTTCCAGCTTGTCCCAGTTCAGACCGCAGAAATCGTTCAGTGCACCCAGTACTGTTGAGGCCAGAATAGAACTTGTACCCAGCCCGGAACCTGCCGGAATCGCTGACAGCAAAGTCACCTCTATGCCTGTGCCGAAATCCATCAGTTGTTTTTCCAGCGACTCATATCTTTCTACGGCAAACTGAGGAATGAATCCTGCCAAAGCCAAAGCCGCCTTCGGTATTGAGAACGGCGATCCAACCACACAGAAGTTTTTCAGTTCATCGTATGTAGATATCACCTCTGTTGCTCCTAGATCAATCGACCTCAATATTATTCTGTACTCCTTAGCCGGTTTCACATACACCTGCAGCGGTGGCTGTCCGTTCAGTTCTATAGCCAGATTCACAACCTTTCCGCCTTCCATCAGGCTATACGGAGGTGTATCGGTCCATCCTCCGGCCAGGTCAATTCTTGCCGGACTTCGTCCCCATACAATCTGGTCCTCATATACGGCCAGCTTCGGCTGTTGTCTGCAGTCCAGAGCGCCAGTCAGTCCTTTCCTCATCAGTCCGAAAGTTCTGTCTTCCCATGTCTTAGCCTCTTTGTCGCCTTCAAGTTCCAGCACTTTGGCTCTGAACATTCCGTCATTTATTCTCTTCATGAGTGGAGAGTTTTCCGGCAATTCCTTAGGCAGTCCGATGTTCCATCTGGCAAAATCCTCAGCGGCTTCAGTAAGGTCCACCTGATAGAACACGCTCTGTTCATGGTTCTCTGCAAGAGCTGTCCAGTTCTCCTTTCTGAACTCATCCCTCTGAGCCCATAGCCTTCTCAGGTCGGCATAAGCAGATATGCCGTCTGCCGATACTTTCCTTGCTTTCGCCCATAAGCTTTTCGCCTCTTCATCACCGTTGTTGGCAATCATCCACTTCAGCACTTTACCCATGTCCTCTATTGAATCCAGTATAGGGAATATCTCTGCCGATTGCAAATCTTCATGTCCTGCAATATCTTCGGCTTTCAGACCTCTTTCCTCAAGCCATTCGCATGCCGGTCTTTCCATGAACATGGTCTTAGGGTCACTGATATCACCCTTGAACTTATCGCTGAAACCGTAAGGTCTGAGTGCATATCCCTTGTCGCCCATAGGCACTACATCCACACACAGTCCTTCTTTCATTTCCAGTTGCCAGTCGTTTCTTGGCACGCCCGTAATGATATTTCTGCTGTTTAGTTTCCATCCGTTGCCTACGAAACTGTTCTCAATCCATATATGCGCATTCTCTGGTGTCAGCTTGATGTCCATCGATGCGTTCTGTACGAACACTGCTGGATGAGCCTTCACCTTGTGGTGCATTATGGCCCTCTGGTCCATCACGCAGTTCTGTACGGCCAGAGTCGAAGAAATCATTTCCCTGCTTGTACCGTAATGATGGAATTCTCCTCCAGGCAAAGGTAGAATCGCCACTTTCAGTGCGTTCAGATCCTTGTCCTCTATTCTCGGTTTCTCGCCCAGTGCCAGTCCGAATTCCGAGTACATGTCGTAGAACTTCATACCTCCGTCCTCATCCTCGGCATGCTTCACCATAAGTTCCACGGCCTTGTCGCTCAGCAGCCAGATACCTATGTCCATCAGGAACAGATGGTCCTGCATCATTGATGCCATCTCCTCCACGGATGGCTTCTGCATCATGAACTCCAGCTTCTCCGGCTCTTTCCTCGACGACACGAACACCCCGTGGTTCTTTGCCAGCTCCGGTTCTGCCCACAGTCCGTAGCACACCACGTCTGCATCAGGTATTGCCTGTAGCGGTTCTTTAGCTCTGATGTACACGTCGCCGCTCGCAATCAGCGTGTTCAGCCCTTTCGGCGCTTTCTCCATGATTTCCTCATACAGCGGAAGCTGCAGCGACAACAGGTTCTGAGTCAGTTTCTGTCCTCTTGCCCATTTGAACACCGGTATAGGTGTCAGAATCTTACCCGATGGAGCGTACGACGGCAGTCGTCGGCTCTGTCCTCCGGCATGCAGCAGAATTCTCTTTTCCTTGCCGAGCCAGCTTGCAAGATCACCGTTGTCCCCTTCATCCTTTCGGCATTTGTCCAAGAGCCAGGCTGTACCTCCTCCCGAACCTAGTTTTTTTCCTACAGGATCCGACGTACAGAACCATTCCTTTCTGTCTGCTTTCATTATATCATGAAAACATTCCACCAGATTAGGCGGTAATGACAATAATTTTTTCATAGTTTTTTTATGTTATATATTAATTGTTCCTTTTATAATCTCTTCCTTATTATCAGTTCCGCATACACCCATTTCGTTTTTCTCAAGCCTCCTCAATCGCCTGTTGGTATATGCCTGCAACAGATAATCTCAACATACATACAATATTCGTAAGATTTCCGTACATCTGCAAACAAAAGCAGTAAATTCAACTCGCACGTATTAAAACACCTCCATATAAACGTATCTTAAAAAAGTGAACACCCACTAAAAGACAGTACAATGTAATTCGTGCATCGTTCTATAACTCCTATTTTAGCTTTATTCATCTTCGTTATATAACGGACTTTTCTTCATTGTATGAATAACCTCAATTTTGGTAGTTTCGTCCAAATCTTGACCATTTATGACAAAATGAATAATTCTCCCAAACAATTCTTTTCCAATATTGCCTGCTGCGACATGCCATATATACGCTTCCATGAGTGGGAGGAAATGGAATCCTGCCCATCCATGCTTGTTCTTAATAAGAAAATGCGCTCCTATCACTAATGATATGCGTTTGTTGCCATCAAAGAAATAATGTCCAGTGCAGAAGGAATAAACCAAATATGTTAGTTTTTCTTCTAATGTTGAGTAGTATAAATCGTTCTGGACAAAGTCAAGAATCTTTTCAATGCCTTCTTTCTCGCGGATTCCTGACATTCCACCTCCACTTTGTTCTATTGTTTCGCGGTAATAACTAAGAATATCTTCCAATGTAAGATATATTGTTTCGTCCATGTAGCTATTTCTTTAGGCGTTCAAGTGTTCTCCTATTTTCATCATTATCTAGCAGTTTTTCTAAGTCTATTGATTCAGAACCAATAAACCTGTCAAATTCTTCAGGAGACAATGCACGTAAATATTCTGCAATGTTGTCGTGATAAATGTCTCGTAGTCCAAAATCCCTTGATGCCATTTTTTGTCTTGCGTCATATAAAAACGGTGTCATAGCGGGGCTTTCAGCTTGTTCAATAATAAGTTCTTCTACTTCACCCAACGAAAGTTTTCTTTTTAGTATAGCTCTTTTGTTATGAATTGCCGCACCAACACCATTTTCAAAAGAACTGATTACTCTAAGTACTTCTGCATACATCGTGGCCCTTGCATTATCCTTTGGCTTTAGTTTCAGCAAATCTCGATATTCTTTTGCATTCTCTCTGAATACAGCTTTGTAAATCATATCAGTAATGGCTGAATATTTATATGTTGGGTGTCCGTCAACATTTTCGTTAATAGAAGATGTAAGATTCTTGCGATAATTGTCTTCTTGAATAGCAGCAGGTAAGTATTCTTTGTCTCGCCAATTGATATACTTTGTTCCCCCTCCTGCTTTTTCGTTGATTGTAGAGATGACAATATCCAAAATAAGACTTCTTATTTTCTTAGCTTTCTCACTTTCTGCAAGCAGCATTCCAATATTAAGAAAGGCACGGAAATTGAATAATCCGAGTTTGGTCGTTTTGGTCGCGAAAGTTTTTTCGTGACCAAATTGTAACTTTATCTCTTTCAATTTATTACCCTTGCATAAAAAATACCCGTTATGTTTTAGTTCTTGTTCATTGGAGGCCAAGTAATTGTCAATAGTCCTTATATCAACTTCGTAAAAATCTGCCACCATTTGTTTGGTAAGATAGTATTCACCTTCAAAATGAAATGCTTCAATTTTCAATGCCTCTTGTATGCGAGGTATAGCAATTTTATTATTTAATATATTTTGACGCTCAATAGCAGATGTTGTGAGATCTTTGGTCATAGTAATCTTGTTTACAAATTCTTAAGTTTACTGTTTGAATAGTTTATATGATTATCTAATCATATTCATATATTGTTGTCATTTAATTTTTACTGCATTGTTTTTCATATGTTATATTATCTGATGTTCATCTACCGACTTGTTTATATCAGTAAAGTATAACTCCAATACAAATACAATATTCGTAAGATTTCCGTACATCTGCAAACAAAAGCAGTAATTTCGGTATATCCGTTTTAAAAACAATGAGATGAACCACAAATATGTACATAGCTCCCCGACAGCGTCATCCCTGGCCAGGACCAGGGATCTTATCCAAATGACGGCGCAATGTCGGCTATAGTTTAAAACGCATCCTGCAGTCCATGGATATCAGATTCCTGGTCCAGGCCAGGAATGACGACATGGTAGCACTACATGATAATTCTTTTTTTCAGACATAAGAACAAAAGAACATAAGAATGTAAGTTATGAACATCCGTCATTGCATCCATGAGCAAGCTCCTGCCTGTCACTGCCTAATGTTCATCAACAAGCCAAGCTTGTATTTACAATATAAAATACATTCTTGTAAGAACAAAAAAGGAAAACAAGAATGCTCTTCTTCTGTTCTTACCTACAAAAGTAAGTCGTAGACGTAGCATCTATGATGCTGATGCATTGAATGGCAAAAGAATATCAAGCTAGCTTGAATGTACGTTTGACTTTTAATGTCTCTTTTGTTCTTATGTTCTTCTGTCTAAAGAATAAACTAGCGTAGCGCTTATCTTGCAACAGCGTTGCATTTTACTTAGCGAGCGTGCTCGCGTTTACCTAACAAAGCCCCGCTTTGTGTTTTACCTTGTGAAGCATGGCTTCACACATGCTTGCGATTCGTCATCCCTGGCCAGGACCAGGGATCTTATTTCAATGTAAGCGCAAATGCTGGCGATAAAATAACGCATCCTACAGATCTGTATAATTATATTCCTGCTCCCATCCAGGAATGACAGTATAGTAACATTATCAACGCGCAACTTTCTTCTTATTATTCACTCCCTTGCTTGCACAAATCATATTATTTTGCAATAATTGCACAAATATACATTGTGAAAAGTGCATTTAGGTCAACATACACATGAGTTTCTGTGTCATGTCCATCCGCACGATTCACAATCATTGATTTGATAACCCAAACCAATTATATTATGAAACGACATTTTATTTCTACTATTCTTCTTAGTTTGTTCATCACCATGCCCAATGCCCAGACCACGTCCACATATATACTCGATATGGTCCACAACAACCCTGGTGAACAGCCATACGTCACTCCTTATACAGATCCTCTTTTTCTTAAGAACGAGGGATTCAACGGCGCCGTTCCTCATTGGCACATCAACTGTGCCATAATGTACAGCGGATACAACCGTAAGCTCACACGTAAAGACACGAAGGAGTACGATTGGATTCGTGCACATGCGGACGATGTCCGTACCCGTCTTACCGATTTCGAGAAAGCCGGTATGCCGGCTTATCCGTTCACCGATTTTCTCGTATTCCCTGAGTCTGTTTGGGATGTCTACGGCAACGAAATATCCGACGAGAAGGCAGGCAACCGTCATCGTAAGCCGGACATAAGAAAGAAGAGGACGCAAGAGCTTCTTCGTTTTCAGATTGATGAAATCTTCAGGTCATTCCCCGAACTTGACGGTATCACACTGCGCTTCGGCGAGACCTATCTCCATGACACCCCGTACCACATGGGCAACAGTCCCATTGGTTCTGGAGAAACCAAAATCGATGACCATATCCTACTTATAAATATTCTTCGGGAACAGGTTTGCGAGAAGTGGAACAAGAAACTGTTCTACCGCACCTGGGATTTCGGCTACAACTTCCACAACAGCCCTGAGTTTTATCTCGCAGTCACCGACAAGGTCGAACCTCACCCCAACCTTATTTTCTCCATTAAGTACCAGCAGGACGACTACCACCGCATGACCCCATTCAATCCCTGCCTCGGAATAGGACGTCATCAGCAGATTGTCGAGTCTCAGTCGCGTATGGAAGCCTACGGCAAGGGAGCTCATCCTTATTATACAGCCAAAGGAGTCATCGAAGGATGGCCTGAAACAGTTTTCGAAATCGAATTCGGTTCACATCGTTTCACTGGCAAGATGAACGAACGCACAAACCCGCGTGGCCTGCGCGATGTCATTGACAGTGGCCTTATAAGTGGGGTAGTGACATGGTCCAATGGTGGTGGATGGCAGGGACCATATATCAAACATGAATTCTGGTCAGCCATGAACACATACGTTGTTTCCCGCTGGATGAAGAATCCGTCCCGTTCCGAAGAAGAGCTGTTCTTCGAGTATGCGTCACGCAACGGCATAGAAGGCTATTCAGCCTATTGTCTTCGACAGCTCGCCCTGGCAAGCATCGAAGGTGTGAGGAAAGGCCATTCAAACAGCTATGCGAAAAACAATATGTGGTGGACCCGCGATGAATTTTTCAGCTGGTCGGACAACAAGTCCGTCATAAAGGAGATCATCAGCAAAGGTGTTCAGAACAAAGTCCTGGTCGAAAAAGAAGAAGCATCAGCCATCTGGCTCAGAATCGAAGCCCTTTCCAAGCAGATTGAGAGCCGTGACAAGGTCATCGAAGAAGTTATCCGTGTCTCTTCCACCTACGGGCGCATAAAATACCAGCTCATAGAAGTAATGTGGAAAATGATGCTCGAGTACGAAGAAATCCATAATGGCAAGACCGTAGATCGTCCGTACATCAGTAACCTGCTGGACAGATACGATTCATTGTGGAAAGAGTGGCATCAACTGAAAGACAGCAGTGCATATTGTGCAACCCTCTACACCGACTTGGCTTTCAGAAACAAGAAAAAGGGAAGCATCGGCGACCTCGCCGAAAGAATGCGCAAACTTCTCAACACTCCGCAGTAACATCTATCATACAGCACTCCAGTTCTTCAAAACAAGTAAACACCCACTAAACACTGCACAGAGTCCCCTACAGCGTCATCCCTGGCTAGGACCAGGGATCTTATCTAAATGACGGCACAAATGCCAGCGACAAAAATAATACAACCTACAGTCCATGAACATCAGATTCCTGGTCCTGGCCAGGAATGATGACATGGTTATTCTTTTTGTTAAGACATAAGAACAAAAGAATGCAGATGATGTTCATTTGTCTGTGCGTACATAAGCAAGCTTCCGTCCGCACATCCACCTGTCCATCATGCAAAACATTTGCAGTGCCTTGCACCGCATTCTTAATGAACAGAAGAGTAGGGAATACATCCACTAAACATTACACAGTGCCTGCGAACCGTCATCCCTGGCCAAGACCAGGGATCTTATTTCGATGAAGACACAAATGCCAGCGACAAAAATAACACATCCTACAGTCCATGAACATTAGATTCCTGGTCCTGGCCAGGAATGACGACATGGTTATTCTTTTTGTTAAGACATAAGAACAAAAGAACATAAGAATGTAAGTTATGAACATCCGTAATTGCATCCATGAGCAAGCTCATGCCTGTCATAATCTTCATTAACAAGCCAAGCTTGTATTTACAATATAAAATACATTCTTATAAGAACAAAAAAGGGGAAAAATGCTCTTCTTCTGTTCTTACCTACAAAAGTAAGTCGTAGACGTAACATCAATGATGCAGATACATTGAATGGCAAAAGAACATCAAGCTTGCTTGAATGAGTATTTGGAATTCAATGCAAATCTTTTGTTCTTATGTTCTTTTGTCTTCAAAAAGTGGGCATCCACTAAAAGACATAGCAATGCTAGCGATCCGTCATCCCTGGCTAGGACCAGGGACCTTATTTCAATGACGGCACAAAAGCCGACGATAAAAATAACACATCCTGCAGTCCATGAACATCAGATTCCTGGTCCTAGCCTGGAATGACGGCATAGGTGCTTAATGCAATATCATAAACCCTTCTGTTCTTCTGTCTAAAGAATAAACTAGCGTAGCGTTTTACCTTGCAACAACGTTGCATTTTACCTAACGAGCTTGCTCGCGTTTACCTAACAAAGCCACGCTTTGTGTTTTACCTTGTGAAGCCACGTTTCACACATGTTCTTCTGTCTTTCAAAAGTGAACACCCCTTATTAAACGAAAAAGACAGAGCCTCTCGACGGAGTCCCTGTCTTTTTCTCAAAATTATCTATCCTTTCCAGTCTTTCACGCATTCTGATGATTGATGCAGATACCCTTCAGGTACCATTCGTACAGTCTGTGCACACCCTCGTCGATCTCTATCTTGTGGTGCCATCCCAGCCTGTGCAGCTTAGTCACGTCCGTCAGCTTGCGCAGCGTGCCGTCCGGCTTCGACGAATCCCAGAGCAGCTTGCCCTTGAAACCGATCTCCGCCATGATCTTCTCTGCCACTTCGCGTATCGACAGTTCCTTGCCAGTTCCCACGTTGATATGGCAGTTGCGTATCTCCGCTATGCCGTCTGCGTTCTTCACCGACGCGTCATACGTATCCTTGAAGTCCACGTTGAGGAGCACGTGCACGCTGGCATCCGCCATCTCCTCGCTCCAGAGGAACTCCCTCATCGGAGCACCCGTACCCCAGAGCGTTACAGCCTCCGGTGTTATGCCGTAGTGTGCCAGCACCTCGAGAATGTCCTTCTCGTCCGACTGTCCGTCCACCAGCTTCTTCACTCCGTCCTTCATCATGCTCACAGGTCTCAGGCCTATGTCCTTGCGCACGGCCTCCCAGTCGCCCTCGTTGAGGCACTTCGCCAGGTGTATCTTCCTTATCATCGCAGGCAGCACGTGGCTGTTCTCCAGGTGGAAGTTGTCATTCGGTCCGTACAGGTTCGTCGGCATGACGGCGATGTAGTTCGTTCCGTACTGCAGGTTGAAGCTCTCGCACATCTTCAGTCCCGCAATCTTCGCGATGGCGTACGGCTCGTTAGTATATTCCAGCGGTGAAGTGAGCAGGCAGTCCTCCGGCATCGGCTGCTGAGCCTCCCTCGGATAGATGCATGTGCTTCCAAGGAACAGCAGTTTCTTCACCCCGTGCTTCCAGCTCTCACCGATTACGTTCTGCTGTATCTGCAGGTTCTGGTATATGAAGTCCGCACGGTATTGCAGGTTCGCCATGATTCCTCCCACATGGGCGGCGGCGAGCACCACCGCATCCGGCTTCTCCTCGTCGAAGAACGCCTTGACCGCCACCGGATCGAGCAGGTCGAGCTCGCTGTGCGATCTGCCCACCAGATTCTCGTATCCCCTCTGCTTGAGGTTGTTCCATATAGCCGAACCGACCAGTCCCCTGTGTCCGGCTACAAAAATCTTTGAATTCTTATCCAACATAATATTTTTTTTTGCAAAAAAAATTGATTGAGTCATACCTATGTTTCAGGTCTCTCCAAACTGTTTTAGACACAAGAACAAAAGAACATAAGAATACAGATGATGTTCATTTGTCTGTGCGTACATAATCAAGCTTCCGTCCGCGCATCCACCTGTCCATCATGCAAAATATTTGCAGTGCCTTGCACCGTATTCTTGATGGACAGAAGAGTAGGGGATACATCCACAAAGCAATAGCACAGAGCCCCCGACAGCGTCATTCCTGGCCTGGACCAGGGATCTTATCCAAATGACGGCACAATGTCGGCGATAGTTTAAAACGCATCTTACAGCCTGTGAACATCAGATTCCTGGTCCCAGCCAGGAATGACGGCATAGTGGTCTTATGCAATATCGTAAACCCTTCTGTTCTTTTTCAACAAAAAGAGTTGAGTACTCAGCATCTATGATGCAGATGCATTGAATAACAAAAGAACATCAAGCTCGCTTGAATGAGTATTTGGTATTCAATGCAAATCTTTTGTTCTTATGTTCTTCTGTCTTAAAAACAAGTAAACACCCACTAAACACAACAAGTGCCCCGACAGCGTCATCCCTGGCCGGGACCAGGGATCTTATACAAATGACGGCACAATGTTGGCGATAGTTTAAAACATATCCTGTAGCCAGTGAACATCAGATTCCTGGTCCAGGCCAGGAATGACGATATAGCCACAATAGTAGTACTATGATAACTTCTGTTCTTATGTCTTAAATCTGTAGTTAAATAGCGCCGCACTATTTAACGATGCCTTTTTCAAGATACTCGGCGAGGTTCATCTTCACCTTCTCGCTTGCGCGCTCCACAGCCACCTTGGCCATGTCAGAGTCTACCATGATGTTCACGAGCTCCTCGAAGCTTGTCTTTGTAGGATTCCATCCGAGCACCTTCTTTGCCTTTGACGGATCGCCCCAGAGGTTCACCACGTCTGTAGGTCTGTAGAAGTCAGGCGATACCTCTATGAGGCACTTGCCCGTTGCCTTGTCGTATCCCTTCTCGTCCAGTCCCTCGCCCTTGAACTCCAGTTCTATTCCTGCACGCTTGAACGCGTAGTGGCAGAACTCGCGCACGCTGTGCTGCTCTCCTGTAGCGATTACGAAGTCCTCAGGCTTCTCCTGCTGGAGAATGAGCCACATGCACTCCACGTAGTCCTTTGCATAACCCCAGTCGCGGAGCGAATCCAGATTTCCCAGATACAGCTTGTCCTGCTTGCCCTGAGCGATGCGTGCTGCGGCCAGCGTTATCTTTCTTGTCACGAATGTCTCACCTCTGCGCTCAGACTCGTGGTTGAAGAGGATACCCGAACAGCAGTACATGTTGTATGCCTCGCGGTATTCCTTCACAATCCAGAAACCGTACTGCTTTGCAACTGCATACGGGCTGTATGGATGGAATGGAGTGTTCTCGTTCTGCGGCACTTCCTCCACCTTTCCGTAGAGCTCGGAAGTTGAAGCCTGGTATATGCGACATGTCTCTGTCAGTCCGCACTGGCGCACGGCCTCAAGTATGCGGAGCACACCGACAGCGTCCACGTCGGCAGTGAACTCAGGCGAGTCGAAGCTCACCTGTACATGGCTCTGAGCCGCGAGGTTGTATATTTCTGTCGGCTTCACCTTGTTCACAACCTGAATGATGCTCATTGAGTCACCGAGGTCAGCATAGTGCAGGTGGAAGTTAGGATGTCCCTCCAGGTGAGCTATTCTCTCGCGGAAATCCACAGATGAACGTCTGATAGTTCCGTGCACGTCATAGCCCTTCTCCAAAAGAAACTCGGACAGATAAGAACCGTCCTGACCTGTAACACCCGTAATTAATGCAACTTTTCTTTCCATGTAAGTAAAATTTAGTTAGTTGTTAATGATTATCAGTTTATATTATTTCTCTCTCTTATTTTTGAATATGACACATCTGCCTGCTAAGCTGTCATCCCTGGCAAGGACCAGGGATATTATTTCACTGACAGCACAGTTCTTACGATAAGAATATCACATCTTACAGACCATCATCATCAGATTCCTGGTCCCGGCCAGGAATGACGACATGGTGGCACTGCATGATTATTCTTTTTTATTCAGACACAAGAACACAAGAATATAAGAATGCAAGTTATGAACATCCATCATTGCATCCATGAGCAAGCTCATGCCTGTCACTGCCTAATGTTCATCAAGCAAGTCAAGCTTGTATTTACAATATAAAACACATTCTTATAAGAACAGAAAAGGGAAAAACATACTCTTCTTCTGTTCTTACCTACAAAAGTAGAGTCGTAGACACAGCATCTTTGATGCAACAGCATTGAAGACGCAAAAGAACATCAAGCTTGTTTGAATGAGCATTTGAGATTTCAATGCAAATCTTTTGTTCTTATGTTCTTCTGTCTTTTAAAAGTGTGCACCCACTAAATTACTGTACAATGTTTCCGATTATGTCATCCCTGGCCAGGACCAGGGATCTTATTTCAATGAAGACACAAATGCCAGCGACAAAAAGAACCCATCCTACAGATCACAACCATCAGATTCCTGGCCCCAGCCAGGAATGACGGTATAGTAACTTTGGTACTGCCATAAAAGTCTTATGTTCTTAACCAACAAAAATGCTGAAGGCAAGGCATCGAAGATGTAAAAACATTGATTGAAAAATGTACTGCAAATTCATTTGCAAGAACATTCAGAAATCAATGGTAATCTTTTGTTCTTATGTTCTTCTGTCTTTCAAAAAAGGACATCCACAAAATAACAGTACAGTGCCCCCGACAGCGTCATCCCTGGCCCTGGACCAGGGAACTTGTCTCAATGCAAGCACAAATGCCTGCGATAAAAAGAACGCAAATACTACCCGTGAATCAGATTCCTGGTCCTGGCCAGGAATGACGCTATAGCCACTTTATGTAATATTGTATAACCTTTGTGTTTCTTTTCAACAAAAGAATATTGAAAATTCAGCACTGAAAGTGCCAGCATTGAAATATTAAATTAGCATCAAGCTTGCTTGAATGAGCATTTGAGATTTCAATGCCTCTTTTGTTCTTATGTTCTTCTGTCTAAAGAATAACCTAGCGAACTCGTTCGCATTTACCTAGTGCAAAGCGCGTTTACCTGGCAAAACCAAGTTTTGCATTTTACCTGGCGAAGCAAGCTTCGCATTTTACCTATTTATGAAGCCCGCTTCATAAATAAAGAGGCATGAAGAGAAGCTTAGTTATTTTCAAAAGAAAAGCGGCATCATCCGACGCGACCATAGATCCTTTTGTCTCCATGCCCCTTATTTTGCATTGATTCAGACATAAGAACACAAGAACATAAAAACTTAAGCAACAAAGTTGTAGGTAAAAAGCATCGCAAACGATGCAGGTAAAAGCTATTAGCTAGTGTAAGCATTTAACTAGCAAAACTCAGTTTTGCGTTTACCTCGCGAATTAATTCGCGTTTTACCTTGTGAAGCCCATCTTCACACGTGTTCTTCTGTCTTTTAAAAGTGTGCACCCACTAAAAGACAGTACAATGCTTCCGATTATGTCATCCCTGGCCATGACCAGGGATCTTATTTCAATGTAAGCACAAATGTTGGCGAAACAAAGCGTACATTCTACTAACCATCACCATTAGATTCCTAGTCCCAGCCAGGAATGACGGTATAGTGGTCTTATGCAATATCGTAAACCCTTCTGTTCTTTTAAAACAAAAAAGAGTTGTAAGCTCAGCATCTATGATGCAAAACATTGATTAATTAACGTACTGCAAATTCATTTGTGAGAACGTTCAAGAATCAATGCTCTTTTGTTCTTATGTTCTTCTGTCTTAAAATATCGTAAGCACCCACAAAAGCTATTACCTAGCGCAGCGTTTTACCTAACAAAACCAAGTTTTGTGTTTTAACTAGTAGAAGCTCTGCTTCACGTTTACCTAGCGAGCCCGCTCGCGTTTTACCTAATTGTGGCTCCAATCGTCATCATCTCTGTGTCTTCAACCGCTCTGAGCCTGTGCCCCACGCCATGGCTTACCTTAAGAAAATCCCCAGCACGGCAGACAACCGCCTTGCCGTCGATTTCCACCTCAGCCACACCTTTCATGAAGAAGAATTCCTCCTCCATCGTTTCGTGCACGTGCTCTTCTGCCACTTCGCCAGCCCTCAGTCTTGTCACTGCAACCTGTGTCAGTCCTGTTTCCGTTTCTGCTTTGCTCAGCAGAACCCTTTTCTGACCTACGCCGTGAGATGTAGCTACAGGCTCTATGTCATTGAGATGTTTAAGCATCAGTCTCTTCTGAATATATCTCTTGTGTAGACCTTTTCTTTTACATCATCCAGACAACTGTCATATCTGTTGGCGATGATGGCCTTTGACATTGCCTTGAACTTGTCCATATCGTTTACAACCTTGGAACCGAAGAATGTGCTTCCGTCCTCAAGTGTAGGTTCATATATAACAATCTCCGCACCTTTGGCCTTTATGCGCTTCATGACACCCTGTATAGAGCTCTGGCGGAAATTGTCGCTGTTCGACTTCATCGTCAGACGGTACACACCGATTGTGCATTCCTTTTCCTGCTTAGGGTCAAAGTCTCCACGGTTGTAATAGTCATAGTATCCAGCCATCTTCAGAACCTGGTCGGCAATGAAGTCCTTTCTTGTGCGGTTGCTCTCGACGATTGCCTGAATAAGGTTCTCCGGCACATCAGCATAGTTTGCAAGAAGCTGTTTTGTGTCCTTAGGCAGACAGTAGCCGCCGTAGCCGAAAGAAGGGTTGTTGTAGTGCGTGCCGATACGCGGATCAAGACATACACCGTCTATTATGGCCTGAGTATCCAGACCTTTCACCTCTGCATAAGTGTCCAGCTCGTTGAAGTAAGATACACGCAATGCTAAATATGTATTGGCAAAGAGTTTCACCGCTTCAGCTTCCTTCAGTCCCATGAACAAAGTGTCGATATTCTCCTTTATTGCACCTTCCTGAAGCAACGAAGCAAACGTCTTGGCTTTCTCTTCAAGATTGTCACCAGCAATAGCCTTGATGGCCTCGTTCTCCTTGTCCTGTCCGTCTATGAACTTCGGATACCCCACGATAATACGGCTTGGATACAGGTTGTCGTACAGTGCCTTGCTCTCACGCAGGAACTCAGGAGAGAAGAGCAGGTTGAACTTCTTTCCCTGAAGCTTCGCATCAGTCCTGAATCTTTCTGCATACTTTACGTACAGACTTCTGCAATAACCCACAGGAATAGTACTCTTTATAACCATTACAGCATCAGGATTGACATCAAGCACAAGGTCAATGACCTCTTCCACATGACTTGTGTCGAAATAATTCTTTACAGGGTCATAGTTAGTCGGTGCAGCTATCACTACGAAGTCAGCTTCGGCGTAAGCCTTTGCTCCATCAAGTGTAGCAGTCAGGTTCAGTTCCTTTTCAGCAAGATATTTCTCTATATACTCGTCCTGTATAGGGCTTATTCTTTTGTTTATCTTTTCAACCTTTTCAGGTATCACGTCAACAGCAGTAACTTTATGATGCTGTGACAGAAGGGTGGCTATTGAAAGTCCTACGTAGCCTGTACCGGCTACAGCAATGGTGTAATTTTTCATAATAGATATATTTTTATTTATTAGCCGTTTATTTTCTCTTTAGATATATTCCACAAGAACAATGTATTTCCTATGATATATCGTCTCCACATTCTTTTAGGCTCTTTGATAAGTCTGTATGCCCATTCTAAACCATGTTCTTGCCACCACAGCGGGGCACGTTCCACTGTACCCGCAAAGAAATCAAATACAGCTCCGATGGTACCTACATGACAGTGTATATTTAGTTTATTCCAATGAGAGTATGTCCATTTCTCCTGCTTTGGTGCTGTCATGCCAATCCACAACAAATCTGGATTAGCCGTGTTGATGGCATTGATAATGGCATCATTCTCTTCTTTGCTGAATTCCGGCTTGTAGGGTGGGGAGTAGGTTTCAACTGTTATCTTTGGGTAATCAATAGATATACGTTCTTTGATAAGTGCCAACACATGTTCACTGCTTCCCATAAAGAAGCATTTACCACCTTTTTTATTCAGTTTTGCCATCTCGTGTGCAAACAGGTCCCATCCTGCCACACGTTCCTTAGGCTGTGACACGGCGTTCAGCCATCTGCATGCTTTCACAACACTTATTCCGTCAGGGATAAGTACATCACCCTTCATCAAAGCCTCGGCAAAGAGTTTGTCTTTAAGTGCCGTATTGTAAGAATGAGCGTTGATTGTGTTGATAAGCAATTTGCCGTCAGGCAGATTGTCCAGTTCTGCTTTGCTCCCCAATATTCGGAGCGATTTCAGTCTTATCATTGTTTTGAAAATTATAATCTTATTGATAGCACTAGTTGAAATACGTGTGCACTCGCAGTATCTTAGATTTGGGTATTTTAGACATAAGAACATGTGTGAAGCTGGGCTTCACAAGGTAAAACGCAACGTTGTTGCAAGGTAAAACGCGCATTGCGCTAGATAAACGTGAAGCGGAGCTTCAACTAGTTAAAACACAAAGCTGTGCTTTGTTAGTTAAACGCGCTTTGCGCTATTTAATATCTTTTACCTGCATCACTCCTGTGATGCTTTTTACCTGCAATGCCCTGCATTGTATTTACCTGCATCACGTTCGTGATGCTTTTTAACTGCACCGCCTGCGGTGTCATTTACCTTGCAATGTTTCGCATTGCTTTTTACCTGCATGCCATATATCCAAAAGAATTGATTACATTTGTCGGAGTACCATTAAGTTTGACATCATGAAGCAATTCGATATAGAAAGAGTTTACGAAGCATATACCAAATTAGATAAGGCCCAGCGCAAAGAACTTATTGCACGTCTTAATGCTGAAGGCATACCTGTTTCAAGGATTGAAGCATACATATATAAAGATGCTCCAGGCATCAAACATTTGTTCTTTTATATGAAAGGAAATAAAGAGACTGTGCCTTATTTTATGATGGATAAAGAGGTTCTGAATGTTGTTCAAGAACTGATTCTTGATTTCTACTGATTATTTATGATGTCAGTAAGAATATTCCTTATTCGGGTTTCAAAAACAGTTAACGTAAATTCTTTATTGAATTTTTCTTTTCCCTTTAGTCCCATATTCTTACATACTTCTGGATTTTTTATCAAATACTCCAGTTTGTCTGCTAATATGCCAGACAGGTGTTTATCTATTATGTATCCAGTTTCTCCATCATCTATTATAGATGATATTCCACCTTCATTGCAGCTGATGCAAGCTATACCTTGTTCCATAGCTTCTAACAGTACAAGAGGAAAGCATTCATTATTATAGAACGTAGGAAAAACAAATACATCTGCATTTTGAAAGAATTCATCTTTCTCATTGCCGTATTTAGCACCATGTCCAGTTATACAATTCCGCAAGCCTAATTTTTGAACTTTATGATTGAATGCATCTTCTGTTATGTCACTCCATTTACCGACAAAATTGCAGTGAAAGGATACGCCCCTTTCTTTTAGAATCTTACATGCATCCAATAAGTCCCATACACCTTTTTCTTCCATCATGTTGGAAAGAAAAAGAATGTTGAAACCTTCATGTGTTAGTTTTGTTGGTATATTTGTTTGTTCTGGTATGCCGTTGGGACAAATGTAAACGTCCTCTTTCTTTACATATTTCTTTATGTCGTTATATAGAACATCTGCGAGTATGATAACTTTTAAGTTCTTGAAGAACAGCCTGTATAGAATGTTGTCTATAATTTTGTCTTGTCTGGTCGATACCCCTTTGTTATGATAATGAATAACCACTTCCTGCTTCATCGCTTTCAGCATCATAACAATTAAGAAATCTTTATAGAATGCACCTCCTTTAGCATTTGGTGTAACATAACACAAATCAGGCTTTTCAACTTTTATTTGTTTATATAGTGCCTTTATTTGTTTGGCCAGATCTATAAGTTTCCTTACACCGCCTTTACCTATATCTTGAAGGTTTTTAGCTAATGTCAGATTAAAATATCTGCAATTAAAAGCTTTATTGATGATTCTGCTGTCATGGATGTATTTGCCCATCATTGATGCACCATGAACAGGAGGTGGCATGTGTATTATAAATGATATTCTCTTTTTCATATCATTAACTTAATGTTTATCCAACATTTTTATTATAAACCAAAGCTTTTTATGTCTTCCAATAAATTGCATTGTATATTTTAGAATATCTTTTATTAATCCAATTTTTGAGTATGAGCTTACAAATGGAATGTTGTAGATTGGATTGGGTTTATGGAGTATTTCCCTTATCTTGAATGATGATGCAACACCAGCCCCTTTCTTTTGTCTTATTGCGTATTGTTGCGAATTTTTCAATATGTCAACAGATAATTTGTTTAATTCTTGGTATCTGCCTTCACACGATTGTTTTAGTAATTTAGTCCAATATGAAGAACGAGAAATGATAGAACTAATACCTATTTTATCATTTATAAATTCTCCGACATGTAAATCTCCAAAACTGATATCTGAAAGTTCACCATAATGGTCTATGCAGAGCGAACATCGTGGAACATTGAAAAACCCCTTCATTCCAATCCAATAATCAGGATAAGGTACCGATTTTATTATTCCACCATTTTTATCTTTAAAAACCATTGAACCTAAACATCCATTGTCCCTATAAGCAAAGGAATGTACATCTATTTTATTGATTTTATAACGGTACATAAGATATTCTTGTGAAACTTTTGTTCTATTCGAAGAACAATAGATTGCAAAAAAACCTATTATTTTTTCTTTTAAATCTTTTGATATAGAGCAAAATTTTTTAAATGATTGAATGTGACAAGGTAGTCCTACTATTACATATTTCCCTGAATAGTGCCTTAATTCATTTATTATTCCTTCGTATGAAACAACACAATATTTAGAGCTTTTAGCTGCTATTATATCTTTTTTGTTTTTTGCAATATATGTTTTAGGTAACATCGGATCATCATTGTCCCAACCGACAACAACAGCACCATCAATAATTTTTTTCTCTAAAAGATATATTAAGAATGTACTTAAGCAACCACCTGATGCTGAGTGATAACGTATGTCATAATTTAAGCTGAATCCCGAAAAACATTCATCATAATATCCTAAATATTTATCATATTTTAGATTGTTGCTTTTATTTATTTCAGATGAATATTTTTTCATGTCAATGCCTATGCCAGAGCATACTTTTAGACAACGAGAACATTCTATGCAGGTTGTTTCATAAACATTAGGATAGTTCAAATCTCTGTCATGTACAATTTTTATACAATTTTTCGGACATGCATCTTGGCATACACCACATCCAAGACATAGGCCATCACGGACAACTTGTGCTACATTTTTTCTCATCTATAGCTTATTATGAGTATTTCTCAATTATAGTTTTACAGAATTCATACTGCTTTTGGCTATCTTCTATCATTTCAGAAATGATTTTCTGATTGTATTGTTTGTATAGGTCTTCTTTCTTTTTAGTAAATATATTATTTCTAAGTTCTTCAAATGAAATGTTGTCAGGTAATATAGCCCAGTCGCCTCCTATAGATTTTAAAAAGCTTTTTGTCTTTCCTGGGCCTCTATAACTTACAAACGGAGTTCTTACCGTTAATCCCATTAAGCCTACATGCAACATTGATGTTATTGTAACATCACATGATGCCAATACACCCAATAATTGTCTTGGGGATTTATATGTGTCAATAAATATATTTTTAGATTGTTTATTGGGCACATATTGATATGTTAATCCAATTTTAGGCATATGTGTGGTGATGAAATGAAATTCTATGTCGTCATTATCTTCAGCATATTTGAATATGTCAGATAGTAATTTTTTATCTAGATAACGTCCTTTTTTGAACTGAAGGCATACTCGAATTTTATCTGTTTTTGGCAAAAGATCATACTCAAAATATTCGGGAGTTCTAAACAACATGTCTGCATGATAAATAAAGTCTTTACCAAATGCCTGTTTCATCTGTTTTACATCGCCAGATAAGCGTACTGTTCCGTTAATGAATGATTGTGAACGGAAAAAGTCTATACGCCAGTGTGAATACCAAGTTTCAGGTTTTTTTACTTTACCGTCACCGCCCATAGATATTGCACAGAATTTTACATTGGGATATTTCTTAGTTGCAAGATATAAGTCTTTGAAGTCTGCTTCATATTCTCTTGCGGCCTTATTAAGTATTCTTTTAAACCATCTGAACGGTGTAAGTAGTGCGCCACCTGCGATTATAACAAGATTAACATCCTTGCAAAGTTCATCAACTGTTCCAACAGATTTTAAACCATATAAATGTGATAATTCTTCATCTAACTGGAATAGCTTAACATTGTATCCCAGCTTTTTTATATATGTAGCAAAAGCTATTGCCTGCATATCATCTCCTACGTTGGCATAACGCAAAGGGGCCCATATTGCTATTTCTTTCATATGTAAGTTCATTTTATAGATTTAATAATCTTACAAGGATTTCCAACTACAACAGAATAATCTGGAATATAACCTTTAACGACTGCTCCAGCACCAATTATACAATAATTTCCAATTGTCGTATTTGGTAAAATTATGGCACCAGCGCCAATAAATACGTTATCTCCTATTTTTAAGGAATGTATATATTTTCCTTGATTTACACCAGTATAAAATTCTTTAACTTTAGGAGAATAATCATGTGCTAATAAAATAGCTTTTGTACTTATTACTATGTTTTTTCCTATTTCAATATGTCCAACATTATCTATATATACATCATGATGGATATATTTTGCTTTTCCTAAAAAAGTAACACCTTGAATTTTATATGCATATTCTAACACTTGTATATAAAAACCATGTCGCAAAGGACGTATAAAATAAGAAAATGCTTTGAGTAAATGAAATAATATTCGTTTCATCTAGATTTGTATATTTTAATTTTTAAAAATTGCAATATCGTATAGCAATATCCAATGATATTTAAAGCTGAATAACGATATCTGCATACCAGATTTTCTTTTAACATCTTTAGTGTGTATGCTGAGTTTGAAGCGCCTGCAGCTCGAAATTTTACACATACAATATCAAGATGTTTTATTTTTAAACCAGCTTTTACTATTTTAATTGTCAAATCACAATCTGCCGCTATAGATAAATTTAAATCAAATCCTCCTAATTTTATATAGTCGGATAATTTCATTGCTAATGATGTATGATTTATACAAGAACGAAAACGTAGTTTTGATAAATCGGCTTTACGAATAAAGGTTTTCCCATTTTGATATGTAATTTTTATATCAGAGCAATAAGCATCTGCATCTTCTTTTTTTAATTCTTTTATATATTTATTTATAATATTATTGTAATAAAATACATCATCAGAATTCAATATTTGAACGTAAGTACCATTAGCAGTTCTAATACCTTGGTTCATACCATCATATATACCCGTATCCTTAGATTTAAGAATCCTAATACCGTATTTTTTATATCTATTTACAACTTCATCAAAATTATCGTTTGAGTTTGCATCTTTAATAATATATTCAAAACTATCAGAATTTTGATTTATTACACTTTGTAATGTTTGCTCTAGTAAAAACGAATTATTATATACGGTTGTAATAATAGATAAAACAGGTTTAATTTCAAATGAAATATTGATATAGCGACTTGGAATATTTTTGTATTTTTGTATTTTTTCTACAAAAAATGCATTAAGATTATTTATATGTATAAAATATTTCTCTATATTTTTACAACTTAAAAAATAGCAATAACCTTTATCAAGTGTAAAATCATTCAGAAGCTTTTGCTCTTTCTCTAATATGTAGATGTCAATTTTTTTATTTGCTTTATAATCATATATATTTTGAGCCCAAACGTCATCTATGAGAAGTCCATCTTTGTAAAATTCATTTTTACAATAATGTACTTCATAATTTATTAATGATTCTTCATCTATATAATTTCCAATAATCCAATTTTCTCTAGTTATTTCAACAGGGGTATAATATAAGGTAATTTTGTCAAAAGGGAATTTATTCATATACTATTAATATTTTATTTTTCAGAAATCTCATGAAAGAGTTTTACGTATAACTTATATTGTTCGTTAGAAAATAATTTTGAACGAAGAATACAATTTTTGGAATTATATTTATCTCTATTCTCTACAACTGCTATTATTGCATCTAATAATGCATTTATATTACCTTGTTCAACAATAATACCTGTATTTTCGTCTATTGCTTCAGGGCTACCACCTGTTTTAAAAGTTACAATAGGAGTCCCTGCCGCTAATGCTTCTATATTAACAGTTGGGAAATTATCTGCCATTGTAGGATTACAAAATACAGATGCTGTTTGATATAGCGCACGCATTTCAGAAAAAGATTTTGTTTTACCCGTACAAATTATACCTTTATTTTTTAGTGAAAGTTTATATTCCGCATTAATATTTCCAACTAATACAATTTGATAATTTTCAGGTAACATTGAAGACAGATTTTCGAAATATACTAAACCTTTACGTGGTTCCCATGCAATAGCACATCCAAGAATAACTTTTTTTGTTTTAGGAATATTATAAAGTTTTCTTATATCTAAATATGTCTTATGGGAAAAATTATCTGTATCAACACCATTATAGATAACCCTTATTGGGTATTCTTTGAATAAAGACTCTTTTACAAAATTATAAAGCCACTGAGAGGGCGTAACAACAATCATCTTTTTTATCTTGGTATAATATTTTTTTCTTATTAACCAAGTTAAATGTGTATTATCTATAAATGTTTCACATATAGGGCAATTACCACATCCGGACACCCATTGCTTACAATTTATTTTATCAAAATATGTACATTGTCCTGTAAATGAGCGACAATCATGCTGAGTCCAAACAATAGGTATATTTTTTTTATTTATATATCGTATAAGTATAGGTAAATTAATAATTTTATCATTAATAATGTTGAAATGTATTACATCTGGATTTATTCTATTCAATTTTCTAATTAAGTCAATAGTTCCAAGTATAGAAAATATATCTTGTATACCTAAAAATTTATAAATGGCATTATGAATAAACCAATTTAATCTTGAACCCCACATTATCTGTTGGGGTAAAGCATTTCGTTTATTTCTACCACTATGTGGCACTAATAATAAAGATTGTCCACCATCCTGTTTTATTGCATCTGAAATAGCCTTATAGTATCGTGGAAAAAAACCAGAAGTTCCTGCATGGAGAATTACTATGTTCATTTTCTATTTTATATAAATTATTATAAAATATCTAGTTGCTAGATAATATAAGATTTCCATTCTAAAAAGATTATTAACAATGAAATGATTATATCCACAATTAAATTATATAATTGATGAAACTAATATTAAATTAAAGCAGAACACTTTTTAATATGTCAATTTGATTATGAGGATTAAAAATATTATCTGCAATTTTATAACATTCATGTCTTATATAATCTCTATTTTTATTATTTTTGAACCAATCTAAAATAACATTTACTAGTGATTCTTCACTATCTTCAATAAAAAAATCACCTGTTTTCTTTGGAATTATAGCTTCATGTTCTGGCATCTGTATTGTGAAATTATTATTTGTTATAACTGGTAACCCATAGTATATAGAATGAATAGCAGTTAAGCCAACATTTCCTGGAGAAATACATAAATCAGCATTATATAATAATTTTGCAATTTCGTATTCATCATATAAAGAACCATAAAACCATATATGGTCTTTATTCTTTGAAAGATTTTCTAAATTTTTTCGCTCTGGACCATCACCGATAAGAACTATATTGCACTTTAGACCTAATGATTCTAATTTATTATATGCGTGAATAAGCAAATCTAATTTTTTTATTTTAGTAAGCCTGCCTATAAAAAGTAATGTTGGATATATGTTTTTAAAATGTTTGAAAAATATATCACTTTTAAGACCTTCTTTTCTATATATTAATGAATTATCATAATTTAGTGAATTATATATTGTAAACATCTTATTTGCAGAAAAGCCCATATTTATCATATTTTTCCGAGCTTTATCTCCATAAATGAAATGGCCAGTAAATAGTGAAAAAAATATCTTTTCTTTATAACGTCTGAATCCTCTTAATTCATGTCCTGGTGCAAATCCATGCCACCAATTATATGTGCGTTTATGCATCAACTTTGCCAATATTAGAAAAAACCATTGATTAATAATCTTTGTTCGTCCTGTTAATATATACGTATCGTATTTTTTAAAAACTAAGGGTAAAAGATTTTTCCATACAATAAATTTATTATAAATATTAATGTCAAATTCACCTTTAAATCCATTTAATTTACATAAATCCATTTTCTTTATTTGTTCACCAGTTGGAAGTCTATTCCCAAAATAGAAATCTACATCAAAATTTCTTGACATTTCTTTATAGATAGGATATCTATAGTGTGGTGCATAATTAAAAATACAACAAATCTTCATAACAATAATATTTTTATATGTAAGCACTCAATTTTGGGCATACCCCTTTGAAAGGGCACTTTTCAGTGCCCTAAATCGAGTTTTGTTAATTAATCGGTTTTGAATTTAACATTGGCTGGCAACCGAAGTGATTCTGTCAGGTACCATGTTGGCATAATCCCTGCATCCGTTAAAGATTTTTTTGAAAAAAGTTCCGATGAAGTTCCATATTGAACAGCCGTGAAGCTTCACCGTGCTTATGACGCTGTGGTAGGTTGGGGCCATCTCGGCTCCGGCATCGCCGCCGTAATGAAGCGAATTGTTTCGTTGGGTGGTCAGCTTCCGTATTGTCCGCTCGGCAAGGTTGTTGTCTATCGGAAAGTCGCCGTCGTGCAGAAAAGCAAAAAGCTCCTTCCAGAACTTCTTCAGGTAATTGAGCGCTTCCCTGTAGTACTGGCTCCTGAATTGCGTGTCTCGGGCCAGCTCGCTTTCCAGCCTGCCTCGCATCCTTATCACGATTTCCTTCGTTGCCGTACTCTGCCTCTCGCGCAGCCTCTCTTCCGCGGCAAGCCCGGCTCGGGCATATCTGCGCTCATTCGCAAACAGCTCCCCGATGTCGGCGGCGAACAGTTCCGCCTCCGCTTCATGTCCCTGGCTGGCGGCCTTTACAAACTTGTTCTTTGCATGCGACATGCATACCTGATGTACCGTATCCTTGAACTGTGCCGACTTCAATCCGTCTCCGATGAATACATAGGCATTGTATCCGTCGGACATGATGCTCTTCAATTCGGCATCGCCAAAAAAATCAGTAAGAACATCACGCCCCCTCGAACCGTTTTCATAGAAGAATATGGCTGTACGCTGTGCCTTGTTGACCAGTACCCAGATATAGCATTTCCTGTAGCGGTCGTATTTGCGTACCTTGCACCAGGTCTCGTCGCAGTTCACGATGGAATCCTTTTCCGTAGCCATTGCTTTGAGTGCCTCCACGAGTTTTGCGGTGAAAGCGGCTCCCTTGTCCAGCCAGTTTACAAGTGTCATACGGCTCAATGACATGCTGTGGTCATTGATGCGGTACATTTCCCTGTAATAAGGAATATTCAGTACGAAGTGATTGAAAGCCAGATGTGCGAGAAAGTCTCCTGAAGCATGCGTTCCGGGCACAACATCGATGCGTTCCGGCCCATTTTCCTTTGGAATGTATTCCTCCCTGATCTTTCCGTCCCCAGTCTTGTAGCGGACTACCTGATACCGGTGCTCCAGAATGCTGCTTACCTGTTCGTATGCGTATTTGTAGAAAGTCTTGATGACGACCGCATCATGCGGCAGTTTCGACAGGTCTGATTCGTGGCACACGTACCTGTCTGCCTTCATGCGCCTGTACGACATCCCTTTTCGGTAGGGTCTTTCCTCTTTCTTTTCCGGTTGTTCAGGATTGCTCATGTCACTTGCGGAACAGTCCTGCGGAGTATATCTGCCGTCGAAATCATCCTTGTCTTCTTCACGTGAGGATGTTTCCCTTTTCCGTGCGGATGCTTTCTGGCTTTTGGAGCCGTACAGGTTCTTTCTGTCCAGTTTCTTCTGCTCCTTCAAGGCCGCGTTCTCCTTCTGGAGCTTTTCTATCAGCGCGTCACGGTCCGACAGCATCTGTTTCAGCTCATCATTTTGCTTCAGTAACCGCTGGGAATTTTCATTCAGAACCAGCAGCTGTTCGGTCATCCGGTCCAGCTTTTCCAGAAGTTTGTCCCTCTCTTCCCTGTCTGCCTTGCGCAAAGCGAAAAGCTCGTCAAGCAGCATTGATTTTTCCATGGAATTCATATCGGAATAATTGTCGCTCCAAGGCTCCGGCTCCTTTTCGCGGAGCCTGAGCCGTTCAGCCGAAGCCAGTATCTTTTCATATTCACGATTGTCCATGCCACCTTGATTTATACCATAAAGATACTGAAAAACAGTGGCATAAACAAATCTTTCAATGTTTATTTATTTGATATTCAGTGAATTGACCACAGGACTCTGGAGCAGTACAACTACATCTTTCCACTGTATGCTGTAAACCGTCTCTTCTCCCTGCCTGCATACCTGCATGAACCTGTATCCTGCAGCGAAACGTTTTTCATACAGGCTGAAAGAACGCCGATCGTAAGCAAACAGCCTGACCTTACGCCTGTCCTTGGACATGACAATGAAAACTTCATCTTCTTCAGGCTCGCGGTTCAATTGGCTGTGGATTACGGAAAGCACACGGTCATACTTGCAGCGCATGTCATGGAAGTTGCACAGATAATAGAAGCGGTTCATACCGGTAATGTTCAGCATAGCACCTCCAGTTTCTCTACCAGTCTTTTCAGGCTTTGGCAGTTTAGATTGCGCTGTTGGATATGCATGCCGTTGCTCATGCGGATGTCTATCATGATTTTCACCGGTTGCGCTTCCGTTTCCTCCTGTCTTTCCGAAAGCGGGGAGGATGATTCCGGCTGCGGTTGTCCTTCTACATGAACCGGGATAATATGATGTCGCGTATCCTTGTACCATTTATGAAAGAGATTGTAGGGGACCTTGTTTCTTATACAGAAGTCCTGGATGGACTCACCTTGCGGCATTGCTTCCGCCTTGTAGCGGATGAATAGCCTTTCGAAATCACTGCTGCTGTACATACTTTTAATAGTTTTGGTTACAGCTGCGAAGATCGGTGTTCTTATGGTTTGAAGCAATACGTCATTTTTGGACGCTTACTTTATATTATATATTATTTAGTCTTAGTGCAAAACAGATTTTTATATGATAAATATATAAATTGGTAATACAAATGATAATATTATATATAAGTACTAATTAGCGTTTCTAATTTATACTTATTAATTAATTCTCTAAATTGACTATCATTTGTAACATTGCTTTGATTACTATTATTAATAGAATTAAGTGATTTTGATTGGCTATTTTCTATTTCAATAAAATAATGATTAAAATTATTATAACAATCTAAATAATATGTATCAATATTATTAATAAGACACATTACCCGTAACCATAAATCATCTGCATATGGACATAAATCCATGAAAAAATCTTTTTTTATTACATCTTCATGAAAACAGTTTACAGGATACAATATTCCACCTACTCCTGTTGGAACATTTAACATAGATCTGGTATTTGTCGCTTTTATCCATCTTTTATATGGAAGTATTTCTTTATTTTTATCTAATGTAATATTACATCCTCTTGTAAAACAAACGTGATTTGGATGATTTAAATGTGCAGATATTAACTTTTCAATAAAATCTACGGGATATATTATATCATCATCAACAGTAATAATATTAGACTTTGGATAAAGAGATAAAGTAGGTATTATCTTTTTATAAGATTTAATATCCTCACAATAATGTATCTCCAAACCATATTCCTTTAACTTCTTTAGCGTAAAAGGTATAGACTCTTCATTAAATTCTGTTTCTGATAACCACAAAATAATTTTATTTGCTTTTATTGTCTGATGTATCAAACTTGTGATAGTTAAATAAACACTATATGCACGCGTTCCATATGTAGTTAAAGATATAATAATTTCATTATCGCAATATTTCGTATTACAAAAACATTTATCTTTTAAAGAAACGAAAAGTGATTTATAATTTGATATCTGTTCCTCTTGGTAATACCTCTCAAAGTAATAATCAATGAGATTTATATTTTTAAAATGCTTTTTTATTAACCTTGAAATTTTCATATTAATGACTTTTGTATATAATTTTGGGAAGAAGTAATAAGTTTATCAATTTTAGAAATAATATCAGAATTATAATCAACATCAGTGTATTTATACGGTTTTTCATAAATAAGCCTATTATTTAAGCCGATGTTGGAAAGCAAGGAAAAACTACGTTCATTTATTTCTTTATTTACATTTATTGTATAAAAATTTTTTCTAAATATTACAGAAAAAATAGTACCATGAAATGAAGTTGTTAGTACTAAATCCGCATTCATTATAAGACTGACAAAATCCTTAGGAGATGCCGTTTGATTATATTTCGAGTCAAAATATTGATAAACCATTTTTGTAAGAATTATTATTCTTAGATTATTTTTCTTTGCATAATCTTTAGCTATTTCAAGTGTTAAAGGTGTTTCACGTACTTGATATATAAGTATATAATCGTGTTTGGTTTCCTTCAAATTAAATTTATCTATCCAATTTCTTTTTGATAATAAAAAGGTTGGATCTACAACATATTCAATTGATTTTTCTGTGTATTTGTTTAATAATGTTAAAATGCTACGTTCTCTAACAGAAATGGAATCAAAATTTTGTAATGCATTTTTTATATATTGTGCTTTCTCAATGTTAAAAAAAGTCTCTGATGTACTTGCAGCATATACAATTTTTTTTGTTTCAACAGAAGTCATATATCCCCAAAAAATATTGTCAGGACCATTTGTGTGATTTCCATTCCAAATTTGATCACTACCATAAACTAAAACATCATATCCTTTTATCGTATCCTTTTGAGTATAGCATTTTGAAGATGGAGATATATCATCTTTAATGAATTTATTAAATGCATCATTTCTCTTTTTTATATAAGGATAAAAATATAAATTCTTGATAAATCTAACTAAAGATGTTGATAATAAATTTTTAAAATTACTACCATTATTGTATATTTCAAAATATGATGGTTTGTAATCAACTACTTCGACATCAGAATATATAGTTTTTAAAAACTCTTTTAATGCATATGCCTGTAATACTGCTCCATAATTATGAGCTCTATGAAATGTCAAAATTCCTATTTTCATTTTTCACTATATTATATTTACTTTTTACTTTCAAATCTAATATGTACAAAGCAAAACCTTGTATTGCAAAGATTCCATATCGATAAAATTCTCTATTAAATGTTCCCGTTATTATTAAGAATAAGAACCACAATCCAATATAATGTATGTCTGGTGTTTTTCTGCTAATTTTATATGCTTTCAGACTATATATTATTAAGCAAAGTACACCTGGTATACCTAATTTCCATGATAAGCCAATAAGTCCCCAATCACCCCAAATATATCCAAATTCTTTTGCTTTTGAAGTTTCTTCTTTATATTCTCCGTCTATACCATCAAGGCCTGTTCCAAAGACTTTTTCATAAAAATTTAATGGAACTTCTTTAGTGTAATAATCAAAGGTAAAGAATCTAATATAATCATCATTAGAAAAATTCTGAGTCTCATTACGAGACTGTAATGTTTCTATTTTATCTGCAACAAAATCCGATTGCATTAGTAGTAAACCTATTATGATTATTGAAAAGAAACTCCAGAAAACCTTCTTGCGTCTATATTTAGAATAATACACTAATTGCAATATAAATATAAAAGGCAAAATTATCAGTTGGGATCGGAATTCAAACATTATTATTACTGCACCAGATAAAATCATCAAAAAATAATCTTTCCACCCACCATGTTTTATTATTTTATATATAGAGTAGAAAAAACTCAAGAAAGCAATACCTTGCGCTTGTAAACGAAATCTTATACCTCCTGAACTTAGAAAAGAATCTAATGCGCCATCGCCTTCAACATAAAATAACGGATATGGAAATATAAACCATTGTAATAAATAACAAAATAAGAAGATCCACATAAGATATATTAATACTTTCTTTGCATTATTTTCAGATAACTTAAGTTTATGCCAAATAAATATTGAATATATACTTAATAGATTTAGTAAATCTGTTCCTCTTAAAGAAGATATTATTGATTGCCCTCTTAAAACCCAAACACCTAATATATTTATTACAATACAAAATAAAAATATTAATAATACTCTTTTAAAATTAGACTGGATCTTTTTATAATCAACTAAAAAAGTAATTATGGATATAACGTCTATTACTGGTATAAAAAGTTTCATGAAATTATCACTTGGTGCAAATAAACCCCATATGCCAGTCATTAATAAAATGAATGTTAAAGAAACAAATATAGTCATTTTATAATAGAATTTATTTTATTTATATACTTCCATATACCTAAATTACAGTATTTTCGAAGAACAAAAATAAAGCCATAAGATTGATAATCATTTTGAAATTTTTTACTTAGCTTATTTAATATAGTTGGATGGCACATATTAGGCTGAAAGCATTCATTTATATTTAATGATAAATGATTTAAGTGGCATTTAATAGAATTAAATAAGTTTATACCTTTTATAGAATTACAAAATAAAAGAGAAATACCTTTATTATCTTTGTTTATATTATTATTCTTTTTTTCCCATCCCCAAAAATCGGCTAATGTCAAATCAGAAGGTCGCTTTATATTACTGAAATGACATTTTCCACATGATGTGCGAAACATTATATGTTTATAAAATAAACATGTAAATAGACTCATTTCTATTTTGTTACCTTTATTAAAACAAAAAGATTCTATATTTCCAGACCATCCAATACGTGATTTATCTCTAAAATCAACTTTTACAACTTCATTATTATATTTTTTCTCTATGTATGCAAGATAATCTCTCCATATAAATGGGCTAGGCACTCCATGACATACAATATCAACTAATACAAGATTTTCTCTTAGTTTCTTTCCTATATACGAATTTAATCCTGCTGTTTGGCATGGAGTTCCTGAGAATAATACGGTATTTCCCTTTTTAAGGTCTTCCTTTATTTGTCTGAAAATTCCATCCAAATCGCTCTGAACATATTTTGAACCCTTAAACTCATTTCTCTCTTCTTTTGTAGTTGCACGTTTATGTGCCACTCTAAAATGATCTTTATAGCCGACACCATACACAATTCCGCCATTTTCCAGTATATAATCAGATATGGCAATAAATGCAGCACCACTTCTACTTGTTTCTATTTCATGTATGTCTTTGTGTCGTGCTGCATATATTTCCGGCTCTTCCAGATTTAGACTTATATCATAATGGTCATTGAAAGCACAAACCTTTTCACACTGTCCACAATCAATACATTTACCTAAATCCACTTTAGGATACTTAAATCCTAAAATGTCAGGTTCCATGGTTATAGCGTCTTTAGGACATATACTAGCGCATGCAGTACAGCCACAACAATCCGCCTTATATTTTATTTGTATCATTTTCTGAATTTATCTTTTATAGCAGTTATTTCTGATAAAATAAATTTACGTTCATTTCTGTTACAGCCAACAAAATATATCACGCTGAAAGTGCAAATAACAGAAATTGCACATATCATAATAAAACTTATAAATGTCTCATGCAAATAATATGATAAAAAGCAAGGAATAATAGCTGATAAAATTGTAACAGCCAAGACATTAAAATATACCTTATTCATATATTCACGTACAGAAAGACCAATCATGCCTTTTAACATATACAATCTCGCCAGCAAACAGCACTGAGATATACAAATAGCAACAATCAATACAGTTTCAGGTATGCAACCATTTCTTAAAAGTATATATGAAATCGGAAGATTTAACATTTGTAATCCTCCAACAACAATCTGATAATTTCTGATATTTCCTGTAGCAAGCATAGCAGTTATTAGCGGATTTGATATTGATTCTGACATGGCAAAAATCAATACTAATTGCACAAATAATGTTGTATGATCAGGAACCATCTTAAGCCATAGTTCCAGTATATAATCGACATTTATTATAACAGGTAGTGATAACATCAGCAGTATATAGAATGACAAGCGTGCACCTTGATATATTAGAGTCATCATATATTCTCGATCACCAGATGCATACGATTTTGTGATCTGGGGGTTAAGTGCTACCATGAAGTTACTTACAAATCCATTAACAGCAGAATTTACCTGATATGCAATGCCTCTTGCCGCATTCACTGCTGGTCCACAAAAAAGATTTATCACTATATTGCCTCCTTGATCACGAAGTATGGCGGAACAACTTCCAATGAAATTCCAGCCGGCAAATCCGAACATTCGTTTTAATAAAGTGGCATCAAATATGAAATGATAGGAGCATTCTTCAAAATGACGTTTACAATAGTATCCATATACAAATCTTATTATCAGAGCAACAGAAGTCATAAGAATTGCATAAAAAATAAGCCTGTCTATTGAAGATAAAAGAAGCATATAAACTATTAATAGTTTTGCTGATACTTCAAGTATGCTTATGTATGCAAAAGCAGACATACGTTCATGAGCAATGATAGCTGCATTGTATGGTACACTTATAAGGTTAATTATAAACGTAATTGTAGACAATTGGAAAACCCAATTAGCTGCGTACATGCGACTTTCTGGAATATTCATTTTTGCATTGAGAAACCATACTCCAATGGCCTCAGCAAGAATCAGTATTATAATTCCTAAGGTAAGTTGAATAGTGACTGCCGATGAGAATATTCTTTCAAGAGCTTTCTTATCACCTTTACCAAGTTCATAGGTTATAAATCGACTTATTGCTGCTGATAATGATCCAGAAATGACGGAAAACATGGCAACTATACCGCCAACTACATTGTATATGCCGTAGTCTTCAACTCCTAACGTACTTAATACAACACGGCTGGTATATAGACTTACAGCCATTGTTAACAACATTCGGAAGTAAAGCAAAAGTGTATTCTTTGCTATCCTTTTGTTGTTTGCAGAAACATTTTCCATTTTATCCTAAAACAATATCTTAATTAATAATACCAGTAATTCATTTACCTGTTGGCGGAATTTATTAGAGTTGATAATATGTTTGAAAAGTTGCGCATATCGCTGGTTTTTATTAACTTAGTGTTATTCAAATCATTAAGTTTA
>MNQS01000069.1 GCA_001915545.1 Bacteroides sp. 43_108 | reverse complement strand
TTTGCTCCTCAAGCTAAAGCCGAGGAAATATTCAGAAGAAAACATGCAGGAAGCAGAATCGTAGAAGAATTGATAACATCCAATCATCATGAGGCTGAGTTATATAGTAAGTATAAAGCATATTATGGCTATGCATTCTTTATCGCAAAAAAGATTCATCCTTTTCAAAGTTAGTGGATGAAGTAAAGAAGCATAAAGCGAATTTCTAAAATATTTTTCAAGCAGTGCAGGTATCTGTTCAAGGGGCATCTGCACTGCTTATTCTTTGAATGAACTATTTTATTTTTCGGAAGCCATTTCTTGTAAAAATACAAATCAGATAGGAAGGTGTTTAATCCATTATACATGTTTGCGTCATAAATCAAATGGCAACTGCAATAAAGATAGGTAATTTTGCCGGAACATGCATAAGAAGGCTGTTTTTTTGCTTCATCAATTCACAACTACAAACTTTTTATCTTTCCTGTAATAGAAGTCGAAGAGTTTTTTATAGTTTTGCATCAGAACATGAATGTTTCTAAAAGAAAAGATAAAAAGAATACTGAATAGGCAGCCCGAAATGATGAAATCTTCCATCCCCCTCTATACCTTTTATAAAAACAAATATGGCAGTGAATTGCTGATAGACATCGTGGCACTGAAAGATATAAAGAAATATCTGGCCGGGAAAGCAGTTCATACGCTGACTTATTATGATATTACTTTTATAACAGAGGGAGAAGGACGTTTTGTTATCGGTCATCAGACTTACAATGCAGTCTCCCGTGATGTCTTTTTTTCGCGGCCGGGAGAAATCCGCAGTTGGGAGATTAATTGTATAAAGAATGGTTATGCTTTGATTTTTGAAGATGAATTTCTTTCATCGTTCTTTAAAGATACGCAGTTTGTGCAACACCTCTCCTATTTTCATCCCGGAGAAACTTCGCTGAAACTACAGTTGCCCGAAGAACTTTATATCCGTATGCTCCAACTTTTACAGCATATCAAAAAAGAAATTGATACCTATCAGCCTGGCAATGTGCACATGCTGAGGGCACTTCTGTATGAAGCCCTTATGTTATTGGATCGTTGCTATCAAAAAACTCTTTCTGCCATCGGAAACGAAACCCTAACCGGTTCCAAAGAAAACAACAGTCCTTACATCGAGCGGTTTATAAAACTGGTGGAAGAGAACTTGAAAGAGCAGCATTCCGTGCAATTTTATGCCGACTGCCTTTGCATTACTCCCAATTATCTGAATGAACTGGTTCACTCTGTCCTGTATACCAGTGCCAAGCAATACATCCGTAACAAAGTGATGAACGAAGCCCGTAAACTGTTGGCATACACAGATATTCCCGTTTCGGAAATAGCACTCATCCTTCATTTTTCCACTGTTTCTTACTTCATCCGCAGCTTCCGGCAACATACCGGAAAGACTCCTTTTAATTATCGTCGTGAGCAACAACCATGAAAAGTGATATTTCTCCCATGAAATGTATGGCATCCTTTTTCCGGTTTTTACCTATCTTTACATCTTCATAATCAATTAAATAATCAAGAACATGAAAGATGCAGAAAAGACAATCGGTAACATGATTGACAAACAAACCGTTTCATTTATCGCTTCCATAGATGAGGACGGATTTCCTAACATGAAGGCGATGTTGCAACCACGTAAGCGTGAAGGTATCAAGATCATTTATTTTACTACAAACACTTCTTCCATGCGTGTGGTACAATACAGGAAGAACGACCACGCATCCGTTTATTTTTGTGACAGGCGTTTTTTTCGTGGTGCCATGCTGCGTGGCACGATGGAAGTTCTGACTGATAGTGCCAGCAAGGAAATGATTTGGCGTGAGGGGGATACAATGTATTATCCGGAAGGGGTAACGGACCCGGATTATTGTGTATTGAAATTTACAGCTTTCTCTGGAAGGTTTTACAGTGAATTCAAATCGGAAGATTTCTTGGTGGAATAAGAAACAGGCTTTTTCCTATACATCGGTTTGCAACATCCCATCAGGAAATGAACGTCCGTTTTCGGAAAACGAGCGTCTGTTTTCCTGAAATGAATGTCCGTTTTATAAAAACGGATGCCTGTTTTTCCGGGTTCACCTGTAAAAGTATCGGGTTACCCTTTCATGGGGCGAGAAGTTTTTCAGTCCGCAAGCGGGTAAAAAAGACAAGTTCATCTTTTAAAAAGCTAAAGACCTTTTTAAAAGATGAACTTGTCTTTTTCCAACCTGACGGCATAGTCCCGGAAAGTTAATGCCCTAGTTTAAAGGAATTCCAAAGCAGCTTTGGAAAAGTAAGTTAAATTACTTTTGAAGAGAGATTTGTACCTTCCTCACGGCTATATAATGATATTATGAATGAGAATATAAAGCAAAATACTTCCAAAGCGGTGCAGCCATCAATGATTGTTTCACCTCATCATTCAATAACAACGCTTTTACTTCTTCTTCATCCAGCAAATGCACTGTCAGATCTTCAGTTTCTTC
>MNQS01000068.1 GCA_001915545.1 Bacteroides sp. 43_108 | reverse complement strand
GGGATTGGAGTTATCATAAAACCTATTAAAATAAAAAAACACCGGGAAATCCTTCAAATCCTTCATATTTACACAATACATTGTTTTTCAATGTGTTGTTGTGAAGGATTTTGAGAGGGATCCTTCATAAATGATTCATTGAGCGTAAGCGTTTCCGCAATTCTATCTTGTCGCCCTTTTTTTGTTCTTATATTTTTGCCATGTATAAAAATGAATCATTATGGATTTAGCAGAAAATCGATTTGGAAAAACTTGGAAACATTTCCTTGAAGTATTGAAAGTAGACTACAATTGTTCTTTAGCCGATGTTTGCCGCGATCAGCATACCACTTTTGGAAGTATGAGTTCCTGGATGTCCAGACGGGGGTATACCAAGGCAGATGTGGTCCGTGATTATTATAGCGGCGTTGGACCCTCCCGACCGACAACTTCCTCTCCTTCATTCACTCAAATAGCCCCCGTCATGTTGTCGGAAGAAGAGTTTAGTCTTTCCGGGATCACAATCACCTTTAACAGTGGAACGACCATTTCGGTCAAACGGGCCACTCCCGGAGGTATTATTAAAATGTTACGCGATTACGAAAGAAAGGAGGGAGATCCATGTATTCTCTAACATCAGCCAATCGCTACTATCTGTACCAGGGCTTTGTTCGTATGAACCTTGGCATTGACGGTTTATTCAAAATCATACGCTCAGAGATGAAAGATTTGTCTCCCATATCAGGAGATGTCTTTTTGTTCTTTGGCAAGAACCGATAGGGTGTAAAAATACTGCGTGGGAACGGTGACAGCTTTCTTCTTTACTACAAGCGTCTCAAAGATGGAAGTTTTGAGCTGCCGACATTCAACCCCGATACAGGCAATTACGAGGTTTCCTATCAGATTTTGTCTCTTATCCTAAAGGAGTGTCATTAAAGTCACGGCTGCGAAAACGCTTTAAAATATGATAGAATCGGTTGTCCCTTAATAATTTACATCACAAATATTGTCCGATTTTCATGGTTATCCCGTTGATTAAGAAACAAAAAATAGATAATAAACAGATGGCACAACAAAGAAAGAAGGCATCCTTTTTCAGACACCTCCTTACATTTCAGACCGACTATAATCTGCATTGCAATCCATGATTTATATACAATCTCTAATGCTCATGCACCTTGCAGATATACTATGTGGATTACGAGAACTCATAGTACCGGATACTATTTATTTTCCTGCAAGGTACAGATACAGACCCTGTTCCAGTCAGGTTCAGAGAACATATCCCCTATGCCTTGTCCTTCCGCAGTAATGCGTGAGACGGCTATCCGGTATTTCTTCATAAGAATGGATTTAACCGACTCCGCACGGGCACAAGCTATTCTTTCGTTCACCTCAATACTTCCTTCCGGTGAAGAGTATCCTTTGATCACAACCTTGGATTCAGGATGCCTGTTCATATAGGAGGCAATCCGTTCCACATTGGGGAGTTGTGAAACGTCAACCTTGGAACTACCCTGGCGGAAAGTTACAATAGACTCTAGTGTCTTGGCTTTTTCAATAACAGTTTCAATGACCGGTTTCTTGCTCTGACATTCAGCCAGCTGCTTCTGGAGCATGCCCGCACGGCCAATTGCTTCCTCTGTTTGTTTCCGGCTGTCCAAAAGTTGGTCGCGCAGTCTGTTTACACTTGTATTCAGGTTGTCCACCTCTGTCTGATTATATTCCTTTACGAGAGTTGCATGGTGCCTGCCGGAACTTCCCTTTATATAATAAACAATCCCTGCGAGCAGTTCAACACGTGCATTATTGGCATTGAAACGACTCTTGTGCCGATTAAAGTCACCTTCCATATCATATACCAATGATGGTTTCAGACTGATTGCCCACGCTTTTTCCTTCCCTATATTAAAGTTGAAGTTCACTCCCAACCGTGTACCCCAGGAATTATCATCCCCCGTACCATTGACGTAGCCATGAAGCCAGCCTACTCCAACTACAGCTTCCATTTCAAATGTCCGGGGGGTTCCAGGATAACCAGCGAAAAGATTCATCATATTGAACTTGCTTAAAAGTTCAACATTCGAAGCATCAAAAGCCGTTTTACTACTGCTTGTATTGATATGTCCCATGACTGAAGTCCCCAGACTCAGAACCGGTGTTATCCGTTTTGATAATTCAATACCCACGGCAGGGCGGGAGTTCTTCCAAAAAGCGCTGTGTGTCATCGGAGTGGTCACTCCACCATTGATTCCGAAAGACCAGTTGTCCGTAAACTTTGTCCCTTTCAATAAGGTCTGTCCATTTGCAGTCAGGGCAGATGCTCCAAGCATACATAAAATCAAGATGTTTTTTTTCATAATCATATCCATAGTCATTGCAAATGTCTGAATGCAGTTCCTGCATTCTTTATGTATTTTACACAAAAAGGTAGCGGAACAGGATACAAGTTTCCTTATTTTCCAAAATATTCCTCTCTTTTAAAGTATGATACAACTGCTCAACAGATTTCATTCCCATACCGGGTATTCGGCACAGCGCATCAAATCCGTTATATTTTATAAAGCGTAAAAGATCCTCAAGCTGATAGATATTGTATTTTCTAAGCGCACGTAACACCCTAAAATTTATATCCAAATTTCCTAAAGGTGTAACTAACAAGTCTACACATTCCGACGGAATATCCTGTTCCCTTACGACTATCACTACATTCTTGAAATTCTGTCCGCCACACTCTTGGGAATGTGTCAGGAGTGCCGCATAATTCCGGCATCTGATATATACACGGTCCAACTCTTGTTTCCATTCAGAATAAGATTTCCATTCCAAACGAACCTGCCTGCTCGCTTTTTTATACATATATGCCAGATTCCTAGGGGTAACACCTGTTTTCTTGGAAACTGCCAGTATATCTATCCCGGTAGAAAGAGAGTAAAAAACATCCCGCATCTGAGAGTCCTTTATCACTTCTGCCATTTCCTTGATAACCTCTCTGTAGACTGGTATACAGATCTTCGGCAACTCCACACAGGAAAGCCCTGACTGCTCACAGACCAGACCGGTATTTAAATATTTCATAGTTTCTCCGTTAAAATGCAATTATAAAAATCTGTTTATTTCTTATTTTTTTCTCTCAACTGAGTGGGGGACATCCCGTACATTCTGCGGCAATATGCCGTAAAATGGGAAGGTGAACTGAAACCTAACCTGCCGGATATTTCCTGAAAGGATAGTTCCGGATCACAAATCATTTCCAACATTTGTTCCGCCCTTTTTTTCTGCATCCATTTATAAGGACTTTCCCCGAAACAGGAGTGGAACTTCCGGCTGAAGGAGCGTTCGGAAACATAGTATAAATCAGCGAATTCCTTGACA
>MNQS01000103.1 GCA_001915545.1 Bacteroides sp. 43_108 | reverse complement strand
TATTCTCATTGCTACATCAACAAGCCTCATTCCCTCCTGAAGTTCCTCGTCTGTACTCGAAGTGTTTTCATATATCCGCTGCGCTTCAGGAACGTCAACTCCCTTTTCCGTTGCTTCGTCAATCTTGGCCTTCAGTTCCTGAGCCAGATTATAGGTGTTGATCTTGACCTGAACCCTTTCATATTCTTCAGGAGTTACAAAAATCCAGTCTACATAATAGTTTTCCTTGTTTACCCCGTTCACAATGTCCAGTATCGGCCTCAGAACATAGGCTGTTGCAGGGTCTGTAAGATCCGCTCCGATGTATGTGTCAGGCCATTCTGCATGATTATACGTCGGATTGACATCAGCACCATACAGTCTGTACACATTGTCTCCCATGTCTTCCAGCTGGAAAAACCAGTTAGGCTGGCTTTGACGGTCTACATACAACTGGCTGCCGTCGTTTATGTAGAGATTGCGCCATTCGCTGTACTGGTTGCAATAGTCCCATACAATCAGCGTCTTTCCATCCCACACAGAATCTGGCGGAGTAAGTTCCGGATTGATATACTGCTGCATGAACAGCCGCGTTCCCCTATCTTTGAGAGTCGCCTGCGTACCGTAAGCACCACCCTCATCACTGAAGAAATACTTGGCACCCAGGTTATACATGTACAGGGTGTCTTCATACTGAAACTGCGTTGCTTCAGGAACAGGCTTCACCCATTCATCGGCCGATGCGATCTGAGAGCACATGCCGCTAGCCAACAAGGCTGTCAAAAGTAATGTGTGTTTCATAAGATTGTGATTAAGTGTAATTTATATGATAAAAATTTAAAATTACAAGAATTGTCTTTTCAGCTCATTTTTTACTGACATTATAAAAATCAGCTTGTCGGCCTCTTGTCCTATTGGACCCAAAAGCATATAGCAATCATTCTATCAGCTGTAAACATAAAGCAATTTTCGGGCTAACAGAATAAAATGGACAAAAGTCCAAAACTACGGGTAAAAACTTACTATTTTCATAATGTAATATAAAAATTAAGAGAAAGAATAATGACACATAAACCTTTCTGAGATAAAACCGCGTTCAATATTCTAATAATGTACATTGCAAATGTACTTATTGCCACAGCAAAAGCCTTTCGATAAATTTGCTTTCTTTTATACCATATTTGCCATACTTGGAAATATGATGTACCACAAATAAAAAATATGTGCCGAAAAAAATATCCACTTTGCATATCTGTCAAATCTGCACTATTGCACCGCTTATTGCTTAATATTCCGAAAGACACGGTAGGCATCTCAGAAACAATATCCTCAGGCAAAACAGCCTTATACCAAACATAAGAGCACAAAACTACATATACCACACGCCATACACGCCTGCTGCGACATTTACGAGGGCTCGAGATGTAAATTCCGAGCCCTCGCAGCAACAAGCGCGAGCGCTCGCGCAGATGGTTAAACCATTCTAAAAAAAGATGGTATTATGCTATATCGCATACATAATATGAAATAAATATGTAAATTTGCAGCGTGATTACAACATGTGGATAGATTTGGGCTGCTTGCAACCACAGTAAAAAATGCTAAAACACAGACTAACGGCGTGCGCTAAAGTCTGTATGCATTACTCCCAATATCTCCCCACTAATTTTAACAACTTTTTTAATCAAAATTAGAATGGGATACTTATTTACATCAGAATCCGTTTCAGAAGGACATCCAGACAAGGTCGCAGACCAGATCTCGGATGCAGTGCTTGACGAACTTCTTGCATACGATCCAAGTTCAAAGGTAGCATGCGAAACGCTTGTTACTACAGGACAGGTTGTTGTTGCAGGAGAAGTAAAGTCAAAAGCTTACGTCGATCTTCAGGAAGTAGCAAGACGTACTATCAGCCGTATCGGATACACTAAAGCTGAATACAAATTCGAAGCCGAAAGCTGCGGAGTATTCTCTGCCATACACGAGCAGAGCCAGGACATCAACCGCGGAGTTGAACGTCAGGACCCTATGGAACAGGGTGCGGGCGACCAGGGTATGATGTTCGGATATGCAACAAAGGAGACCGAGAATTACATGCCTCTGTCGCTGGACCTCAGCCACAAGATCCTGCGCGTATTGGCCGACATCAGACGCGAAGGAAAGGTGATGCGTTACCTCAGACCGGACTCTAAGAGCCAGGTTACAATCGAATATGACAACAGCAACCGTCCGGTACGCATAGACACAATAGTCGTATCGACACAGCACGATGAATTCATAGAACCGAAAGACGGCGATCAGGACAAGGCCGACAAGCTTATGCTTGCAAAGATACGCGAAGACGTAATCAACATACTGATGCCTAGGGTAATAAAAGAAATAAAGAACCCGGATGTTCTTGCGCTCTTCAACGGCGACATCAAATATTTCGTCAACCCGACAGGCAAGTTCGTCATCGGAGGCCCGCACGGCGATACAGGACTTACAGGACGCAAGATAATCGTGGACACATACGGAGGCAAAGGAGCACACGGAGGCGGTGCTTTCTCAGGAAAAGACCCTAGCAAGGTGGACCGCAGTGCGGCATACGCAGCACGACACATTGCAAAGAACATGGTGGCTGCCGGCGTGGCAGACGAAATGCTTGTCCAGGTGAGCTACGCCATCGGTGTGGCACGTCCTATCAACATCTACGTCAACACATTCGGACGTTCAAACGTAAAGATGAGCGACGGTGAAATCGCAAAGAAAATCGACGAAATGTTCGATATGCGCCCTAAAGCCATAGAGGAAAGACTCAGACTCAGAAATCCGATATACGAGGAAACAGCCGCATACGGACACATGGGACGAGTTCCGAAAATTGTGACAAAGCATTTCACAAACCGCTACGAAGGCGACAAAGACATCGAAGTTGAACTCTTCACATGGGAGAAACTCGATTATGTCGACAAGATCAAACGCGTATTCGGACTTTAAACGATAACTAAACACCGCGCAGACCGTGCGGCGCTATTCTACTGATTCACGATATATGATAAAGACAGTATGCGTTTACAGCGCATCGAGTACACAGATAGACAAAATATACAATGACGCGGCGGCGGAGCTGGGCAAGCTCATGGCCGCCGCTGGCATAAGACTGGTCAACGGTGCAGGCACCATGGGACTGATGCGCACCTGCGCAGACGCTGTAATGGATGCCGGTGGAGAAGCCGTAGGTGTCATACCGGAGTTCATGGTGGCCAGAGGATGGCATTACGACAAAATGACCAAACTTATAGTCACAGAAGACATGCATTCCAGAAAACAGACTATGGCAGAACTGTCGGACGCCGCCATTGCACTTCCTGGAGGATGCGGAACTCTGGAGGAACTGATGGAAGTCATTACATGGAAGCAACTCGGCATATACAGCAAACCCATCATAATACTCAACACAAACGGTTACTACGATCCGCTCATAGCCATGCTTCACAAAGCAATGGATGAACATTTCATGCGTCCGGAACATGCAGGAATATGGGAGACAGCCAACACTCCATCTGAAGCCCTGCGTATGATATGCACCTCCAAACCATGGAATACAGAAAAAGCAATCAATACAGCCAGGATATGAACAACTTCGGGACCGATTCCACAACAAACCATGCAGGCATAATACTGTCTGCCGAACAGAATGACACCTGCACAGCATTTGCAGACAGCATCGCATGCGATTCTGCCGCATACTGTTCTGTCGTCATACCCGAAGAAAAAGAAGACACATCGCATGTCAGCACGCACATGCTCGACCATGATGAAGGCTGGTGGGCCGACTCGACCTACTACATTGCAGGAAAGACACTTCCCGACCCGGGAATGCCGTCGGAGACAAGAGGATACACACCAGGAAACGACAGTTTCATCACCGGCGGTCTGCTGCTTATGTTCATTATAGGAGCATCAATATTCGCAAAATTCAGATGGATACTTCTGTACAAGATAAAGGAGTTCTTTTCAGACAAACGCAAATATTCGGAAGAAAACATCAACACAAACAGCAACGACATTACAAGCAGTCTGATAATGACATGCATAAGCACAGTGTCAGCCGGCATAATATGCTTCCGATACATGGCCGAACAAAACGTGTCCATGCCTTACGGCGAACCGCCATACTACATAATAGGCTACATATCAGCAGGGGGAATGCTGTACTTCGGAATAAAATGTGCAATATATGCATTTGTAAACAGCATATTCTTCAAAAAGGAAGATTGCAAGAAATGGATGACGTCGTATCTGCTTGTGGCATCGCTCTCGGCATTCGCCTCCTACCCCATGGCATTAGCTTCAGTATTCACAAACACGAGCATGTATGAAATGTCTATATGTACACTATTTTTCGTAATTTTATGTAAAATATTGCTGTTATACAGGCTTTTCACCAACTTTAAAATACGCAAATATGGCATTTCGCTCATTTTTTTGTATTTTTGCGCCGTAGAAATCATGCCGATATTCATTATAGTGCATGTTTTGGAAACGACAAACTGCAATTTACTGTAACAATAGCAAGATGATAAAAAAGATTCTGGTCTCACAGCCTAGGCCACAGACAGAAAAGTCACCTTATTTTGACATCGAGAAAAAGTACGGTGTAGAAATAGTTTTCAGACCTTTCATCAAGGTCGATCCGATGTCAGCAAAAGACTTCAGGCAACAGAAAGTGTCTATATTGGACCACACGGCAGTAGTATTCACTTCACGCCACGCAATAGACCACTTTTTCAACCTTTGCAAGGATCTGCGTGTCAACATTCCTGAGACAATGAAATACTTCTGTATCTCAGAACTGGTTGCACACTACATAATCAAATATGTACAGTTCCGCAAGAGAAAAGTATTCATCAGCCCAACAGGAAAGATAGCTGATCTTATTCCGCTGATGGTGAAGCACAAGACTGAAAAATACTTCGTTCCACAGTCTTCGGTACACAACGATGACATAAAGAACATGCTCGACGAAGCGAAGCTCCAGCACACAGAGGCTGTAATGTACTATACAGTCAGCAATGACTTCGGACCAGATGAAGCATTCGACTACAACATGCTTGTGTTCTTCAGTCCAGAGGGAATCAATTCGTTGCTCAAGAATTTCCCTAATTTCGAGCAGAAAGACATTGCAATCGCATGCCTTGGAGAAAAGACCATCAAAACTGCCGAAAGCAACGGTCTGAAAGTTGACATGAAACCGACTCCGGAATTGCGCTCTGTACCGGCAATGATTGAGGACTACATAAAGAAAAACAGCTGACAACAGCATAAAAGACATATATAATCTTTGGAACAGACATGCAGGCAAACATTATGCAAAGCTGAACGATTGAACAAGAAAACTACAATCGAAAAGCTTTTTGCAGGAGGGAACCTCTCAATGGCCTCCTTCCCTTTCAGAGCTGTATGCATGTCTGTTCCAAAGAACAATGATATTCCTGCTTCAATTCTCATCAGCGTTCCCAAAAGAAAAATACATCACGCTGTAGGACGCAACCGCATGAAGCGTCTGGCACGTGAAGCATACAGAAAAAACAAATATCTGCTTTGGGAATTTCTGAAAGACAAGGACTACAGCCTGGCTATTGCCTTCGTCTGCATAAGCGACTCCACTGCTTCATCCGCCGCAGTGGAAAAGAGCATGAAGAAAATGCTTAAGACCATAGCGGAAAAATTCGTGGACAACAAGAAAAGCAACAGATCTGACACTTCATGCAAGCAAAAAGATGAACAGGCTTAAACAAGTCATCAGCATGACCAGGAAATGCATATCGGCAATATTTCTGATTCCAATATACTTCTACAGATACTGCATATCGCCTTTGACTCCTCCGACATGCAGATTTACTCCTACGTGTTCACAATACGCCATAGAGGCCATAAAGAAACATGGCCCGATCAAAGGACTCATACTGGCAATAAAGCGTATACTGAGATGCCATCCCTGGGGTGGTTCAGGATATGACCCTGTGCCGTAACTAATATGACTGCAATTCCTTACATAGACATACATACCCACAAGGTCAGCGGAGCTTTGGACACGATTGAAGTGCTCAATATAACACCAGATGACAAGTGCACCGGCATGGCGTCATGCGGTCTGCATCCTTGGAACGTAGACTGCGATTGGGAGAGAGCCATAGAAACTGTCAGAAACAGGGCGTACGAAACAAATATAGTGCTAATAGGAGAAGCAGGCATAGACAAAATATGCGGAACTGACATTGCCCTACAGATTATGGCAATGGAGAAGCAGGCAATTATAGCAGAAGAGGTTGAAAAACCAATGATAATACATTGTGTAAAAGGATTTGACGAAATCATTTCCACCAGAAAGGCTGTAAAAGCAAGGCATAGATGGATTATACACGGGTTCAGGGGAAAACCTCAATCGGCATTGCAACTGACAAGAAACGGATTTGACATTTCGCTGGGAAAGATGTTCAATCCTGAAACAGCAAAAGCCATACCGCTCAAATGTCTATGGGCCGAAACAGACGAAACCGATGCCGACATAAGAACTGTATACAGAAATATTGCAGAAGCAAGAGGAATCAGCGTCGAAGAACTGAAAGATTCTATATATGAAAGATTCTGCGAAATAAATACGCATAAAGCGTGAAACAAAGCAGATAAACAAATCTTCAAAATACCACCAGAGACAATGAAAAAGCTATTTATCGAGACATACGGATGCCAGATGAATGTGGCAGACAGCGAAGTAATTGCTTCAGTAATGAAGATGGCAGATTATGAAAGCTGCCAGTCCATAGAAGAAGCAGATGCTGTGCTTCTCAACACTTGTTCTGTCAGAGACAATGCAGAACAGAAAATACTCAACAGACTTGAAGCTCTGAATTCGATGCGCAAAAAAGGCAAGAACCTGATTATAGGTGTCGTCGGATGCATGGCAGAGAGAGTAAAGGAAGATCTTATCAAGAATCATCATGCCGACCTCGTAGCAGGACCTGATGCATATCTGACATTGCCAGAACTCTTCGCATCAGCCGAAGCAGGAGAAAAGGCCATAAACGTTGAGCTCTCGCTCAGCGAGACATACAGGGAAATTATTCCTGAGAGAATCTGCGGTAACCGCATATCCGGATTTGTCAGCATAATGCGCGGATGCAACAACTTCTGCCACTACTGCATCGTTCCTTACACCAGAGGTAGAGAAAGAAGCCGCGACGTGGAAAGCATACTTAACGAAGTCAGAGATCTGGAACAGAAAGGATACAAGGAGGTGACACTTCTCGGACAGAACGTCAATTCATACCTGTTTGAGCCACAAGACGGAAGCGCTCCTATAAACTTCCCTCAGCTTTTGAGAAAAGTTGCAGAAACAGTACCAGAAATGCGCATCAGATTCACCACCTCACACCCCAAGGATATGAGCGATGAAACCCTCCATGTTATAGCAGACGTGCCTAATGTATGCAAACATATACACTTGCCTGTACAGAGCGGAAGCAACAGGATATTGAAACTGATGAACCGCAAATACACTCGCGAATGGTATCTTGAAAGAGTGGATGCCATAAGGAGAATCATACCGGATTGCGGTCTGACAACTGATATATTCGTCGGTTATCACTCAGAAACAGAGGAAGATCATCAGATGTCGCTCTCGCTCATGAGAGAATGCAGATACGACTCTGCATTTATGTTCAAATATTCCGAACGCCCTGGTACTTATGCATCAAAGCATCTGCCCGACGATGTGCCTGAAGATGTGAAGGTAAGAAGGCTCAACGAAATGATTGAACTGCAGAACGAGCTGTCGGCTGAAAGCTACAGAAACGATATAGGAAAGGTGTTCGAAATACTGGTGGAAGGTACAAGCAAACGTTCCAAGGAACAGCTTTTCGGAAGGACAGAGCAGAACAAGGTTGTCGTGTTCGACAGAGGCAAGCACCATATAGGCGACAAAGTAATGGTTAAAATAACAGATTCAAGCTCTGCGACGCTCAAGGGAGAAGAGATTTTATAAAACAAATACTGATTAGGGCTGACAAATCTGTCCATATGCCGAACGCTGTTAAATAAGATTAAAAAAACAAGGAGGCATATTATTTTTTTGCATTTTTGCAAGGCTTTAGGTAAACATACATTTATGCACGCATCATTTCTGCGCAGCAGAAGTGTTGTTGTACGGATAAAATGTATATTATAACTCTATAGAAAAAACCATGCCTAACAATACCAAACCAAATGGCCTGTTCAATACACAGTTTGCCACTTCATGCATAAGCACATCCCTGGTGCTGATTCTTTTAGGTACGATTGTACTTTTCGTACTTACAGCAAAGAATCTGTCCGACTATATGCGTGAAAACATCAATGTCAGCCTTCTGCTCAACGAGAGCATAAGCGACAAAGAAATAGATGCATTCAAACAGGAAATATCTGAAAAGCCGTACGTAAAGGAGATAGAATATATTTCAAAAGAACAGGCGCTCAACGAGGAATGCAAGGCAATGGGGACAGATCCTACAGAATTTCTCGGCTACAACCCGTTCACGGCATCTATAGAAGTTAAACTTTATGCACAATATGCCAATTCAGACAGTTTGAACAGAATAAACAGCGAATTAAAGTCAAACAGCAATGTTGTGGACATCATATATCAGAAAGAACTTATGGATTCTGTCAACAGAAACATAAGAAAGGTAAGCATCATACTGCTCATCATTGCGGCATTGTTCACATACATTTCTTTTGCACTAATAAACAATACGGTTCGTCTGACAATATTCTCTCAGAGATTCCTCATAAATACAATGAAGCTGGTTGGAGCAAGCTGGTGGTTTATACGCAAGCCGTTCCTGAAGCGCAGCGCCATACTTGGCATCATGTCAGTAATAGCGGCGAATGCCCTGCTATATGTAGGTCTGCAGGCTCTTAAAAACTACGAACCGCAGATTACAAGCATCATAACAGATGATGTCCTGTACATCGTTGGAGGAACAGTTCTCGTTTTCGGAATGCTCATAACATTCACATGCACGTATTTTTCACTTGGCCGATATCTCAAGATGAACAGCAACGAACTGTACCACATCTGAAAAATTCGCAACGCAAAATAACAACAAACCATAAAAAAGCAGAAATATGGACAAACGCAATTTTGCATTCAGCAAAACAAACTACATTTTACTGATTGCCGGAATGGCTATAGTCATCATAGGTTTCATTCTTATGTCCGGCGGAAGTTCGACTGAAGAAGCGTTCAACCCGGACATCTTCAGCGACAGAAGAATCAAGGTTGGACCTATGATTTCACTTCTGGGATTCATTTCTATAGTGGGGGCAATCATGTGGAAGCCAAAAGAGGACAGAAAAGAGAACAACACAGAAAACACAAACTTAGAAAAATAATAATACAGCAAAATGGATTGGATTCAAGCCTTAATAATGGGCATTTTTCAGGGATTGACAGAATATCTTCCGGTAAGCAGCAGCGGCCATCTTGCCCTGGCGGCAAAAATGCTCAACATAAGCGATCCGGAGAAAATCATGTCGCTCACAATTGCCGTACACGTAGCAACAGTTTTCAGTACACTTGTAGTACTTTGGAAAGAAATAGCATGGCTGTTCAAAGGTCTCTTCAAATTCGACAGCAGCTATCCTAGAAGTCCATACGGCATCAAAAGCCTCAACGAAGAACAGAACTATGCACTCAACATTATCGTATCAATGATACCTGTGGGTATAGTTGGACTTTGTTTCAAAGATACGGTAGAAGAATTCTTCAGCAGCCTCACAGTTGTAGGCGTCTGCCTGCTGGCAACAGCCACACTGCTGACGTTCTCTTATTTTGCACGCCCACGCAAAAAAGAATATATATCGCTGAAAGATGCATTCATAATCGGTCTAGCACAAGCTGTAGCCGTACTTCCCGGCTTATCACGTTCAGGCTCAACAATAGGTACAGGACTTCTTCTCGGCGACAACAAGGAAAAGCTGGCGCAATTCTCATTCCTCATGGTCATTCCACCTATTCTCGGCGAAGCGGCCCTCAACATAAAAGACATGATAGAAATGGGTGTTACAGAAGCCATGGCAGGCATTACACCTATTACATTGATTGTTGGGTCCGTATCAGCATTCATCACAGGATGCCTGGCATGCAAACTGATGATAAACCTTGTAAAGAAAGGAAAGATGATCTACTTTGCCATCTACTGCGCAATTGTAGGATGTGCAACACTCATCTATACTTTGGGCTAAAATGAATTTTATAAAAGGAGAAATTCTCAGCTTCAACAAACCATACGGATGGACATCTTTTCAGGTTGTATCAAAAGTACGCTCTGCCATATCGAAGAAGCTGCATGTAAAGAAAATTAAAGTGGGGCATGCCGGAACGCTGGATCCATTGGCTACCGGTGTATTGATTGTATGTACAGGCAAATCTACAAAACTGATAGAAGAACTTCAGTCGCATACAAAAGAATATATTGCCACACTTAAACTTGGTGCTACAACTCCTTCGTATGATAAGGAAACTGAAGAAGATGCCGTTTATCCGACAGAGCACATCACCAAAGAACTTGTTGAGACAGTGCTTCAGAGGTTCATTGGAACTATAGAGCAGACACCTCCGGAATACTCGGCTGTGAAGATAAACGGTAAAAGAGCCTACGAATTTGCACGAAAAGGGAAAAGCGTGGAGCTCAAGCCTAAAACGCTGGTAATAGACAGTATAGAACTTCTGGAGTACAACCTTCCTGAAATAATCATACGGGTTGTATGCAGCAAAGGTACATACATCAGGGCGCTGGCAAGAGACATAGGGCGAGAGCTTCAGAGCGGAGCATATCTTACAGGACTAGTGCGCACACGTATTGGAAATTACAAACTCGACAGATGCCTTGATCCTGAAACATTCAACGAATGGCTGGACAGCCAGGAAATAGAATATGAAGAGCCGCAAAACGGCAACTAAGAAAAAACAACTCAAAAAGGGGAAACACTTATGAAACTATCACAATTCAAATTCAAGCTTCCTGAAGAAAAAATAGCTTTACATCCAACATTCCATCGCGATGAATCAAAGCTGATGGTTGTTCACAAGAAAACCGGAGAAATCGAACATAGAATATTCAAGGACATCATCGATTACTTCGACGATAAGGATACATTCATATTCAATGATACACAGGTTTTCCCTGCACGCCTGTACGGAAACAAAGAGAAAACAGGAGCAAAGATAGAAGTATTCCTTTTGCGTGAGCTCAATGAAGAGCTTCGCCTTTGGGACGTACTCGTAGACCCTGCCAGAAAAATAAGAATCGGCAATAAGCTGTATTTCGGTGAGGACAACTCAATGGTGGCTGAAGTCATTGACAACACAACTTCGCGCGGACGCACACTGAGATTCCTTTACGACGGTCCACATGACGAATTCAAAGCAGCATTGTATGCTCTCGGAGAGGCTCCGCTTCCTGATTTCATAAGAAGCAGACGCGAAGCTGAGCAGGAAGATCTGGAAAGATTCCAGACAATTTTTGCCAGACACGAAGGCGCAGTTACAGCTCCAACAGCCGGTCTCCACTTCTCTCGCGAACTAATGAAGAGAATGGAGATAAAGGGTATAGATCTTGCTTATATTACTCTCCATGCCGGTCTTGGAAATTTCAGAGATATTGATGTTGAAGATCTCACCAAGCACAAGACAGACAGCGAACAGATGTTTGTCACAAAAGAGGCTTGCGACATTGTAAACCGTTCAAAGGATGGCGGACATAAAATATGTGCTGTAGGTACAACAGTGCTCAGAGCAACAGAAACAGCTGTAGGCACAGACCATCATCTGAAAGAATTTGAAGGTTGGACAAACAAATTTATTTTCCCTCCTTACGAATTCGGTGTAGCCGATTCGTTGGTTGCAAACTTCCAGATGCCTCTGTCGACAATGCTCATGATTGTATGTGCATTCGGCGGATACGACTTGGTTATGAATGCATACAACGTAGCGCTCAAAGAGGATTACCGATTTGGAACATACGGAGACGCTATGCTTATAACAGAGTAAAGCACATCTACTCAAGCCTTTTGAGCTACTGCACAAATGTATTGCTACTATCGGCATAAATAATGATTACTATATAACAGGAAAAACCTGTTGCTATTTTATATTTCCAGTTACGGCATGGCCACCGTCAGGTTATGCCGTAACTGGAATTGTTAAATATTCACCATACAAACAGTTGACACTGCTCACCTTTACAACCTATATTACAAAACAATCTACTTATGAAAAAACATCATCTTATTATCAAAACACTGCTTATGTCAATGTTTTTGGCATTTAAGAACCCACTAAATGCACAAACTCCACCAATTACACCGGCATGGGCATTAGGACACATTGTATGGGAGGACAGTCTAAACAATGAAACCGGAGCTAAATCTATCGTCGATGGATATCTGGATAGAAATATACCAGTTGACGCAGTCATTATAGACAGTCCCTGGAGCACAGCATACAACAATTTCGAATGGGACAAATCAAGATATCCCGACCACAACGTAATGATTGATTATTTTGAAGGAAAGAATGTCAAAGTTATATTGTGGCTTACAGGTGCTGTCAACAACAAAGGCAAAAACACCAAAATTCAGAAATGCGAATCGTTCGACTATGTGAGTGCCAACAAGCTCGGCATAAACGAAAGCATGCCCCACGAATGGTGGAAAGGTGAAGGAATACACATTGATTTCACAAATAAGAAAGCCAAAGATTGGTGGTCAACACAGCTTGACAAGGTTTTCAGGAAAGGCGTATATGGATGGAAAGTCGACCAAGGAGAATTCTGGTTCGGCGACATTGTTGGAACTTCGAAAGGCAAGATGAGCAACGAGCTGTTCCGTCCATACTACTATGACGCCATGTTTGACTATACAACAAGCAGAAATAAGGACGGTATCATCATAGCCCGGCCATATTCACACCAAGGCGGATTTGCAGCAAGTGTGGAAAAGATGAACCTTGGATGGTGCGGCGATTTTTCAGGCGACTGGAAAGGTCTGAAACTGCAGATTCAGAACATATACACATCTGCTCTCAGAGGATACGGTGCTATAGGCTGTGAAATTGCCGGATTCTTCAGACAGCGCTCAAATAAAGAACAGCTGATAAGGTATACACAGTTCGGAAGTATGACTGCATGCCTGATAAATGGAGGTGAAAACGGAGCTTTCAGCAACCACCTGCCATGGTGGCACGGCAATGATGCCGAGCAGATTTACAGGAAATGTATTAAAATGCATAAGGCTCTTGTTCCGTACTTTTTCTCAACTATTGTAGACTGCCATCTATACGGAGGGTCACTGATCAGAAACACTTCTTTTGAAGAAGAAAGCCATAAGGTTGGTGAATATATTTTTACCAAGACCATTACTTCTGCAGGTGGCAACGCCTCATTTCATCTGCCTTCTGAGGGTGTATGGATTGACTACTTCACCAATGAAGAATTCAATCCATCCGACAGCGTAACACGTATATACCCGCTGGATGAATTCCCTTTATTTATTAAAGCAGGATCAATTATTCCTATTTACAGCAAATACTATGAGGATAATGAATCTGGAAACTCAGAATTCACCATTTTATTGTATCCCAACGGAACTTCAGCCCAAACACTGCACTTGCCGTCGGGTGAAGGTATAGAATATAATGATATTCATATATTCTATGACGACATCAACGGTTTGCTAAAAATAAAGGGAAATGAACAGACACCTCTCACTTTTATAATAAAGGAGTCTGAAAATGTCAAGAACGCCGACAAATGGGACTATTGCAAGAAAAATAAAGAACTTAAGCTCAATATAGATGCAGGCGTTTCAGAAATTCTGATAAAGAAATAGGGTATATTTAACAACACATGTATAAAACAGTTTGCTGGCATAACCCCATTGAAAAAATCAGAAATACCTTCACACAAAATCTGATAAAACAATTATAAAATGGCAACAGTATACCTCAGTCTTGGAACAAATATCGGCAATAAGGAAAAACAAATGAACGAAGCCATAGAACGAATAGAAACTCAGATTGGAGACGTTGCCTCACGGTCCACATTTTACGTCACTGAGCCATGGGGATTCGAAAGCGAAAACTCGTTCTTGAATGCAGCTGTAAAGATAGAAACAGAATTGTCAGCCGATGAAGTTCTTAAAGAAACTCAGAATATCGAAAGAGAAATGGGACGAATGGAAAAATCGGAAAAAGGAAAATACAAAGACCGCATAATAGATATAGATATTCTTATGTACGGAACGTCTATCATTGACTCTCCCAACCTCACAATTCCGCACAAATTTATGAAAGAAAGAAGATTCGTATTGGAACCTCTTGCGGAAATAGCATCAGAAGTTGTCATTCCTGGAACAGGTATTTCTGTAAGCAAAGCACTCAACCTGCTTATACACAAAGCAAAATCAGACCAATAAACAAAAAGAGAACAACATCGCCCGTATTGTCCGGATGCGGACAAGGCTTATAGGTGGTAATACATAAAAAAGGGCGACATCATGCATTACGCAAGTGTCGCCCAATATAAAGGATTATAAATCACTCAAACAAAAAACGATGAACAGCGTTTTTCACGCCTGCATCGCAGTGCCGAAATGGCACTGCCTTTTCATCGTCTGCGAGCAGTTTCATTTATTTAAACAATGAAACATTGCTCAGCAATACTACAGCTGCAACGCATGTAGCTACTACAATTGTCAAAACTTCCATAATCAATCTTTTTACCTTTAACCTAAAAACTAATCTTTACTACCAAACTGCTTAAAGCAGCAATCCTAAAAACAATCTCTTACTAACTGTTTATCCTTTTCTCTTTTGACACTGCAAAGATAGCAGCATTACAGTTTCGTTTACAAGAAAAAAGATGCTTTTCAACACATTTTTAGCATTTTGTTGATATATATCAATATTTGTGTTCGCGTACACATGCTAAAAAGCATAAAAATTGGCATAAAGTGACAAATAAGCAGTTTGAAAAGAAGAAAAGCTGACAGGTTTTACAAATTAGCCTCGTACATATTCAATAATAAAGAAAAAATAGCAGGGTTTCACGCAAAAGGTGTAAATTTGCAGGATATACGACGTTGCATTTGAAATGCAAATGCCGACAATACAACAATCTACACCGAATAACAGAAAAATAATATATCAAGCTATATGGAATACAATTTCAGAGAAATAGAGAAAAAGTGGCGTCAGCATTGGGTTGAAAACAAGACCTACAAGGTAACAGAAGACAAAAGCAAGAAAAAGTATTATGTGCTCAACATGTTTCCATACCCGTCAGGTGCAGGCCTTCACGTAGGCCATCCTCTTGGCTATATTGCATCGGACATCTACGCACGCTACAAACGTCTGAATGGATTCAACGTGCTCAACCCTATGGGCTACGATGCCTATGGACTTCCTGCAGAGCAGTACGCAATCCAGACAGGACAGCATCCGGAAATTACAACCATACAGAACATCAATCACTATCGCGAACAGCTGGACAAGATAGGTTTCTCGTTCGACTGGGATAGAGAAGTACGCACATGTGCTCCAGACTACTATCACTGGACTCAGTGGGCTTTTGAAAAGATGTTCAACAGCTATTACGACAACGACAAGAATAAGGCACTGCCTATATCTGAGCTCATAGAAAAACTTGAAAGCAACGGTACTGAAGGCATAAATGCAGCTTGCTCCGAAGATCTCAAAATCACAGCTGAGCAGTGGAATGCTATGGACGAAAAGCAGAAGAGCGAAACTCTTATGAATTACAGAATAGCATTCTTGGGCGAAACAATGGTAAACTGGTGTCCAGAACTTGGAACAGTATTGGCAAACGATGAAGTTGTAGAAGGCGTCTCTGTTCGCGGCGGATATCCTGTAGTCCAGAAAAAGATGCGCCAGTGGTGCTTGAGAGTTTCAGCATACGCTCAGCGCCTGCTAGACGGACTCGACACAATCGAATGGACCGATTCACTCAAAGAGACACAGCGCAACTGGATAGGCCGTTCAGAAGGAACAGAAGTAAGATTCAAGGTAAAAGACAGCGACACAGAGTTTACAATATTCACGACACGCGCCGATACCATGTTCGGAGTAACTTTCATGGTACTTGCACCTGAAAGCGAGCTCGTAGCATCTGTAACTACACCAGAACAGAAAAAGGCAGTTGATGAATATCTTGAACAGACAAAAAAGCGTACGGAACGTGAACGTATGATTGACAAAAAAGTCACAGGCGTGTTCACTGGAAGCTACGCAACAAATCCTTTCACAGGAGAAGCGATACCTATCTGGGTGAGCGACTACGTACTTGCAGGCTACGGAACTGGAGCCATCATGGCTGTGCCTGCTCACGACAGCCGTGACTATGCATTTGCAAAACATTTCAATCTCCCTATCATACCTCTTATAGAAGGTTGCGACGTAAGCGAAGAAAGCTACGATGCAAAGGAAGGTATTGTATGCAACTCTCCACGTCCAGGAGTTGAACCATATATAGATTTCAGCCTCAACGGAAAGACAATCAAAGAAGCCATTGCAGCTACAAAAGAATATGTAGAGAAAAACGGCCTCGGACGTGTAAAAGTCAATTACCGTCTGCGTGATGCCATTTTCAGCCGTCAAAGATATTGGGGAGAACCGTTCCCTGTATATTACAAGAACGGAATACCTTGCATGATTCCTGAAGAATGTCTTCCACTTGAACTTCCAGAAGTGGACAAGTTCCTCCCTACAGAAACAGGTGAACCGCCACTCGGAAACGCAGAAAAATGGGCTTGGGACGAAGCAAACAAAAAGATTGTAGAAAATTCGCTCATAGACAACAAGACCGTATTCCCTATCGAGCTCTACACAATGCCAGGATTTGCAGGTTCAAGCGCATATTATCTCAGATATATGGATCCGCACAACCAGAACATGCTGGTAAGCAAAGAAAACGACGAGTACTGGCAGAACGTAGATCTCTATGTAGGAGGTACAGAACACGCTACAGGTCACCTTATTTATAGCCGATTCTGGAACAAATTCTTGTACGACTACGGCTACAGCGTAAAAGAGGAACCATTCCAGAAGCTCATAAACCAGGGAATGATTCAGGGACGAAGCAACTTCGTTTATCGTATAAAAGATACAAACACATTCGTCAGCCTCGGATTAAAGGATAAATATGACGTCACTCCTATTCACGTAGACGTTAACATCGTAAGCAACGACGTGCTCGACATAGAAGCCTTCAAGAATTGGAGACCGGAATACAACAACGCAGAGTTCATACTTGAAGACGGCAAATATATTTGCGGATGGGCCATCGAAAAGATGTCCAAGTCTATGTTCAATGTAGTGAACCCTGATATGATTGTAGAAAAGTTCGGTGCAGACACACTTCGACTCTACGAAATGTTCCTCGGCCCTGTAGAACAGAGCAAACCTTGGGACACAAACGGTATCGACGGATGCCACAGATTCCTCAAGAAGTTCTGGAACATGTTCTTCGACCGCGACGGTAAACTTGCTGTAAGCGAGGGAGAGCCTTCTAGAGAAGAACTCAGATCAATCCACAAGCTCATAAAGAAAATATCGGCCGACATAGAGAACTTCTCTTACAACACATCTGTAAGTGCGTTTATGATATGCCTCAACGAGCTCACACAGCTCAAGAGCCGCAACAAGTCCGTTCTTGAAACCTTCGTTGTCCTCATGGCACCATTCACACCGCACATCAGCGAAGAGCTCTGGTCGCTTCTCGGACACAATACCAGCGTATGCGACGCAGAATGGCCAAAGTGGAACGACGACTATATCAAAGAAGACAAAGTAAATCTCAGCATAAGCTTCAACGGCAAATCAAGATTCCAGATGGAATTCCCTGCAGATGCAGACAATGCATCAATCGAAAAAGCCGTTATGGAAGACGAGAGGACAAAGAAGTACATGGAAGGACGTACTGTAGTCAAAACCATAATCGTGCCGAAACGCATTGTTAATATCGTACTGAAGTAACATTCCATCAATATATGAAATACAACAGTACAACAATATGGCAAGAGGTGAAGGATTATCTGTTCATCACTCTAGGATTGATGACGTATTCCTTCGCCCTCACGTCATTCATGCTTCCGTATCAGATTACTACTGGGGGTGTGGCCGGAATCGGATCAATAGTTTATTACGCCACAGGATTTGAAGTTCAGAACACTTTTCTGCTCATAAACGCAGCACTGCTCATTGTAGCCATCAAGGAGCTTGGTCTGCGCTTCTGCATGAAGACAATTTATGCCGTCATAATGATGTCCATTTGTATATGGGCCTTCCAGAGGCTTCTAGAAGGCGATGACGGACAATTGCCTAAAGTTGTCGGAGACCAGGATTTCATGGCATGCGTAATAGGAGCATGCCTTGAAGGAATAGGTCTGGCCATCTGTTTCTCATATAATGGAAGCACTGGCGGAACGGATATCATCGCAGCCATAATCAACAAGTATCGAGACATTTCTCTAGGAAGAGCCATTATGTTCTTCGATATGCTCATCGTAGCATCGTGCTACTTTGTTTTCTACGACTGGCGAAGACTGGTGTTCGGTTATGCAACTCTGATAATATCAAGCGTAACACTCGATTACGTGATAAACCGCTCAAGACAATCAGTGCAGTTCCTTATATTCTCTATGAAATACAACCTGATTGCAGACTCCATCAACGAAACCGGAAGAGGAGTTACAATTCTCGATGGAAAAGGCTGGTATACGAAGGAGAACAGGAAAGTGCTTGTTGTACTTGCAAGAAAAAGAGAATCTGTGGATATTTTCAGACGCATAAAAATGATTGACCCCAACGCTTTCGTATCCATGAGCAACGTTGTAGGCGTATACGGCGAAGGATTCGACAAGATAAAGATAAAACCGAAAAAGCATGCCGAATCCGACAACCAGACGAAAGCCAAGGAATTGTCATAAACAATAAAGGGATGGGAAAAACAGATAAGTTTTCCCATCCCTTCTATGGAAATACTACTCTAAAACAGAAACAATGGCAAATTTAAGATCATTGGCAAAAGACACAGCCATTTATGGAATGAGCAGCATTATCGGACGCTTTTTGAACTATCTGCTCGTTCCGATCTATACTTTTTCCATGCCGGCATCAAGCGGCGACTATGGAATCCAAACCAACATTTATGCCTACGTGGCCCTGATGCTTCCGATTCTTACATTCGGAATGGAGACCACATTCTTCCGCTTCGCAAATAAAGAAGGAGAAGACCCCAAGAGAGTCTATTCCACAGTTCTTTACATGGTCGGTGGAGTATGCCTGGCATTTGTACTTCTCGTTTTGGCATTCATCAATCCAATCTCTGAATGGATGCACTATAAAGGACATTCGGAATACATCTGGCCGATGGCCATCGTAGCGGCTCTCGATGCATTCCAGTGCATACCGTTTGCATATCTGAGATACAGCCGCAAGGCGCTTAAGTTTGCAATGCTGAAATGCCTGTTCATTGTACTCAACATCGTGCTCAACCTGATGTATTTCATAGCGGTTCCGATGCTGTACGAGAACGAATCCACACGCCACATCGTAAGCTCGTTCTTCGACGGGCAAGTGAGGGTTGAATGGATTTTCTATATCAATCTTATATGTACATCGCTCGTAACATTCTTCTTCCGTAAGGAACTGACAGGATTCAAATATGTATTTGATGCCAGACTGGCAAAGCGCATGCTCAACTATTCATGGCCGATACTGGTATTCGGAATAGCGGGAATTCTCAACCAAACAGCCGACAAGCTCATCTTCCCGTTCGTATCCAGCCACGCAGGAAAGGAAGTCAACGTGCAGCTCGGCATCTACGGAGCCTGCGTCAAGATTGCAATGATCATGACGCTCTTCACTCAGGCATTCAGATATGCGTACGAGCCTTTTGTCTTCGGAAAGAGCAAAGAAAAGAACAGCCGCGAAACGTATGCCGCCGCAATGAAATACTTTTTGATATTCGCAATATTGGCATTCCTTATTGTATGCGGTTATCTCGACATCATCAAGCGCATTGTCATTGCGCCTGACTACTGGGAAGGCCTGAAGGTTACTCCTATAGTGATGCTGTCTGGAATTCTTCTCGGCACATACTTCAACCTGTCTATGTGGTACAAACTGATTGACAAGACATGGTTCGGAATGATATTCTCGATTGCAGGATGTGCAGTGCTGATAGCAGTCAACATAATATTCATACCGAAATACAGCTACATGGCATGTGCATGGGGAGGTGTTGCCGGATACGGAACAGCCACTATACTCTCCTACATATTCGAACGCAAATACTACCCTATCCCTTACCAGAAAGGACGCATATTCTCCTATGCCCTGCTCGCGGCAGTACTTTTCGGTGCCATGCAGGCCATACCCGAGTTGCTTCCAGGCATGCATCCGGCAGTCTACATCTGCGCCAACACAGTCCTAATCATCATATACATTGCATATATGTCGAAGAAGGACTTCCCGCTCAAGAATCTGCCGGTTGTAGGAAAATATTTCAGATAACGACAAAACAACACTCCGGACATATATTCCGGACAAAACAAACGATTCAACAAAATATTTATGAGAAAATTACTTTTCACCGTCCTCTGCGCCATATCGGCTCTTACAGTTAAAGCCGACGAAGGAATGTGGATGATCTGCAACCTCTCGCAGCGTACGGACAGTATCTTGAAAGAGTTGGGACTCGAACTGAGCCCAGAAGAAATCTACAGTGCCGACAAACCGTCGCTCAACAATGCCATCGTCATGTTCGGCGGTTTCTGCTCAGGCGTAGTCGTAAGTCCGGAAGGACTTGTATTCACCAACCATCATTGCGGATTCGGTGCAATACAGGAACACTCAACACCAAAGCACGACTACCTCAAAGACGGTTTTGTGGCAAAGAAGTACAAAGACGAGCTTCCTAATCCGGAACTCTTCGTAGCTTTCCACCTGAAGACAGTAGACGTAACAGACAAAATTCTTTCGCAGGTAAGCGACACGATGTCGCTCAGACACCGCAGTGCAGTCATTGACTCAATTTCAGGAGAAATTGCAGAATCAGTCAACGATTCAGCCAATTTCATCTACGGTGAAGTTGTGCCGTACTACAAGGGAAGCAAATACTACCTCTCTGTCTACCAGAGATTCAACGATGTGCGCCTCGTATTCGCTCCACCTCAGAGTCTCGGAAAGTTCGGAGGCGATACTGACAACTGGGTTTGGCCTCGCGAAACATGCGACTTCAGCGTATTCCGCATCTATGCAGACAAGAACAACAAACCGGCAAACTACTCAAAGGACAATGTGCCTTACCGCCCAATCAGATACGCCAACGTATCGCTCAAAGGCTATAGCGAAGGTTCGTACTGCATGACGCTCGGATATCCGGGAAGCACAGACAGATACCTCAGCTCATACGGAATTGAGAACACAATGCGTACAGTCAACGATGTGCGCGAACAGGTAAGAGGCGTAAAACTCGGTGTGCTCAAAGAATCAATGAACTCAAGCGATGCCATCCGCATCATGTACGCATCTAAGTATGCAAACAGCTCAAACTACTGGAAATACTCTATCGGTATGAACCAGGCACTCGAGAAGCTCGGTGTCATCAACGAGAAGAAGGAAACAGAAAACCAGTTGAAAGAGTGGATACTCAAGGATACAGTGGCAAACAAGAGCTATGTACACCTGCTCGACACACTCGAAATGAAATACAAGAATGCATTCGAAACAAACTACGAGATGACACTTCTCGAGGAATCATTCTGGGGAGGAGCAGACATACTCTCACTTGCACTCAAGTCAATGGTAAGCGTTGTTGAAGACGGAGGTACAGACTTCCAGAAACAGGTTGAGAAAGCATATAAGGATATCGATGTTGAAACAGACAAGAAGGTATTCATCGCACTCATAAAGAACTACGCAGAGCAGGTTCGCGATACTGCCTACCTCATGGACTTCTACAAGACCATCAATGAGAAGTTCAACGGCGATTACGCAGCATTTGCCGACAGCGTATACGCAGCATCAATATTCAGCAGACCGGCCGACCTTGCCAAGGTTGAAAAAACTGCCGACATCTACGACGATCCTATCTTCGACATTGCATCAGAAGTCATTGCAAAGCTGTATCTTGTGGCATCACAGTACGACCAGGAAATATACTACTGCGAACGTCTTCTCGGCGATGCTGTAAGAAAGATGAACAGCAGTACAGAATACTATGCCGACGCCAACTTCACGCTCCGTCTGAGCTACGGTATCGTAGAGGCATATTCTCCATCTGAAAGCTTCCGCTACAAGCACTACACTAAACTTGAAGACATAATTGCCAAAAACGAGAAATATCCAGACAATCCGGATTACGAACTTCTCCCTAGCGTAAAGAAATGGCTCAAGAGCGGCGACTTCGGAAAATATAAGGATAAGGAAAGCGGTGAAATGCGCCTCTGCTTCCTCACAAACAACGACATTACCGGTGGAAACTCCGGAAGCGGAATGTTTGACGGAAAAGGACGCCTTATCGGACTCGCATTCGACGGCAACTGGGAAGCAATGAGCAGCAACGTTAAGTTCGACAGCAGTCTCTCAAGATGTATCGGTGTCGATATCAGATACGTTCTCTCTGTCATCGAGAAATACGGAAAGGCTAAGAGACTCATCAAGGAACTTACACTTGAAGAATAATTGCCGAAAGACATAACAACATCTAAAGATGAATCCCGAAAGATTGCGTAAGAAAAATGCAATCTTTCGGGATTCATCTTTATTTCTTATTCCAGAACTAAAGTCTGTCTACAGGTTCAAGTCGCCGCCATTTACAACATTGCCGCATACTTGCGCACTTTCTTCAAACGCTCCATAAATGATGGATCCGAAGCAACCTGCTGCATGTTGTAATCAAGCTGCATCCTCATCAGCAGAGAAGCACTTATTCCCAATGCTGCTTCAAACAACATTGCAGTCTGCGTAGTTACCGGTCGGCGACAGTTGAGGATATCGTTAAGTACCTTATACGAAACTCCCATTTGCTCAGCCAACTTACGCTGAGACAATTTACGTTCATCAACCTCTTCTTTAAGCAATTCACCAGGATGAACAGAACGCTGACAGATATATTTTTCCATAACTATTCTTATTTATAATGATTAGATAGATCTAAAATATTACATATAGTAATCACAGACTCCGATGAAGCATGCTCCACAGTGAACTCTATGCGATACTGATCGCTCACACGAATGGAAGAAATCCCAGCTTTGTCTCCTTTCAACACTTCGTAATGGAACGAACTGATAGCAAAAAGTTCCTCTATACATCTGGCTTGCTCCAACACCTTGATACGCAACTGATATCGCGACACTATATGTGGCTGAAAACGATGCTTCTTATCCGTCGTCTTCCCTTCCTCATACAACTGACGCAAATAATCCTTGTCAAATTTTATTTCCATTTCATTTTATCTGACACATGTGGCAAAGATAACAGATATTACATATAATCCACCAAAAAAGTGGAACTATTTCAAAAAAGCATACCCTAATATGCATAAATGTGCGAGCGCTCGCAGAATATTTTCCGAGCCCTCGCAACAAACATTGTGAGCCCTCGTAATTTTCCATACAGGCACTCAGTGATAAAATTATGGTATTCTGCCATAAAAGTTATAATCTGCATAAATGCGAAGGATAAAACTTACAATATATTACAAAATCGACAATTAAAGTTACCAAAAGCATATATTTTTGCATATTCTTGCAACAAAATGAATTAAAATACGGAATTACAACAAAAAAGATTTTGTTTTATCATATTTCTTTTAGAAATTTGCAATCATAAAATAACACAAGATGCCACAACACAGACAAAACCATATACATTAAATAAAGTTTTTGTCTTGAAATGTGTCAGAAGTTGCACATCGGCATAAATGTATAAAATAAGCAATGTAACTATAAAACAGATATTATGGCAGAAAAATTGGAAGTGAAGGAACTGGACAGCGTCGTTGTCCGTTTCTCAGGAGATTCCGGCGACGGTATGCAGTTGGCAGGAAACATATTCTCAACTGTATCTGCAACAGTAGGAAACAGCATAAGCACGTTTCCTGATTACCCGGCAGACATACGCGCCCCGCAGGGTTCACTGACAGGTGTATCGGGCTATCAGGTACACATCGGCGCCGGCAAGGTATTCACCCCTGGCGACAAGTGCGACGTTCTTGTGGCAATGAATGCGGCCGCTCTTAAGACCCAATACAGATTTGCCAAACCAAACGCAACGATCATCATCGACACTGATGCATTCCAGAAGAAAGATCTGGAGAAAGCCCTGTTCAAGACAGATGATCCAATCAAAGAGATGGGCATCGACGCCGACAGAGTAATCGCATGCCCTATCACACAGATGGTCAAGGACTGCCTGGCAGACAGCGGCATGGACAACAAATCTATGCTGAAATGCCGCAACATGTTTGCAGTAGGTCTGGTGTGCTGGCTTTTCAGCCGCGACGTAGAAATTGTGTTCACTCTGCTCAGGGAGAAATTTGCGAAGAAACCTGCCTTGGCAGAAGCCAACATAAAGGTTGTACAGGCCGGATACGACTACGGCCACAACACCCACAGCTCAGCATGCAACGTCTACAAGGTTGAAACAAAGGAAAAGACACCTGGACGCTACTTGGACATTACCGGCAACAAGGCCACTGCATACGGATTCATAGCAGCTGCAGAAAAGGCCGGTCTGAAGCTTTATTTGGGTTCATACCCTATCACTCCTGCAACAGACGTTCTGCACGAACTGTCGAAACACAAATCACTCGGAGTGACAACCGTGCAGTGCGAAGACGAAATTGCCGGATGTGCATCGTCCGTGGGTGCATCGTTTGCAGGTGCACTGGCTGTAACATCAACATCAGGCCCAGGCATCTGCCTCAAGTCTGAAGCAATGAACCTTGCAGTCATCATGGAACTGCCGCTGGTTGTTCTCGATGTTCAGCGAGGAGGTCCAGCAACAGGTCTCCCAACAAAGTCAGAGCAGACAGACCTTCTTCAGGTGCTCTTCGGACGAAACGGCGAATCGCCTATGCCTGTCATGGCTGCCACTTCGCCTACCGACTGCTTCGAATCAGCCTACATGGCCTGCAAGATAGCTCTGGAGCACATGACTCCTGTAGTGCTTCTCACAGACGCCTTCGTGGCAAACGGTTCCGGAGCGCTCAAGCTGCCTGACCTCAAGGACTATCCGGAAATCAACCCTCCTTACGTAAAACCGGAGATGAAGGGACAGTGGACACCATATATGCGAAATCCGGAAACAGGCGTAAGATACTGGGCCATACCGGGCACAGAAGGTTTCCAGCACATTCTCGGAGGTCTGGAAAAAGACAATGCAACAGGTGCAATATCAACAGATCCTGAGAACCACAACCTGATGACTCACCTCAGACAGGAGAAGATAAACAAGATACAGGTTCCTGACGTGGAAGTGGACGGTGATGAAGATGCCGAACTGCTCATAGTAGGTTTCGGAGGTACATATGGACATCTGCACGCCGCTATGGACGAGATGAGAGCAAACGGCAAGAAAGTGGCACTGGCACACTTCAAATACATCAATCCGCTGCCAAAAAACACATCCGAGGTGATGAAGCGATTCAAGAAGGTTGTTGTAGCCGAGCAGAACATGGGACAGTTTGCCGCTTACCTGCGCATGAAGGTAGACGGATTCGTTCCTTACCAGTTCAATCAGGTCAAGGGTCAGCCGTTCGTTGTAAATGAACTTGTAGAAGCATTCAACGCTATATACAACGGCTAAACAAAGGAGTTACCAAGAAAAAGATAAAAACACCGGCATCCGCTGCAACCGCATAATGACGGCAACAGAGATGCAACAAAAATATACAGTATATATGGAATATACAGCTAATGACTTCAAGAAGGGCCAGCCACGCTGGTGTCCCGGATGCGGAGACCATTTCTTCCTGGCTTCGCTCCATAAGGCTATGGCGGAGATAGGTGTTCCGCCATACGAAACAGCAGTCATATCGGGCATCGGCTGCTCAAGCAGATTGCCTCACTATATGAACACTTACGGAATGAACACTATACACGGACGTGCCGCCGCAATAGCAACAGGATGTAAGGTTGTCAACCCTAAACTGACCGTATGGCAGGTGAGCGGCGACGGCGACGGACTGGCCATCGGCGGAAACCACTTCATACATGCCAACAGACGCAACGTCAACATAAAGATGATTTTGCTTAACAACCGCATATACGGATTGACCAAGGGACAGTATTCTCCAACCAGTCCGCGCGGATTCGTGAGCAAGTCGAGCCCTTACGGCACAGTGGAAGATCCGTTCCGCCCTGCAGAACTCTGCTTCGGCGCCAGAGGACACTTCTTTGCACGTGCAGTTGCAACCGATCAGGAAGGAACAATAAACGTGCTCAAGGAAGCATATAAGCACAAGGGAGCAGCTGTGTGCGAAATTCTGCAGAACTGCGTAATCTTCAACGACGGCACCCACGAGTCTGTATACAGCAAGGAAGGGCGCAAGAAGAATGCCATCTACCTGAAGCAGGGCGAGCCTATGCTCTTCGGCGAGAACAACGAATACGGCCTCATGCAGGAAGGTTTCGGACTGAAGGTTGTGAAGCTTGGCGAAAACGGCATCACAGAGAAGGATATACTTGTGCACGATGCACACTGTCTGGACAACACTCTCCACTTGAAACTTGCCATGATGGAAGGTCCGGATTTCCCTATCGCCTTGGGTGTTATACGCGACGTTGACGCTCCTACATACGATGACGCTGTCAACGAACAGATTGAGGAAATCAAGGGTAAAAAGCCATACCACAATTTTGCAGAATTGCTTGAAACAAATGATATCTGGGAAGTGAAATAACAAGCCCCGATAATCAATACGATGATATGCTTAAGGCACAGACCGTTTAACAGACGTTCTGTGCCTTAATTGTCTGTACAGGCATATAAAACAAATGCCGATAAGGCGTAAATCGTATAGGGTAAACAATACAAACAGACAGGAATAAAAATGCGCAAATTGCAAACTACAGAAAGCAGTACGGCTAAATAAACATGATAAATAGCAGATAATGAGGTTTTCAAATGTCAAATTCTCTATTTTTAAGCTACAACATTTGGATATACCGCAACTAATCTTGATATTTGCCTTCCGAAAGAATATTAGATTTTTTCATAGTTAAGGTTTAGGTTAAAAAAGGGGACAGCGATTCGTGAGAACCGCTGTCTTTTGTTATTTTTGCATCGGAGTTCCAAGAAAATCTGGAGCAGCAATATATTGTCCATCCTTGTTGGGACATAAAAAAGAAAGGAAATACAGATATGACAGTAATTTATCCATCTCCAATTTTCGGTCCTATACACAGCCGCCGCCTCGGAGTATCGCTGGGCGTAAACCTTCTGCCTCCTGACGGCAAGAGCTGCACATTCGACTGTCTCTACTGTGAATGCGGATTCAACCGCGACTTCCGCCCTCGCCTGCCTATGCCGACACGACAGAAAGTTGCAGACGCACTGGAAGAGAAACTGAAAGATATGAAGGAGAACGGCCCTAAACCGGACGTTATAACTTTCGCCGGAAACGGTGAACCGACACTCCACCCCCACTTTGCAGAAATCATTGACGACGTAATAAGATTGCGCAACAAATATTTTCCTGAAGCGAAGGTCAGCGTGCTGAGCAATTCTACCATGATCACGCGCAAGGATGTATTTGAAGCCCTTAAGAAAGTGGACAACAACATTCTCAAGCTGGACACGTTCAACCCTGACTACATAGAACATATCGACCGACCGAACATACGTTACGACGTGAAAGCTATAGTTGAGCAGATGCAGAAGTTCGAGGGACACTGCATAATACAGACTATGTTCATGAAAGGAACGTACAATGGAAAGGATGTGGACAACACGAGCGACAAATTTGTTCTGCCGTGGATAGAAACACTTAAGAAGATTGCTCCTATGGAAGTAATGATATACACCATAGATAGGGAGACACCTGCACACAACCTAAAAAAGGCTTCGCATGAGGAACTTGACCGCATAGCGAAACTAGTAAGACAAGCTGGTCTGAAGGTGCAGGAGGCGTTCTAAAAGATAACGGGAAAAATGAAACACCCTCAAACATGTATGGACTCGTCACACAAGTTGTCCAACATGTTTGAGGGTTTTATGTTTGTGGATTATTTGTATATAAGAACCGAAAGGTTTTCTTCTGCAAGTATTTCACGTGCAACATCGTATACTTTTTCAGGAGTAAGCTGATCAAGATGCGAAATGGTATCCTCAATTCCTTCAAAACGGTTGTAATGAAGGAAACATTTTGCCATGTCGAGGGCATAATTCTCAAAATTGTCACAGGCAACTCCTATCTGTCCCTTTATCTGCTTCATGGCGGCTTTGAAACGGCTCTCGGATAAAGGCGCATCGGTAAGACGGTCGAGTTCCTTGCGTACAAGCTTCATACAGCGTCCTATGTCATCTGCGTCACATCCGAAATATATCGCAAAGGTACCTGTATCTGTATAGTTCGTCAGCGAACTCTCTACGGTGTACACCAATCCGTTGTGCTCACGTAATGACACGTTCAGGAGAGAATTCATTCCGGGACCAGCAATGATGTTGTTGAGAAAATACAGCGCTATGCGTCTTTTATCATCAGATGGATAAGCACGGCTCCCGATCATAACATGTGCCTGATGGGTTCCACGCAGCTCAGTGCGGTGCTCGGCTGTGTAAGGTTTGAGAGGCATACGCCACTTGTTGCCGTGGAATACGTCGCCACGTGTATCTGTATCTAAATATACCGGAACAGACGGAACAATACCGGAACAATACTTCTCCACTGTACGAACAACATGCGAAAAAGGAATCTTGCCGAACACGAAGAAAATCATGTTCGACGGAACATACAGGCGAGAAGTAAATCCCTGCAGGTCGGCAGTTTTGAAAGAACGTACCGTCTCAGGAGTGCCTAGGATGTCATGTCCTAGTGAATGCCCGCTGAAAATCATGTGTTCGAACTCATCATATATAAGCTCTGCCGGCGAATCGAGATAGCTCTTTATTTCGTCGACAACAACTTCTGCTTCCTTATCCATTTCATGCTGCGGAAAAGTACTGTTGAACACAATGTCTGCTATTAGTTCAACAGCACGGCTGAAATCGCCCTTCATGAAAGCCGAATAGACAACAGTTTCTTCCTTGTTCGTATATGCATTGAGATCGCCACCTACAAGCTCCATCCTGTTGAGAATGTGCCACGCCTTGCGTTTGTGCGTGCCCTTGAAAATCATGTGCTCGCAGAAATGTGCCGCACCGTGCTCGCAATCGCGCTCATCGCGTGTACCGGCATCTATTGCGATGCCGCAATAGGCAACGTTGGTCGGAGAAGGCATGTGTATGATGCGCAATCCGTTTGACAATGTATGAGTGTTGAATCTTTCCATAATCGCGGCAAAGTTACTCTTTTTTCTGCTACTAGCGGAGCAAAGTTATACAAATGGACTTCTTTAACGCATACAGCTCCAAATTAAAGATAGAATAATATGAGCCAACAACTTAAAAATATGTACATTTGCAAAGAAAAATTGATTATTATGGATAAGATTGGAGTTTTCTGCTCTTCGTCAAACAATATGGACGAAATCTACTATTCGAGTGCAGAGGCTCTCGGAAAGCTTTTGGGTAAAAAGGGCAAGACACTGGTATACGGAGGTTCGCGATGCGGATTGATGGAAGCAGTGGCCCGATCGGCAAAGGAAAACGGTGCACGGGTGTTTGGAGTTGTACCTCGCAAACTGATTCAGAACAACATGGTCAGCGACCATATCGACGTGACGTTTCATGCCGACGAACTGAGCGACCGAAAGCAGTGGCTTATAGGAGAATCGGACATTATGATTGCCATGCCTGGCAGTGTAGGCACACTTGACGAGGCTTTTTCGGCAATGGCAGAAAACGTTTTCGGGATACACAACAAGAAAGTTGTTTTCTGGAACATCAACGGCTTCTGGGATGACTTGTTCAAGATGATTGACGGACTTAAGAGCAAAGGTGTTGTAAACAAACCTTTCGACACATGCATGATGCGTGCCGACACACTCGAAGAACTGGAAAAAATCATTGACTGACAATCAGACACAGAAGCAGACTCAGAGACAAAAAGTTTTAAACAAATTCCTTAATACACATACAGCAGTGCGAAGAATAATCGGATTAGGCGAAACAATCATGGACATCATCTTCAAGAACGAGGCTCCGACAGCAGCCGTTCCTGGAGGTTCAGTCTTCAATGCCATCATATCGCTTGGCAGAATGAAACAGAACGTCACAATGATAAGCGAAACGGGCAATGACCATGTTGGACATGCCATACTCCGTTTCATGAAGGAAAACGGTGTAAGCACGGAAAACGTCAACGTCTTCAGCGACGGACGCTCTGCCATATCTCTGGCATGGCTTGACAACGGAGGAGACGCCGACTATATGTTCTACAAAGACTATCCGAATGCACGTCTCGAAGTGGAATGGCCGGAAATCAAGAACGACGACATCGTCATGATCGGTTCATATTTCGTGCTCAATCCGGTTCTGAGACCCAAAGTGAGGGAATTTCTGGAATATGCACGCAACAACGGTGCTCTGATATATTATGATCTTAATTTCAGAAAAACCCACAGAGCAGATGCTGTAAGACTGTATGCCGACATCCTTGAGAACCTGGACTATGCCGACATAGTGAGAGGTTCGACAGAAGACATATTCAACATCTTCGGATATGCCGATGCAGAGAAGGTATACAAGTCTGCAATAGAGTTCCACTGCAAAAATATGATATGCACTGATGCAGGAGGCGACGTTAAACTGTTCACCAACGGCAAATGCCGTTCATTCGAAACACGCAAGATAGATGCCGTAAGCACTATAGGTGCCGGCGACAACTTCAACGCAGGAACAGTGTACGGTCTTGTCAGACACGGCGTGAGCCGAGAAGATCTGGCTTCACTTACGGACAGCAGATGGGACAGCATCATCAAATGCGGAATAGATTTTGCTACTGATGTATGCATGAGCTACAGCAACTCTGTATCGAAGGAATTTGCAGAAACTTACATGGCTGGAATTTGATTTTAAGGGACGACAGTGCGCATGCCAGGCGGATATGTTGTCCGAAGATTTTTAAGGGGAGCGCCAGCTCCAAGAAACATTTTAACATCAAACAAATTTGAAGACATTTGAAGAACTGGGAGTCCGCGACGAGATTCTCAAAGCAATCAAGGAAATGGGATACGAGAATCCCATGCCTGTACAGGAAGAGGTGATCCCTTACCTCTTGGGTAACAACAACGACGTAGTGGCACTTGCGCAGACAGGTACAGGAAAAACAGCAGCCTATGGCTTGCCTGTACTGCAGAAAGTCGATCCTGAATCGACAGATACACAGGCACTCATACTCTCGCCTACACGAGAACTGTGCCTGCAGATAGCTGACGACCTGAAAGAATATTCAAAATACATTGACCACCTACATGTGTTGGCAGTGTACGGCGGAAGCTCTATTGAAACTCAGATACGTGCACTCAAGAAGGGGGTGCAGGTGATTGTAGCTACACCAGGAAGACTTGTAGACCTGATGGAACGTGGTGTGGCAAAGCTCGACAAAGTGCAGAACGTGGTACTCGACGAAGCAGACGAGATGCTCAACATGGGATTCTCAGAAAGCATCGACACAATTCTTGAAGGAGTGCCTACATACCGCAACACACTGTTCTTCTCTGCAACAATGAGCAAGGAGATAGAACGCATAAGCAAGAAATACCTGCATGATGCAAAGGAGATTGTCGTAGGTTCACGCAATGAAGGTGCCGAAAAGGTAAATCATATATACTACCTCGTTCAGGCAAGAGACAAATACAGAGCTCTCAAACGCATTGCCGACTATTATCCTAACATATATGCAATAGTATTCTGCCGTACAAGAATGGAAACGCAGGAGATTGCAGATAAGCTCATTCAGGATGGATACAATGCAGATTCACTCCACGGCGAACTGTCGCAGGCCCAGCGTGACCTTACAATGCAGAAGTTCCGCCAGCATCGCATACAGCTTCTCGTTGCAACCGACGTCGCAGCAAGAGGACTCGACGTGGACAACCTTACACACGTCATAAACTACGGTCTGCCGGACGATATTGAAAGCTACACACACCGAAGCGGACGTACAGGACGTGCAGGAAAGACAGGAACAAGTATCAGCATCATACACGTACGTGAGAAATCAAAAGTACGCGCCATAGAGAAGCAAATTGGAAAAGAATTCGTTGCAGGCAAATTGCCTTCAGGAAAAGAAATCTGCGAGAAACAGCTTTATAAGGTTATCGACCACATCGAAAAGGTTGAAATCGACGAGGAGGAAATAGCACCATTCTTGCCGGAAATCTACCGCAAGTTCGAACTCATGGACAAGGAAGACCTCATAAAGAGAGTTGTTTCTCTGGAATTCAATACATTCCTCAACTACTACAAGAACGAAGCTGAAATAGAATCACCTGAAGAAGGACGCAAGCGCGACAAGAAAGGCGGTAAGGAAAAAGGCGAGAAGCGTTCACGCGTAGCAGAAGAGGGATACACAAGATTGTTCATCAACCTCGGAAAGAAAGACAGTCTTAATCCTAGAGACCTCATGGGACTTGTCAACAGAAACACATCTGGCAAGAGAATCGAATTCGGACGCATAGACCTGATGAAGAACTTCTCTTTCTTTGAAGTTCCAGAAAACCAAGCAAAAGACGTTATCAATGCACTTCGCGGTGCAGACTTCGACGGACGCCAGGTAAGTGTTGAGATTTCAGAACCTGAAAGCTCTTCAGACAAAGGTTCATCAAAGGGCGGAAACTCATCAAGAGGCGGAAACGGTGGCGACAGACGCAGAAGCGACCGCAGATCTTCAGAGAAAAAGAGAGGCGGAAAAGATCCTATGGCTGAAGCTAGACGCAAGGGACGCGGACGCGACAAGGACGAGCAGGTTTCTGTCAAAAGAGGAAAAGGCAAAGACAAAGGCAAACCTGAATGGGCAAAATTCTTCGAACAGGACTTCGGAGATACAGGCTCAAAGAAGCGCAGAAAGAAATAATGATGGCCGGACATAGTTCCGGCACATCACAAAAGAGAGAAATATAAACACGATTCATTCACTTATTCTACAAACGCAGCATCATGAAAGTATTTCAGAACGTAGAAGATATCGGTGACCTGAGAAAGGCAATCGAAGAGGCTTTCGAAATAAAGAAGGACCGCTTCAAGTACAACGAACTCGGACGCAACAAGACGTGTCTGCTCATATTCTTCAACAACAGTCTGCGCACACGCCTGAGCACACAGAAGGCAGCAATGAACCTCGGCATGAACGTAATCGTTCTGGACGTGAATCAGGGAGCCTGGAAGCTTGAAACTGAGCGCGGAGTGATTATGGACGGCGACAAGAGCGAACACCTTTTAGAGGCAATTCCTGTAATGGGATCATATTGCGACATCATAGGTGTAAGAAGCTTCGCAACATTCGAGAGCCGAAAGGACGACTATGAGGAAAAGATTCTCAACCAGTTCATACGCTACAGCGGACGTCCGGTATTCTTCATGGAAAGTGCAACAGTACACCCTCTCCAGAGTTTTGCCGACCTCATAACAATTGAGGAATACAAGCGCAATGAAAGACCTAAAGTGGTGCTCTCATGGGCTCCGCATCCTAAGGCACTGCCTCAGGCTGTACCTAACTCATTTGCACAGTGGATGAACGCTGCAGATGTAGACTTCGTCATCACCCATCCGAAAGGCTACGAACTTGATCCTAAGTTTGCAGGCAATGCCCGCGTAGAATACGATCAGATGAAGGCCTTCGAAGGTGCAGACTTCATTTATGCAAAGAACTGGAGCTGTCCGGGCGTAACCAATCCAGAAGACTACGGTAAGGTTCTGTCGAAAGACATGAGCTGGACTGTAGACTCAGCCCACATGGCAGTGACAAACAACGCCTTCTTCATGCACTGTCTGCCTGTAAGAAGAAACATGATTGTTACAGACGACGTTATCGAGGCTCCTACAAGTCTTGTAATACCTGAAGCTGCAAACAGAGAAATATCGGCTACAGTCGTACTTAAGCGCATGCTGGAATCTCTCTAAGACGAATGATATGGTTTTCTGCCTGCTATAAGTTTACAAGACCATATATGAAGGAAATCATACATAATGTGAATGTAAAGTCACACATGCAGGAACATTAGCAGAGGACATAACTCTCCATTAAATAGGGATATTCAGTAAATGTCCCTAAAAAGTAATATGGCATATAAAGTCGATAGAGTATAATCACTTTATGTGCCATTATTATTGCCCATTTTC
>MNQS01000130.1 GCA_001915545.1 Bacteroides sp. 43_108 | reverse complement strand
TTACAATTTCAAGTCCGTTTACTTGAAAAACCTCTGTAATCAACTATGTTTCAATAACTTCAAAGAACTTCTCTCGATTTTAACGGGACAGCAATGTTAAGAATTATTGAATTAAGTATTATGATTTCGATGTTGACAAAGTGTTCACGTAGAAGTTCAGCATTGCTGATTTTCGTTGCGTTTCTGATGTTTCTGCAGAATGTGGAAGCGAAGTCTGATTTCGGAAAAAAGTATTCTGATGAAATAGGCGATTTCTCTCCTTCTGCACAATTGGATTATTGTGTGGTGCAGACAAGGCTTGCTCTGAAGGAACTGGGGCAGGGCGGTGAAATAGATTATTCGATGATGCCTAGGAATATTCTAAAGGGACAGAAAGAGTGGAACTGCCGTAAGGTTTCGGCCGAAGAATGGTGTTCGGGTTTCTGGCCGGGCATACTCTGGTATGCTTATGAGGCATCGGGAGACGACAAGCTGAAGACAGAAGCCGAGAAGTTTACTTCGGAGCTTGAGTTTCTCAGCAAGAAATCTGCCTACGATCACGATTTGGGTTTCCTGATGTATTGCTCGTATGGAAACGGTTTCCGTCTTACGCATAACCCGCTGTACAAGAAGGTAATAGTGGATTCTGCCGATTCACTCTCCACTCTTTTCAATCCGACGGTGGGCACGATACTCAGCTGGCCGCGCATGGTGGAGCAGATGGGGTGGCCTCACAACACCATCATGGACAACATGATAAATCTGGAGATGCTTTTCTGGGCTTCAAAGAACGGCGGAGGGAAGGATATGTATGACATTGCCGTTTCGCATGCCGAAAAAACAATGAAATATAATTTCAGAGAGGACGGCACGTCTTATCACGTTGCCGTATACGACACGCTCACAGGTGATTTCATCAAGGGCGTGACTCATCAGGGATATTCCGACAACAGCATGTGGGCACGCGGACAGGCGTGGGGCATATATGGATTTACTATGTGCTACAGAGAAAGCGGAAAAAAAGAGTTCCGTGACTTTGCCGAGAGAATAGCTGACGTGTACCTTGAGCGTCTTCCTGAAGACTATATTCCTTATTGGGATTTCGATGCTCCCGACGGCGAGGAGTTTCGCGATGCCTCAGCTTCGGCAATAGTGGCTTCTGCACTGCTTGAGCTTTCTCAGTATGTTTCGGAGAAGAAGGCTAAGGAATACGTAGGTGCTGCGTTGAAGATGCTGAAGTCGCTCAGCTCTGAAAAGTATCAGAGTAGAAAGACTAACTGTGCCTTCCTGCTGCACAGCGTTGGACATCATCCTGCTGGCAGTGAGATTGATGCTTCTATTGTTTATGCCGATTATTATTATATAGAAGCTTTGCTCAGATTGGAACATCTTATTGAGAAGGGAAAGATTTGACAAGTAGTTTTGCATTAATATTTTGGGGACTCCTCATGCCGTGTCTGTTTTGCAGATAGGTATGAGGAGCTTTTTTTATGTGCATATAAGTGAGCTTGTCTGAATGCCGATGGAATGTGGATGTGTGTGTAAAGTGTGTACGAAATGGCTATTTCTGGGTATAAAATTGTGAGAATACGCTAAATGACAGAAATACAGTGGTTTGCTTGTCTGTCTATAATAATTTTGGAATAGAAAAAACTCATTTTTCTCATTTTGTATTATGCTTGTAAATGGTTATTTTACTAATTTTGCGTCAGTCATCACTTTTCGTATAAAGTATGATTTGTCATTTATGTAAAAATTATTTTAGTACTGAACTTTTATTACTTTTAAATCTATTAACAATTAAACTGAAAAACGTTATGAAGAAGTTTTTTACATTTTGTGGAGCAGTTCTTCTTGCGTCTCAATGCCTGAATGCACAGAGTTGGAAGTTGACAGAAATGTCTGAAGAGACTTTCAATGACGGCGGTGATGCACAGTGGAGCTTTGAAAAATATTCGTATGAAACCGGATTGTTCACTCGTTACACTCTCTTGAGCGATTCGTGTGCTGCCAATTATCTCGACTGGTACAATCCTGAGAGAGTTGACGGAAAGTTCATCGTTGATCCAGGCGACCTTTCAAAGTGGGAAGGATCAGCTGCCGGATACAGATTGGGTGAGACAAGAAGAGCTGGATGGTGCGACTTTATCTGTACAGCAGGCACTCAGAATGACCCTGCAACATACAGTTATGTAGTGCGCGATACACGCGAAGGATTCGGATATGAAATCTACGCAAACGGTAAGTATTCTTCAACAATCACATTCACTGCACCTTCTGATGGTTTTTATTCTGTTAAGGGACGCGTGATTCGTGAAGACTGTATCCCTTCTGATGCAATGTCGCTTCTTTTCAAGTACAGATATGCAAGCGATGAGAATCAGGATTATGTAAATCCGCTTTCAAACATGGGCGTTGTGATTCGTTACGGTGCCAGCGAAGGCGACATTGAAGGTTTTGACGGACTAGGAACTTTGGCTGCCGGTGCACACCAGAGATTTGTAAACCAGACTCCTGTTGATTTTACAATTTCTTTCCAAGCAAAGGCTGGTGACAAGATTTCGTTTGAGCCTAGCATCAAGTATTGTGGCATCAACGACGACGGAAAGGCTCGTACATGCTGGGGAAGAACTTTCATTCAGATGCTCGATGTTGAAGCTGTTGACCAGAGTGTTGCCGAGGCAGATACAAACTATGTCGATCCTTATGGAACTGAGGCTTACGAGCGTTTGACAAACTATTTCAATGAGATTTCCGACCTTTACATGGTGGCAAGCGAGAATGCCGGAAACGGTTATGGTCAGTATCCTTACGAGGCTCTCAGTGCTTTCGATAAAGTATTCGTTGAGGTTGACGAAGCTCTTCAGAGCGGTTTGGTCAACGTAATGAATGCAAACATTTACTACGACATGCTCGAAAGTGCATGGAAGACTCTCGAAGGTTCTAAGGTTCAGATTGACTTTAGCGAAGGTTTGAACAACCATCGTCTGTTCTGGACAGCCGGAGATACAAAGATGTATAACGAAGATGCTGTTGCTGCTAACAGCGATTCTCCTTGGGGATTCTATTATCATAATGTATCTGACGGCAAGTTCGTGAAGCTTTCAAAGCATGATACAGGTTCTAAGGCCGGTTCGTCTACAACAGCTTGGTATGAGAACGGAGGCGACTGGATGTACATCACAGATGATGGTTTCGTTCATCCAATGACAAACAAGACCCCGACAATCATGTTTACAGCTCCTGCAGATCATGTATATAAGGTTGAGGTGGCTGTAAGCAGAACTAACCCTGAAAACAACGACTTCGCAGAGTATCTGATGGGACATTACATGACTGCCGGAACTGAACTTTGCGACACTGCCAACTGGTTCGTAAGAAAGGCATTTGGTGCTAAGACAGGTTCTCTCTATACAGGACGCGACACAGTGACCGTTGAGATGTTTGTGAACATGAAGGCCGGCGACAAGATGACATTTGGTACTGAGTGCTATACTGCCGGGCGCAACTCAAGTTGCGGTAATGAATTCGTACGCTTCTACGTTGCTTCGTGCCTCACTGCTGATGTTGAGTTCACTGCTGACTCTGCAAGTAACTCTCCATTGGAATTCTTCGACCCATACAAGATTGCAGATATGACAGAGTTGAAGTCTTTGTATGCTGAAATCACAGAAAAGTATGCTGAAATAGCTGATAAGCTTGCAGCACCAGATGAAAGCGGTGTGCTCCCTGACGGAATGTATGATGCAACAATTGCTGAGGAACTTGACAATCTCTTGGAAACAGCTGCCGGATATATAGAAGTTGAAGACGAAGGCATCGTAACTCAGGTTGAAGCTGACGCTCTCGTATTGAACCTCAACAGAACATTCGACAAACTCCTTGCTTCAAAGGCTCCATACGTTGTTGACGTACAGGGCAACTGGACAATCCGCGTTGCTGGTACAGAAAACAGACTCACTCGCAAGAACAGTGCTTCAGACAATGCTGGTGTTTACTACTGTTCTGCACTCTGGTCAATCGACAATGTAGTTTCTGATGCTAATAAGACAGGTGCTGACATTGCTGACTATCGTTGGGATTGGACAATCTCTAAGCACAATCTGTCTGTCGTTGATGAAACTTCAGGTGACACTAAGGAAGTAGAGTTCTACACAATCGGAAACGAACAGGGATACGTTACTGTAGACGGTTATCTCCGTGAGGTTGGCGAAATAACTTCTTACAACTACGCAAATTATGCCCTCGAATTCGTAAAGGCAGAAACAACAGACTCTCTTGTAGCTATCCGCCGTATGTCTGACCGCTTGTATTGGGGCAATGGATTCAGCTGGAAGGCTCCATACGACAAGGTCAACACTGCATCTACTCCGCAGTATGTATTTGTACTCGACGAGCAGACAACAACTACTGGTATCGACAATAACGAAGTTGCATCGTCTACTGCAGTTAAGACAGAGTATTACAGCATCAGCGGTATGAAGGTTGAAGCTCCAGTTTCAGGCATATTCATCAAGAAGGTTACTTTCGATGACGGACGTGTTGAGACAAGCAAGATTTATGTAAGATAAGTTTCATCAGTCTTTTCTTAGACTTGAACAATACTGTTTGAAACAGTGTCCATACAGGAAGCCGCATAGATGCACGCCGATTTTACCGATGGTCGGGTGCATCGTGCAGGCTCCCTGTTTTTCGGTATTTAGAGCAACTGCTCAGAACACAGATACCGTCTTGTTCTGATACAAATACATATAAACAATATTCAGATTTATGAAAACATTTGTTTTGACATCCTTGTTCTGCTGTTTGGCTGGCATGGCTCATTCGCAGATAATGGCCTATCCTTCGGGCGACACCGATGGTAAGATACTCAAGCGCAGTACCTCATACAGCGTCGAAGCGCGCGCACTGCCCGACGGAGAGTGGCAGAACCTGGAAGTATATTCCGCCAGTGTCGACATCAAGAAGAGACGTAATACATCGTTCGTTGAAATCGACAGTCGGGGCGATGTGGAATTCCGCGTAACCAACCATATAGCAAAGTACGACTCCGTGTCCATACGTCCGCTTTCGCGAGATGTCGAATGGAAATGCGTCAACGACTCGGTGCTTACTTTTGTGGCTGAACCTGGAATGAAATTGAGTCTCGAAACAAATGGCGACCGTTATCGTAATCTTCACATATTTGTCAACGAACCGTTGAAAGAGATTCTTAAGCCGGACGGCGACGATTGTATCGACTGGTCGCAGAAGTTGGGCGATGTGTACCGCAAAAATGCACGTCTCATCTATTTCGGTCCTGGAGTTCACAGACCTAAGGATCTTCCGAGCACACGCATACGTATTCCGAGCAACTGTACAGTATATCTGGCACCGGGAGCGGTGGTCAACGCCCAGCTCTCTGTAGACAAGGCTGAGAATGTCCGCATCATCGGACGCGGTTACATCTGTTCACCGTGCGAAGCTATCGACATCACATACTCTAAGAATGTCGAGATTGATGGAGTGACAATTGTCAACCCCGGCCACTACACAGTCTATGGCGGACAGTCGGATTCAATACGCATACACAACGTAAAGAGTCTTTCGGGCGCGCAGTGGGGTGACGGATTCGACCTCATGTCTTGCTCGAATGTGGATATCGACGATTGCTTCATCCGCACGAGCGACGACTGTCTTGCCTTCTACAACCACCGATGGGGATTTTGGGGTAATTCAACCAACTTTACCGTTCGCAACACGATACTGTGGGCAGACGTGGCTCATCCGATAAATCTCGGCGGACATGGAGATGACATGGATCCTCATGGCGAAACCCTCAGCAATGTACTCTATGAGAACATCGACATCCTCGAGTGCCGCGAAAGCCAGCCTCTTTATCAGGGTTGTCTCTCCATCGGATGCGGTGACAACAACACCGTTAAGAATGTCACTTTCCGCAACATACGCATAGAAGATGTGCAGTTGGGAAGACTCGTAAATTTCAACGTTCTTTTCAACGAAAAGTACAATCGTGTGCCTGGACGCGGCATCAGCAACATCACGCTTGAAAATGTTTCCTACGAAGGACGTTTCTTCGAACTGAATCCTCCGGTAGTGACAGGATATTCTGAAGAAAGATGCATTGACGGAGTAACTTTCCGCAATGTCACAGTCAACGGCAAGCGCATCCGTAGTCTTGAAGGATTCGAAACAAACGAGTACGTCAGGAATGTTAAGTTCAAATGATTTGTAATATATTGTCTGACCGATAATCATCTTATATGAAATGCCGGCAGGAGCGTTCGTTAAACAGCTCTGCCGGCATTTCTTGTTTTCTTTCAGTGGCATCTGCACCAGCTCATCTTTTCATTCTCATTCTGTCTTCAACTTGTAGTTGCTCAGCTTGCACATGTAGTCCGTACATGCCGATGTCAGTTTGTTTCGGCTTTCTGTAAGCAACGATTCAGCATCAAGAAGATCAGTCAGGGTCGTTGTTCCTGCTTTGAAATATTCCTTGTTTAGACGTAGATTTTCTGTGGCAGATTCAACCGAATGTCTTGCTATGTCTATTTGTGCATAAGCTTCGGTCAATTTATTCCATGCCTGTTCAACATCGATGGCGAGAAGCTCTTCTGTTTCTCTTTGTACATTTTGTGCCTGCACCTGCTTGATTTTTGCCTTTGCAATGCTGTGGCTTCCTCCCCACCATGATGAAATCGGGATGCTTACGGTTGCAAATACAACTCCGTTGTTGACATTCTTATCCATCAGATTGTAGTACATGTCGCCGATGCCGATGCTCACCGTAGGCATATTCTTGCCTCTTTCCATCTTCACTTCATATCCGCATGCTTCTGTATTTATCTGCGAGAGGCGGTATTCCTGACGTGTGATGGCCGCATTTTGCGGGTCGGTGTAGAATTTGTAAGGCGCTTCTGGATTATAGAATGATTTTACCTCTATGTCGAAAGAATCGCGCGGAATTCCCATGTGTTGGGCAAGCATCATTTTTACAGTTTTTATGTTGTTTTCTATTTCCAGCATGTTGCCAGAAAGTTCCTGTCTCCGCAGTTCAATTCTGAGAAGGTCATTTCTCGTTGTGAGTCCGGCTTTTACAGATAGGTCAACCTGACGATATACTTCTTCAAGCTGTTTGTCTGCGCTTTGCATGGTCTCCATTTTGCCTTTGAGTGAAGCAATCTGCCAGTAGTAATCAACAGTCTTCTGTATTACCTCTTTTTCTGTCATCTGCTTTTTAAGCAGACTTGCATCATGCTGGATTTGTGCCAACTTGTTCCCGTTGATGATTCTGAGTCCGGTAAAAATCGGCTGTACGGCCATAACAGATGCCATGGCTCCTTTTTTTATGGCAGATAGAGGCACTTTTGTCTGAGCCATTTCCATGTCAGCCTGCAGCAGATTGTTGAAGCCTTGAAATATGGTACCTCCAGCAGAGATTGTAGGAAAATATCCCGTGAAAGCTTCTTTCTTCCCCTGAATGGCCATGTCTACATCCAACTGAGAATTTTTCAGTTTCAGATTGTTCTGCAGAGCCATGCTCCTGCAGTCGTCAAGTGTATATGTTTTTTGAGCATTGGCCGTACAGAATGTTAACGTCAGTGCTGTCAATATATAAATCTGTTTTCTTTTCATTCTTTTTTCATTTGTAAATTTTCCAATAAAGAACAGGCAAAATTGTGACCAAAAGAATCAGTGAACCAATGCCGCCGGCGAATATCGTGACACCTACAGGCATCCAGAATGTGCTTCCTCCTGTAATCATAGGTATCACGCCTGCAGCTGTCGTTGCCGTAGTAAGGAATATAGGTACCATTCTTCTCTTGCCGGCATCGTATGCCGCATCGTGAGCACATATCTTGTGGCCTATACGCAAGTCTTCAGCATGCTGGTACATCAGGATTACATTTCTGACAATCATTCCCAACAAGGTAATGAATCCGAAAACAGAGGTGATGCTTATTGTCTTGCCCGAAATCCAAAGTCCGATCATGGCTCCGAAGAGGCACAACGACATCGACAGCATGGAGACGATGGTAATTCCGAACTTCTTGAAATTTATAAGTATGAAGAAGAAAATGATTATAAGCGAAATGCCTATGCCCGACATAATCGGAGGAAGTGTCTCCATATCATACTCATATTCGCCGCCAAGTTCATAGGTCACGCCCGCAGGCAATTTGTCCGCCATGTTTACCTTTATCATATTGTCTATTCGGGAAATCAATGTGAGTGCATTTGCATCTCTGCGAAGTTCAGCACTTACGGAAATGCATCTCATTCCGTTTCTGTGAATAATTTTCTCCTCTGTCCAGATTGTAGACACATCAGCTATTTGTCTGAGCGGAACACTCTGGGTTGGTTTTATGGCTGGCACATTGATGTTCTTGATGTCGCCTAGCGAAATACTGTCTTCATCCTTGTTCTTCAGCATAATAGGAAGTGAGTAGTCGCCTTCCCAAACGTTTCCGAGATTTATGCCGTTTGTTGCCATGCTCAGGTCTATTTCTGTTCCAGCACGAGAGATTCCCAGCTGTGGAGCCTTCACAGCATCGAGTTTGACATCCGCTATCGGTACTCTGTTCCCGTAATCGGAGTGTACCCACATCAGCTCAGGCATAACTCTCATGCTGTCCATGAGCATGTCGGCTGCACGGTGAAGCGAATCTATATCCTCCCCGTAAAACCTGAATTCCAGTGATGGCACTGTCTGGTAGTCAAGTTGCTTGAATTTCACAAAAGCATCCGGATATTTTTCAGAATACTTGTCGGCGTATTCATCCAGAATATCTTCTGTATCTTCAGCGGATGTCGTATTTACTATGAACTGTGCATAGTTGCGCGATGCCATTTGTGGTGCGTAGGACATCTGGAAGCGTGGAGATGAACAGCCGATGAATGATGTTATGGATGTCACGCGTTTATCGGCTTTCAGCAGGTTGTATATAGAATCTGCAATCTGTTCGGTCTTGGCAATGCCTTTACCTTTTGGCAGATATATTTCTACAGCAAACTGGTCTCTGTCGGCAAACGGCATCAGCCTGAACTTGAGCTGCGGTACAATGAGTATGGACAGAATGACTGATGCGACGCCCATGCCTATTGTCAGCCATCCGTGTCTGAAAGTCCATTGAAGAACTTTTTCATAGAATCCTTGTACGTAGTCCGTTATTCTTTTGCCCTTTTTCTTCTTTGACGGATTCTGGCGCTTGATGAGAATGAACTCCAATAGAGGCATAATCAGGACCGCAAGTATCAGCGATACCATCAGGTTTATGGTGATTGTCCATGGGAAATTTGTGACGAAATCGCCCGTCTGACCTGTTAGGGTGAACAGAAGCGGGAAGAATATCATGCATATACAGACAGTCGCCAAAAGCATCGGCATGTAATACTGCTCAGCACTCTTTATCGCCGCATGCCATCTCGACATACCCTTGTACAGATATTCCAGATAACCGTCGATTACAACAATGGAATTGTCAACAATCATACCGAGTACCACAATCAGCGCCGCTAAGGTGACGGTGTTGAGCGGGATGCCGAACATGTACATTATGCCTACGGATATGAATGTAGACAGCGGTACCGTTATCGATGCAACCAAAGCCGAACGGAACGGGAACAATATCATCATCACGGCTATGATGATTATCATTGATACTACCAGGTCGTGCAGGAATGATGTGACGGATTCGTCTACGACTTTGGCCTGGTCGGCAATCCTGCTCACTGATACATCTTCAGGCATGGAAGACGAACGGTATTCATTGAGAACTTGATCTACCTCTTTGCCATACTGTACAATGTTATAGCCGTCTTTCATTTCCATTGACAGTATTATGCACTTGTTTCCGTTATTTTCAATATAGTTTTCTGATGTGTCATACTCGCGTGTGATACGCGCTATGTCCTTAAGTCTTACAATATGTCCGTCTGCATCGTTGTATATTATCTGCTCGGCAATTTCTTTTTCGCTTTCATAGTTGGCCGAGAGATGTATCGGTATGTACTCTTGCTTGTTGTTTATTGCACTGCTTCCTGTTGTCAATCCTTGTGAAGCCAGTATTCCTGGTATAATCTTGTCGTTCAATCCGTATGCCGCAAGTCTGTTCCTGTCGACATAGATGGATATCTGCTCTTTCAGGTTTCCATATACACGTATGTTGGAAACCGATTCAATCCTTCTTAGCCTGTCTCCTAATTCGTCTGAATACTTTTCCAGTTCTCTGTATGATCTGCTGTTGGACTCAATGGCGATGAGCAGTGCCGAGGTGTCTCCGAAATCGTCATTGGCCTGTACCGCAAGTACTCCTGATGGAAGCTGCTGTTTGAATGCTGCAAGACCATGTTTGATTTTTGACCATACTTCGTCTTTGTTGTTCACATCATCGTTCAGTTCCACCATGATGTAACACATTCCGTTTTCGGAAGTCGATGTAGTTTTTGCTCTTTTTACCTCTTTGAAAGTAAAAAGATATCTTTCCAATGGTTTTGTGAGCTGTTCTTCCACTTCTTCTGACGTTGCTCCAGGATATATGCCGACGACAACACCTTGACGTATTGTAAACTCAGGAAATTCCTGTTTAGGCATGATCGATATGGCATATATTCCGAACCCGAACAGCAGGATCATGATTAGGTAGGGTATGCGGAAATTATGCATCGCCCATTCTATAATGCTATTGCTTTTCATTAATATATTATTTTGCTTCCGTTGCTGATTTTCTGATAGCCGTCTGTAACGATTATATCTCCTTCGTCAAGTCCCTTCGTAATGGCAATTTTGTTGCCCGAAACTTCACCTGTGCTGATGTATGTACGTTCAGCCTTGCCGTTTTTGGCTGTCCATACAAATTTTCGTTCATCGTTGTCCTCATGAACTGCAGTAACAGGTATGAGTATCTGAGGAATATCGCTTTCTTTTGACAGTATGACAGTGCAGATCATTCCGGGCAGGATGTTGTGATCACCGTTTTCAACTGTTATGTATACGTCATAGGTGTGCGACATTGGGTCGGCTTCAACGCCCTTTTCAATGCGTGAACCTTTGAACGTCATGTCTTTTACTGCTTCAGAACTGATTGTGGCAACCATTGATGGGTCAATGTCTGATATTTCAGTTTCCGGTACAGCTATTTTTATTCTTACTTCGTCAATGTTGAGAAGGGTATACACCGGTTGTCCGGGCACGGATGTTTCACCTGCGGAAAGAATTTTTTTCCCGATTACCCCAGAGAATGGTGATGCAATTCTGAAGTCTTTGCAGTTTTTCTTTGCAATGTCATAAGTCGCCTGAGCCTGCTTGAGTTTTGTTTTGATTTCCGTCATCTTGATATCAGGCAAACTTGCATTTTTGTAGAGCATGTCCATTCGGTTGTATGCATCTTTTGCCTGTTCCAGCGAGGCCTCGGCCGCGTTCAGAGCACTGATGGCTGATGATTCGTCCATTGATGCAAGAAGTGCACCGCGCTGCACGAACTGTCCTTCATCTGCATTCATTGACTTTATTGTGCCTGCAACAAGAAAGCTGAGCGACATACTTTCTTTTTCTTCGGCTGTTCCTATATAATGGAGTGCTGATGCTCCATTGCTTTTTCCGACCTTCTCCGTCTTGACCCTTGTTGGCGGTACTTCTTTCTGCCGATTGTCGGTTGAGCATCCGCATAGGAGCATCGGCAATACCAGTAATGCCAACATGTTCTTTTTTTCTCTTTTTACCATCTTGAAATAAAAGTTTGTTTAGACGTGGCAAAATTAGTTTGCCGATAATACTATTGAAAGGCACATTATATAGAAGTATTGGTCAAAAGGTTTAATCGTGAAAATATGCGTAAGTATGCGTCCATAATATTCTTATATTTGGGCATAATTATGCTGAGAATATGGAATTGAAACAAGATATAAACATTCTTTCTTTTGATAAGTTCTTGACAATTAGTACAATACTGAGTAGAGGAAGAATGTACAATGGAAATTTCTTTGTTATTTCTGTCGATAAGGAATCCGGCAACGAACTTTTTCGTTATCCAACCAGAATAGATGCATATATTGTGTTAATATGTTCTAAAGGGAAAATGGAATTTTCGTGCAATTTGAAGCATTTTGTAGTGTCGTCTGGAATGTCTTTTGTCTATCGTCCAGGTATGATAATAGAATTGCTTGATTTTGAACCCAGTAGCTTGACGCTCCTGATTTTCAAGCAGGAGTTTTTGAATAGGCTTAACATAAAAGTCAAGAATGCTGCATCGTTGTATATGCTTACGCGCGATGCATTCTGTTTGCCTCTGTCGACTGCAGACTGCCAATATCTTTGTCAGTTGTTTTCTTTTGTTTATGACAGCATTAAAGGCAACGAACATAATTCTTATTATCACAAAATGATGGATTCGCTCATATCGTCAGGCTTTTATCGTTTCCTTTATCTTACTGAAGAAAATTTTGCAAACGAGACATTGCCTGATTTGCCTCAACGTCGTGATGAATATTATTTCAGACAGTTTATGGATTTGCTTTCGAAATACTATACTACAAATAGGTCTGTTAAGTTCTATGCATCAAAAATTCATCTCAATCCCAAATATTTAAGTAATCTTATACGCAAAGTCAGCGGCAAGTCTGCAGTACGTTGGATTGACGAGTACGTTATTCTGGAGGCAAAAAATCTTATCAAGTATTCAGATATGAGCATACAGGAAATATCCTATGCCTTGAATTTCCCAAATCAGTCGTTTTTCGGTAAATATTTCAAAAAGCATGCGGGCATTTCGCCAAAAAGGTATCGCGACAAGGAGTAGGGCATGCGCAGGGTCACACTGATTCTGCTATGGCTTTTGCAACAGTGAATCCGGTTGTCCATGCTGCCTGCAGGTTGAATCCGCCTGTTATACCGTCTATGTCGAGTGCTTCGCCGGCAAGATATAGGCCGGGGCATTCACGGCACTCGAGGGTGGAAGGGGAAACGGATGTCAGCGAGACACCTCCGCAGGTGACGAACTCTTCCTTGCGGCGGTATTTGCCTGTCATGGTGAAGGAATCGTTTGCAATGGCGTCTGTGAGGCGGTTCAGTTCTTTTTTGCTGATGTCTCCGCATTTTCTTTCGGAAGGTATGGCGCGTGCTTCCAGAAGCCGGCACCACAGGCGTCCGGGTAGTGACGGCAGATGGACAGATGAAAGGTTCTTGCCGGCGTTTGCTTTCATTAGTTCTGTGAGAGATGCTCTGATTTCCTCGTCGTTCATTTCGCCGCACCAGTTTACAGCAATGGGCGTAGTGTAGCCGCATTCGTGCAGATGGCGTGCTGCGTATGAGGTGAGCTTAAGCACGGCTGGTCCGCTCATGCCCCAATGGGTGACGAGCAGTGGGCCTGATGCCTTGAAGGATGTTCCCGGAATGCGTGCCGATGCATTTTCTACCACCGTCCCCGACAGTTTGCCAATGTCTTCCTTGATGTTTATGCTGAAAAGAGATGGAACCGGCGGTTCTATCTTAAGCGGGAGAGAGTCGAGCATGGAACCGTGGCGCAAGGCCGAGAAACTGCCTGTGGTGACTATGACGCAGTCTGCATGCACCTTCTTGCCGCTTGCAAATGTCAGTTCGAATGTATCCTCTTGCTTGTCTATGTGGACAACCCTGTGGTTTGAGTGTATGCTGATACCTGTTCTTGAACACATATAGAGGAACATCTTGATTATCTCATGCGCATCCTGGGATGCAGGGAATACGCAATGGTCGCTCTGCACGGTGAGTGCTACGCCGTGGGCCTCGAACCATTTGTATGCATCCCTATGGCTGAATGTCTTCAGCAAACGTTTCATAAGCTTTGCGCCTCGCGGATAGGCATCTCCGATGTTCTTTATTTCCTCGAACGTGTTTGTGAGGTTGCATCTGCCTCCACCGGTGACAGCAACCTTTGCCAGTACCTTGGGAGCCTGTTCGTATATGCATACTTCTGCTTCGGGACATAGCTCCTTCAAATTTATGGCTGCGAAGAATCCTGCAGCTCCTCCTCCTATGATTGCTGTCTTCATTGTGTGCACTGTATATTTATAAAATCTGTGTTTCTTCGGGCAAATTTCCCTTTTCGGCCGCTAAGATAGGACAATAATGCGAGATTTGGAAATGCGTGCGTCGGGTGATGGGAGTTGTGGATGAGTAAAGGGCTTTCAGCCGTGGAATGAAACTCTGGGGGAAAGCATAGAAAAACCGGCACTGCTCCGTGAGGGTTTGGGTAGAGCAGTGCCGGGCGTTTGTTGAAGTCATCCTTTGTATGTTCTCATTTGAGGAAATAGTCGACTGTCGTAACAACGCGTATCTGCTTGATGTGCGGTGTGTTCGAGTCTTCTGTTATGCTGAACTGTCCCTGATTTGCATATTTGATGCTTCCGAGGTCGCATTCGGCATCTTCGGCAAATTTGTCTGCAACCTGGCGTGCATTCTTTGTCGCTTCTTCAATCATTTCCGGTTTCAGGTCGTTGAGCGAGGTGTAGAGATACTGCACGCGGTTTTCGTAGTTCGAGCCTACGGCTATGCCTAGCTTGAGCATTTCTGACTGTTTGGACATAAGCTTCATGACCTTGTCGACATCGGTAGACGTTACGGTGATGACCTGGCTTATCTGATAGCGCACCGTTACATTGTCGGCCACGTAGCTCTGTGCCATACGGTCGAATACGGACGGCGAAGAGATGTTTATCTCAGAATCCTTTATGCCGTTCTTCTTGAGGTAGTCGACGATGGTCTTGTTTTTCGATTCTATACTTTCGTAGAGCGAATTGAGATTGTTGCTCACATCGTTGAATGCAATCGGCCATATAACCTTGTTGGCTTTGACCTCGCGCTCGGCCAGTCCCTTGACGGTGACATACCTTTCGTTTGATTTCATTTCCGATGCGGCGTGTGCAATGAACACAGATGCTATCACTATTCCGATTGAGAGTATGACAGCAGATTTCACCAAATTGTCTACTTTCATGTTTCTGTTGATTTTTCAGTTGATGATTCCTTTTTTTATTGTCTCTATTTTTTCCTTATGTTAAGGCGGTTCTTGCATGATATATAATTATAACGTGCATGTATGCGGCTTTGTTCAAGTGTTCAGATTTTTTAATAAAAAGAAGCGGATAGGGGAGTTTTCAGTTTCCCGTATTCGCTTCTCATGATTGTTGGTGCTTAAGTTTCTTGCACCTGTAGTTCTTTATTCTTCGCCTACAATGATTGCAAAGCTCTGTGACTTGCCTGCAGGAGTCTTACCCCATATCCAGAGAGTCTGTTCGGCAGAGTTGCTTGCTGTCTTGAACGCAGTGTTGAGGTCTTCAACAGTTCTGATGTTCTGGTTGTTGGCTTTGAGGATGATGAATCCCTTCGCCATGCCGGCGTCCTTCATACGTCCGTTGCGGAGCTCCTTGATTTGAACACCGTAGTTGAGGTTGAGAGTCTTCTTGAGATCGTCGCTCAGTTCTACGAAGTCTGCACCGAGGATGTCCATGTTGTTGTTCTTGACAACAGTTGTAGTGCCCTTTGAGTTGCGGAGAGTGACATTTGTGCTCTTTTCCTTCTTGTCTCTGATGTAGCCGATGAGCACCTTGTCGCCCGGACGGAACTTTGTAAGCATTTCCTGGAGTTCGCTCATCTTTGATACGTGCTTGCCGTTGACAGAAACGATGACGTCGCCTGCTTTCAGACCTGCATCGGCTGCAGAACCGTCCTCTGTTACTTCTGCTACGTATACGCCGTCGACAGTGCCGAGGTCTACTTCCTTGTCTTCAGCCTTCTGTGCATCGATGTATTTGTTTGCATCAGTACCGCTGATACCGAGCATTGCTCTCTGTACGACACCATACTGCTTCAGGTCTTCTACGACCTTCTTCATGATGGATGTTGGGATGGCAAATCCGTATCCTGTGAATGAACCTGTCTGGCTGTAGAGCATTGCGTTGATGCCGACGAGTTCGCCGCGTGCATTCACCAGTGCACCGCCGCTGTTGCCGGAGTTGATGGCTGCATCTGTCTGTATGAACGATTCGATTCCGGTACGTGTGGCGCCGAGCGAACGTGCCTTTGCACTTACGATTCCGGCTGTTACCGTAGATGTGAGGTTGAACGGGTTGCCCACTGCCAAAACCCATTCGCCGACCTTCAGGGCGTCAGAGTCGCCTATAGGAAGAGTTGGGAAATCCTCACCGTCAATCTTGAGCAGCGCAAGGTCTGTATCCGGGTCGGTTCCTATGGTTCTTGCCGTGAATTCCCTGTTGTCGTTGAGCGTGATGGTTATTTCGTCTGCATTTTCAACAACGTGGTTGTTTGTAACGATGTATCCGTCGCTCGAAATGATGACACCCGAACCGGCTGCCTCCCTCTTTGGTGTCTGTATCTGACGGCGCTGTACATCGCCTCCGCGTCCGAAGAATTCACCGAAGAAATCAGCAAATGGGTCGCGGTATTCGACTGTCTGTGTCTTGCCGTTTACAACAACCTTGATGTATACAACGGCATTGCAAGCCTTCTCTGCAGCATCGGTCAGGTCGATGTAAGGACCGCCTACAGCAGCTGCGCTTCTTGACACTTGTGGTACTTCTTCTGTTGCGTTCTGTTCACCCGATGAAACCATTGCATTGGCAGTTGCCGAGTATATGAAAGCTCCTGCCACTCCTGCCATCAGTGCTACTCCGGAAAATATTCCGTAGACTTTTTTAATTGACTGTTTCATAACTAATATGGTTTTTAATGTTAAATTCTCGTATCTTTTTAACTTTTACGGTGTTAAAATAACTACAAAATTCAGAAACGCCAAAAGATTTTCAGCGACAAAATTTAAGCTTTTGAAAATCTTTAACAGTACGTGTCCGGCACTTAACAGCAGTTAGTCATGCAATCGGCATTCTTTACAATTCTTTAAAGTCGTTCTCGGAGTCTATGTTTTCTGTTCATACAAAGATGTTTACACTTGTTAGCATCGTCGGAGCCGATGCTGCGAGCGCCCGCGATGAATACTGCGAGCGCGTATAATTTTCATTGCGAGCGCCCGCAGTTTCTATTTTGCTTAAGCACGTTCTCTGCTTTTTATGCTCATTTGTATTATTGAGCTTTTTATTCCTCTATATATTGTATGTTGGCATCAAGGTAGGTTTGTCTGACAAATCACCTCTTTACTTCTTCACATTATATATAATATGTATCTTTGTTTTATATTTTATAATATGTATTTATGCGAAAGGTATTTTTCTTTTTGTTGTTTGCAATAGTTCTGTTTCCGATGCATGCTCAGAGGAGGGTACAGCGTGATACTGTCAGAATCGGTGGTTTGCCAATGGGTGTGACGGTTACTAATTGGTATTGCATAGAAGGAGACAAGTGTCCATCATTCACCGTTTTTGATGAGGACGGCAATAAGCTGGAAAGTTCAGAACTTTCGGGCAAGACATTTGTCGTAAGTTTTTGGATAAGCAGCTGCGGGCCTTGCAGAAAAGAACTCGGACGTGTAGGTCCGGAGATTATGGACATTTATTCTCCCGACGAGTTTGCATTCATTGCCATTGGTTCTGGAGAAAGTGCAGAGAGTGCAAAGAAATTCAGAGAATTGTCCAAATCCACATTTCCTCTATACTACGATCCAACTGGAAAAGTTTTCGAAAAGTTTGCCGACAACGGATTTCCGAAGACATTCGTCGTAGATCCCAAAGGCATAGTGCGTATGGTGGAACATGACTACAGCGAAGAAAAGTTTCAACACCTTAAGGAGGTTGTGGATAAGGTGGTGAGGGAGAATCGGTAGGTTTACGATTATTGAGATACCTATGAAAAAACCGACAATGTTATTTTCATTGTCGGTTTTTTCATGAGTTATATTTTTTATTCTTGTTCGTCCAGAAGTCTTGCTTCGTCAAACTTCTGCTTCATTGTTGGGTTCTTGTATGTTAGTTTGCGGATGGTCAGTTCTTCGGTGTCCTGATTTGCGAGGCGCAGATTGTTTTCGGAGCCGAGAAGACTTTCTTTTACTTTCTGCAGTTTCGCTATACTGTCATCGATTTGTTTTATGGCGTCTTCAAACTTTTTCGATGCGAGTGAGTAATGGCGTCCGAATTTGGCCTTGAAGTCGGTGAGTTTGTTTTCGAAGTTTGTCACGTCTACTTCCTTGCTTTGTGCAAGGAGAAGCTGTTTTTTGTATTCGAGACTTTTTCTTGATGTCTGGACGAGCAGTGTGATGAGAGGTATGAAGAATTGTGGGCGGATGACGTACATTTTTTCATATCGGTGGGATACGTCGACTATACCTCCGTTGTAGAGTTCGCTGTCGGCTTCGAGCAATGATACGAGTACGGCAAATTCGCATCCTTTCTTACGGCGGTCTTCATCGAGCTTCTTGAAAAAATCTTCGTTCTTGTGCTTCGTGGATGTTGTGTCCATCTCGTTCTTCATTTCGAACATTATAGATATGTATTCGGTTCCGTCTTCCGAGTCGCGGAAGATGAAGTCGCCTTTCGTGCCGTCTGATGCATCGTTGTCCTTTTCGAAATATGCGTTGGGCATGATCGGGCGCAGCATCTGATTGAAGAGGGTTGAGCAGTGGATTTCCAGTGTCTCGCCCACCATCTTTGTGCTCATTCGCGTTTTCAGGTCCTTGTAGTAGTCTACCAGTTCCTGTTTTGCCTTCAACTCGTTTTCGTGATTCTTTATGAGTTCGGCTTCATGCACCTGTGCTTTTGTCTTTTCGAGTTCGGCCTCAGATTTCAGTTGTGCAATCTTTGAATCTTTTTCCTGAAGAATCTGCTGCGATTTGTTTCGTTCCTCCATTACGGCAATCTGCAGTTTTGATTCTTCCTTTTCGATGGCCGAATTCAGTTCGGCTATGGTTTTGTCCTTCTCGGCCAGTGCAAGTGTTTTTTCCGACTCCTTTTGTGCCTCGATGTTTTCGAGCCGGCTTTTCAAGCGGGCAATCTCCATGTCTTTTTCGCCTTTGATTTTTGCGAGCTCCGCGTTTTTCTCATTTTTGATTCTGTCGATTTCCGCGTTCTTTGCTTCCAGCTCAATTTCTTTTTTGTTCAGGCGTGTCTGAAACTCCTGCTCGGTCTTTGCATTGGACAGTTCCTGTTCGGCTTTATGACGTATGGAAAGTTCAGCAAGGCGCCGTTCTATCTCGGCATTGAATTCTGCATTTTTTACCTGATTGAGTATGGATGCGTAGTCTGCTTCGTCTACTTTGAATACACTTCCGCATTTAGGACATTTTAGTTCTTTCATGTTGTATGATGCTTTTTATTTTTATTCTTCGTGAGTGTATTGCCGGCATTATTCCGGCATCTTCTGTCTGTCGGTAAGTGCAAATTTATCCAATATTGCAGGATATTTTTCCGATTGGCTGATAATTTGATTTATTTTCGTTATTTTTGCCTCTTGAAGCAGTCGGACGGTCTGTCGCTGGTGCATGTTTTTGCACGAGAGGAAAGTCCGGGCAGCATAGGGCGCCCCGCTTCCTAATGTAGAAGGAGTCTGTGAGGGCTGGTAAGTGTAGAAGAAAATAACCGCTGAAGCGGCTTCGGTCGCATTGCAAGGGTGAGAAGGTAGGGTAAGAGCCTACCAGAGGTGTGGTGACACATCGGCTGTGCACGCCGGGGGCTGCAAGTTCATGTAAACTGGCGCTTGAGGGTTGCTCGTCCGAGCCAGAGGGTAGAACGCTAGAGCCGTGTGGTGACATACGGCGTGGATAAATGACAGACGCCGTTTCGCAAGAAACGGAACAGAACCCGGCTTATAGTCCGGCTGCTTTTCTTTTTTCGACCTTAAAATACTACTTCCGATGAAAAGCATGAGGGGATTGTGTCTGTATATTCTGTTGCTTATATCATCTATGGCATCTGCCGCACGTAAAGACAGTATATATATCAATCAGTATGTAAGAAATTCATTTACACAATACGGTGTGAGAAATGCGCTCGTAACGGTCATGGACGATAATGGACGCATAATTGACACTTTGCGTACGGTGCCGGGAAGCGGTGGGCATGATGCTCAGATCTGGTCGTTGCTTGTTCCGCGGCGTGCCGGCAAATTTCGTATAAGGGTGGAACATCCTGAATATGAAACCGGAGAGATGACGGTGGAGATGGCCAATCCGGCAAGGCTTAATTCGTATAAATTCCCCGACATGCTTTTGCAACGCAGATTTGAGGAAGAAACAATCGATTTGGATGCGGTGACGGTGCGCGCCACACGTGTTAAGTTGTGCTACAAAGGCGATACGATAGAAGTAGATGCCAGAGCGTTCAAATTGACAGAAGGTTCCATGCTTGAGTCGCTGGTAAAGAATGTGCCCGGATGAGAACTTCGCGACAACGGCGACATATACATGAACGGCAAGAAGGTGGATTACCTTATGCTCAACGGCAAAGACTTTTTCAAAGGCAACAACCGAATCATGCTTGACAATCTGCCTTATTATACTGTGGATAAACTTCAATTCTTCAATAAGCGAAGTGAACGCAGCCAGTTGGTTGGGAAAGATATAGAGCGTCCGGACTTCGTCATGAATGTAAAATTGAAGCAGGAATACAGCATCGGATATATGGGCAATGTTGAGGCTGGAGCAGGTACGCACGAACGTTGGATGGGACGAGGATTTGCATTGCGTTTTACTGACAATTCCAGACTCTCTCTCTATGGTAATGTCAATAATATCAATGAACAGCGTCGTCCCGGCGGAGACGGAAGCTGGGGACAGTCGGATAATCCGGAAGGTGACACTGATACTTACAACGTGGGTGGTGAACTGTTTATAGACGACAAGCAGGAGCGTTATAAAGAGGTGCTGAATGCTTCGCTTATGTGGAACAGGTCTAGGAATGAACAGCGTACAGCATCGCAGCAGTTTATACAGCAAGGAGATGCATTCGGTTACAGCGACAGCGAGTCGACAAAGCGCGGTTTTGCCCTCAATGTGAAAAATCATCTTACGCTGAAACGTATCGGGCTTATTTCTGAATCCAAATTTGACTATACCGATTATGATGACGACGTGCTTGCACGCAGTGTTCAGTTTTCGAAACAGCAGAACGAAGGGGTAGAGCAGATTATGGACAGCATATTCAGTACAAACCAGAGCAGCGAGATGCTGAAGTACATGGTGAACAATGTGCAAGATGCGACAAATGGCAATGGGCATAAATGGACGGTTGAGCAGAAGTTTGACTATCATAAGGCTCTTCCGTGGGGTGATGATCTCATGTTGACTGCTAAAGGTTTGTGGAACGGGACAAAAGACGACGGTAACAGTCACTATCAGCTGAAATATGCTGATGAGGAAACACCGGATGATTTTCAGGAACGGCTTACCAAAGGTAAATCCAATTCCTATAATCTGAATTTCGGCGTCAACTACGCAATACACTTCTTGACGGATTGGCACTTGAATTTTTCTTTTGCCCATAACCAATATCACAGTGATGAAGACAACAAGCTTTACCGCTTGGATTGGGATGAGAACTATCGTCCCGAGGAAATGCTTCCGTCAGTAACGGATTATCTGCATCTGCTTGATGCAGACAATAGTCCTCACAGTGTCAACACACAGCGTGAGGAACATATAACTGCTTCGCTGCACAGACATAATTATGACAGCAATCGCGGACGCTACTTCTCGTTCACGACAGCACTTAACGCGTGCTATTCTTGGCAGGACGGTGTTTATACCAGAGGTAAAAACACGGCACGCCCTTCTGACTACCGTTGGCTTTTTAGGCCAAGTGTGGATTTTGAATATCAGACACGTAAATGGCATGATACATATAGCATTCACTATGATACGGACATGCGTCCTCTGAATCTTTCGCAGGTGGCCGATCTGACAGATACTTCAAATCCGCTTGCAGTGCAGATGGGTAATCCGGATTTGAGTCCGAGCACGGTTCATAATTTTTCATTCTTGTTCAGCTCTCGTTTTGGTACACATGGGCAATTCGTCATGCTGCGTTCTTCTGCCTCAATAATGGACAATCTTGTGGCTGTGAACTCCATATATAATGAGAATACCGGTGCTTATACCTATATGCCGGTAAATGTGAACGGCAACTGGAGCAGTCGCACTAGTCTTGACTTGCGACGCGACTTGACTGCCGACCGCAATCTGAATGTTGAGAGCAGTACATCCTACGGTTACCTGCACAGTGTAGACATGAAGGACAATGAAAGGAGCACTGTGGTGCAGCATATCATTGGACAGAATCTGAAATTGGAATACAAGCATAGGCTGTTTACTTTAGCGCTCATGGGCGGAATCTCATGGAACGGCATGAGGCAGGCTGATATTGATGATATCAATAATGTGGATTTCAACTATGGAGCTAATGTGCAAGTTGATTTGCCGTTAAAGATACGTTTGTCTAGTGACATTAAGATGTACAGCCGTCGTGGCTATGCCGACCGTTCGCTGTGCACCGATGACCTGCTGTGGAATGCACAGATAAGCCGTCCGTTCTGCCGTGGCCGTCTGCTTGTTGCAACTAAAGCTTTTGACATTCTGCACCAGATTTCGTCTACGCATACAACGTTCAACTCGCAGGGACGAATTGAGACATGGCAGCTTAGTCTTCCGTCATATTTCATGTTGAGCGTACAGCTGAAGTTTAACAAGAATCCTGAGAAAAAATGATTAAGATGAAAGCTGTTGTTCAATTCTGATATTGGGGAATGTAATTTATGAAACATTGCTTCTTTCATTTGTTATTGCATTATTTTAAAATGTAATGCACATATTAACGTCATGTGTGTCTTTTTGAAAGCCTTTTTTCAGTTTTTTTCAACATTGTGCACATGTTTCTGCTTTTGGAAGAACACTCAAACATTTAATGATTTAATTTTGCACCCCCGAAAGGCCGTGCGTGTCGTCTCTTAGAACTTTTCGCGGAGGTGATGTGCGTGGCTGTGTGTTATAATTTGTTTTTAGGTAAAAAGATTAAAGTTTTTCGGTATGTTCAGACAGTTTGCAATCATTATCGGATGTCTGGCTGTTGGAGAGTTCATCGTGTGGCTTACGGCTGTGCCGATCCCTTCAAGTATTCTAGGCATGCTTCTGCTCACCCTGCTTTTGAAACTCGGATGGGTAAAACTGGAGTGGGTAGAGAAGGTTTCTAATTTTCTTGTGAAGAATATGGGATTCTTTTTCGTTCCGCCAGGCGTGGCGTTGATGCTCTATTTCGACATCATAGGCAAGGAGTTTTGGCCTATATTGATTGCAACAGTGGTCAGCACGGTCATTGTACTTGTGGTTACAGGTTGGGTGCACCAGCTTATGCGCCGCATCAATCCAAGCCTCAACCGTTTCTTTAAAGGTTTTTCGTCAAACAAGCACGAAGATGTGCGTAAAAAATAGAATATAATAAAATGAATGACTTAGCATCGCAGATATCTGAACTGCCGATTCATGAGTATCTGGGAAACGATTATTTTCTGCTGACACTTACATTCGGTGCATATTTTATTTCCAAATTCATAAGAAATAAATTCAATTTTGCTATACTTAATCCGATACTCGTGAGCATCATTTTCATGATTGCTTTTCTGATGGCTACAGGCATTGATTATGATGTTTATGCAGTGAGCGGTTCGAAGATTGAGTTTTGGCTTAAACCGGCTGTTGTGGCTTTGGGCGTGCCTCTTTATAAACAGCTCCATTCCATAAAGGCACAGATCATGCCTATACTCGTCTCGCAGCTTGCCGGTTGCATAATAGGTGTAAGTTCTGTTGTTGCGATATCTCAGCTGATGGGAGCTTCGAAGGTTGTTATTCTTTCTCTTGCTTCAAAATCAGTAACAACACCTATTGCAATGGAGGTTACACGTTCTGTTGGAGGTCTGCCTTCTCTCACTGCTACGATTGTCGTTTGTGTAGGAATATTCGGAGCTGTGGTAGGTTTCAGAATATTGCGCTTCGGACGCATCGGCATGCCTGACTCGCAGGGAATTTCCCTCGGTACGGCTTCGCATGCTGTTGGTACTTCGGCTGCTATGGAGCGAGGCAACGAATATGGTGCCTATGCAAGTTTGGGCCTGACGCTCAACGGCATATTTACAGCCATATTTACACCTTATATATTAAGGGCTATGGGAGTGCTATAATGTTTATACATATTTTTCATAAAACGTATGCCGTCGGGAATGCAACCTGGCGGCATACGTTTTTTTTGTCGGTGATAAGTTCTTGTTTGGAAGCATGAATGTAGGGAATGTCGCACCTCATTAGGGAAAATCCTATAGGGGTTTAGGGATTTTGAGTTGTCCGGATGAATATTTTTGTGGATATTTGTCATGCTTTTTTACAAAAACGTTGCAGAATGCATATATTTCCTGCGCAAGCGGATACAGCAGTATATGCATGTAGATAATGAATATTCAAGATTTGATAAAATAAAGAGACAAACAAGATTTACGTATGGATAAATCAAAACAAGTGCTTTTAGGAGCTTTGATGCTGTTTTACGGTTCGGCTTCAGTTTATGCCCAAAAGCAGTGGACACTAAAGGAATGCATTGATTATGCAATGGAAAACAACATTCAGCTCAAGCAAAACAAGATTGCCAATGAGCAGAACCGTGAGGATGTCAAGCAGGCCAAGTCGGCTTTGTTCCCAAGCCTTTCATTCAGTACCAACCAGAATGTGAGCTATAGACCATACAGCTTGACTACAGTGAACCTCACCAACGGTACAATGACAAGTTCCGAGTCATTGGTGTCATGCAACGGCAGTTATGGACTGAACGCCAACTGGACAGTTTGGGACGGAGGTGCAACGCAGAAAAATTTGAAAAAAAGCAAGATAACAGAACAGACTTCAGCATTGGCAGTAGAAGAAACCGCCAATTCCATTCAGGAGCAGATTGCTCAGCTTTACGTTCAGATTCTTTATGAAAACGAGGCTGTTGCAGTCAATGAGCAGATTGTCGAAGCTTCTATTATGCAGCGCGATAGAGCAAAGGAGATGGTTAAGGTCGGAAGCCTTGCAAAAGTCGACCTTGCACAGCTTGAAGCTCAGGTGACTCAGGATCAGTATTCACTTGTAAATGCTCAGTCACAGCTTGCCAACTACAAGCTTCAGCTCAAGCAACTTCTCGAAATACATGGTGCGGAGAGCTTTGAAGTAGCTGTTCCAGAAGTGGCAGATGAAAAGGTTTTGTCGCCAATCCCTGACGAACAGAGTGTGTATGCTTCAGCTTTGAATTCACGTCCGGAAATTGAAAGTTCCAAACTTGGAATAGAATCGTCTAAGATGGACTTGTCTATTGCAAAAGCTGGATATATGCCGACAATCAGTCTTTCGGCAGGAATCGGTTCAAGCAATGCCAGCGGTATGAACTCTGCTTTCGGCACTCAGCTCAAGAACAACTGGAGCAACTCGCTGGGTTTGACCTTGTCCGTTCCTATTTTTGATCAGAGACGCAATAAGACAAATGTTCAGAAAGCAAAATTGTCGCTTCAGTCAAGTGAAATTGCTCTTGTAGATGCACAGAAAAAACTCTACAGCTCGGTGGAAAAATATTGGCTTGACGCCACAACAGCTCAACAGCAGTATGTCTATGCAAAGGCAAATGTTGAAAGCATGCAACAGAGCTACGATCTCGTTAGCGAGCAGTTCCGCTTAGGACTTAAGAATATAGTGGAACTTACTACCGGCAAGAACAATCTGCTTTCCGCTCAGCAGCAATATCTTCAGTGTAAATATACAGCTCTTCTGAATATCGCCCTTTTGAATTTCTACGGCGGTAATGAGCTTGATCTTTAATATTATCCGTGAATAAGAATTAGAATCAGTTAAGCATTAAAGCATAATTATGAAATACAATTTGAATAGTTTTCGGACAGCATTGCCGCTTATGATTGCAGTGTTGTCAATGGTGGCCTGTGGCAAAAAAACAGAAGTGAAATACGAAAGTTCCAAGGTTTCAAAACAGAACATCAGCACCAGCATCACGGCTACAGGTACTATCGAACCAGTGACAGAAGTTGAAGTCGGTACTCAGGTGTCTGGTATCATTGACAAGATATATGTTGACTACAACAGCGTTGTAAAGAAGGGACAGCTCATTGCCGAACTTGACAAGACAAACCTTCTGAGCGAACTTTCCAGTGCAAAGAGCAATATGGAGAGTGCAAAGAGCAATATGGAGTATCAGAAATCAAACTACAACCGCTATAAGGAACTTTACAGCAAGGGACTGGTTAGTGCTGACGATTATGAAAATGCCCAACTATCGTATAAGCAGGCAAGCGAGGAGTATGCAATACAGAAAGAAAGTGTTTCGAAAGCGCAGACAAACCTTGGTTATGCCATAATCACATCGCCGATTGACGGTATCGTGCTCAGCAAGGAAGTTGAAGAAGGACAGACCGTTGCGGCTGCAATGGAGACTCCAACTTTGTTCATCATAGCTCAGGACCTTACAGACATGCAGGTTATTGCCGATGTTGACGAAGCCGATATAGGTGGTGTCAAGGAAGGACAGAGAGTAACTTTCACAGTCGATGCATTCCCTGATGACTTGTTTGAAGGTAAGGTTACGCAAGTACGTCAGGAGGCAACAGAAGAGAGCAACGTTGTGACTTACGAAGTGGTTATCTCTGCACCTAACGACGACCTGAAGCTCAAACCGGGACTTACCGCAAATGTCACAATCTTTACAAATGAGCGTGACGGTGTGCTTGCAGTACCTAGCAAGGCGCTCAGATTTGCTCCTAACGAAAATCTGCTTGCTGAAGGCGAAAGCATAACCGACTGCGAAGGCAAGGATAAGGTTTGGATGCGCGAAGGAAGCAATTTCAAGGCTGTTCCAGTTAAGATCGGAGTAACCAACGGTACATACACTGAAATCATCTCAGGCTTAAAGGAAGGCGATGCAGTCCTTACGGATTTCATCATAGGAAACGACCAGCCTGAAGAAACAGAGGAAACGGCCGAGAAGAATCCTTTCATGCCAGGACCTCCAGATAAGAAAAAGAAAGACAGCAAGTAATTTTGTAAATGTTGACGGACAATGGAACAGGAAGACGATAAAAGAAAGGTTGTCATAGAACTTGACAACGTGAAGCGAAATTTCACTGTCGGATCTGAGGTTGTCCATGCGTTGAGAGGAATATCCTTCAAAATTTATGAAGGAGAGTTTGTAACAATCATGGGTACTTCTGGATCTGGAAAATCGACATTGCTGAATCAGCTTGGGTGTCTCGACACTCCTACAAGCGGTGAGTATTATCTCGACGGCGTGTCGGTGCGTAAGATGAGCAAGGCACAGAGAGCGAAGCTGCGTAACCGCAAGATAGGTTTCGTTTTTCAGAACTATAACCTGCTTCCGAAGACAACTGCTGTGGAAAATGTGGAGCTCCCTCTGATGTACAACTCCAAATTCAGTGCAAAGATGAGGCACGAGGCGGCAATCGAGGCTCTCAAGGCTGTGGGACTTGGTGAGCGCCTTTACCATAAGAGCAATCAGATGTCCGGCGGACAGATGCAGCGTGTGGCTATCGCACGTGCACTCGTAAACAATCCGGCAGTGATACTTGCCGATGAGGCAACAGGTAACCTGGATACACGTACGTCGTTTGAGGTTCTTGTGCTTTTTCAGAAATTGTATGCCGAAGGCAGAACAATCATTTTCGTAACGCACAATCCTGAAATAGCGCAGTACAGCAGTCGAAACATCATGCTCAGAGACGGCAAGATACGTGAAGATGTTATAAACAACAATATTCTGTCGGCGGCCGATGCTTTGGCAAAGCTTCCTAAACCGCAGGATGACTAAAACGAGAGACCATGAATTTTACCAATCTTATAAAGGTGGCATTCAGAGCCATTGCAAACAACAAGTTCCGCTCGTTCCTCTCGATGCTCGGAATCATCATCGGTGTAGCCGCCGTTATCATAATGATGGCCATCGGACAGGGTTCGAAAGAGAGCGTCAGAAAAAATATCTCGCAGATGGGTACCAACATCATAATGATTCGTCCTGGTGCTGACATGCGAGGCGGCGTGCGTCAGGATCCGAGCGAAATGCAGACTCTGAAGATTGCCGACTACACGAGCATAAAGGAAAATACTAAATTCATCTCCTACGTCAGTCCGGAGGTGAGCAGTTCCGGTCAGGCCATTTACGGAGCCAACAACACTTCCACTTCTATTTATGGAGAGTCTGTCGAGTATCTCGACATAAAGCAGTGGAATGTAGAAGACGGTCAGATGTTCACAGATGAAGATATAAAGAAGAATGCCAAGGTGTGCGTAATCGGAAAAACTGTTGCCGACGAACTCTTTCCCAACGGTGAAGACCCTGTAGGCAAGACCATAAGATTCACGTCTATTCCTTTCAGAATTGTCGGCGTGCTGAAGTCGAAGGGATACAACAGTTTCGGTATGGACCAGGATAATCTCATCATTGCGCCGTACACCACCGTCATGAAAAGAATCCTTGCGCAGGACTTTCTCAACAACATCAACTGTTCGGCCCTAACCGAGGAAATGACAGATGAGGCCATAGACGAACTGACAGCCATCCTCAGAGAAAATCACAAGCTGAAGGAAACAGACGAAGATGACTTTACAATCCGTTCACAGCAGGAAATGATGGAAACCATGAGTTCAACGATGGATACCATTACGATAATCCTTGTCGTGGCTGCCGCATTCTCTCTTCTCGTTGCTGGTATAGGTATTATGAACATCATGCTTGTGTCTGTAACGGAGCGTACCAAGGAAATCGGTTTGAGAATGTCTGTCGGTGCACGAGGCATCGATATCAGCAGTCAGTTCCTTGTAGAGTCCATCATAATAAGTCTTACAGGCGGTGTGCTCGGCATCATTGTCGGCTATCTCGGCACATTGATATGCGGAAACTTCGGCCTGCCTACTTCCATCCCTATGTGGAGCATATTCGTAAGTTTCGCAGTATGTACCATCATCGGTGTCGGCTTCGGATACTTCCCTGCACAGAAAGCTGCAAACATGGACCCTATAGAGGCAATAAGATACGAGTGATAGATTTTTCCTTCTGCACTTATGTTTATTTCAAATTGCGAGGGCTTGCAGATTGCAATGCGGGCCCCCGCAATTTTTGTTTTGAGCCCTCAGAATTTTGAAAATTCCTAAGTGCAGTTGCTTCTGCTGTTTTCCGTCTGCAAACCGCCGGTTAAGCGCGTGTGTTGGTTGGTATTCTGTTTGCATCAACTTGCTTTCCCACGTCGTTTAAAGTTTGACAACGTTACGATAACCACACCTTTTTGTGTCGTTTTGTTTGTAATATGCGGAATTTTTCGCCAATGATGCAGAGCAAACGCAATTGCAGGCTGACACGGCATAAATATTTTCATGTTAGCGTATGGCGCAATGAAGCACTGGAACCGTGAAACTTTTGCATATTTTGTAGCTGTAAGGCGCTCATGTTAATGAACTTTTTTCTTATATTTGCATAGCTTTTGTATGCAGAAGAGGCTGTTATGGTTCTAGCGTGCAGCTGTCGGTTTGACATACAGCATTTTAGTTAAAGGGCCACAGCGGGGGCTTTTTTGCGGCCGTCGGTGCCGTATGGAATTTATAGCAACTAAACAACATATTTTATTCATTTAAAAAATAAAGGATATGGTTTACTCTAAAGAAGTACAGAACATGTGCTGTGTTGCCAAAGGTCCAAACCACGGACCAGCTCCAATTCCAGAAGAAGGAAAGTGGATTCAGGCAAAGGAAATCAAAGACATTTCAGGTATGACTCACGGAATCGGCTGGTGTGCTCCTCAGCAGGGTGCATGCAAGCTCAGCCTTAACGTTAAGGACGGAGTTATCGAAGAATGTTTGGTTGAGACAATCGGATGCTCAGGAATGACTCACTCTGCAGCTATGGCTTCAGAAATCCTTCCTGGAAAGACAATTCTCGAGGCTCTCAATACAGACCTTGTTTGCGATGCCATCAACACAGCTATGCGTGAACTCTTCCTCCAGATTGTTTACGGACGTACACAGTCAGCTTTCTCTGAAGGCGGTCTCGTAATCGGTGCTGGACTCGAGGACCTCGGAAAGGGTCTTATCAGCCAGACTGGTACTCTGTATGGTACAAAGGTTAAGGGTACACGTTATCTGCAGCTTACTGAGGGTTACATCACAAAGATGTTCCTTGATAAGGACGATCAGGTTTGCGGTTATGAATTCGTTCACATGGGCAAGTTCATGGATGCAATCAAGAAGGGTGTTGATGCAAACGAGGCTTTGAAGAGCGTTACTGGAACTTACGGACGCACAAAACCAGAGCAGGGAGCTGTTAAATCTATAGATCCACGTAAAGAATAATTAGGAGGAAGCAAATTATGATAAGAGAAGTAAAATTTGAATCACAGGACCGCCGTATCAAGCAGATTCTTGCTGCTTTGAATGAAAACGGCATTGCTTCAATCGAGGAAGCAAATGAGATATGCGAGAAGGCAGGTTTGGATCCTTACAAGACTTGTGAGGACACACAGATGATTTGCTTCGAGAATGCAAAATGGGCTTACGTAATCGGTACAGCTATCGCTCTCAAGAAGGGATGCACAAACGCTGCTGACGCTGCTGAGGCTATCGGTATCGGTCTTCAGGCTATGTGTATTCCAGGATCTGTTGCTGACGACCGTAAGGTAGGTCTCGGCCACGGAAACCTTGCTGCACGTCTTCTCCGCGAGGAAACTCAGTGCTTCGCTTTCTTGGCAGGTCACGAGTCATTCGCAGCTGCAGAAGGTGCAATCAAGATTGCTGAAATGGCAAACAAGGTACGTAAGAACCCTCTCCGCGTTATCCTCAACGGACTCGGAAAGGATGCTGCTATGATCATCAGCCGTATCAACGGTTTCACATACTGCAAGACTCAGTTCGACTACTACACTGGCGAAGTTAAGGTTGTTGAGCGTACTGCATACAGCGACGGCCCACGTGCTAAGGTTAACTGCTACGGAGCTGACGATGTTCGCGAAGGTGTTGCTATCATGTGGCTTGAGAACGTAGACGTTTCAATCACTGGTAACTCTACTAACCCTACACGTTTCCAGCACCCAGTTGCAGGTACATACAAGAAGGAGCGCGTACTCGCAGGCAAGCCTTATTTCTCAGTTGCATCAGGTGGTGGTACAGGTCGTACACTTCACCCAGACAACATGGCTGCAGGTCCTGCTTCTTACGGTATGACCGACACAATGGGTCGTATGCACTCAGATGCTCAGTTCGCAGGTTCTTCATCAGTTCCAGCTCACGTTGAAATGATGGGATTCCTCGGAATGGGTAACAACCCAATGGTTGGATGTACAGTTGCTTGCGCCGTTAACGTAGCACTTGCATTGAGCAAATAATTGATATCTTATCAATATAATAAGTCCCTGTAACTCCATGAGTTATGGGGATTTTTTTGCTTTATATGCTTCCAGCAAGGAAATATGGATTTTCATACTCGGCAATGACTTTTGTAAGTTATTCTGTCCGTTTCTTGGATAAGCCTTGTGGCCTATCGCTACGTTATCCCTCCTCTCCATGAAGAGAAAAGTCAAGGAGAAATCGAAATACCACATATATAAAGCATAGGAATATTGCCTTTAAGATAAATACAGGAATCATTTGGGTGATAGAAAGCATAGACAATCTTCTCTGTTTTGAATCCGGTCTTTGGAAGTTGGGGGCATAGTACGCAGAAACTCTTGGAGTTCTCCTATAATATATCTATTTTTGTTCATGGCCCAAGGGGAATATTATTCTTTCGGCAATATTAATATTGTGATTATCATTGGATTATTAAATACTTTAGCCTTTTTTATTGCATCATTTTAACGCTTGCGAAACTTGAGTACTATGAGATTGAACTATTACATATTGATACTTACAGCATGTCTGATATGCTTCTTTACATCTTGCGAAGAGAAAGGAAAGTATGAAAAAACATTTTCAGAAAGAGAAACTCAAGCGATAGACAGTATATTATATGCAAATCGGTGCATAGACTCCCTTCGTATTCTGGTAAATCGTTTTGCACAAGACGGAAATACATATGGCGAGATAGCCGCTTATAACGAACTTGGTAAATGTTATAGAGAGGAAAGCCGTTTTTCGGAAGCAATAGAGACACACAAGAAAGGACTTATGCTTTCTGTCCGCCTATGCGATACGTTGCAAATTATCCAGGCATTAAACAATATCGGAACTAATTATCGTAGGATAGGTTTCCTTGAAGATGCTTCGTCTTATCATTACAAGGCGTTGTCGTACTGCGAGGCATACAGCGACAAAAACAATAAAAAGTTATTAAAGAACAGAGTAATATCGCTGAACGGCATTGGCAATGTGTTCCTGACATTAGAAAATTATCAGGTGGCCGACAGTGTTTTCCGTATGGCACTTGATGGAGAGAGGTTTCTGGGCAGCCCATTAGGGCAGGCTATCAATTATGCCAATATAGGTTCTATATTTGAATCTAAAGGGCAAATGGATTCCGCCAGATATTATTATCAACTTTCAATGAATTTCAACAAGGAGGCAAAATCCGAGCTCGGCATTTCTCTGTGTCACACTCATTTTGGAAGATTGTACGAAAAAGATGGAGAAACAGACAAGGCCATAGACGAATATCTCAAGGCATACAATACAATGCAATTCAGTAGCGATTCATGGCATTGGATAGAGTCGTGTCTGTCATTGGCCCGTGTTTACATACAGAAAGGCGACTGCGGCACTGCTTCCGTTTATATAGACAAGGCTAAAAAGAAAGCTGTGGAGATTCATTCTCTGGAACATATAGCAGATATATACCACCTTGAATATCTGTGGAATTTGCAGAAAGGCGATAGTAGTAAAGCATTAAACAGTCTTATCAAGAGCAGGGAATACCGCGATAGCGTGCATGATGAGAAAAAGATGACACAAGTCCTGAATACTCATATACTTTATGAGCGTAAGAGCAAGCAAAACGAGATTTCATTATGGCAGGAAAACTATAAAAGCGAAAAGATGTACAGTGAAAAAGTGACTGTGGCTTCAATTGTAGTGATAATACTTGCCTGCATACTGCTATTTGCCATGTGGCTCATTATAAGGTATCGTTCGCAAAAGAATCAGATGTTACAGCAGATGGAGCAGATGAGGACTAATTTTTTCACAAATATCACGCACGAGTTCCGTACTCCGCTTACTGTAATACAGTCGGCTGCAAACGACGTGTTATACCGAAAGCCGGAAGACGAAGATGTTAAGCGTGACATCAAGAATATACTCCACCATAACAACATTCTGCTAAATCTTATAAACCAAATACTCGACATCGCCAAAATGACCTCACCTGCACATACTGCCCAGCCTGACTTTATGAGGGGAGATGTCGTTGAATTCATACAGATGATATGCGACAGCTATACAGCATACGCTGCAGATAAAGGTATAAATCTGGTATATATGCCGCAGCAAGAACTGGTAGAGATGGATTTTATACCAGACTATATGTTGAAAATCATGCAAAATCTCATATCAAATGCTTTGAAGTTTTCACACCCGGGAAGCGACGTGCTTATCACCACGAATGTGAAAGATTCATCCTTATATATATATGTAAGCGATTCGGGCATAGGCATGACATCTCAGCAAAAATCAAAAGTATTCATCCCTTTTTATCAGGGCTCCAATGATTTTGCAAACATAGGAACTGGAATAGGACTCTCGCTTGTGAAGCAGGCGGTAGAAGCCATGCACGGTAAAATAGAATTGTATTCGGCCATTGGCGAAGGCACTACATTTGTAATATCATTACCGATTAAAAGTAAAGATAAATCGCCGATTGCTTTAGATAAATCGAAAATTGTCAAACCTGAGATACTGATTGATGAAAACGTTCCTTTACCTGAAGATGATGATGATTACGACAAAGATAACATAAGAATACTCATTATAGAAGATACACCGGCGGTATCACACTACATGGTGCGGCAGCTTAATCCTGATTACAGTTTCTACTTTGCGTCTACAGGCGAAGAAGGACTCGAAAAAGCAGGGAATGTTGTACCGGATCTTATAATAACAGACATAATGATGCCAGGGATGGATGGACTGGAACTGTGCAGACAGGTGAGGAATTCAGAACTGCTAAATCATATTCCGGTCATAATGGTTACGGCAAAGGCATCACATGAAGACCGTCTGAAAGGTTTGGAAGTGGGAGCGGATGCATATCTGGAGAAACCCTTTCACGCAGACGAACTCAAAGTACGGGTTGAGAAACTTCTCGAGCAACGGCAATTGCTGCGCCAGAAATATTCGCATGTAATAGAAACGGAAAATAACGAACCGGACAATGCTGCACCAGTTCTATCGGAGAGAGACAAGATTTTTGTTGCAAAACTGACAGACTCTCTTCATTCCATGATGGAGAAGGGAAAGATAGATTATGATGCATTGGCATACGACCTGTGCATTTCACGCGCACAACTAAACCGCAAACTTAAAGCTATTACCGGATTTACCACCACCGAATATATACTGCATATAAGGATAGCGCTTGCAAAACGCCTACTTGACACCACTGATCTGCAAATATGGGAAGTGGCGGAAAAATGTGGTATGGATAATGCCACTTATTTCGGTATTCTTTTCAAGAAAACAGTTGGTATGACCCCATTACAATATAAGAAAAGAGACAGAAATAAATAGGGTGTCCAGTTCTACGTTCCTAAAAACGTAGTACAAAACGCCCTCGTTATTGTTAATACAATGCTCTTAAATTCAATGCTTTAATAAGC
>MNQS01000067.1 GCA_001915545.1 Bacteroides sp. 43_108 | reverse complement strand
TGGGCAACACTATTTTAGCCAAAGGGGGCAATCATATTTTAGCAAAAAGGGATAATTCTGCGTGGCCAAAAGGGTCAAAGTTGAGTGGCTTTTCCAATATCCAAATAACCATTACCTGTATTAGCATTAGCTCCATCATTCAACCCCAAGAGTGTCATGGCTGAAGCAAAGTGTATACGTTTACCATCTTCTCGTCTGTCAAATCGTCTGGAAAGCAAAGTATGATATTTATCATTTGTGGAGATTATTCTTGTTCCCGCAGCATTGATCCCAGCGTTTTTTGCCAAAAGATGAGAAAAATGCTCCCAAAGACCTGCATCATAATCATCCTTACGGGACGGAAACTTTGCTATACAAAGATTTTTGTTTTCATCAATCACACTAGCTTTTGGACGTGCTCCACCAAGAGAAGAACCTGGCTGCACTAACTGTGCAATCCATCGCATTTCAGGAAGTTGGTCCTCTTCTTCGCTTTTTTCTATTTCAGAACTGGCTGCAATCAACTCACGAATGTCTGTTAATGGAGGAATATGCAAGCTTTCACTTGCATTAATATACTCCCCATCCATGGATTCTTTGAAGCGGAAACCTCCCATACGAGAAAAGTCCTCAATCCCGATAAGATAGTCAAATGAAGAAAGCCGACGCACCAGACGTTTTTCATCCTTTGCCAAAATCTGTTCCCGACGATTTATCAATGTACGCCCCCATCTGTCTGGAAGGGCATCAGAAAAACATCCGAAAATATCCTTGCCTGGAGTCGTGTATTGCTGACCGGGATAGTTGTTCAAGTCATCACTAAGAAACAGACCTCCATAGTCCTTGAGCCATTCATCCTTATAGCAAAATCCATAGCTGTCAGAGCCACGAAGGGATTCGTAACTCAGCTCTCCAATTAGTCTTGGTTCTTTCAACCAATCAAAATCAGCAAATACATATAGTCTTTTCATACCTTATTCTTTTTTTGATGCCCTTTCCCTTTGTTTAAGACTTAAATCCTGTAATGCTTTTCCCATTGCATCTTCTTTTGCAAGCAGAAGAATATCATCATCTAGCTGAAGCGCATAAAGCACCCTAAGATAAATGCCTATTGCCACCGTTGGTACACCTTTCTCTATGCGTGAAACCGTCAGAGGTGAACAGGTGGCACGTTCGGCTACTTGGGCAATACTAAGATTCCTGCGTAGTCTGGCCAGCCTGATCTGCTCACCTACTATCAGCATCTTCTGCTCCAATTTTCTTGGCAACTTGGTACCCATTGTACTTTTTGTCATAGCTCAACATATCATATAATATGCAAATATAGCAGTTTTACTTTATTTTATGATGTGTTACAGAGATAAATTTTTGAATTTATTCCTGTTGAAATCTGCTTTGGTCATATTATTGGGCGTTGGAGATATTAAATGCTATTATATTATTCATAAGGCTGATATTTTACAGATAACAAACAATATATTATTTATAGAAAGAAAGCAATAATTTGAACAGAAAAAGAAATAATACTTCCTTTTCTGTACAGAATATCACTACTTAGGTAATCTTGAAAAATAGCGACCTCTGTCACATAGGTCTGTTGTTTGTAACAATCACCGAAACACTGACCACACACAGCAATTGAACTATTTCAAAGCTCTTATTGCCGGCGAAAAGGCCATCAGCTCGACCGAAGTGATGCATCGCTATCAAATCTCTTCAACAACCTCAATATTCCGTTTAAAGGCAGTCCTTATCAAGAATGATATATTGGATAATAAAGCCGGTGAAATCTCGTTCCAAGACCCGATTTATGCCTATTGGTTGAAGACTGAGTACTTCGCAAAATAATCATAATGTGGCTCTCGGTTTCAGGGCCATTTTTGTACCTTTTCTCATCAAAAAACGGCATTTTTCACAAGTTTTTGTACCGCACATTTTGATATTCAAGAAATTACACTTACTTTTACTTCCCAAAATGGAGGTACAAGCCGAGAATGGTGCTAAAAATCACTAACTTACACATTATCAGATACTTGCCAACTTGCTGGTTGTACCTTTTAGAGTGCTATACTATTGATAATCAACGATGTACACATACTGCATCGGGAAGTAACCTAACTATCATATAGTTACAATTATAAACAATCTAAAATACTGACTAAAAACGACTTAAATATGGCAAAATAATAGTTTTAGGAAAGGTATTTTCTTTTGTTATGCCTATTTTTCAATATTTTTGTCCCCCGTTTGTCCCCCAAGCCACATACGGGGGACAAATTTACGCCCCTCTATGTAATTTGGGAACTTTTCACTATAAAATCTATCTAAATCATAGATAATTATTGCTTTATACAGATACCCTCAATCTTTTAGTTTCTAAAATATCAAATACTATAACCACTGATAAACAAATACATACATATAAAAAAATACGGAATTGGAGTAAGCGTCTCCGCGATTCTATCTTGTCGCCCATTTTTCATTCTTATATTTTTGCCATGTATAAAAATGAATCATTATGGATTTAGCAGAAAATCGATTTGGAAAAACCTGGAAACATTTCCTTGAAGTATTGAAAGTAGACTACAATTGTTCTTTAG
>MNQS01000129.1 GCA_001915545.1 Bacteroides sp. 43_108 | reverse complement strand
GGAAAATGGGCAATAATAATGGCACATAAAGTGATTATACTCTATCGACTTTATATGCCATATTACTTTTTAGGGACATTTACTGAATATCCCTAAATAGTTTGGCTATTGTCGTTTCATTGATAGCCCTTTTCCGTGTTTTGTCCACACCTGTATATACATTTTGAAAGGGGAATGTTTGCATTGCTATTCCGTTGTGCACGGCTTTATTGTACACAGCTCGTAGAATTCTCATATAGAAGGAAATAGAGTTACGTACAAGACCTCTTTTGACCAAGAATATATTATATTGTTCTATCAATTGGCTATTGACTGCATTTATCGTAATATCATTCCCTTTAAGAAACTGTGAAAAGCTGCTTAAGGTTCTTTTGTAGTTTCGTGCAGTCCCGTTTCTATTGGCATTTTGTAATAAATCAATTTCTCTTCTCATGTATTCATTAAATGAAATGCGGTATTGCGCAGATTTGAATCTGGAAGCAACATCATCAACTGTATACGGTGTGTATTGATAGTCTAATTCGTATATAATCTGTTTTAAACTATATATATCGCAGCTTATCCTGCTATGCTTGGCTGGCAATTTTAGGTCTGGATTATAAATATTATTTTTAAGATCACTCCATTCTTCTTTTGTAAGATGGATTCCTGATGTTATTTGAAGAACTTTACGGTGATGTGTAATTTGATAATAAATTGTGCCGGCTTTGCCGTCAACACAGGACTCTCGGAATTTAATTTTTAATGTTGCCATAGTGTTGTGATTTTGTTAATTATTAAATAAATGGTTGTATGTGTATTGAGGTATTGTTTTGATTATTTGTGAAATCATTTTTGTATAGCTATTAATTGTATATGTAACAAAATTAAACAGAAAAAGGGTGCAATTTTATAGAATTGCACCCTTTTTCTGTTTAAAATATAACAATCTTATTATTTCACTTCCTCAAAGTCAGCGTCCTGAACTTCATCGTTGCTGTTGCCTGTGTTGGCGTTGCTTGATGTGTTCTGCTGACCGCCTTGGAATCCGGCACCTGCGCCTGCTCCTGGCTGAGCACCGCCCTGCTGGTACATCTGAGCGCTGGCTGCCTGCCATGCGTTGTTGAGTTCAGCAGTTGCAGAGTCGATAGCTGCGAGGTCGCCTGCCTTGTGAGCATCCTTCAGTTTCTGGAGAGCTGACTCGATGGCTGGCTTCTTGTCTGCAGGGATCTTGTCGCCAAGTTCTTTGAGCTGATTCTCTGTCTGGAAAATCATTGAGTCTGCCTGGTTCAGCTTGTCGATACGCTCGCGCTCTTTCTTGTCGGCTTCAGCGTTAGCTTCAGCTTCCTGCTTCATACGGTCGATTTCCTCCTTGCTCAAGCCAGAAGAAGCCTCGATACGGATGGCCTGCTCCTTGCCTGTAGCCTTATCCTTGGCACTAACCTTCAAGATACCGTTGGCATCGATATCGAAGCTTACCTCAATCTGAGGAACACCACGACGTGCCGGTGCGATACCTGTCAGGTTGAACTGACCGATAGACTTGTTCTGTGCGGCCATTGGACGCTCACCCTGAAGTACGTGAATTGTAACTTCAGTCTGGTTATCAGCTGCAGTAGAGAAGACTTCGCTCTTCTTGCAAGGTATTGTAGTGTTGGCGTCGATAAGTTTTGTCATTACACCGCCGAGAGTTTCGATACCCATTGACAGTGGAGTTACATCGAGCAATACGATGTCGCCTACACCGCTTTCCTTGTTGAGGATGGCACCCTGGATGGCTGCACCTATGGCAACAACTTCATCTGGGTTGACACCTTTTGAAGGGGCCTTTCCGAAGTAGTCCTGAACGAGCTGCTGAACGGCTGGTATACGGCTTGAACCTCCGACGAGGATTACTTCGTCAATATCTGCAGTTGTGATACCTGCATCCTTGATGGCGTTCTTACAAGGCTCAAGACATGCCTGGATAAGGTCGTGTGTGAGGGCCTCGAATTTAGCACGAGTAAGAGTCTTTACCAAGTGCTTTGGAACACCGCCGACCGGCATGATGTAAGGCAAGTTGATTTCTGTAGAAGTTGAAGAAGAAAGTTCAATCTTTGCTTTCTCAGCAGCTTCCTTCAAACGCTGAACGGCCATAGGGTCTGTGCTCAGGTCTGCGCCTTCATCGTTCTTGAACTCCTGGATAAGCCAGTTGATGATGGCCTGGTCGAAATCATCACCACCGAGGTGAGTGTTACCGTTGGTTGAAAGAACCTCGAATACACCGCCACCGAATTCAAGGATTGATATATCGAATGTACCACCACCGAGGTCGAATACTGCAATCTTCATGTCCTTGTTGGCCTTGTCGATACCGTATGCAAGGGCTGCTGCAGTAGGTTCGTTGACGATACGCTTTACATCAAGACCTGCAATCTGTCCGGCCTCTTTGGTTGCCTGACGCTGTGAGTCTGAGAAGTAAGCAGGCACTGTGATGACAGCTTCGGTTACTTCCTGTCCGAGGTAGTCTTCGGCAGTCTTCTTCATCTTCTGAAGAATCATTGCAGAGATTTCCTGCGGAGTGTAGAGACGTCCGTCGATGTCGACACGTGGAGTGTTGTTGTCGCCGCGCTTTACTGTGTAAGGCACTCTTTCGATTTCTTTCTGTACCTGGTCATAAGTCTCACCCATGAAACGCTTGATTGAGAAAACCGTACGTGTCGGGTTTGTTATGGCCTGACGCTTTGCCGGGTCGCCGACCTTACGTTCGCCGCCGTCAACGAAAGCCACGATTGAAGGTGTTGTTCTCTTGCCTTCGCTGTTTGCTATTACAACCGGTTCGTTTCCTTCAAATACAGAAACACAAGAGTTGGTTGTTCCTAAGTCGATTCCAATAATCTTTCCCATAGTTTTTATTTTTTATTTGTTATTTTTTCTAATTTGGTTTATAAATCACTTTTGAAAGCCGTCCTTCTGTAGGTTTTAAGCCTCTTTTCAGAACGCTCACGCCTTTATAGATACAAACAGTATGCCAAACATTATATTTTTTGCCGTTATGTCGTTTTGGCAGTCGGCGGATTTCTGCTGTCATGTTTTGCTGACATTTATGTCTGCGGTTGGCACAAAACTATGCCATTCTTTGTTTTGCGGGCGCTCGGAGAGATTTTTTCGAGGGCTCGGAATTGTTGCCGTGAGCGCTCGCGATATTCTTTTTGATGCTCCGGCGAGGATTTTTATGTAATTCTGGTTGCTTAAACTGTAAAATATTTATGTATGTTTAGTTTGAAACACATTATTTTTGCAATATGAAATTTTGTGCTTCCATTGGTGCAGAGATTCATGGTTGTATTATATGATAATGTATATATGCAGAACTGCATCCGGATTCTTATGTGCCGGCTATGACGGTTTGATATGATATATCTAATATAATAATGTATAGGGACTATGAAAATATTAAGAAGTAAAGCGATGCTTTTGGCGGCATTTATGTTTGTTTCATTGACTGCTGTTGCCGAGAGTTCTTATGATTCTGTTGTCAGACAGTCTGCCGATACCGTTGCAGTAACAGCCAAACCGAAGGTGTATATGACACGTGACATTTCTTCTGAAAGTCTAGTGAAAATCTATAAGGCTTTGGGACGCAAAGCAAGCGGTCGTGTCGCCGTAAAGCTTTCTACAGGAGAACCTGGTGGAAATAATTTCCTGCAACCTGCACTTATCAGCAAGTTGGTCAAGGAGGTGAAGGGAACCATTGTGGAATGCAACACAGCCTATGGTGGCGGACGTTCAAACACCGAAGCACACATGAAGGCTGCCGAGGAGCACGGTTTTACCAAGATTGCCAAGGTGGACATCATGGATGCCGAAGGCGAGGTGAAAATTCCTGTCACGGGAGGCTCGCATATTGATTACGACATTGTAGGAAAGAATTTCATGAATTACGACTTTGTCGTTGTTCTATCGCATTTCAAAGGACACGCAATGGCTGGTTTCGGCGGCGCAATAAAGAATATATCAATAGGTATAGCTTCGGCCAACGGAAAGCGCTGGATACATTCCGGCGGTACGAGCACATCGGATTGGGGGCATCCTACGCAGGAACAGTTTCTCGAAACGATGGCCGAGGCCGGAAAAGCCGTGGCCGACAAATGCGGCGACAGGATTCTCTACATCAGTGTCATGAACAATCTTTCGGTTGACTGCGACTGCGATGCTCATCCTGCAGCTCCGCAGATGGGCGACATCGGTATTCTTGCTTCGCTCGATCCAGTGGCTCTCGACAAGGCCTGTGTGGACCTGGTGCGCAATTCGTCCGATGAGGGCAAGGTGCATCTGATAGAGCGCATAGATTCCCGAAAGGGTATGACGACTCTTGTTCATGCTGAAGAAATAGGTCTCGGCAGTCAGGAGTATGAACTTGTAGAAATGAAATGAAAATTAAAAACTGGTATATCTAAAGACACTACAGCAATATTGCCCTTATGAAATTTTTGTGTTGTTTATCTTTGACAGCCACGGCCTTACTGTTGCCGGCTGATGTTTATGCGTCATATTCGGATGTCCTTTCAGATTCAGCAGCCACCGGCAATAAGACCCAATCCATAAGTGAAGTTGTGGTAACGGGAACGCGCAATGCGTCTGACGTACGCCATCTGCCAATGACAGTATCAGTCGTTGGGCGTGAAGCCATAGAAGAATCGGCCGATCCGTCTCTTTTGCCTTTGCTTTCAGAGCAGGTGCCCGGGCTTTTTGTCACCGGTCGTGGAGTTATGGGATATGGAGTCAGTGGCGGAGCTGCAGGAGCTATGTCCATACGCGGTATTGGCGGTGCTCCTCAGGCCGGAATACCAACAACCGGCGTGATGGTGCTCATTGACGGACATCCTCAGTACATGGGACTTATGGGACATCCTATTGCCGATGCATGCCAATCCATGATGGCCGAAAGGGTGGAGGTTGTCCGCGGTCCTGCTTCGGTGCTCTATGGTTCAAACGCCATGGGCGGAGTCATCAACATTGTGACGCGTAAGATGGATGCTGATGGCGTCAGCACCAGTGTCAATGCCGGAGGCGGTTCATACGGAAGCGTTCAGACAGAGGTTTCCAACCGCATCCGTTCCGGACGTTTCAGTAGCGTTGTCATGGGTTCGTACAACCGCAGCGACGGACATCGGCGCAATATGGGATTTGAGCAGTATGGCGGATATGTCAAGCTTGGTTATGATTTCGCACGCCATTGGAAGGCTTCGGCCGATGTGAATCTGACGCATTTCAATGCTTCTAATCCAGGCTCGGTTGCTGAACCGCTTATCGACAACGATCAGAGGGTTACGCGCGGTATGGCATCCTTGCTTGTCGAGAACGACTACGGCAGAACCTCGGGTGCGGTCAGCGTGTTCTATAATTGGGGAAAGCATTGGATAAATGACGGCTACAATGCGGGTGAGGAACCGTTGGACTACAGGTTCAATTCGCGCGACAACATGTTCGGCGTGTCTGTATATCAAAGTGCAGGACTGTTCACCGGCAATCATATTACACTCGGTTTTGATTATTTCCGATTCGGAGGCAAGTCGTGGAACCGCTACTCGGACGGACATGAAGAAACGCAGGTCGACAAAACGGAGGAGGAATTTGCAGGATACATCGATTTCCGCCAGGATCTGACTTCGTGGATGACGGTAGATGCCGGCGTTCGTGCCGACCATCATTCGCATGTCGGAACAGAGTGGATCCCTCAGGCAGGAATGTCCTTCAGACTGCCAGAGAATATTTCTCTTAAATTTATGGCCAGCAAAGGATTCCGCTATCCTACGATACGCGAAATGTATATGTTCATGCCGGCAAATCCAGACCTTAAGCCTGAAAGCGTTTGGAATTATGAGGTTTCTTTCGCCCAGAGTCTGATTGGCGGCAGACTGAATTATGGAGTAAATGTTTTCTATATGGACGGCGAAAACATAATTATCCGTAAGCCTGTCAATGGTCGCCCGATGAATGTCAATACAGGACATATTTACAATACCGGTGCAGAGGCTCAAGTTGCATACCGAATAAGCAGACATTGGGGCGTGGATGCCAACTACAGTTATCTGCACATGGAGAATCCTGTACTCGGATCGCCTGAACACAAGCTGTATGCCGGAGCATCGTACACAGCCGACAGATGGAAAGTTTATACTGGAGTGCAGTATGTCGGAGGTTTGTATACCGACCTTGCAATAGATGCTGGAAGCGACAAGCGTGAAGATTTTGTGCTTTGGAACGCCGGTGGCGAGTATCGTCTTTTCGATTGGATGAAGATTTGGGCGCGGTGCGAGAATATTCTTGCTCAGAATTATGAAATCAATTCCGGTTTCCCTATGCCTGGAGCAACGTTTATGGGAGGCATACGTTTTGATTTCTGAAACAGTCTTGTCTGATGTCCAAAAGAATCTGTTTGTAGCGATAATATAATTTTTATAATTTTGCTGATGGGAGAAACGGTTTACGTAAATATTTATACCTTAAAAATCTGATTGAATTATGCTTAAGAAAATTAGACTGACGCTTGCAGTCGTGTTCTTCGCCATGACGACACTGCTGTTTCTCGACTTTACGGGAACAGTGCATACGTGGTTTGGATGGATGGCGAAGGTGCAGTTTCTGCCTGCCGTTCTGGCTTTGAACCTCGGTGTGGTGGCATTCTTGGTGGTGCTGACACTCCTTGTCGGCCGCGTATATTGCAGTGTTATATGCCCGTTGGGCGTGTTTCAGGATATCGTCTCATGGATTTCCGGACGTCGAAAAGGCAAAAAGAACCGTTTTTCGTATTCGCCGGCCATCAGTTGGTTGAGATACGCAGTACTGGTCTTGTTTGTAGTGGCTATGGTGGCAGGTTTCAGCTCTATTGCCGCACTTGTGGCTCCGTACAGCGCATACGGCAGAATAGCATCGAATCTGTTTGCGCCATTGTGGCAGTGGGGAAACAATCTGTTGGCCTATGCTGCAGAACGTATGGACAGCTATGCTTTCTATGAAACTGATGTTTGGCTTAAGAGCATGCCTGTTTTTGTTGTGGCGGCAGTTACTTTGATAGTTGTCGTTGTTCTGGCATGGAAAGGTGGACGCACATACTGCAACACAATATGCCCTGTTGGAACTGTGCTCGGATTGCTTTCGAGATATTCAATCTTCCGTCCAGTCATTGATGCCGGCAAGTGTACATCGTGCAGTCTCTGCTCGCGCAGATGCAAGGCTTCGTGCATTGATTTCAAGAATCACAAGATCGACTATTCGCGTTGTGTGGCGTGTATGGATTGTCTGGATGTCTGCAATAAGGGCGCAATAAGTTTCACCGGACGTCATGTGGCGTCAGAAGCGTCGGATGGCAAGAAATCAGCAGCAGTTGACGGTGAGCGCCGTGCATTCCTTTCTGTTACAGCTACAGCAGTTGCCGTTGCGGCTCTTAAGGCCCAAGAGAAAAAGGTGGACGGCGGCTTGGCTGTTATAGAAGATAAGAAGATAAGAAGATACCTGAGCGCCAGACACATATATTGCCTCCAGGTTCATGGACTGCGAGTTCGTTTGCGCAGCATTGTACAGCCTGCCAGCTTTGCGTATCTGTTTGTCCAAATCAAGTACTTAGACCTTCTACGCAGTTGACAAAGATTATGCAGCCTGAGATGTCGTACGAGCGAGGATATTGCCGTCCGGAGTGTACGCGTTGTTCTGATGTCTGTCCTACAGGTGCCATCAAGCCTATAACAAGAGCTGACAAGTCGTCAATACAGATAGGCCATGCGGTGTGGATAAAGAAAAACTGTATACCGCTCACAGATGGAGTGGAGTGCGGCAACTGTGCACGCCATTGTCCCGCAGGAGCAATTATAATGATACCTTCTGACAGCCATAATCCGGAGTCGCTGAAGATTCCAGCAGTCAATGTAGAACGTTGCATCGGTTGTGGAGCTTGTGAGAACCTTTGTCCGGCACGTCCTTTCAGTGCAATCTACGTGGAAGGACACGAACGCCATAGATACTTGTAATTTTTATCTGGAGGAATTCGTAATGGAAGATAATAATAGTAAAAAGCAGATAGGACGCCGCGATTTCATAAAGATTCTCGGAATCGCCGGTGCTGCAACAGCCGGACTTGCTTCGTGCGGCGGAGAGAATGCCGAGGAAAACAAGAAATCGTCGGGCATTAATGGAACTATGACATATCGTAGTTTCCCGAGTCTGGGCAACGACAAGGTTTCGATTCTTGGATACGGATGCATGAGATGGCCTACAGTGCCTTCGCCTGACGGCAAGGGCGACATGATTGACCAGGAGGCTGTCAATCGTCTTGTTGACTATGCAATCGAACATGGAGTGAACTACTTCGATACATCGCCTGTATATGTTCAGGGCTGGTCAGAGAAATCTACCGGCATTGCTCTGAAACGCCATCCGCGCGATAAATATTATGTTGCAACGAAGTTGTCAAATTTCAGCAACTGGTCGCGTGAGAATTCGATAAACATGTATAAGCAGTCGTTCAAGGAACTTCAGGTAGACTATATTGATTTTTATCTGCTGCATTCTATCGGAAACGGCGGTATCAACATGTTCAAGGACAGATATGTCAACAACGGCATGATCGATTATCTGATGAAGGAGCGCGAGGCCGGCAGAATACGTCGTCTGGGATTCTCTTTCCATGGTTCTGTAGATGTGTTCGATGAAGTTCTGGCCATGCACGACAAGGTGCACTGGGATTTTGTGCAGATACAAATGAACTATGTAGATTGGCGCCATGCAAAGGGCAACAATGTAAATGCTGAATATCTTTATGGCGAGCTTGAGAAACGCAATATCCCGGCAGTTATAATGGAACCTCTGCTGGGCGGACGCTTGTCGAATGTTCCTCAGCATGTGATGGAACGTCTGAAGAGGCGTGAACCTGAAAACAGCGTGGCATCGTGGGCTTTCCGTTTTGCTGGTTCGCCGAAGATGGTGCTGACCGTTTTGAGCGGAATGACATATATGGAACATCTGCAGGACAATCTGCGTACATATTCTCCTCTTGTGGAACTCGACGATGACGAGAAGGAATTCCTGGAGGAGACTGCAAGACTGATGATTCAGTATCCTACCATACCTTGCAACGATTGCAAATATTGTATGCCTTGTCCATACGGAATAGACATTCCTGCCATACTTGTGCATTACAATAAGTGTGTCAACGAAGGCAATGTACTGGAAAATACAGAATCGGCAAATTATAAGGAGGCCCGTCGTGCATTTCTTGTCGGTTATGACCGCAGCGTCCCTAGGTTGAGACAGGCAAGCCACTGCATCGGGTGCAATCAGTGCAGCCCTCATTGTCCTCAGAATATCAATATTCCTCGAGAGCTGCACCGTATCGATGAGTTTGTGGAGAAGTTGAAGCAGGATACGCTATGATGTCTCAGATCGGGATGAAATAAATCAAAAGAAGAAATTTTAATATTAAAAACATATTCAAATGGAAGCAAAAACAGTTAAACTTTATGCTTTGCAGTATAACAGTGCAAAGACTTATCTGGTAGCAGCGTTGTTTATCTTGGGCAATATTGTCCTTCCGCAGTTGTGTCATCTCATTCCTCAAGGAGGTGTGACATGGTTGCCTATATATTTCTTCACTCTTGTCGGTGCTTATAAGTATGGTTGGCGTGTCGGACTGCTTACGGCTTTGGCTTCGCCGCTTGTCAATTCTCTTCTTTTCGGCATGCCGGCAGTAGCTTCTTTGCCTGCAATATTGCTTAAGTCTGTGCTTTTGGCTGTAGCTGCTGGATACGCCGCTCACCGATTCCAGAGTGCTTCACTTGTTATCCTTCTTGGAGTTGTGTGCTTCTATCAGGTGTTTGGAACACTCGGAGAATGGGCTTTGAAAGGCAGTTTTTATGATGCTGTTCAGGATTTCCGTATCGGTCTGCCTGGTATCGCTGCTCAGGTGATAGGTGGATATCTGTTTATAAACTATTTAATCCGTAAGTAAGATGTTCGGTATAGGTATGCAGGAACTGCTTCTGATAGCGATAGTCATTTTGTTGTTCTTCGGCGGCAAGAAGATACCTGAACTTATGAAGGGTTTGGGAAAAGGTGTCCGCAGTTTCAAGGACGGCATGAACGGTATTGAAGACGAAGCTTCATTGAAGTCTGATGTAAAAAAAGAAGAAAAGCAGTCTGCAGGAGATGAGCCAAAACAGCAGTAATGATACGATGATGTCCTTTTGGGACCATCTTGATGTTTTGAGGGCTTCTCTCATCAAGATGGTTCTTGCTGTAGCTGTATGCGGAATAGTGGCGTTTCTGTTCAAGGACGAATTGTTTTCCGTTGTATTGGCTCCAAAGTACGAATCATTCATTACGTATCGTTTGCTTGCAGATGTCTTGTCTGGACTTGACATGCCTTCGATGGCCGGATTCTCAGTAAAACTGATAAACACAGGGTTGTCGGAGCAGTTTCTTATACATGTTAAAGTTGCAGTATATGCGGGGCTGATGGTTTCATCCCCGTATATACTGTACCTTATTTTTAGTTTTGTGTCTCCCGCGCTTTATGACAGCGAGCGTCGTTATTCCCTTCAGGTTGTGGGTGGCGGTTATATAATGTTCATAATCGGTGCTCTCACAAGCTATTTCATAATTTTTCCTCTTACTTTTCGCTTTTTAGGTACATATCAGGTCAGCGGTGAAGTTGAGAACATGATTACGCTGCAGTCATACATAGACACATTCATAATGATGAACCTTACAATGGGATTGCTGTTCGAACTTCCGATAGTCTGCTGGATATTGGCAAAATTGGGATTTCTGACACCGGACTTCATGCGTCGTTACCGCCGTCATGCCATTGTTGTAATACTTATTGCCACAGCTGTGATAACTCCTACTTCTGATGTTTTCACAATGTCTCTTGTCGCAATGCCTATATGGCTTCTTTACGAAGTAAGTATATTGGTTGTTCCAAAAAAGAAATAATTTTTTTGCTTGGCTTTGCAGGGGTAGACCAACTATTTTTTTCAGGCTAAGTATTTGTCATTCTTTCTTTTCATTGAATATTTTTTTTCGGTTTGCATGTCTGTGTAAGTTTATTATACATATCTTTGCACGGGATTAGTGCGAACCTGAAATATTTGTAAATCATAAAAGTTGGGTGTGATTTACTGATCTTGGGTTAAAAGCCATGTTTCCAGATGTTTAACTGATTTAGCCAAACTGCGGTTTGGCCTGATTCATTTTTGTTATGTTAAAAAAGCGAATTGTTGCGGGGTTGATTGCTTTAATGCCCGCTGCTTTGATGCAGGCTTATCCTTTACCGGACGGCAACATGCAAGTGCTTAAGGGTAGTGAGGGGTGGTTTGTCGGTACCGGTGTCGGTGCCCAATTGTATGTCGGCGACTCAGACGGGAAACAAGATTTTGGCTATCGTATTTCTGCTATGGCAGAAGTTGATGCCGGAAAGTGGATAACTCCAACGATGGCTCTGCGTTTTCAGGCTGTAGGAGCACGTGCGACAGGCGGTTCAATCAGCGGTAAGGAAGATGCCATGAATCTGATGCATTTCCATGTTGATTTCTTGGCCGATGTTTTGGCTTTGCTTGCAAAGCGTGATGTTTCCAGTTTTTATACTCCATTGCCGTTTGTTGGTGTAGGATTTGCAATGACAGATTTGAAGAAAAGAAATTGTGCAACTTTGACTGTCGGCCTGCTGAACAGATTCAATATTAATGAACACATAGACCTTAACCTGGAATTGAAAGGGACTTTGCTGAGCGATAAGATGGATGGTTTTGTCGGTGGATGCAGCGGTGAAGGTACGGCCATGCTTTCCGCAGGATTTACCTATAAGTTTTAATTGTGATTAAGAATAGAACATATGAAAATTTTATACGGTAAAAGGATTGTTTCGGCATTGGCTGCTGTTGCATGCTGTACTTTTGTTTCTGCCCAAGAAACTGCTGATAGTGTTTCTGAACCGAAGTCTTCTGTACTTCAGAATACGGTTGAACACGTTAGTTTTAAGGACAGATGGGCGTTTAAGACAAATGCGCTGGAATGGATATTGATAACTCCTAATATTGGAGTGGAATTTGATCTTTCAAATTCTGTCTACAATAAGTGGACTCTTTCAGCACAGGTTAGATGGAATGGAGGTAGTGATCAGACCTTCAGCCCAGACTTTGACTACAGTATTTTTGATGGAAAGTTGGAGCTCAGGCGTTATTGGCGTTCAAAGCAGATGTTGAAAAAGAACAAGAAGATGCCTAAATTCTGGCGTGCTTATTATTGGGGGGTATATGCCCAATATACAGACTATACTTTGTATTTCAAGAAAGGATACACCGGTCAATGTTATTCTGTCGGTGGCAGTATAGGATGGGAAGTTCCTTTGTACACTTTCAAGACTGGAGCTCTTGATCTTGATTTGGGCTTGAGTGCCGGTTTCATATATGGCAAATACAAGAAACGTGAAATACAGAACGGAACATCTGTTTTTGTGAAAGAGCAAGACTGGCATTTTACACCTTATCCGCTTCCGACAGAAATTCGTGTCGGACTGGTATATAGATTCCAGTCTATAAGAAATAAATATAGTAAGTCGAAGTATAATTAATCCGGAGAGAGATGAAAGTAAAAAAAATGTTCAAATTGCTGTGTGCAATCATGCTGTGCTGTTTTCCTCTTGCCGGGTATTCTCAGCTGGCTTCTGTCAAGACAAATGCTCTGCTTTGGGGAAATCTTACACCGAATATATCATTCGAACTGGTAACGTCTAAACGTGTGTCATTGGAAGGTTCTTTATTTTATACTTTGTCGCAGACTCCTACGGATTGTCGTTTCCATGGAGCAGAAGCCGAAGTTCGCTATTGGATTTCAGGACGTGCAATGACTCAGTTGTTTGTTGGACTTTCTGTTGCCGGAATTCGATATGAGTATACATCTGACAAGGATATGCATCATCAAGGCGATGCTGCAGGTCCTGGTATAGTGCTTGGATACGCCTTGCCTCTTAGTCGTCATTGGAATATAGAGTTTGCAGGAGGCGTAGGTGTATACTGGTTCCGCGAGAGACGTTATGAATTGAGTGAATATGATAGTTCATTGCCGTACAATGAGTCTGGCCGGAAATTTCTTCCGACGAAACTGACAGTGTCGGCTGCTTACACATTTTAATTAATATTGAAAATGGTAGAATCGAATAAGTTTTCTCTGTTGCGGTTCTTTGCTGTGCTGCTGTTGCTGTTCGGTTGTTTTACATCTGTTTTTGCTCAACGGATGATAAAAGTGACCGGTACGGTATATAACACAGCCAATCCGCGACACAAGGTGCCGTTTACTCATGCTGCAGTTATGGTGTACGGATGTAAAACTGTTGCAGAAGGTGAGGATATTAAGGCAAAAATTGACAGTCTTGGCGAATTGACTCTTATTACAGACAATATTACAGAAATTGACAAGAACGGATACTATGAGATTCTTGTTCCTGACAACGGTGCTATTGTTTTTAAACCGGATATGGGCAAATGTGTTATAGAACGTGTCAATAATCGTATGCAGATTGATGTCGGCATTGATGACGGTAATCCTCTGGACCAGGTGACTGTAACCGGTATCAGAAAGGAAATTATGCCCGAACCTAAGAATTCTCGTCTTGTAGGTAATCGTTTTTTTCCATTTAATATTTTTGTAATCCCTTCGCATAATGGAAACAGTTATTCCAGATTAATAATTCAGCCTTATGTTCTGGATTGCAACAGCGGTGATACTATCGCTTTTTGTAAACCTTTGGTTTACGATGGAAAAGAGTTTCATCGTACGCAGGACCGTATGATGGGATATGATCTTAAACGTGATCCGTTGGCGAAATTTGTGAATCCGCTTCCTCTCAGTACAGAACGTATGGATATTGAATGGAGCGATACTGTTCTGGTGAAGGATCCAAATGGAACTTACAGCTGTTATGCCGATTTTTGTATTGAAGAATACGGAGGAATATCATACAGAAAGACACATCAGGTGAATACTTGTATGAACAAGCGTCCAATGCGTTTCCTTGAATATTCATTCATGTACAAGAATCTTGATTTTGATGATTATAAAGAAACTCCGCAAGTAGAAAAACGTAATACGGCCGATAAGGTCTCCTTGACATTTGCTGTAAACTCTGACAGGCTTACCGATACTCCGGAAAATCATCTTAAGCTTGAGCAGATACGTGAGAAACTTAAGGCAATTGTGAATGAACCAGGTGCTATGCTTAGGGAATTTCATGTGAATGGTGTTGCTTCACCAGAAGGACGTTATACATCTAACCTCCGTCTGGCCGAGAGGAGAATGAAGAGGATTCAGAATGAGATAACTTCAATTCTGCCCCGCAGTGTTCTTGCTAGAGTTTATCAGAATCCGCAGGCTAGAGTGGCTTCGTGGAGTGAAGTTGTGGAACTTCTTAAACGTAATGGTCACGTTGCAGAGGCTGAGGAAGTTCAGAGTTGCATGGACCGTGTTCCGAACAATTTCGACCGTCAGAGCAATATCATGAAATCTCTCCCTTTTTATAGGGAACTGATAATCCCTTGTTTGGAAGAACTCCGTCAGGTTGAATATCTTTGTCAATATGACATATATCGTGAACCAACGGATGAAGAAGTTCTTGCGGATTATCATGCTTATGGTTTGGAACATGATTACACAAGGTATGAATATTGGAGACTTTTCCAATCTTTGACGGACGATAAAGAATTGGAACTTTTGGCTAAAAAAGCCTATGAAGTTTCGCTGGAGCAGAACAATCCGTGGATATTGGCCGGAAATATATTGGCTGCGCAGTATTTGAAACGTGATACATTCGACACGCGTATATTGGAACCTTTCATTGATAGAAGTGTGAGCCGTGTGAATTTTGAACGTAGAAATGTTAATACCGGTCGTCTGGAAATTATCAATCCTGATGCTGTAATAGTCAATCAGCTGTGTATGTATATTAAAGCAGGTGATTTTGAACAGGCCAGCATTATGGTTAAGATTCTTCCTGATTTGAAGGAGTATGAATTGATGAAGGCCTATGCCCTGGCTCTTGGTGGATATTTCCAAGGTGGAAATACTCCCGAAGAAAAAGAACGTGCTAAGCAGACTTTTGATGTGGTAAAGAATTCTTCACCTCGTAACAAGGTTATTATGTATCTGGCGCTCGAAACTCGTTTGGGTGATATGCAGGCCGAGAAGGCTCTGGAAGACTTGCCGCAGAATGAAGCTTTGACTTGGTATCTTAAGGCTACAGTGGCTGCTCGAAAAGGCGAGGCCGGATTTAATGATGCGATACAAGCTCTGTCTGCTTGTTTCAAGTTGGATGAGAGTTTTATTGTAATTGCACAGAATGATGGAGAATTCGACAAGGATATAGTTGATACCGCATTGGATATGTATAAATTTTAACAGTCAGAAACAGCAATGAGAAACTTTGATTTGAAAACCGTGTTGTCTCTTTGTTTAAGCGTGTTTGTGCCGGTAGCGGCAAATGCTGAAGAAACGGACAGTATAGAAAATACATATTTCAATGCAATGGAATATGTTCAACAGCAACGTTATATACCGAAGGGTAGGCTTGTGAAGCGTGATGCCCCAGGACATAACTGGACTTTGGGATTTCTTGGAGGTGTCGGTAATTTTGTCGGGAGTGCTTCTGGACAGCCTGATCTGACGGAATTCGGACTTTCAATACAGAAAGAGGTAAATAGCTTCAACAGTTATAGACTGAGCTTTTTGGGAGGAATTAACGATGTGCAGAAGCGTGCATCTGTTGAATTTGACCATATATTCAACATTCAGGACTATTTGTTCGGATATCGTAAAAATAATGTATTCAACGTGTCGACAGTTGTAGGTCTTGGTGCATATATGGTTTTTCCTGAAGGCTCGGAAAGGAAAATCGCCGGCAGTTTGCATGGAGGTCTACGTTTGAGCCGAATGTTTACGCAGAATCTGGAGGTTTATGTAGAACCGAAAGTACATCTTTTTACTGATGATATAGAGGCTGTGGAGTCCCCCCGCCGCTATAATTTTGGAACAGAACTTATTGCCGGATTGACTTATCATTTTACAGAGATTCCTATACGACGTTATCCAAACCTTGATCCTTGCGATCAGTTGTTTTACGAGTTGTATATGGGAGCGCAAGGCGATTTTTCCGACCGTGTAAAGGAGAATATGAGTTCTTCCAAGTGCTGGGGACCGGCTATGGGCTTAAGTGTTGGAAAATGGTGGATGCCTCTAGGAATGCGTGCAACGGCATTTGGCGGTATGCATTATGTTCCGAATGATGTTTATACAGGCATCAGTGAAGAACCTTATGCCGGACTGCGATTGGAAGGTATGGTGAATCTCAATACTTTCTTTTTCCCAAGGAATCGTGAGCCTAAGTTTGAAATCAACGCAATGGCTGGATATGAATTAGGCGTAGTGGCTCATAGGGCAACTACTGCATATTCCAAAAAAGTGCGTCCTTTTCATGGGCCAACATTTGCCGGTCAGCTTCTCTATGCCGTCAATGATAAATGGGGTGTGTTTGCGCAGGCAAGATGGAGCGGTAGCCGGTACGAACAGCCTTTTGTCGACGGAAGTGTTGAGAAACGTAAGATGGATAACTTCAGTTTGGAATTTGGCGTTCAGTATAGAAGACGTTCTAGAAAGATGAATTTGGATAATGCTAAGTTCGAACCGTATAGTTTTGTTATGGCCGGTCTTGGTGGAAATTTCCCTGTTCGTTTTGCAAGCGTTGATTTTGATAAACCATTGACATATCTCGGCCAGCAGTATACGATAAGTTTAGGACGACGCTTTACTCCGTATAGCTCAGTGAGAGCTTCACTTATGGCAGGTCGTTATGCTTATGGAAAGGACAAAGGAACATACCCGTTAAGTATAAGTGCAGACTGGATGTTGGACATGTTCACAGCTGTAGCTGGGTATGATCAAGACAGAACCTTTAATGTCGCACCATTTATCGGAATTGTTTATACACACCATGAAACTGCCGACAAAAACTTGTTTGGCGGTCAGATTGGACTGAATGAGCATTTTCGTTTGAACGATAGATGGGGTATCTATCTAGAGCAGGCTGCTCAGGTATATGATGGAAAAATAACTGAAAGTGCACGTACATTCTGGAAGAATCGTTTTAGTATGGTGTTGAGCGCATCAGCCGGTTTGACCTATAGATTTTGATATATAACGAATTAAATCTGGCCGTCTTATCTTTTTTCGTAAGATAAGACGGCTGTTTTTTTAAGTATAATTGTATTTTTGTAAATCATTACAAGAATATTTGTTCTTCGATAATTATAAAATAAATCTTTTATGAAAAACGTAGAGTCATTTAAAATCGACGGTGTCTTCAGGTTGTTGCTGTCGTTTGTATTTTGCTGTATTTTTGTGGCCGTTCATGCCGCTTCTAGGATTTCTGTACGCAAACAATTGTTTGATGCTGGATGGAGTTTTCATCTTGGTGATACGGATTCTGGCGAGAGTGTTGGATTTGACGATTCAAAGTGGCGGCTTGTTGATTTGCCTCATGATTGGAGTATTGAAGGTAATGTTGACGAGAAGAATCCTTCTGGAAATGATGGCGGTTATTATCCTACAGGGGTGGCATGGTATAGGAAAACTTTTGCTGTTCCAAAAGATTGTAAGGAAAAGAAATTTTATGTCTATTTTGAAGGCGTTTATATGGATTCGGAAGTTTTTGTCAATGGCAAATCCTTGGGACGTCGTCCGTACGGATATTCTTCTTTCATTTATGATATGACTCCATTGTTGAAGTTCGAAGGTGAAAATGTAATAGCTGTACGTGTTGATAATTCTAAACAGAAAAATTGCCGATGGTATTCGGGTTCTGGTATTTATCGACATGTGTGGTTGATGATGGTTGACCCAGTACATGTAGAACACTGGGGTGTTGCTGTTACTACTCCAGAGGTCAGCAGTAAGAAGGCATTGGTAAAGATCAAATCTTTGATCAACAATGAAACAGATACAGACAAACAGATAACATTACGTACAACCGTAACTCGTTTGGGCAAGAAATGCATCAATAGCGAGAGTAGAATAGTTCTGCCGGCTGGTGATACTGCAACAGTTGTACAGAATTTGAATGTTGAAAATCCTGATTTGTGGAGCGTAGATGAGCCTAATCTGTATAATGCAGAAATAGAAGTGCTTGTCGGTGATGAAGTTGCAGATTGTGTATCTGAAACATTCGGTATACGATCTATATCATATTCTGCTGAAAAAGGTCTTCTTCTAAATGGTAAACGAATCATTATAAATGGAGGATGTGTCCATCATGACAATGGTGTTTTGGGCGCTGCTTCTTATGATAGGGCTGAGATACGAAAGGCTCAGCTGATGAAGATGGCAGGTTTCAATGCAGTACGTACATCTCATAACATACCTTCAGAAGCTTTTCTCAATGCTTGTGACAGCATTGGCCTTTTGGTAATAGATGAAGCTTTCGATGGTTGGCGCGACAGCAAGAATAAATACGACTATTCTGTGTATTTCGACAAATGGTGGAAAAAGGATATTGAATCAATGGTTTTGCGCGACCGCAATCATCCTTCCGTCTTTTGTTGGAGTATAGGAAATGAGGTAATTGAACGAAAAAAGATTGAAGTCGTGACAACAGCTAAGAATTTGGCAGATCACATACGCTTTTTCGATCCGACTCGTCCGATTACGTCTGCTTTAGCTTCGTGGGACAGTGATTGGGAAATTTATGATCCTTTGGCTGCTGTACATGATATAGTCGGATATAACTACATGATACATCATGCTCCTTCTGACCATCAACGTGTGCCTTCGCGTGTTATGATGCAGACGGAGTCATATCCTCGTGAAGCTTTTGCAAATTGGAAAATGTCGCACGACAATATATACGTGATAGGAGATTTTGTTTGGACTGCAATAGATTATTTGGGCGAATCAGGAATCGGACGTTTCTATTATGAGGGTGAAACTGAAGGTGAACATTACTCTCGCAACCAATACCCATGGCATGGAGCTTATTGTGGCGATATAGACCTTACTGGATGGCGCAAACCAATTTCTTATTATCGTGAGATTTTGTATGGAAATACTCCGCGAAAATTGTATATGGCTGTAAAGGAGCCTAGTGGATATTACGGCAAAATAAAGGAAACACAGTGGTCAGTGTGGCCGACGTGGGAATGTTGGAATTGGCCTGGGCATGAAGGACGTGACATTCAGGTTGAAGTCTATTCTCGTTGTGAAAGTGTGAAGCTGTATCTGAACGGACGTTTGGTAGAAGAGAAACCTACAGGTATGGCACAAGAATACAAAGCAGTATTCAGCATACCTTATGAGGCTGGTGAAATTAAGGCTGTTGGTCTGGATAACGGTAAGGTTGTTGAAGAACATGTCCTTAGAACAGCTGGAAAAGCATCTCGGATAAGGTTGACTGCTGATAGCCGAAACATAGAAGCCGATGGGCAGGATTTGTCTTTTATAACAGTTGAAATTGTAGACAAGGATGGACTTGTAGTTCCTGATGCTGAAAATCGCTTGAGTTTTGAACTTAAAGGACCTGGCCGAATCGTTGCAGTAGGCAATGCGAACCTTAAAGACACAGATTGCTATATCTCAAACAACCGTAAGGCTTGGAAGGGACGGGCTATTGTCGTTGTAAGGAGTAATGGTAAAAAGGGAAAAATCAAGCTGAACGTAAAAGCTGATGGACTTAAAGGGGCTGATATCATGCTGAATGCAAAATGAGTCTTTACATTTTTATAGTTCTGCATCGAGTATTAAATAATTGCATGGGATAATTTTAGAAATATCTGATAATTTTTGTTACGCTTATGATTATTTCTGTGCATGTCGTTACAATGTCTTCACATGAATCTACAAAATCAATAGTCTTTGTCTCTTTTATACTTAAAACGTTGTGGCGGTGTCGAGTAGTAAACTATTTTATATACGGAATTTCATTTGTCTGTTAGTAATAAAATGCATGATATCGATAATGTCCTATATTTGGTCTATGAAATGCAATGTTTGTGTTGTTGTATGCTATATATTTGCCAATAAATATAAACTTAAATATATGTTGTGAGAAAGATGAATAAATAATTGTAATAATGCAAGTTTTGCTATGTGCATCGTTAGACATTTTTTGTCTGCCATGATGCTGAAATGCAAATGTTTTTCTAATGGAAGATGTTTAAACTACGTATTATATTGTATTAGATTCATTAATTAAAAAACCTGTTCTATGAAAAAGAAATTATTAGTATCATTGTTTTTGGCATCTCAGTTGCCATGTTTTGCGCAAGATGATGTATCGGCGTATTTTCTTGTTAATAACGGCTTTGATACAAACTTCAATTATGGTGCCGAACTTAAAGGTAACATTGCAGGTGATGTAATACACGATGTTTATGGATGGACAAATGAAACGACTGCCACTTACACTGTTGCCGGAACTTTCGCTTACAATAATAACATTACGTTTAATGGAAGTTCTCCGTTGCCGTCTTCTGGTTATAACGGTTCTGAAGGCGGAGCACTTGGATTGACAACCGGATGGGGCATGCAATTGGTCTATTCGCAGAGTGTGACTCTGCCAAAGGGTAAATACAGATTGTGTGCTGCGTATTATAATGTCGGTTCCGCCTCTGCAGGAAATAGTTTGTTGGCTTGGATTCCTGATAATGGGGCACAAAAGTCCTCTGATGTGAAATCTTTTCCAAAGGGCGTATGGAAAACTGATACGTTGACTTTCACCATTGATGCACGTACTGAAGGAAAAATTCAGATAGGATTAGGTGCCAATGAAAGTTCTGGTTCTGGAAGCCATGCCAAAATACTTGTAGACTATGTCAAGCTTTTCTGCGACAATGTAGACAAGAGTGAATTGGAATCAGCTATTTTTTCAGCTGTTGACACTTATGGTGACGGTACAGGTGTTTATTCCGAAGAACTGAAAAAGGTGATTGACGAAGCTCAAAATGTATATGACAACGAAAGTGCGTCGCCTATTGACATAATATCATTAACCAGCAGGTTGAATGAGGTTGAACAGATTTATAAATATAAAAATGCCTCAGATGATAATCCTCTAAATGTGACCAGTCTTATCACCAATCCAAGTTTTGAAGATGGTACGATAGGGTGGGACAATCAAGGATTTTCTACTCAGACGAATTCTTATTTCCCTGGCAAATCGGGTTCCACATACCTTGAATGTTGGGTCAGCCGAGGTTCAAAGGTCCCTGATGTAAACATTAGCCAGAACTTGAAAGGTATTCCTGACGGACAATATCGTCTTCGTGTAGCATCTGGCAATATCCAGCAGAAGGGAAGCGACAGTTCCGTCAATGTTGGAGAACGTCAGACCGGAGCTTGTGTCTATGCCGGCTTTTACTCTATGCCGGCCGATACTATGAAATATAAGAATCTGTATTTTACTGTTGTCGGCGGTCAGATCACTTTAGGACTCAGAACGGAGAATGCCACAGGCAACTGGGTATGTCTTGACAACCTTATGCTCTATTATTTAGGTGGAAACACACCTGAGAATTATGCAGAATATTTGTCTAAATACATTGAATATATAAAGAACAATATGCTCACGAAGCACATCCATGCGAAAGTACGTGAGAATGCTGAAACTGCAATTGCAGAGGCTGAAAAGCTCATAGCTTCCGAAACATTGGATGAAAAGGCTATGGCCGATGCTAAGGTTGAGCTGGATAGTGTGGTGACAAACATAAATGCATCAGACGCTGTATTTGCAGATTTTGCTGAAGCTATAGATTATGCAGAGAAAGTCAGAGGCTGGTATGAAGACGACGTGAACAAATTTAACAAAATGGATGCAGCAATAGAGGTCGCTCAGGTTGCCTACGATAATGTTGATTTGACTGCTGAAGAGATTGAACGTGCAACTCAGACTTTGGAGAATGTGACTAAAGTCGTTGACAAGAAAGTCTATACTGCTAAGTGGTCTATGGGTGATGTCAGCAATCCGAACAACAAATATTACATCGGGCGTACAAGACAGTCTAAAAACTGGATTCTGTTTTGGGAGAAAGATTATGGAGAAAACCCGAAAAATTTCGTTTGCGGTAGTCATAATATAGATGTTGACGAGGTTCTCCGACATGCCGAGATTGCATTCCGTTTCTATACAGATTCTTTGAAGTTCATCAAACCGGGTCGTTCGCAGACCGATACATATAAGATGGTTATACGTCTGCGCTATGAACCGACCGGATGGGAAGCCACAGGTTCAGGCGTCGACAGCAAGATTGGTCTCTTGACTCTTACTCCATGGGCTGCTCCTTCACGCAACTGGCAGACACTCTATCATGAAGTCGGACATTGCTTCCAGTATCAGGTACATTGCGATAACGGCGATCAGAATGGCTGGGTATATTCTCCTGGAAATGGAAAAGGTTGTGCATTTTGGGAGCAGTGCGCACAGTGGCAGGCATATAAAATCATGCCTGACAATCAATTCACCAACGAATGGTTCAGCGGATATCTTAGCAATGTCCACAAGCATATTCTTCATGAATGGCCTCGCTACAACAATTATTTCGTGCAGGACTTCTGGACCTATAAGCATGGCATGGATTTCATAGGAAAACTTTGGAATGAGAGCAAGAACCCGGAGGATCCTGTCGAAGCATATATGCGCATCACTGGCATCACAACAAGTCAGTTCAATGACGAAATGTATGAATGTGCCGCGCGTTTTGCAACATGGGATATTCCTGCACTGGAAAGCTACGGAGCATCAAAAATTGATTCCCGTCCTCAACCTGCAATGACAAAGGTCGATGATAATTATTGGCAAATCAATGCTTCTGTAGCTCCTGAAAATACCGGACATAATATTATCAAACTTAATGTTCCTAAAACGGCTACAACCGTTTCAGCATGCTTCGAAGGACTTAACAACGAGCCTGGATATCATGTGATTAATCCAACTTACGCTGAATGGCGTTATGGATTTGTTGCGCAGCTTGAGGACAGCACTCGTGTTTACGGTAGCATGGGTAAATCTACTTATAGTAATCCTGTCGACACAATTTCATTTGAATGTCCCGACAACTGCAAACGTCTTTATTTTGTAGTGAGCGGTGGCCCGAAGACATACTGGCGACAGGCTTGGGACGATAATGGCGACAACGATGAACAGTGGCCTTATAAGGTTAAGTTTGGCAATACAAACCGTTACGGCAGTCCTAATCTTCCAGATGTTACTGCTGTAGAATCTGTTTCTGCAGAAGATGATGTGCCGTCGATTTACGTTTCCGACGGATTGTTTCATGTCGGACAGGCTTCTTCCGCTTCTGATGTACGTATATTGACGTTGTCAGGTATCTGCATTAAAAGTGTTTCAGCCGGTTCTGCAATAGACATCCCATTGGAACCGGGAATCTATATAGTAGATGTACGTCAGACTGATGGCAACTGTCTCCTTACAAAGAAGATTGTTGTAAGATGATGCGTTTATATAAAAGTACAGTAGTAGCATTATAAAATGTGTAATAAGATTTCTGCAAACATAAAATAATATATAATGTAAGGGACATATCGAATATTGACGATTTTGATATGTCCCTTTCTAAATGTTCCATGTCTGTACGTATCCTCAGATGTTGTAGGATAGAGATATTCTCAGATGCAGAATGTTTTTATGTGCTGTTTATGTATCCTGTTTTTAAAGAAAAACTTAATTTTAACTATGATAAATATAATACGATGAAAAGAAAAATTTTTGTGCCTTTACTGTTCCTGTTGCTTCTGGTATGTTTGCATCCTTGCAATGCCCAGTCCCAGCGCATCGATTTGTCTGGTGTATGGAACGTGTCGCTTGATTCTGTTGAAGGCTGTCACGAAATAACGCTTCCTGGTTCAACTGATGAAGTTCATTTGGGTAAGAAGCATGTACCAGGAACAAACCTGTACACCGGTGACCCTGAAACGTGGCAGCTGGCAAGAAAATATGTTTTTATAGGCTCTGCTGAATACAGCAGAAATGTAGATATTCCTAAGGATTGGGTCGGACGGCGTGTCGTACTTTCTCTTGAGAGATGTATGTGGCAGACTAAACTTTGGATTAACGGAAATTTCGTAGGTGAGGACCACAGCTTGTGTACTCCTCATCGTTATGATGTTACCCGATATATAAAAGCTGGATGTAATGAAATCCGTATGCTTATCAATAATTCGCCTTACGTGAATCTTGGCTCATGGAGCCATGGGTACGCACCGGGTATACAAACAATCTGGAATGGAGCTATTGGTAAACTTTGTCTGGAAGCTTTAGATGAAATATCTGTAGAAAATCTACAGTGCTATCCTTCGTTCAAGGATAAGAGCTTGCAGGTTAGAGGAAGCATTATAAATATTGGCCATAAGAGCAGAAATGGAAAACTGAAATTCAACGTGATTGACCCTCAAGGTAGAACCTTGTTAAGTAAAACGGAAACAGTAAAGGCATGTGAAGACACCGCAACATTTAATGCAGTGCTTCAGTTTGAAGACTCTCTGCAACCATGGAACGAGTTTACTCCAAATATCTACAAATTGGTTGTCGATTATAAATTCGGCCCCAACAAAGGTTCTGCGGATGCCGCTTTCGGTTTTAGAGACCTCGTTTCCGAAGGTGGAAGATTGATGTTGAACAACAGCATATTGTTTCTTAGAGGCGAACACGACCCGGGCAGTTTTCCGCTTACCGGTTATCCGTCGATGTCGAAAGATGAATGGTTGAAAATATTTCGTGTCGGAAAAGAATACGGCTTAAACCATTGGCGCTTTCATTCATGGTGCCCCCCTGAGGCTGCTTTTGCCGCTGCCGACGAACTGGGAATATATCTGCAGCCGGAGTTGCCGTTGTTCTCTCAAAAATGGGAGAATACATTGATGGGACAAGATGCCCTAAGAGATGAATTTCTCTTTACCGAACTTAAACGTGTGCTGGATGCATACGGGAATCATCCGTCATTCATGTTGATGTGTATGGGCAACGAATTGAAGGGCGATACTTCAGTGCTTAAGTCTTGGGTTGAATATGGCAAGAATTATGATGGCCGTCATTTGTATGCCAGCAGTGCCAACCTTGAGGCATTTGGATTATACCTGCCTCTTTCTGGAGATCAGTTTCAGGTGGCTCATGCCGCAAGAATAGGAGGCCGTAGATTCGAACGCCGTATGGGTGGATATTTCAACACAGAGAAGCCAAATACAATCAATGACTATTCATACACTTTGCGCGAACCGTATAACAAATGCCCTGTTATAACGCATGAACTCGGTCAATGGGACATTTATCCTGATTTTTCTGCGATAGAAAAGTGTACTGGTGTATTGGCGCCTCGAAATTTTGAGATATTCAAGGAGTCTCTTTGTCAAAAAGGTATGGCAGATATGGCAAAGCCTTTTTTGCATGCATCGGGCAAATTGGCTTCAATACTTTATAAGGAAGAAATCGAACGTGTTTTGCGAACTCCTGGCATGTCTGGCTTTCAGATGCTCGATTTACGTGATTATCCGGCGCAGGGCAGTGCGTTGGTTGGATTGCTGGATGTATTCTGGGACAGTAAGGGCCTGATAGCCCCGGAAGTATTCCGCCAGTCATGCAACGATGTCACATTGCTGTTGAAGATGCCTAAAAGAACATGGATAAACACTGAAGATTTTGATGCGGAAGTAGTATTGCCTAATTATGGAAATAAATCTTTGAATAACGTTGATGTTCTGTGGAATGTATCTTGTAATGGCAATACGGTCTACAGTGGCAAGCTTTCACGCACAACAGCAACGCAAGGCGAAGTGTCTTCCTGCGGTAAGATTACTTTCCCGTTGACGCGGTTTGATAGAGCTGTAAAGCTTGAAATTGCCCTGAAACTTGAAGGCGTAGCCGTAAGCAATAAATATGATATATGGGTATATCCGCAGCATGTTGATGAGGTTGTCGGTGATGTCATCATTGCCGAAAATGCAGACGCTGAACTGCTGAAGAAAATAAAAAATGGTGCTAAGGTCCTGCTGGTTCCAAAAAAGATTAAGGATTCAGAACGTATGACTTTTTCAAATCCATTCTGGTCAACTCTGATGTTTGATTATCAGCCTAAAACCATGGGCTTATTGTGTAATCCGGAACACCCTGTTTTTAAAGATTTTCCTACTGAAGGATATACAAACTGGCAGTGGTGGGAGCTCGTGGCGTCGGCCTCAGCCGTAAGATTGAATAGTACTCCTGCATCCTATAGGCCTATTCTGCAGGTCATTGACCATCCTGTACGAAACGATAAGCTGGGTGCTATCCTTGAAACACGTATAGGCAAAGGTCGTCTGCTCATATGTACGCTTGACATATTGTCTAATCCAGAAAAACGTGTCGTGGCAAGACAGTTGAAATACAGTATATTGAGATATATGAATTCTTCTGATTTTCACCCTCAGGAAATAGACGGTATAGAAGAACTTTTCTTTTCAAAAAGTTTCGGCGGAGATGTACGTACTGTTAAAGGTTTGTTCAAGGAAAATCTGGAGAATCCAGCATCTAATATGGTGGACGGAAAGATTGAAACTTTCTGTAAAATTCCTGCATCCTCCAAGACTTCTTGCATACTGATAGAACTTAAATCCGCGAGATATATAACAGGCTGTCGTTTGCCTGTGGCGGCTGAAGGTATCAGAGGTTTTAAGGTCTATGTTACGGATGATAAGGCAAAACTTGGTGATGCCGTCATTTATGGCAGTGGCCGTAAGTCGGAATATCCTGCAAAACAGTGGGACAACGGTTTTACTGTGCAAAAAGGTAAAAAGGGAAAATACGTATTCATCGAGATAGAGAAAAAACAAGAAACAGAAGCTCGAGTGTATGAATTTGAACTTCTTTACGGTGATTAAAGATTTTGCTCCATCGTCTGATTTGTCAATCTATCAGAAAGATGTCGGTATTTAACTGATATTTGAAGCGCAATCCATATCGTAGTTTTATCTTTAGAACTTAACATGCATAGGAATTCTGAGCGCTCGCACAAAAACTTCCGGGGGCTCGCAATTGCAGTCGCGAGCCCCCGGAAGTTTTTGTTTGCAGTACATCTTACCTGTTTATTGTTGAAAAATGTTGTCAGTTGTTTTTCTTGTTTTTTATCAGTTCCTTGGCCGCTGTTATTGCCAGCCATCTGCTTCCAGTCTCGTTCGGATGCAGCATGTCTATGGTTTCAGGTGTCGGATTGTTGTATATGATAGGTGATGTTTTCGTGCCTTTACCTGTATGTGCAGGATTGTTGAATATGTATGTCAGTCGGCCTTCTCTGTCCCAGTTGATGGTCTTCACTTTGGAGAGCGATGCCGCTTTGCGCATCTGCTCGGCTTTCACGATGAAGTCGAATGGGCGCGATGTATGTCCGTAGTAAAGTCCGGACGGGGTGGTGACCATAATCTGTGCTTTTGGAAACATGGTGTGCAGGCGCTTTGTCAGGTAGGCTGTCGCTCCTGCAAAGTTTGTGCGTATGTCGCTCTTGATTGCAAAGCTGTAGGCCTGAGATGACGATATCGGGTCGGGATTGTCGTTTATGCCTCCTTGCAGAAGTATGAAGTCGGGTGAGTAGCTTGCAGGGATGCCGGCTGAACCGTGGTTGTTCATAAGTCTTATTAGTTTCTCAACCTGGCATGCCAGCGTGTTGTTGTTGCCTCTGTTGTCATCTTTGTCGGGATGGCTAGTGTATGGGGCTTCTGTGTAGTAGAAATTGTCTTTCAGTGTGGCACTGCTGACTGCGAGATTTACAATTCTTGCATTAATGAACTCGTTCAGATGCTTTGTCCATAGTCCCTGCTCAGAATAGCTGTCGCCCAAGATAAGGATGTTGCCGATGTTTGGCTTCTCTTTCTGCTTGTTCCAAACGAATGAATAGTCGGCCAGCATTTCCCAGTCTTTATCTATGAACGGTATTGCCAGCATATTGGCGATTCTGCGTATCTGACTGATTTTCCTGTTCTCGTTCTCGTCGGCCGTTGCTTCGTCTTTAACTGGAGGGGCAAGAAAGACCAGCGCTTCAGGCCATTGTGTACGAATCTTCGACACCAGTTTCACAATCGGCCCTGCAAGGCTTGAGCTGTCAATTTCTTTCATGTCGCGTCCGACGGCTGCTTTCTTGTGTCTTCGCCCAGTGCCTTTGGTATTTTGTATGTATGCAAGCGGGTAGTCGAAGATATATCTGCTGTAGTTGGTCGCGGTAGTGTCTGCATCGGGGGTATCGTTGCATCCTACTTGTATCAGTACTACGTCGGGCACAGGAGTCTTGCTGTTGAGGACAAGTTCGGCATGTCTGTCGCCCTTTTTCAAGGTCTTTCCCTCAAGCGATTTGTCGATTCTGATGTCTACAATATCCGTTCTGTGAAGTTTTTCAATCCATGGCGTAGAAATTTCTGCATTGTCTGTGATATATAGTGCCGAACCATAGGTCTTGCCGCGTTCCTTCCATTTACGGACATAGCTCATGTCGGTCTGGTCCGGAACGGACTTTTTCCTCTTAGATATGGCATTGTCGAAAAAAATGCTGATGAGTAGGATGGCCATAGCTCCAAGTGTTCCAAACAGCAATGCTCTAACTTTCATCATCCTGTATTTATATCAGATGTAACCCTAATAACGCAAAAATACGTAAAATTAAACAATTTGTCTGTCTGGGGCTACAAAAAATGCTGTAGTATAGCCGTTTGCACGGTTGTAAAGGCTTTTTCCTGCATTTTTATGACGCCTTTGGCGATGTTGATGCAATATCGGTGCGCAGTTTGCGGATGCATATGCAACTGAAACTAAATTTTAATTTGATTTATTTGTGCATTTGGATTCAAAGGAATATTTTTGTACAAAATAATAAAATCAAAGTAACTCAAAATGGGAAAAGTTATAATTATCGGTGCAGGTGGTGTAGCATCTGTAGCCGCACATAAGGTTGCCAAGAATCCAGATGTTTTTACTGATATAATGATTGCCAGCAGAACCAAGTCGAAGTGCGATGCACTTGTCAAGGCTATAGGTAATCCTGCAATAAAGACTGCTCAGGTCGATGCCGACAATGTCGATGAGCTTGTTGCACTTTTCAACGAATTCAAACCGGACATCGTAATGAATCTTGCTCTTCCTTATCAGGACCTTACCATCATGGAGGCTTGTTTGAAGAGCGGTGTAAACTATCTTGATACAGCCAACTACGAACCGCGCGATGAGGCTCATTTTGAGTACAGCTGGCAGTGGGCTTTCAAGAAGCGCTTTGAAGATGCCGGACTCACAGCTATTCTCGGATGCGGATTCGACCCGGGTGTGAGCGGTATATATACAGCATACGCTGCCAAGCATCATTTCGATGAAATACAGTATCTCGACATCGTCGACTGCAATGCCGGAAATCACCACAAGGCTTTTGCTACAAACTTCAATCCTGAAATCAATATCCGTGAGATTACTCAGAAGGGACGTTACTATGAGAACGGCAAATGGGTGGAAACCGGTGCTCTGGAAATCCACAAACCGTTGACTTATCCTAACATCGGTCCGCGCGAATCATATCTGATGTACCACGAGGAACTTGAGTCGCTCACAAAGAATTTCCCTACAATAAAGCGTGCACGCTTCTGGATGACATTCGGACAGGAGTATCTTACTCACCTTCGCGTAATTCAGGATATAGGTATGGCCCGCATCGACGAGGTTGACTACAATGGCGTGAAGATTGTGCCTCTCCAGTTCCTTAAGGCTGTGCTTCCTAATCCGCAGGATCTCGGCAAGGACTATGAGGGCGAAACAAGCATCGGATGCCGTATACGTGGACTCAAGGACGGCAGGGAACGTACATATTATGTATACAACAACTGCTCTCATCAGGCTGCATATAATGAAACAGGTATGCAGGGCGTAAGCTATACAACCGGTGTGCCTGCAATGATTGGTGCTATGATGTTCCTTAAGGGCATCTGGAAAAAGCCGGGTGTATGGAACGTTGAAGAGTTCGATCCGGATCCATTCATGGAACAGCTCAACAAGCAGGGACTCCCTTGGCATGAGGTGTTCGACGGCGACCTCGAACTCTAAGTCTGTGCTGAAACTGAATTTTCATCTCGGTACGTGTTCGGCACTTTAAAGACGTACATAGCATATTGAGTGAATAAGCAAAATGCCCATGCCGTTTTGTGCATGGGCATTTGTTCCGATAAAAACAAGCAAACAGAATCAAGAATGGCAATAGAACAGAATAGCGCCGAAAATGCGCAGAAGTTGAAAGCTCTGCAGGCGGCGATGGACAAGATCGAGAAAAATTTCGGAAAAGGCTCGATCATGAAGATGGGTGATGACAAGATTGAGGCTGTCGAGGTAATACCTACAGGTTCAATCGGTCTTAATGCTGCTTTGGGCGTAGGCGGATATCCACGTGGCAGAATAATAGAAATATACGGTCCTGAATCTTCAGGTAAGACCACCTTGGCCATACATGCAATTGCCGAGGCGCAGAAGCAAGGCGGAATTGCGGCTTTTATCGATGCTGAACATGCGTTCGACCGTTTCTATGCTGAGAAGTTGGGAGTAGATGTCGACAATCTGCTTATTTCACAGCCTGACTGCGGCGAGCAGGCGCTGGACATTGCTGAACAGCTTATACGTTCGTCTGCCATAGATATAATTGTTGTGGACTCGGTGGCTGCTCTTACTCCTAAGGCTGAGATTGAAGGTGATATGGGCGATAATCGTGTGGGCCTCCAGGCTAGACTTATGAGCCAGGCTTTGAGAAAGCTCACTTCGACTATCAGCAAGACAAATACCACTTGCATATTCATAAATCAGTTGCGAGAGAAGATCGGCGTGATGTTCGGCAATCCGGAGACGACAACCGGAGGTAATGCTCTTAAGTTCTATGCATCTGTGCGTCTTGACATACGCCGTGTTTCGCAGATAAAGGACGGCGAGGATGTCAAGGGTAATCAGGTTCGGGTGAAGATTGTTAAGAACAAGGTGGCTCCTCCTTTCCGCAAGGCTGAGTTCGACATAATGTTCGGAAGCGGTATTTCGCGCAGTGGCGAAATCATAGACCTTGGTGTACAGCTCGGTATTATAAAGAAGAGCGGAAGCTGGTTCAGCTACCGCGACAGCAAGCTGGCGCAGGGTAGGGATGCCTCTAAGCAAATGATGGAGGACAATCCTGAACTAGCTGAGGAAATTGAAAGCCAGATAATGTCAAAGCTTACCGGCAAGGAACTTGATTTGATTGAAGATAAGGAAGCTGAGGAATCTCAGGATTGACCAATAGGAATTTAGATGGCGGCTTTCCGGCGCAGTTGGCCGGAAAGTCTGCTTTCTTGTTTATTAGCACTCTATGACGCAATGCATCCCAGAATAGCAATAGTAGACAACAATACGCTTCAGGCAATAGGACTGAAATGCATGCTTTCGGAAATCATACCTAAGGTGGAAATATCTATATTCTTCTCATTTGCTGATTTCAGTGAATGCGTCGATGCTTCTTTTTTCCATTATTTTGTTTCGCCTTCGGTATTGGTGGAGCATGTGGCTTTTTTCTTGGAAAACAGGAATAAGACTATTGTTTTGGTGGGTACTGCGCAGAACAGTGCGCAGATGACCGGATTCAGGACCTTGATGGTCGCACAGCCGGAAGATATGCTGGTGCGTTCCCTCTTAAAGCTGCATCAGGCCGGTCACAGCCATGGATATGGCCAGAGCAATATTCCCGAAACGGAAATAACTGGTCCACGTGTAGAAGTGAGTCCGCGCGAATCGGAAGTTTTGGCACTTCTGGTAAAAGGCCTCCGAAATAAGGAAATAGCTGATAAACTTAATATCAGTCTCACTACAGTTATAACTCATAGGAAAAATATTTCAGAAAAGCTTGGATTGAAGTCGGTTTCGGCTCTTACTGTGTATGCTGTTGTCAACGGACTCGTCGGGATTGACGAGATATGAGTGGCGCCGGCAGTTGTTTCATCGTATAAATTCCTCATTTATTAGGATTGATTGACGTTTGTTTATATACGACCTTTGCAGTCCAAAGTTCAGGTTTTTATATGGATGATAATAAATTATTTTCAGGAATTCTTGTTTTAGGACTTTTTGCCGTTTCTCCTGTCTGGGGAGAAGAGATACAAGAGACAGATTCGGTTGTCAAGAACATATACGTAGATGAGGTGGTTGTTTCTGCCGATCCAAAATCCAACGTAGCCGTAGATAAGCAACCGGTCAGCTATACCGTGATAAACAGAAGCGAAATGGAGCGTTTGGGCATTAACTCGCTTAAAGATGCTTCACGCTATGTCCCGAATCTTTTTATGCCCGACTATGGGTCTAAACTTACCAGCGCTATATATATAAGAGGTGTAGGCTCGCGTATAAATACGCCTGCAGTAGGTCTCTACGTGGATAATGTTGCCTATACTGATAAATCGTCTTTCGACGTGAGCCTTATGGGTGCTGAGAATATTGAAGTGCTTCGTGGACCTCAGTCTACTTTGTATGGACGCAACTCTATGGGAGGTCTGATAAAAGTCAATACCCGCGACCCTTTTATGGTTCAAGGCACAGATGTCAAGGTTGGACTCGCAAATGCCAGTTTCCAGCGCAAGGTGCAGTTTATAAGTTCTCACATGCTCAGTGACCGATTTGCTTTCTATGTTGCCGGTTTTTATGAAGGCAACGATGGTTATAACAAGCATTCCCTTACTGGTGACCGCACGAACGGATACAATTATGGTGGCGGTAAATTGAGAGGAATATATAAGTTTAATGATAATCTTAAGGTTGATCTTACGGCTTCGTATGAGTATGACGATGAAGACGGGTACGATTATGTCTATACAGGCATTGGCAATGACGCCAGCTACAAGGATTATGTAGGACTTATTGCTGAAGGTGAACAAGGAGGTTATCGCAGGAATATGTTTAATGCCGGTTTAAACGTCGAGTACCTGGGGCGTAATTTTATTTTCAATTCCATAACCGGCTATCAGTATCTTTCTGACAGAATGAAAATGGACCAGGATTTTTCGCCGATGAGCATTTTCACTCTTACTCAGAAGCAGAAGATAAATAACATTTCGGAGGAACTTTCATTCAAGAGTCGTAACGCTTCGAAGGTGGATTGGACAGCGGGTGCTTATGTCTCATATCAGTCTTTGAAAACAGATGCACCTGTGTGTTTCGGTGCCGACGGTGTAGATTCGCTGATTCAGGGGAATATCAACAAGGCTTTCGATAAGGCAAATGCTGCTATGGCTCCAATGGGTATGTCGATAGGCCTGGACATATTGGATGATGAGATGACTGTGGACGGTACATTTGATACTCCTACGTTGAATACGGCCGTGTTCGGACAAGTTACAGTCAAGAATCTTCTTTTTGATGGCTTTGATGTTACTGCCGGTCTGCGCCTGGATTATGAATCTATGTCGATAGACTACAAGTCTGGAACTGATGTTGGATATCGTTTTCAGATGAAGCGTGGCGGTAATACGATGATAGACAAGACTCTTTCTACTTCTTCCTATTATATAGGTGATATGAGAGACGATTACTTGCAGATGTTGCCTAAGCTGGCTTTTACATATAGGTTTGATGAAGAAAAGATGGTCTATTTGAGCATCTCTAAAGGATTCAGATCTGGTGGATACAACATACAGATGTTCAGTGGTCTTATTCATGAAAGTCTTAAGAACGATATGATGAAGGATTTGGGTGAAGCTGTACCGCCAGCTTCGTCATTCATTCCTGTCGGTACTAACCCTTCTGCCGATTCTGCTACTGTGTATAAGCCTGAAGTGAGCTGGAATTATGAAATCGGAACTCATCTTGACTTTTTTGACAGACATCTGACTGTTGAGGCCGCTGTGTTTTATCAGTTGACGCGCGACCAGCAGATTGCAAAGTATGCAGAAAGCGGACTCGGGCGTATGATGGTCAATGCCGGTAAAAGTGAAAGCTGTGGTGTGGACTTGTCGCTTATGGGGCGTTTCAACATAGGAAAGAACATAATGCTTTTGAAAGGTTCTTATGGATATGTTCATGCTGTGTTCAAGGAGTATGACGGCGGTGTCAATAATGGTGAATCGTATGACTATACAGGAAATTATGTGCCTTTTACACCAATGCATAATTTTGCTGTGGCTGCAGAATACGTGGTTCCGTTCTCTGATTCATTTGTTAAGAATATGACATTCGGTGCACAGCTTACAGGTGCCGGACGTATTTATTGGACAGAGAAAAATGATGTGAGCCAACCGTTTTACGCTTTGCTCGGTGCACATGTTGCGGTAAATATGGGCACTTTTGAAGTTGATTTCTGGGGAAAGAACCTTACGGACAACAATTATGTACCGTTTTACTTCGAAAGTATGGCCAAAGGATTTGCACAAGTATGTAAACCGATGCAATGTGGAGTGGATGTAATATTGCATTTTTGATATTAAAAAATCTAAGTTTTGTAATAAAAAATGCAATAATAACACATAAAATGGAGGTGTGTACGTAAACACATGTTTTCTAACATAGTAAAAAGGGTTGTTTTAAAATATTGAATGCGTACCTTTGCAACATCCTAAAACAATCTTTTTACCTTAAAAAATTAATACTTATTGAGAACAAAAGAGGTGTCCGTGAGGATCCCTCTTTTTTTTGTATGTATATTCCGTGTGTATATTCCTTGAAATATCTTTCAAATCCAATGGTCTCTTTTGGGAAGAGGACATGATTGTTGGATGTATTACATTTGTTATTTGAAATAGTATGAATAAAACATAGGCTTTTATATATATAGGTAAGGTTGTTTTTAATGTTGCTGCATATTGGACGTTTTGAAAAACTTTGAAAAAAACTTCGGAAATATTTGCACATGTTATTAAAAGTCCTTACCTTTGCACCGCAATTGAGAAAGATACCTCACTTGAAAACATTAACATCGCGGGGTGGAGCAGTTGGTAGCTCGCCAGGCTCATAACCTGGAGGTCGTTCGTTCGAGTCGAGCCCCCGCAACTAATTAAAGGCTATGCAGATTTGCATGGCCTTTTTCTTTATATATATGTTGCTCTGTAATATGAGTGTAAAGTTTGTTTATGTTAATATTGAGAGCGTAGCCATGTGTTTGACAGGATTTGTAGATGAATGATTGGTTTGGTTTATTATAAATTGTTGTCTTTTTAGGGATATTCAGTAAATGTCCCTAAAAAGTAATATGGCATATAAAGTCGATAGAGTATAATCACTTTATGTGCCATTATTATTGCCCATTTTCCG
>MNQS01000066.1 GCA_001915545.1 Bacteroides sp. 43_108 | reverse complement strand
CCGTTAGGATCTTTAAACGGCATTGTAGGCCATAGGCGTGCCACATCATGATAGAATAAGCCATTCATGTCGCTGTAAAGAGGGTTGTCTAATTTGGTATAAACATATTTAGTATTGACTTCTATATCCAACCATTTAAAAGGCTGTGCATTAAATTTTGCATTGGTTGAAATACGTTCATAGGAATCATTTCCGTAACGCAGGTTGCCGTCTTGATCCAGATAGTTGGCTGATACATAATATTGGCTTTTATCACTGCCTCCGTTGATATTCAGGTTATGCTCTTGAGACCATGCCCATTTGTAGTGGGTTTTGTACCAGTTTACATTGTCATTGGCTTTTTCATGGAATTGCCAGTTACCATTTGCATTGGCAATAGTGCTGGTTGTAATTTCACCATTCATGTATTGCTGGATACGTTCCATGGTATCTTCATCAAAAATAGCTTTTCCTCCTCCGTTAATACTACCTTCGTTAAAATAATTAGCGAATTGATAGGAATTCATTAAATCCGGCAAATGGTTAGGACCGGCATAACGGGCATTTCCGGAATAAGAGATACTGGCTTTTCCTGCTTTACCTTTTTTAGTAGTAATCAAAATCACGCCGAATGCTGCGCGTGAACCATAAATAGAACTGGCGGCTGCATCTTTTAATACGGAGATAGACTCTACATCATCCGGATTCAGATTGTTCATATTGCCTTCTATACCGTCAATTAAAACTAACGTAGCAGCTTTAGAACCTGTAGAAATCGTACCTGTTCCACGAATGTTTACGTTCATTGTTTGTCCTAATTGTCCTCCTAATCCTCCAACAGATAAATTTAAACCGGGAACAGTACCTTGTAATGATTGGCCTAAGTTACTGACGGGGCGGGAATCTAGTACTTTAGTATCTACTGTAGCTACAGCGTCTGTCAGATTAGCTTTTCTTTGTGTACCAAAACCGACTACGACAACCTCATCCAACGTTTGTGTGTCTTCAGACATTTGGATGTTATACGAAGATTGGTTTTCATTGACTTTAATTTCTTGTGTGATGTATCCGATGAAAGAGATAACCAACACATTTTCTTTTGAAACTTGTAATGTGAAATTTCCATCAAGGTCTGTCACCGTTCCATTGGTTGTCCCTTTGACAATGACACTGGCACCGATAATAGGCTCTTTGAGCTTTTTATCCGTGATTACACCGGTGATGCTGAATTGCTGTGCGTACAGGAATGTACAGCTACAAAGCAATATCAAAAATAGAATTGAGATTTTTTTCATGCTTCTCTATTTTTTAATTAGACATTAGGTTAATACATTGCAAATGTATGTTAATCAGTGAAGTGGCTTAATACACGTTCATTTCATTCAGCATGCATGTTTAATGCATCTCTATATTTTTTCGTGAATCTTTGTTGCTATCTCTTTTTTATTTTATTCCTTTGCTATAGGTAATGAATTAAATATGAACCTTAAAATCTTATCACTGGTTATAATTGGAGTATGTATATTACTGCCGGATGTGTGTTATGCTTTTTTAGAAAAAGACGTGCATCTGCTCAATATGCAAAACGGATTGGCCGACAATACCGTATCTGCTGTTTATAAGGATAAAGAAGGTTTCGTTTGGTTTGGAACCCGAAACGGACTGAGTCGTTATGACGGCAGGCAGATTACGAATTTTGAACAAAGTAATAGTTATCCTAGTATCTCAAACTTAAAGGAGGTTTTTGACGGGGTGCTGGCATTTGTGGATAATGGTGTCTTTTCTGCATTTGATTTGAAAAAAGAGCGGTTTTTGTCTGTGGTTTCTTCCTCGGAAAAGAGGATTCCATCTTGGGGGATGTTGCAGAAGAACGATTCGTTGGTTTGGGTGATTTCCGGGAGTGAGCTGCATTTAATGAAGCGGTGCGCATCAAAAGAGGGTGAGCTTCGACTTCGGGTTCAAGAAAAATATACAGGCTGGGATAATCAGGATAATCTTTTGGTTGCCATCACTTATTCTTCGGATAAAAAAAGTATCTGCCTGATTGATGAAAAAGGTAGAATTATCTTGTTGGATGCGACAAACCTGAATTCCTTTCGGGTGATTGACTTGGGGCGTACCGGTAGCCTGTCTGTAAATTCTGTTTTGTATGATGATGGTCGGATATGGATTTCTACAATTGCTCATGGGGTTATTTATTATAATGAACGAACCGGGAAAATTAAGCAGTTGACTTATCATGTGGCTCCGGTATCCGACAGACTTTCTCATACAGATGTTTTCAGCGTTATCAAATTAAATGAGAATAAATATCTGGCCGTAACGTGGAATGGATATACGGTGATGACAATAGATAAAAATAATCAGGACGAGATATTGACGGAAGTTTATAGTAACACTTCTTCTTTGATGTACCGCAATCTTGAACAGGCATAATGAGATTTGTTCTATTGTAGCGGATGACGATCATTATCTTTGGTTGGCAACATACCATAAAGGAATTATGCGGAGCCGGACAGCGTTTGATACTTCGGAAAAAATAGACTTCTTTCAAGTGGGAGATCAAGATGTGAAAAAACGACAGACAGTGTTGTGCAGTCTGAAAGATGAGAAAGGAAATTTATGGTTTGGAAATTTAGATGGTTCATTGACCTGTTATTGTAAAAAAGAACGCTCATTCAAGATATTGCGATTGATCACGGAAGATGGTGGCCTTAACAAATCATCTGTCTGGGCCCTATTTCTTGATAGCAAAGGTCGTTTTTGGATTGGTACACATAAAGGACTTTGGTTATTCGACCGTGAAACGAACAGGGGTAAGAAGATACATTTTAAAGTATCCGGATTACAGAACTTGTCTCCTCTTTATATTCGTGCTATGGCTGAAACCGATGATCATACGCTTTGGCTGGGCACTGCGAATTATGGTATATGTAAAGTGATAAATGAAAATGAATTGCAGACCGGCTATGAAAAGAAGTACGGTATGGCTGAGAATTCCGTGCGTTCATTATTAGCTTCGTCCGATGGCAATCTGTATGTCGGATACATGACCGGTCTGGCAGTTTTCTCTCCCGGACAGGATGCGATAACTCATGTATATACTACCCGGGATGGATTGTGCAGTAACTTTATTGGTTGCATGACTGAGG
>MNQS01000128.1 GCA_001915545.1 Bacteroides sp. 43_108 | reverse complement strand
TTTCTTTTGAATTTCAATGTTACTAGCCATTTTAATTATCTTTTTAGTTCGCCAAATCTGTTTCATTGCGTACCACAGCGTTCCAAGGCGTTCCAGGTTATCCACCATCTGGCAGACAGTAAACCCGGCTTTTGGCTTGTGAGGTACACAGGAGGTACAAAAAATGGCGTAAAAAGGCTTAGCAACGATTATCAACGATACTTGTACAACAAAAAAGGCGCCCCGTAAAGAGCGCCATATCAATCGATTATAATCAATTTAATCCATTGATAATCAGATGGTTACTTGCCGATGCAGAATCTACTTCCCTATGCAGAATGTAAAATCTGCAAATATAAGTGGCTGATAATCAGTGCTTATGCATCCAGTTAAGAGGGACAGATACTATGCCGAGGGACGGAGGAGGGACGGAAAATATACAAAAATCTGCAAATGAAGCTGCCGTCAAAAATAAAATATACAAACATCTGCAAAGACGTTTTTCCAGTTCTTTGTATATTCACATTCGTTAACACGTATTTTTGCAGATTCTTGCAATTGCTGTGAAGCGAGTGAAGTGTGACTTCCAATTTCAGTCCCTTTAGGTACATTTATCTTTGCAGTTCTTTGTATATCTTTATAATCTGGCGAAAAATCGGAGTTTTTTTAAGCTCAAAATCGTGTTGTTAAAAAGTGTTGGTTCTCATTTGTCTTAGCCTATAATGTGTTATTCCTTTTCTTCTAATCTTTGATCTTGACCATTCGGCATGACATTAATAGTAGTTGGAAGATAAATGGTTTAGTTTAGGTTATAGATATTTAATAAGGGATTAAACTAAACCAAGCCCAGAAATTGATTCGTACTATCGCCCTTTTTTATTTTGATGGCAATTGTATCTCTGCTTATAGTTTTTGCACGTTTTTTACTCCCAAATTCACTAAAAACGCGAATTTGAGAATAAATTTCTATAAAAATCGCCGTTATTTGAGGAAAATGTTTGGTTGAACAAAATAAAAAAGCTATATTTGCAACAAATTTATGCTGATATTCATAAAATAACCGAAGATGGCTACAAAAATACAGCAAATATTAGAGGCGGCGCCCAATGAAGCAGTCTTGTTTGGTTCGTGGCTTTCAAGTCATGGATTGGATGCTCGTGGTCAGTATGCTTATATGAAAAGTGGATGGCTTGACCGTATATCGAAGGGGGTTTATAAGATACATGGAACAGAACCAAGTCTATTTGCTGCTATATCGTCATACAACACGCAACTTAGCAAGAGTTGCAATGTAGGTGCATATACGGCATTGGAACTTCGAGGATACTCCCATTACCTGTCAATGGGGAAGCCTAAGGCTTATTTGTTTACAGACAAAAGCAATAAGTTACCTTTGTGGTTACTAAAAGAGGAGTGGGATATGACGATAAAATACATGACTACCTCTTTCTTGGGTGATGAACTGTTGGGTGTAGAAACTATGACTATCAATCAGCATGATTTGCTAGTGTCATCTCCAGAGCGTGCCATATTGGAGTGTCTGAACTTGCCAGATGCCTCTTCTTTTTTGCTCGATATCTATTATATCATGGAGGGTTTGACAACATTGCGTCCCAAATTGGTTCAGACATTACTGGAGGCCTGCACGTCTCAGAAAGTGAAACGACTGTTCCTCTATATGGCAGAAAAGGCTGGCCACTCCTGGTATAAGGCTTTGAAACTGGAAAATGTCAATCTTGGTACATCCAGGTTTATGATCACGCCAATAGGAAAGTACATCAATAAGTATAATATGACAATCTCAAAAGAACTTGCAGAATATGAATGATATAAAATCAAGTGTTTACGCTCAGAAAGTAGAACTGCTGCTCCGTCTTATTCCGATAGTGATGGAAGAGGAGGTGTTTGCCATACATGGTGGTACTGCCATCAATCTTTTCTTGAAGGACTTGCCACGTTATTCTGTAGATATTGATTTGACCTATATCCCATTGGCTGACCGTCAGATAAGTTTGGATGACATCAATATGCATCTGAATGTCATCGCGGAAAAGGCAAAGAAAGCTTTCAAGGGAATGCATATCGTTCCAAATTTCAGTACCTGCAAACTGTTGTGCGAATATCGAGGTAAGCAGGTGAAGATAGAGGTTAACCAGACCAAGAGAGGTATTATAGGTGGTGATGTTCAAACAATACCATTGAGCGAGAAAGCACAGGAAGAGTTTTCTCTCTTTTGTGAGGCAAATGTTGTGCCCTTAACTCAATTATATGGTGGCAAGATTGCAGCAGCTTTATCACGTCAGCATCCTCGTGATCTGTTTGATGTGAAGTATAAGGATATACCATTGAGTGAATGCCGAGAGGGACTTATCTTCTGTTTACTTGGTAGTGATAGACCGATCTATGAGTCTTTTGCCCCAAGTTTGATTGATCAGCGTGAAGCAATGGATAATCAGTTTGCAGGTATGACGGATATTCCTTTTACATACGAGGAGTTTGAAGAGACTCGTGCCAAACTCATTAATGATGTCAAGTCGTTGATGACGGAAGCGGATAAGAAGTTCCTGATTAGTTTCGAATCTGGACAGCCAGAGTGGGATGGATACGAATTTGAGTATTTCAAGGATTATCCATCTGTTCAATGGAAGTTACTCAATCTGAAAAAACTTGCCAAGCAGAATCCTCAAAAGCTACAGGAGGAAGTCGCGAGTTTAGAAAGTATTTTTTAATTTCCGTTTTTGTAGGATTAAGAAAGTAAGAAAAAGCATGAATTATGAAATGCTACATATGTAATAGGGAAATGGTGGATAAACCCACTGATTCGAGCCTGTGCAAGGCACATGGCGAACATATAATACATAATGGGATACGGGGAAAGTTGATTTCTCGTGCCATATTGTGTGAGGAATGTGGAGGTGCATACAGTAAAGATGATGCAAACTTTTGCAAGATTTTTGCTCCATTTGTTGTAGCGTTGAGTGATCGGATGATTCCCGCAGATCATGGTAAGACAGATGTAAATACGCTTAAAGGAAGTATATTCAAGACACCTGACGTAAAGGAAGGCGACGAAGGCATAGAGGTCACAGCCAAGAATGGTGAGGTTATACCTGTACAACCATTCTATACGATAGAAGGAAATAGAGTAGATGTTTATGCTGGCAAGAAACGCATCAAAGATTACCTCAAAGTGCTGACTAAAGAGTTGGCAGACAAGGGAGATGACATTGCCAATTATACAATAGAACGTCATACTGATATTCATGATCAGGGCTATCTAGCTTACTATTTTTCCAAAGGAAATGACAATTTCAACGAGGAATTTAAGAAGGGCATGGTCAAGATAGCTACAGAGTATGCTCTTCATTGTGGCATAAGTCGTGAGGTACTTACAGAGGTTATATCAATAGACGACAAAGGTAAGGCCACGATTGACTATGACAGAGCAAAACTAACACCTTTTATCCCAACCACATTGTTCGACATCTTGTATGAAGACCATCGATATCTTTATGAGGACGGTTATCCCTCACATATGCTTAAGTTATTTACATCGAAGTATAATGATGGTAAAACGCGATTGTATTGCTACCTTGATTTGTTCAGCACTTTTCAGTATTATGTACTTTTGAACGATGACTACGAAGGTGAAGAGATAAGCGAAACTTATGCACAGCGTTTGATTCCAAAGGGACAACGCCCCGATGTGAGCGATTATAGCCCCAAGGACTTGAGTATCGTAATACAGGATTATAAGATAGACAAGAGCGGGTTGGAAGGCAAAAACTATGAAGAGCAAGTAGCTTATGTACAAACATGTATAGATAAATATCCTCTGCAAACTTATGAGTTACATGTTGCTCTAGAAAGCGCAGTTGAGCGAATCAATAAGATAATCACGGCTTATTATTTCAAGGTGTTGAAAACATCTGTACCAAAAGCATGGAAAGCCCTATTAACTCCTTTGGGATTGGATGACATACCTGCATCAGCAAATACAATTCTAGCTACTTTGTGTAAAGATGCTCAAATCACCAACCTGCTAAAAGTTTATCAGGCATTTTCAGAATCAATAAAGCCAGAGTTTTATCGGAAGTATGGGTTTGAGATTATTGAAGATGAAATAACAAATTATTCTCACCCTGATGAGAGCATGAAAGTTTTACACAAGCATAAGGCAGCAGCAAAGGAATATATGAACGTAAAGTTCTCACATTTGAGTTGCTTGTGTTATGAGCCGTCAAAATTGAACCAAAATAATTGAAAGGATTTATGAGAACTATCATTCTTCCGGCACTAAATGGAGATTGTATTCTGGTGGAATTCCAGCTGTCCCATTATATCCTTATTGATGGAGGATATGTCGATACATACGAGAACTATCTTTTGCCTACTCTAAAAGAAATTGAATCGCGAGGAGGTAAACTTGATGTGGTGGTTGTAACCCATATAGACGGCGACCATATCTCTGGCATCATCAGGTTGCTGGAAGAGATGCCAATCGGGATAGGAGATGTATGGTACAATGGTTACAGACATATTCAGTCAGTAGCTGTTACCACGGAAGAAAAAGAAACGTTTGTTCATAGAAATATCTGCAAAGAGTGTCAAGCTGAGAAACCAAAACCCATTAGCGCAAAACAAGGGTGTACCTTATCAGCACTTATAGCAAAAAACGGGGTTTCTTGGAATACACCGGCGAAAGGTAATACCATTATGGCGCCATTATCATTTCCGTTAGGGAATGCTAATGCTATTATTCACGTTCTTTCTCCCAACAATGAGGATATAAAAGCCCTTGAAAGTTTTTGGAAGAAAAGGCTGATTAAAGACAGATTGTTAAAAAAGGCTCACAGTGAAGAGTTCTGGGATGATGCTTATGAGTTTAGTCTTAGCAAAGATATGCCAGGATTCCATTTCCATGAGAAAAAGGTATCTAAGAATCATGATTTGCTTAAGTTGTGTAAGGAGACTTATGAACCAGATGGTTCTGCAAGCAACGGAAGTTCTATTTCATTTGTGATTGAGACAGAAGGAAAGAGAGTGTTGTTTTTGGGTGATTCACATGCGGAAACGGTAATGACATCACTGAAGGCACTTTACGGTGAAGAAAATGCACCCTATCATTTTGATGCTGTGAAACTTTCGCATCACGGTAGCTATAACAACAATTCACCAGAGTTGTTTAGTTTGTTAGTTGCAGACAAATGGTTGGTGTCCACAAATGGTGATAAGTATAACCATCCTGATATGCCTACTCTGGCACATATTATTACGAAGGATAAAGGCAGAAAGATATACTTCAACTATGACTTACCAATCTGCGAGGAGCTAAGTGATGAATTATACCATAAAGATTTTAACTTTGAAATCATAACTCCTAAAGGAAAGAGCGGAATTCAAATTGAGATATGATATGTACGAGAAGCTGATAGTACAAATATTCTGTGACAAAGAAGTAGGAACTGCATTCTATGTAGCTCCAGACCTTTTATTAACAGCGTGGCATACTGTTGAATCTTTCAAAGAAGGTGGAAAAAATGTGTTGAAGGATGTTGAGGGTGATTTGGCCTTTGTGGTAGAAAAAGAATATGAAGATGCAGATGTCGCAGTGTTGAAGGTGCAGGGAAGATCGTTAGAAGAGTATTTGCCCCTGCTATCTCACCATATAAGAATTGGAGAAAGTTGCATTACGTTTGGATACCCTGATACAGCCAAACAGAATGGATTGAGACTTGAGGGTAATATCAAACAAAGAGTCATGGGTCCGACCGCAGATTTCAACCTTCAGACAGATGATACAAGAGACGGTTATGATTATAGCGGTATGTCTGGCGCTCCTTTGTTTCTGGGGAATCAGGTTGTAGGAGTTGTCATAGAGCAAACAGGGAATAGCTTAAACCTTGTGAGTGTCCAAAAATTAAACGAAATTCAAGTAAGGGGCCCTGCCAATAGAAATAGAACAGGAATTGACATCAATACCAGCGTCAATAGCACGGGATGTAGAAGTATCACAACCGAATTTTGAGGTCATACAAACCTTAGATGAGCGACTTGCAGACAGTGGTAGTAAATGGCTGTTGCTGTATGGTTCACCAGGCTGTGGCAAAACAACACTATCAGCTTATTTCGAGTCGAATGATGAAAATGTGGAAGTATTAGGCAGGTTTTTCTTCAAGGTGCCTAATGATATCCATAGTCGAGCGGAGCGCTGTTCCCAAGGTTTTTTTGTTAACTGGTTGGAAACTGTTTATGCAAACCTTACCGGAGCGGAGCTTGTGAAATCGTCTTTCGAAGACAAGCGTAATAGAGTAGCAGGATGGTTATCGATGATAAGCCGTATGTTGCTAAGTAAGGGTAAAAGGGGCATTATTTTTATAGACGGGCTGGATGAATTGTCAACAGAATGTGGCAACCGTGTTGACGATATCCTTTCGCTCATTCCCGACACGTTACCTGATAATATCAGCATTGTGTTGTCTTGCATTACAAAAGAAATATTGCCTGCAACTGTGATAGGAAGGATTTCTGCAGACAACTATATTGAGGTTACGCCATTGAATATGGCTGCTTGCGAATCGTTCATACAAGAAAACAGCGGCGAGTGGTCTAAGCCTTACTCGTTTATACAAGCTGTTGCAGTTAAGACAGAGGGGCATCCCCTATATATGAACTATCTCTGTCGCTATATTTCTGAAACCTTTAATGAAAGTACCAAAGAATGCGAACTGAATGACTGGCTGATTAGTTTGCCTACTATTAGTGGAGATATCCGCTCTTATTATGAAGCCGTCTGGAAGAAGGCGGATCCTAAAGGTGTCGTATTCGAAGTACTGGCTTTATTGTCTCAAACAAGAGGACCTGTCGAAGAAGAGCATTTGATAGGTATGATGAAAAGTCCAAACCCCTTTGAATTCAAGTCGGTTACCAAGGAGTTCTGGCATCTGTTAAAAGAGAAAGACTCCGACGTATATGAAATATATCATAGCTCGTTCCGGCTTTTCATAACAGGGAATCTATCAACTATTATTAATTACACCAATGACCAGATAGCGGCCTATTGTGATGCTCATAAAGAACAAATATATTCTATAGAAAATCACCTGCATCACGTAGTTAATGGCAGCGATGTGAGGAAAGGTCTAGCTATGTGTAATCAGAGTTGGGCGGACCAATGTGCCATAAACGACGTATCACCAGACCTGGTAATGCATGATATCAAAGAATGCCTGTCGCTGGCTGTGGACAACAATCTTCCAATTGAGGTCGTAAGACTGATGCTTCTAGCGCAACGTATAGAAACGCGCTGTGACTCAATCATGGTGGATAATGCAAAAGAGGTGGCGGATATAAAGATACTTATGGGGAAACCAGCAGTGGCACTGAAGTATCTGGTAAGGGACAATAGCCTCTTAGTGGGCATTGATATGGCGATTTCCTATTTGCGCTGTTTGTTCGAATTAGGGTATGAGGATGAGGCGTACACCTTATCGTGTGCAATAGAGGCAGCCATCAGGAAGCAAATAAACGAAAACATTGGGAAAAAATCCAGCCCATACGTATTTGTACTCAAAGGTCAATTGATGGTGGAAGGAATTCTGGCAGGATATGAAGATCCTGCCCATTTGCCACGCTACTTCAGTTTTCTCAATCGTCTGATAGAAGGAAAAAACGAAGGGACCATCAAAATGAAATCGATGATTCGCGAGATGATTTTAGCCTATCAGATTTCAAATGAACTGCGATCCGGCAAAAAGATTGACATAGGGCAGCATTTGAAAAAATATGAAATTGACTGGAATGAAGAGTTTCTTATGTTCTTCATCAAGGTCATAGCGTTATATGATCATACAGATACAGGGTTACATGTCATTGGTCACAATGAAGCCTTCAATGATTGTCTGAGACAGGTTGAGGAAGCCATGTTAAGCCACACCTTTAAGTTTTGTGAAGATGAACTGAAGGTGTTGCCTAGTTGGTTGATTGATAAAAAAATCCGTACGGATATCGTTCAAAAGATACTGAAGGATTATGGCCCCAATCCCGGCTCTTTTGTATTCAGGAAGGATAATGGTGTTGATGTTGATGCCGATTCGCTGAATCATTTCTATCAGGAGAGTCTGTATTTGGCATATCTCGATGAAGAACTGCCTTGCCCGGCGCTGAACCGCAACTATCATGGTGACATCAGTTGGGCGAGATATATTGAAGCCTTAGTGACCCGGACCGCATACGTCAATGGAGTCCTCTACAGGAAGAGAGCAGCTGGAGAGGATTATCAAGGAATGTATGCTGCTGTCAAGGAGATTATTGACTCCATGGATTTTTCTTTTGAACAGCGTGTGAGATGGAAGCGGAGCTACTTGTTGCCTGAAGAGTTAATCCCATTTGTATATGACAAACTGGCTGAGATATACAAAGAGTTTTTTGTGGACAAGCTCAATGACTTTATGGCGCATTTGCAAAATAGAATGTCTGACCAACTATCCCTATATAGAGAGGGCTATTGTGCCATATTAATCAGACTGACTGTTATATTTGCTCCAAGTGAGCAAACGCGTGGCATTGCATTGTATTTAGCAGACGAGGCCGTAAAATATATTGAATATGCTGTACAGAATCGCAGCGAGTGTTGCGGTTATTTACTGCAAATATGCCGTGAATATGCCTTAATGGGAGAGAATGATAAGACAACTGTCGTTTATCACGAAGTGATGCGTAGTTCCATGGGGCCGGAATGGTATAAAGAGGCACAATTAGAGTTTATCAATCGCTTCAAAAGTTTAGATGTAGCTTTTGATAAAAAGCAGATTGCCCACTTGGCAGCTATTTTCGAGGAAGCATCAGGTGAAATGACCTTCCAACGATACATCAGGCAGCAAAAGAATACTTTTGTGGCAACAATTGCAAAAACGTCTTCGTTGAAAGATGCCATAGCATATTATAAGTTTGAGACACTTCCGGCTGCGGACAGGATAGTGAAAAATGCAGAGGAGTGGAAGGTGGATATGCCAAAGGTCGGTGAAGGATATGACCTTGGATGTAACCATTTGATAGAAGCCAGTGCCATTTGCCAGCTATTAGAGGAATGCAAGGAAGTTTCGCCGTATATTCGGTATTCAATAAGCGAATTGTTCTGGGATAACTGGGACAAGATGCATAACGATTATCAATATGCTGAGCTTCATGCAGATATTTTCACTGTCTTGGGAGAAAATAAAGTGCAGGAAAATTTGTTGCCCAGAATGGCAGAATACTTTATTGATGAGTATAACCACGATGGAAAAGGTGATTATCTAAATGAACTGGAACGTTTGAAGATTCCGACAGCAATTCTTAACGAGTTGGAAAGCAAGTTAGAAGAGTTGGGTTATAAATGGAAAAGGGTTTCCAAGAATAGAAAAAATGATATGATAGAGGAGGAACGCATTGAGAAACTCTCAGACTTGCCTACTAGCCAAGCTGTTCTTGAGAAATGTAGGAAAGATATTGTCTCACCATTGGGTAGCTATTGGTATTCGTTGAGTGAAATCATAAGCCCACTTATCAGTAAATCTGATTTTAATTTCAATGAACTGTTTGAGGTAATAACGAGTCATTATGATATCAATGTTAGACCATCCGCTGAACAATTTGAGAAATTTAATTGGTTTGAAGGGAAACTGGAGGAAAGAGATAGAGACGAACAAATGATTCATTTGTTAATTTGGTTCTTGTTACACCCCGACAGAACTATTTCTTCTAGAGCTTATGAAGCGATTTGCTGGCTTGTTAAATATGATGGGAGAGTGATTGATTGCTTGATTGATGAGGTCGTGAGTCCATCAGAGATAGGACTAGCTACGCAAGCATCTGCTGTACTACTTGAAATGGCAAAGGATAATCCTGATAGGGTATTGGCTCATACGAAGATGAAAGATAATGAGGCGCAATTACTGAATATCCCTCTTTTTTCTGTTTCCAGGAATCTCTATGAGATGGCTAAAGTATTTGCAGAGAAATGTGGCTATACAGACTTGTTAGATGAATTGAAATCGGTGATACCCGAATCATTACCAGATAGGGGAGATGTGTGGATTGATTTTAAAGATAAGATGTTTGTTGAACATAAGATTGACATGCTCAATAATCTTAATGTAACTGGTAAAGACTTCGCCATGCTGTATCTTGATGAAGTACATGAGATGGCAAAGAATGGGGTTGTTAGCACGCTTATTCGTTCGGGCGTGTACGTTCAAAGGAGTTTTTATTTGGATTATCCACCTAAGGGAAGATATAGTAGGATGATGGAAAACTTGTTTGACAGGATACTCTATCGCAAAGTGGATAATGCAAGGGCAGGACGCGTGTATAACGCAATCAATGACTATTAATATGGCAAAAGACCTACATTCATCATATCCAGAGAGAAGGTACTTTGAAAGAGGTGCCAATCTTTTGAGAGAGTGTTTGGAGAATGACTGCATTCGTTTTTCTGCAAGTGGTGCTAATCAAACAGCGGACTCTATTATGCGTGTGAGAGTATTGCCAAATGGTCGGTTGAATCTAACTACCATAGCAAACCCCTTAGCACTATGCTGACGGATAAACGGCTCTATGATGCTGAAAGTCTTACCAGATCCAGGAGTACCGACAACCCAAGTGCCACGAAAGGGATTGACAATATTAACCCATCCTTTGCGAAACTTCGATTTGTAGTAATAGCGCATAGGTATATTCACGCTATACTTATTCTCTATCAGTTCCTGGCACTGCTCGAATGATTCGTTCTCGAAGTTGAATCTGTCTTTCAGAAGTCCTTCCTTTAGGAACTTCGAGATATTATCAAGTGCTACATGAATCAGAATGGTTCCAATGATGGTAGCTGCCATGTAAAGCCAGATATTCAGCGGTATCATGTAAAACCGCATGTCCATTCGATAGCCGAACAGCCAAACGGACAGGATTGTAATACCTACACCACTGACAAGGGGATAGAGCACCTGCCGTCTTGCATCAAACTCCAAATGCTTCTTATTTCTGGTTCCAATACAGGTGATACATATAATCACGAATGTTGCAATCTTACTCCAGATAAGATTCCCATCCAGATAGATGAACCACCGCTTGATTCGGTCATGAACATCGCAAACTATGCCGCCCCAGTAGTCAAGCAGTTCCGGGTCAATGGCATACTCGAAAAACTCCAAGAGTAGCGACACATAGATGACCGCGCGAAATATCTTATAGGCAGTTTGAAGTTCTTTGGTTTCTTCCATTTCTTACTTAAATTGTTGTAAACTCTAATTGTATAAAGTGATGATTGGGCGTACTTTGTGTGATTGTTCTTTAGGTGTTTCTTGAAGTGCTCCAGAAGCAAGAGAGAACAGCCATGCCTTAGCCGATTCCATATCTTTTACCTCAGTTGAAGTCCAATACCAGCACTCGTCTGGATCATCAGATATGACATCGCCACCACACTTTTTGATATAGTTATTTACCGTGTTCTTCGCACCATAAAGCAAACGTATCTCGGCTACTGATGGTATGTAGGCACTCTGTCCATATTGCCACATATCAAAGACTGCTGTGGCAGCTGGAGACACCCCAGAGGAATACATGGAATGAGTATTCATGTTCCCGTCGAAAGCGGTGATGTTAGCCGAAGTATTATGCTTAACACCAATATTGTCGCTGTATGCTTTAGGCGCAATGTCCCAAAGATAAACGGCATAACCAGTTCCCTGTGTCTCATTATTCTGGTTGATATGAAACACTACGGCAATAGGCTGTTTCCCCTGACTCTTCATGTCTTCATAGCGCACAACCTTTCCGTCTGTACATAGTATGTCACAGGTCTTCATTGCCGTGTCAGGAAACTCACGGTGTTCGTCGCAACTTGTTATGGCCACCATCATAAGGGCAGCACAAATAGTATGTAATTTCTTCATTTTACAGTGTATTAAGTTTGATTATCTTGTGGGAATTTTGAATCCAAGGGTAACTCCAGTACGGAACAAGTCTTTTCTGTCCGGCAGCATCAGGTCACATTTAGCTTGCCAATACAGAACCCATCCGTGCCTAAGTGCATAATTATGTTCGTAGCCAACATGGATGCCACCCAAGAATTTATCCGTGTTGCTTCCTGCACTGGCACCGATGCGTAGATTCCCATGATTGTTACGACCTCGCCACACACAAGGCTTGTAGGCTACGCCAACACCCCATGTTCGGTAGTTTTTCCAGAATGATTCAGGACACACATGCCCACAACTTTCGCACTCATCCCATTTGAGATAGCCATTAACGAAGTATTCCCAGGCGTTATGATACTTGGTTTCGTGTTCCCATGCAAGTGTGGCATCAAGGCCACGTTCATAAAGTAGTCCCATGCCAAAGGTAATCCTGTCACTATGTGACTGAGCAAAGGATGAAAGGGAAATAGAACCCAAGATGGCGATAATAGCAAATAACTTCTTCATTGTTTAGTCCTCCTTCAGTAAAATAGCGTTGAACGAATCGGCATAGAGGACATCCTCATAGTCAATGTTGAGCATGATGGTACGTCCACTAATCTGCTTCTCTGAAATCTCGATAGACAGCACCTTGTCATTGGGGAAGGTCATCTTCTTCAGAACAACGACGTTACGATAGCCATACTTGAACGTCTTGCTTTGGTCGAGGACAAAGGCAGGAGTAAGCTCGATAATCTGCGAGTTAGTAGCCTTCGACTGCTTTTTGTCTTCCAGTTTGAAGCGCATTTCATCAATGTCAAAGCGAATGTTCGTCTTGTTCTCCACAGAGAAGTCCAGGAAGAAATATTCTCCAACGGAATAGATGTTGTTCAGACGTATCATCATACGATGCTGCTTGGTACTGACATTACGTATTCGGGCAGTCGAGTTCCAGATGGAACGAGCATACTTTGCCATATCCTCAGTACTCATTGATACGGATGGATTGTTATACGCAATTCTCTCTTCCGGCTGGATTTGCTTATCAGTAACAGCTTCCTGAAGTCTGGTTGTATAGAGAAGGGCATATTGAGTTCGGTATCTTTCTGTGACAATGGTGACAATGGCAAGCACTTCACCATCGGCATGTGCGCCTTCCTTGGGCTTCAGTCGGATAGTGTTGTTGATGGGCTGGTCACCAACCACCATGTCGGTACTGATGTCAACGAAACGGATTGGCTCAGAAGCCGTGATGACAGTAGTCACCTGTTCGTTGACAGTAAGTTGTTCCATCTCTTCATACGTCTGCTGTGCCATTAGAGGCATTGCAAACAAAGCACAGATTAGTGATGTGCCGATTTCCTTGAAAGTCTTCATGTTCATTCTATTTGAAAATTGTTTTAATCGTTTTTCTTCTCTTTGCCGTTGACCAGATAGACAAACGTGCCATATTTAAGCTTGGCTGAGTTCTTCTTGATGGACTTGCTAATGGCATTGCTCGTCTTCTGCACGGCATTTGTGATGGCTTGGTTGCCCCATTGAATGAGGGAGTTTCCTGCTGTGGTTGAACTTGACGTTAGAGCTGAAGAATTGTTCATTGCTCCACTTGCTACGTCCTTCGTGGTCTCTCGGAAATTACTGCTTGGGACATACAGACCTTCCAATCCGTCTGTGTCGTAAATCGAAAGGTTGACCTTGATGATGTTATCATTGATAAGTATGCTCTTGATGTTTCCCTTGACACGCTGACTGCCAAAGCCACTCATAAGTGCATAGATGTACGTTCCCTTGGGAACTACAATGTCATTGATTTCAATGTCATCAAGCAGACGAAGCCTTACACGAGAACCATCTACCGCCTTTACATTTTCATCAATAATGGCTTTGATAAGGTTCGGCTCAGGGTCATTTTCAGTAAGGGTGTTGAAGTAATCGGAAGTGACTTTGACCTTCTTCACAACCTCCTGTGCTTCATCATCATCAGAGACACCTTTAACAGCTCTCTCATTCACACTGATTTTACCTTCTACTTTGTCTGAAGGTTGACTGTTGGCAGGTGTGTTATCTACATTGCTATCAGTTGGAGGTGTCATCGCTTGCTGACCTTGTAGTCGTGCCTGTGCAAGGGCACGGTTGAGTTCTTCCATTGCTTCCTGCTCACGCTGCTGACTACGAGCGAGACGGTCTGCTTCACTCATGCCGCTACCATTCGCGATTTCTTGACCTTTTTGCGCACTCGCTTTTAGTTGTCTCTCAATCTCAGCGAGCTTCGCGGCTTCCTGAGATTCGAGTAATTGACGTTCCTCGTCTGAATACTTGGAGTCGTAAGATTCTTTTTCTTCTTCATTGTTTCTGTCTATATTTTCCATTGCAGTTAAGTCATCGATCTTGCCGTATGACTTAACCATACTCTCATATTTGTTGCCAATACCGTCACCCTTCATTTTTGCATCAGGCAATACTGGGTTCAGATATTCTGTAGTAGTAAGGCTATTGTCTGCTATCTCAGCCTTTTCCGTATGGAAGAGGTCAATGACGAAATATCCGACAAAAAGCAAAGGAAAATAGATGATGAGGGGCAGCATGTATTTAGGCTGCTTCCAGTTAATCTTCTTCAGAATGTCCATTGTCTTTACTGATTTTAGTTTGTGATTCTTTGAACTCCTTGTTTACACTTACAGGCATGGTGTGGACGGAGCTGATAGCGTGCTTAACTCGCTTATGTCGGTTCCTGACCAACTCTTCTTGTACTTCAGTAGCGGATTTCTGTGACTGATGGGCATTATATACCTTGCCCATACGAATGAGATTTCCAGCGAAACTGAGAATGATGAAACCAAAGACGATGGCTAAGAAGAGCTTCTTGTGGTCATTGGCAAACTGCTGGACTTTGGCAGCGGCTTTGTCAATCTTTGTTGCTCTGGCAAACTTGCGTCCGGCGTCGACCCCTCTTTCATAGCGGTCTCGATACTTCGGGTCATCCTTGTCGGGCATTTTCTCGCCCATAATCATTTTCTTCCAAGACATAGCTGTATGTTGTTAGTAAGACATCTTTGTTTTCTGCTCTATGTCTTTATTCAGCAGGGTACGCCAGTTGGTGATAAGCAATCCATGAGGGTTGTTGTCTGTACGAGGAACGCGCTTTATCTGTCCTGCCGTCACCAACTCTCGTGTCAGGATGCTGGAACGACGTTCTATCCTCTGACGACCATAGTAGGTAAACTCCATCTTATCCTTGTCAAACTTGATGCTGTCACAGAAGATGCTGAAGACGGCACTCGTACCCATGATGTTAGAGTAGAACCCTTTTTCCTTCAAAGTGTTGTACTGCGCCAGACCTGTTTCGTCAATCAGGTACATGGCTTTTTCCATCGTGTATTTGATGTACTTGTCATCAGGGGCAAGCGTGAAGAAGAAATGATGGAACATTTCAATATGGCTCTTGGCTTCCACATCGAGCGTTTCTTCCATCGTACTCCTTTGAACCAGGATAGGAACGTTACCATCCAATACATACACTTTCTGCTGTGCGTCTGTTACCATCACACGAGCTGTCCAGATACTTGAAATGCTGATGATGATGCATCCTATCAAGAAGAGGGTGCATATTATCATCACCAACTTGATTTTGTTTTCGAGATTCTTAATGACCATATTTTTTTTGATAGTTTATAATACTCTGCTAATCATAGCTTGTGTAGATACCTTTGCTTGCTGTGCTACACCTTCACCGAAGTTACGGGTTGAGAATGCTGTATCACCTTCAGGAATCATCCATGCTGCAAGGTCTGGAACAAGGTTCAGACATTTGAGCGCAACGATGCTTGCTGCCATCAGATAACCTGCTGAGAAGAATGAGTTCTGAAGATATGCCGCCATTGTCTGCTCACTCTGTGTAATGGCTTCAAGATTTTCAACCTGAATACAGAGAACAATGTCAAAGAGCAAGAGGACATAGAAGCCGACGAAGTATAGGGTTTCAGAACGGAAAAGATAGTCATACAATCGGAAAGAAAAGAAATGTAATATACTGTATATATGGTATTTATGGATTTTCTTATCTTGTCCGTTATCTCGTTAATAGCCATAGTTTTAACGATATTTTGTTGCATATTTGTTGCGCGTCGCGGAGAAAAGTGTTAATTTTGCGGCTGTGAAACGGGGTATTTTGCTGCCGTGAAAAGAAAAGATAAGAAAGGGAAAGGATATGGCACGACCGAAGAAAGTGCAAAAGGTAAAAGAGCCTGTGCGCATCCGAAAGCGCAAATTGGCCAACGGAAACATGAGCCTGTATCTCGATGTTTATGTGAAAGGGGTACGCAAGGTTGAATCGCTTGGATTGTACCTTGTGCCGGAACAAACGCCGATTGACAAACAGCAGAACGCTCATGCAATGCAGGTGGCATCCAAAATCAAGGCCGAGCGCATTTTGGCGTTGCAGAGCCACGGTGTGCGCCAATGGAACAAGGTCAGGCGGTCGTGCATCACCCTTATTGATTTTCTGAAAGAGTACGAACAGGAGAAATTCGGTTTCTCTGCATCCACTTTGAAAGGCAGACGGGATTTGCGGCTTAAAGTCGAAACCTATCTAAACGAAACGTGCCAGCCCGATACTATGCTGGCTAACGTGGATGCGGACTTTTGCCGTGGCTTCATCGCTTTTCTGCGCTACGCGAAGAACAGTGTCCGCAAGGATGGCAGTGTTATCAGTAACGGTGCGGCGCACCACCACCAAGCCGTGCTGAACGGTGCGCTGAACAAGGCGGTGCGTGAGGGCATACTGGCTTCCAATCCTTTGAAGTCAATCGGCTCGAAAGAGAAATACCAACCCTCGGAAAGTATCAGGGAATACCTTACATTGGAGGAAATGAAAGCGGCTATGGCTGCTCCATGCCCACGTAAGGACGTGAAAAAGGCTTTTCTGTTTGCCTGTTTCACAGGGCTTCGGTTGAGTGATGTACGTGCCTTGACATGGGGCAAAGTCATCAAAGCACCGGACGGCAAGACCTTATATATAAGAGTAAGGATGCAAAAAACACAAAAACTGATAAATCTGCCGTTGTCGAAAGAAGCCCTTGACTGCCTTACCCCGAAAGACAATCCTGACGAGCCAATCTTCACGCTCCCGGCCGGTGCGTCCAACATCGAGCGTAATATCTCGGCGTGGATGGATAATGCAAAGATAACCAAGCATATAACCTACCATTGCTCAAGACATACCTTTGCCACCATGATGCTGACACTCGGCGCGGACATCTACACGGTGAGCAAGCTGCTTGGCCATGCCAATGTAAACACAACTTCCATTTATGCCAAGATTGTTGACCAAAAGAAAGTGGAAACGGTAGGCCTTGTTGATAACTTCTTTTCTAACCAACCATAAACAAAGGGGAAAAGATGAAGATAACCATACGAACCCGGACGCTTAAATCGGGAAGCCGTTCGATATACCTCGATTTCTACGAAAAAGGCAGACGTTGGAACGAATACCTTAACCTATTCCTCGTACCTGACGATGCGCCCGATGCCAAGCGGCTCAACGATGCGACAATGGCAAAGGCCAATGCAGTAAAGTCCAAGCGTATGCTCGGTATGGAGGAGGAAACGGAAACAGACAGTGGCAACCAAGCAAAACTGCCCAAGCGGATTTTTGCAGACTGGCTTGACGGTTATTTGGAAGGACTTGGACGGAATCCGTCCTACGCACAATCCACCTACCGCAACGTCCGTTCGATGACCAATATCATAAAGGCGTATTTGAAGCATCGCCGCAGGCCACACCTGCTGATGTCAGAGATAGACAAACGGTTTATTGTCGGGTTGCTTGATTATATGCGAAACACCTACCGCAATACCAAATCGCCGGACAATCCCAAGCCGTTGTCACCGCATACACTCCACCTGCACCAGTCCATTTTTGTAAGGATGCTGAATGCGGCTGTAAAAGACGGGGTAATGGATAGAAATCCGTTCTACTCATTGGATAAGAAAGAACGAATCGCCAAGCAACAGGCCGAAAGGGACTACCTATCCAAAGAGGAACTGCAAGCAATGGCGGATGCACCGACTGTGAACGAAACGACCAAAAGGGCTTTCCTCTTTTGCTGCTTTACCGGATTGCGACACAGTGACGTAAGCCGCCTGAGGTGGCGTGACATTCGGCAATCGGACAGCGGATGGGTGGCTTCTGTCCGTTCCATGAAAAAGACAGGCAAACCGGTGATAATTCCACTGAACCAATCGGCTATGAAATTGTTACCGGAAAGAAATGGTCGCAAACCGGGCGAAAAGGTCTTTGACATGACCTGCCTTAGTGCTTGTGACCGATGTCTGAAAAAGATGGCTGCTGCTGCAAAGGTAGCAAAGAACGTCAGCTTTCACACAAGCCGTCATACATTTGCAGTCTTGGCATTGGCCGCAGGGGGAGATATTTATACGGTCGGGAAATTACTTGGTCATGCGAGTATCAACTCAACGCAGGTTTATGCCGATGTGGTAATGGAAACAAAAATAGAAGCGATAAACCGTATATCAACTTTCTTTTCAAAATGATTGGTAATCAATGAAAATGTTAAGGTTGTGGCCAGTTTCTTGAGTTAATTTTTATATCTTTGCACCGAATTGATAAACTGATGTTATGAGTGATACGAAATTACAATCATTGTCTGAAATATTCAATAATAAGATATTTAGAATTCCTGATTTCCAAAGAGGTTATTCTTGGGGTGAACAACAATTGGATGACTTTTGGGAAGACGTTCGCAATCTCAATCCTAACAAAATACACTACATTGGCTTGCTAACAGTAGAACCAATAGATAAAAATGCCATACAAAATATTGAAAAGTGGAATGATGATTTGTGGCTATTCAAAAAGGGTATATCAGCATTTTATATTATTGACGGTCAACAGCGGTTAACCACAATGATTATTCTTATTCATGAAATTCTCAGAACTTTTAGAGCTGATGAAGGTATAAATTTTGGCCACAAAGATGAATGGATTGATAAATTTCTATATCACTCATTCAATGAACAATATAGGTCTTTTGTTTTTGGATATGAGAAAGATAATCCAAGCGATGAATATTTCAAGACAAAAATCTTAGAACAAGCATCATCGTCAGCCGATAAATTTCCAGAAACTTTATATACAGCAAATTTGATGTTTGCGAAGATGTATTTTAGGGGGAAACTGTCAGAATTGACAAAGGAAGAAAAAGAGGTTATTTTTGATAAAGTTGCAAACCGTCTAAAATTCAATTATTATGAAATAGATGACACCCTTGATGTCTATGTAACATTTGAAACGATGAATAACCGTGGGAAAGACTTATCACATTTAGAACTACTCAAAAATCGTTTGATTTATCTTTCCACATTATTGAATGATGACGATGATACAAAACGAAGATTAAGAAATGACATCAATGAAACATGGAAAACAATTTATGAATACTTGGGGAAAAACAAGGATAATCCTTTGGACGACGACTACTTTTTGTTAAACCATTGGATTATGTATTATACATATGACCGTAGTCAGTCTGATGCTTATGCTGAATTTCTTTTAAAGAAAAAATTTACGGTAAAAAACCTCTTAAGGGGAGAGGTAAAGTTGTCGGATATTAAGCAATATATTGATAGCCTAAGTGATTGCGTAAAGAAATGGTATTATATTTATAATATACAAGATTCAAACTATTCTGACAAAATAAAAGAGTGGGTACAGAAATTAAAACGTGTCGGAATGGGAGCTTTTCCTCCAATGATAATGGCTGTTTTTTCAAAAGAAAACAATGAAGAAATCATTTGGAACTTTTTGGATGCCTGTGAACGCTTTAATTTTTTAGTGTTTGCAATATCACATAGACAGTCGAACACTCAAAATAGTAATCTTTACAGGAAAGCAAGAGAATATTATATTGGCAATATAGATATTGAAACATTAACGGCTGATATAGATTTTCTTACTGATGGTGATGACGAAAATTATGGTTGGTTCGATTTAGATAGATTTCAGAATCATATCAAGGAATTATTTACAAAAAACGAAAAAGACGGATTTTATTCATGGAATGGGTTACGGTATTTTCTTTATGAGTACGAATTACATCTGCAAGATGATGCTGATGCAAAAGTGACATGGGATGATTTTAATAAGAGACATAAAGAAGAGACTATCGAACATATCTATCCACAAACAGCAACAAGTGATTATTGGAAGAAACAATTTGGAAGCTATAAATCAAAAGAACGGAAAGTGCTTCTAAATTCATTAGGCAACCTATTATTGCTCAGTCGCTCTAAAAATTCAAAATTGCAAAATTATGACTTTGAGGATAAAAAATGTATGAAAGATAAGAACGGAAAGGAAATAGGATATTTTAATGGTTCGTACAGCGAAATTGAAGTATCTAAATGCCCCGAATGGACAGCAAAAGAAATAAAAGAAAGGGGGGTAAGGATGCTTGAATTTATGGAAAACAGATGGAATATAAGCTTTTCGGATTGGGAAATTGATAAAGTGGATTTATTGGGACTAAACGATATTGAATATTAGCTACATAATATGTGAATGAGTAATAATTGAAAGTTTAATAATATAAAAGCTGTATATATGTTTATAAAAATCGGAAAATTGATGTACATAAAAGTCGTATTGCTTATTTTGATGCTTGCTTCAAGCTATTCAGTGTCTTATGCTCAACTTAAAAAAACGGCAGAAGTAGAAACTCTCAAATCGTTTACTACAGGTTCTGTAGCTCTACAAAGAGTACTAATTGAAGACGTTTACTATTATTGTGTAACTCTGCCGAACAACTCCAAATATCTTAAGCCGGTTGTATTTTGGCTTGGAAACAAAGATGAAATGTTGAAAAATCTACGTGACTTATCAGCGGCATTGGAAAATGGGAAAAAAGGTGAATGCTTTGAATTTTCTGCTTGCGAACAAGATTATAATCTATACTATGGTAAAGTCTTGGGGCAAAAATGTTTTAAGGTATGCGAGCCAATGAGCATATCAAGTGATTTCGGAAGATTTTATAAAGCAACTATTGATGATATTTTGGAATATATGCAGACAAATTGATTTTACCTGTTTAGACCATTTTCCTTGACAATATTATCAATTCGCCAATCATATTTACCGGACGCAACATCATCTACCTCTTTTTGCGTTCGGTAAATTTCTTCTTCTGCAAGTTCTCCAACTTTTTTCGCAACTTGTACGAGCCAGTTGCCGACCGCCTTGTGGTCGCCGTCATTACCTACGATGCCCACCATTGCACCCTTGATGGCTGCAGCTTCTTCTTTGTCAAAAAGATCTTTATGCCCGGCACCTCCGAGTTTACCGCCGAAGCCGGACTGTGCAAACTGAACAATCGCCTCGACAGCTTTTCTGAAAAGCTCATTGACTTTGACGAAAATTGCAGCAAGGTAATCAAGCACGGTATCTTTCCACTTGGATTCGGCTATGAATTTGTCCGTCAGCCTGTCAAGCCTGTCAGACAGCGCATTGCATTTTTCCTCAAGCCCACTGTTCCGCTTTGTCAGTTCACGGTTGGCTTTCTCCAGCGGTGCGGTCTTTTCGGCGACCGCTTTATCGACCGCCTGTGAGTATTGCTTTTGGAGTTTGGCAAGCTGTTCGGGTACGGATTTCTTCAACTGCTCGTTTTCCTTTTCCAATTCGGCATATCTGCCACGTCCTGCAATCTTGGCCAGTCCGGAGAGGATGGCATTGCCGTTCTCCTCGTTGGCACGGTTTGCCTTTGCTTCGATTTCCTTGTCAAGCTCGGTGATACGCCGTTCCTTGACCTGTTTCTCAGCTTCTATCCGTTTGTGTTCGTTTTCGGATTTCTCTTTGGCTTCGATGGCCGCATCACGTTCAGCTTCCGCTTTTTCCTTGGCTGCAATGGCGGCTTCCTTTTCCCGTTTCTGCTTGGCGGCAATATAGTCGTTCCGTTCCAGATGTTGGTGGCCTGTTTCGGCCTTTGAACTGCCACGCTCCATGCCAAGTGTCTCAGCCACCATGTTCTGCAGGCGGCTCATGTCCTCCCGGTTCAGCTTGCACGACTTTCCCGTTTCGTGGTTCATCCAGTCCCAAACGATGTGGGCATGGAGGTTCGGCGTCCATGAATCCCTGTCGGACGGGTCGGCGTAATGCCCCTCGTCACGGTGGATGTGGATTTGCAGGGCTGTGATGCCCCATTGCTCATGGCAGGCCTGGCAATAGCGTTGCAGTTCGTCCATAGTGGTGTCTGCCTTGCACAGCACCACGCTTTCACGGATGGGAGAACTGCCGCTTACCTTTACCTCTTTGCCCGTGCGCTTGTCTTTCCTGATTCGTTCCTTGGTCTGCATGGCACGCCCGGTCTTTTCCTTGACCAGTTTGGCAAGTGCGGCATGGTATGCCGTCAAGTCCATGCCGTCCATTGAGGGGGAAATCCACGATTCGTTTTTATCGGTAAGCTCTGTGCGCAGGTAAATTTTTTCCTTGTTGATACGGGCGATGTATTCCGGCGTTCGCTTGTTGTGCGCCTCGCTCTGCCCAATGTTGCAGGGCTTGATATGGTCAGATGCTTTTTGTGCCATGTTGCGGTGTATTTGGTAAAACAATCGTCTTGGGTTCTTAGGGCTGTGTCCTAAGCGGTGGGTGCAGGGAGAGGGTCACTTCCTGCTCCGGGTTCTTAGGGACAGGGCTGAAAGTCCTTGCCGGGTTCTTAGGGCAGCGTCCTAAGCCCCTCGGGAGAGCCCACAACTTCGGAGCGCAGCGGAGAAGTTATAGTGGGCTACAAGTTGGGCAAGCCCTCCTTTTGCGTGTCCGTCGGTTCTTCCTTTTTCCCTATTATCGCTTGGGCAAAACGCTCCGCATCCGCTTGGGCATTGAAGATGTAACCGCCGTTTCCGTAATCGCTCCAATAGCCTCCATGTTCACGCGCCTGTTGGCTGAACTTCCGTTCTCCTGCGGCTTCCAACTCCGCTGAAAAAAGGACTGCGAACAAGTCTGCCCCAGTTCGTGAATGTATCCTGTGCTCGATGGAGCAAGGAGGTTCTTCCGATGGCTTTTCTTGGGGCGATTCCTTGTCCGCATCCTCTTTTCTCCTACGCTTCGGACTGTCTTTCGGAACGACCGCCCTCATGAGCCATGCGGTTATCTCCTTACGGATAAAGTAAAGTTTATTTCCTTGTTTACGGTATGGAATCCTATGCTCGGAAGTCATGGTGTAGATGGTGGAAACGGATTTGCACAGCATGGCTGACACATCCTCCACAGTCATCAGTTCGTTTTGGGGCTTGGTGCCGATTGCTACCGCAAGTTTCTCGACAGTCTCGGTCAGGCGGTCAATCTTGGCATGGAGTTCGGCTACCGATTGGGGAAGCCCGTCAAAGGACGGACGGTTGTTTTCGTTCTCTGTCATACGGTGTTCTTTAGCGATTGGTCAATCATTCTTTTCTTGCAAGATTGCGCATGATGGCGTTGGCTTCCTCTGAAATCTGCGCTTGCGAAGCGATGGGGTTCTGCCGCAACCATTTCAGCAACTCCGACTTCTCGAAATACACCATTTTGTTATTGGGTCTAAAGTAGGGAATGACATGGTTGTGTGTCATCTTGTAAAGCGAGCTTTTGGATATGCCGAGGAACATTGCCGCTTCCTCCAGATTAAGCACTTCCTTTGAGGCATAGACCACGCTCTTTACTTTCTCTATCTCCTGTTTAAGACCGTCCACCGCTTTTCGGAGCAAGGCGGTTTCGTTCGGTTTCTGTTCTGTTGTACACATAATCGTTTTCTATTAGAATTATCTTTGTTTTCGTTGCCGTCCATTAGCTTGGTCAGTGCAAAGTTAAAGCGAAAAGAATCTGAAAACAAGAGGCTTTTTAGACATTAACTATCTGCATATCAATGTATTCCAATCTGTTATCCGAACAAAGTGGCAACCTCTCTGATGTCGCTTGTTATGGCTATTGTGGCAGGTTGCCTGTTGACGCATTCCCAATCGTATTTCAGCTTTCAGCGTTCATATAAAGGTCTTTGGAGTGGCAAGAATTGTTTAACCTTACTGGAAACTGGTATGTCGCATTGTACAAGCAAATTGTTGTCGCATTTATGGCGGTTGTGGCATCCCTCAATGCCAGTTCGATGTACAAGACGGGAAGCGAAGATTTAACATTCATACTTTGAAGTCTGATTTTTTCCAATATGTTAAATTGTCCCGGAATCATGCGCAACAATTCTTCTGATTTTTGTTGCACATTTGTTACGCGCTGTGTTTTGTATAATGTATATATACTGATTTACAATTAGATACAATATAATACAAGCCCACGAAGTATAGACAAGCTCCATAGAAATGGACTGTGAGGTAGCGTATAAGCCATTTCGCCCAAGCACCTTCCCATTTTGGGAGTAGCGAAAACGCCCATTGAATAGGCCCGAATATCGTTAGCATACCTAAAAGGATCTGCTGGCAGTAGATGGTAGCCCACCAACCGATACGGAACACTATTAAGGCAATCAGCATGATAATCTTATCGATGCCTACAACAGCTCCAGCAGTAAGAGACGTGAACCATAGCTTTGAAGCATCCTGTTCCATGTTCGTCACTTCATCGACACCAGCCTGTTCCATTGTACTTTCAATAAGATTGGGGTCTGAAGTACCAGTGTGAGCTACATCAGCCTGTGCCTGAAGAGCTGTGTACATGGTATCTCTTGTATAGATGAGTTCCTGGACTTCTGCAAACTTATCCTCAATCTGAGTAGATTCAGCCTCATATAGGTCATGAGTATAAGAGCCTATGCAGTTAGGAATGTAGGAAAGAAAGTCCAGAACACACCAGCTGCTTCCGCTATTTGTCATGCCAGTATCTGCAGGTGGGTACCACCAACAAAGGATGATGCTGATAACAAGCGGCTTGAACAGCTTCATGATGTCAAGCGGTTCATGTTTCACCATCATCTTGTAAGCCATTCCTGCTGCTACAATGATGGAGAAAAGTGCTGCAAGAGCCATACACATCTGCAATATCCACCAGTAACCACCAATTACTCCAGATGGGTAAAACCATAGGAAAACATATCTAACATAATCTGACAAATATCACTGATTTATAGTTAGTTATGAATAGAGGCCGTTTTTTGATTGGATAGTTATATTTGCCTAATTTGGGATATAAAAGCACGCTTTTTGTCCCGTTTTTGTCCCGCCGTGAATTATCTTTGTAACGCTTGCAAGTGACTGATAAACAATATAGTAACAAATCCAAAAATCGGATAACACAGAAAAGAAAATGGGACGAAAGAAGAAAGAAATCAAAATTAAGGAGCCTGTCCGCATACGCGAGAAGAGGCTCAACGACGGCAATGTAAGCCTGTACCTCGACATGTACTACCGTGGCGCAAGGAAGAAAGAGGGCCTGAAACTCTACCTCGTGCCTGAAACGGATGCCGCCGCAAGGTTGCAGAACAGGAACACGCGCAAGCTGGCCGAGCAAATTAAGGCGCAACGCATCCTCGACATTCAGGAAAAGGGTCTTGTGAACTGGGAGGACGTAAAAAAGGCAAGGATGACGCTCAGCGCATGGGTGGCGAAGTACACTGCCGAGGAAAACGGCCTAAGTCCGGCCAGCATGAGATCGAAGCGGAACGCGCAGGCAAGGGTGGAACAATACCTATTATATATAGGCAAACCAAGCCTCACCCTAAAAGAGGTTGACAAGGATTTCTGCAAGGGCTTCATCGCCTTTCTGAAAACATGCACGTTCAACCAAGGCAAAAAGACATTGAGCAGTACCACTTGCCGAATATTCATGAATCGCCTTGCCGCCGCGTTAAACAAGGCCGTAAGCGAAGGACTAATAGACCGCAATCCATTCAAACTGTTGGAAACAAAGGAAAAGCCGCAGAAGTTGAACGCCATGCGTGAGTTCTTGACAATTGAGGAACTTCGCCAACTGATGGCCACGCCGTGCCGCTACGACATTGTGAAAAAGGCATTTCTGTTTTCCTGTTTCACCGGGTTACGGTACAGCGACATGATGACCTTGAAATGGAGCGAGATACACAAGGCGGCGGACGGAAAGACGCTCTACATCGAGCATCAGCAGGTGAAAACCAAGAACACGGTGACGATACCGCTCTCCAACGAAGCTTTGAAATGGATGCCCCGAAAGTCAAAGGACGAAGAAAGGGTATTTCACCAGTTACGCATCACTTCTACCACAGTGGAAGTGGTGTTGGGCGAATGGATGCAGATGGCCGGAATACAGAAGCACATCACCTACCATTGCAGCAGGCATACGGCGGCGACCATGTTGCTGACCCTCGGCGCAGACCTTTACACGGTGAGCAAGATACTCGGACACCGTAGCATCCGCATGACCGAAGTCTATGCCAAGATAGTGGATAAGAAGAAAATCGAGACGATGAACCTCGTAAACAATATGTTTGTATAACTGATTAAAAGAAGAATTTTATGAAAGTAGAAATCAAAGTGAGAATGTTGACAGCCGGAAACCGCAGCTTGTATCTGGAATACTACGAAACGGGCTTCCGCAAAAGAGAGAACCTGCATCTGTACCTTGTACCCGATGACGCTCCGAACGCAAGGATGCTCAACGGGCAGACCTACCGAAAGGCGCAAGAGATACGGGCGCAGCGCATCCTCACCCCTCCGTCTTTCGCGAAGAAGAAAAAGAGGGAAGAAAACGAAGCGGCCAAGTCCATGACCTGGCTCCAGTGGTGCAGTGATTATGTGCAATGTGCCATGCTGAACGGTAACTGTAAAAAGATGATACAACACAAGGATGTCGTGCGCAGACGGATTGAGACTTATTTGAAACGAGCCAAGAAAACGGATGTCCTGCTGAAAGACGTTGATAGGGATTTGGTAAGCGGACTGTTCGGATATATGCGCAATTACCGCAACAGAAAGCAGATAAAGGCAAATGGTGGCAAGTTGGCGGCTTACACCCTCGTGCTGTTTGAAGAAACGGTAAAGGCTATTTTCAACAAAGCCGTGCGTGACGGACTGATGGCTTTCAATCCCGTTCAGGAACTTACGAGGGAGGAACATTTCCATGCGCCGAACAAGCACCGTGAATACCTTACAGCGGACGAATTGAAACGCTTTCTTGCCGTAGAGCCGCAAACCTTTATGGAAGAAGTTGTGCAGAGGGCTTTTGGTTTTTCCTGCATGACGGGGCTTAGGCTCGGCGACATGCAACGGTTGCGGTGGAGCGACATTAAGGACGTAAACGGTGTACAAACGGTGTCGGTCATTCAGCACAAGACCAAACGGCCTGTTGCTGTGCCGCTTAATGCGCTGGCTCTGTCCTTGCTTCCGCCACGACCCGAAAACGGGGAGGATGGTATCATCTTTCCGTTGGTGAAGAAGCCCGACAACGTGGCGAAGTACTTGCGCCGCATCAAAAACAAGGCAGGGATAGAAAAGGACTTTACCTATCACAGCAGCCGCCATTCGGCGGCAACGTTGGCGATAACGGCAGGTGCGGAACTTTACTCGGTCAGCAAGATTTTGGGACATGGGAGCATCGCATCCACGCAGGTTTACGCAAAGGTGAATATGGAGAAAAAGGTAGAAGCTATGAGCCTTACCAATGGCGTGTTCTAAGTTGAATGATAGTCAAACTGGGGGTTGTTGAAATGACATCCTCCTGTATTTGAATTGTTGTTTAGGGGGTCGATGATTTATCGACCCCCTATAAAGTTCAAATTTGCAGTGGTAGAAACATTTTTTCAAAAAAACACAACTCGTTGGTTGTGCTTTCTCGGATAATTGTATTACCTTTGCATCCAGACAAGATAAGGTAATCTTTCAATGAATACAACGACAGATAAAATGCCTCGTATGGCTATGGAAGCCGTAAGGCAGGAAACTGATGTGAAACAGGATAAAAAGGATTGGGCGGAATACTCGCAGTTGATTGCCGCCGCCATGTCAAAACGGATGACGGAACTCGGCTTGACGCAACAGATGCTTGCCGAAAAGATGAACTGCACCCAGCAATACATATCCAAAGTGCTGAAAGGCAAAAAGAATATGTCGTTGGAAACCATTTGCAAGATAGAAAACGCATTGGGCATTGAGATTATCAGAAGTCTGAACGATAATGAGTAACGCATAAAAGGCAGAACAGGAATATGTCTATACAAAGTGAAGCGGCATTGGAAGCCGGACTTATCGCCACGCTCCAGCAAATGGATTATGAATATGTCCAGATTGCCGAGGAAGAGAATCTTCAAGCCAATTTCAAGCGGCAGTTGGAGATACATAACCGTAAGCGATTGGCAGAGCATGGTCGTACCGAATTTACAGATGAGGAATTTGACAAGATACTCATCTACCTTGAGGGAGGCATCCGCTTTGAAAAGGCGAAGAAGCTCCGCGACCTTTATCCGCTTGACACGGCAGACGGCAAACGCATCTGGGTGGAGTTCCTTAACCGTCAACAGTGGTGCCAGAACGAATTTCAGGTTTCCAACCAAATCACGGTGGAAGGCCGAAAGAAATGCCGCTACGATGTGACCATTCTTATAAACGGCCTGCCTTTGGTACAGATTGAATTGAAACGCCGGGGTGTAGAGTTGAGAGTAGCATACGACCAAATCCAACGCTATCACAAAACTTCTTATCACGGTCTGTTTGATTACATTCAACTGTTCGTGATTTCCAACGGTGTCAATACACGCTATTTCGCCAACAATCCAAACGGAGGCTATAAGTTCACGTTCAACTGGACGGACGCAGCCAATGTGCCGTTCAATGAAATGGATAAGTTTGCTGCTGCATTCTTGGAGAAATGTACGCTCGGCAAAATCATAGGCAAATACATCGTGCTGCATGAGGGCGACAAATGCTTGATGGTGCTTCGTCCGTACCAGTTCTATGCTGTAGAGAAGATATTGGATAAGGTGAAGAACTCCAACGACAACGGCTATATATGGCATACAACAGGAGCCGGAAAGACATTGACTTCATTCAAGGCGGCACAGCTTGTTTCCGAACTGGATGATGTGGATAAGGTGATGTTCGTGGTTGACCGCCACGACCTCGACACCCAAACCCAATCGGAATATGAAGCCTTTGAGCCGGGTGCGGTGGACGGCACGGACAATACGGACGAGTTGGTGAAACGGTTGCACAGCAATTCCAAGATAATCATCACTACCATTCAGAAACTCAACGCCGCAGTCAGCAAGACGTGGTACAGCAACAAGATTGAAGCCATACGCCACTCCCGTATCGTGATGATATTCGATGAGTGCCACAGAAGCCACTTCGGAGAAAGTCACAAGCGCATCATGAAGTTCTTTGACAACGCCCAAGTGTTCGGCTTCACGGGTACGCCCATTTTCACGGAGAATGCCATTAACGGGCATACTACCAAAGAGATATTCGGCAACTGCCTGCACCAATACCTTATCAAGGATGCCATAGCCGATGAAAACGTGCTGGGCTTTCTTGTGGAGTATTATCACGGAAGCGAAGAAGTGGAAAAGGGCAATGCCAACCGCATGGAGGAGATAGCCAAATTCATCCTTAATAATTTCAATAAGTCAACCTTTGACGGTGAGTTTGATGCTCTGTTTGCCGTGCAATCCGTACCGATGCTTATCCGCTATTACAAGATATTCAAGTCGTTGAAGCCGAAAATCCGTATCGGCGCAGTATTTACATACGCTGCCAACAGCAGCCAGGACGATGGACAGACGGGAATGAATACGGGGCAGTATGTCAGCGAAAGCACAGGCGAGGCGGACGAACTGCAAGCCATCATGGATGACTACAATGAAATGTTCGGCACAGCGTTCACGACCGAGAATTTCCGCGCCTACTACGATGACATCAACCTACGCATGAAAAAGAAACGGGCGGATATGAAACCGCTTGACCTCTGCCTTGTCGTGGGTATGTTCCTTACGGGCTTTGACAGCAAAAAGCTCAATACGCTCTATGTGGATAAGAACTTGGAGTATCACGGATTACTGCAAGCATTCAGCCGTACTAATCGTGTGCTGAATGAGAAAAAGCGTTTCGGTAAAATTATATGCTTCCGTGATTTGAAAAGCAATGTTGATACGGCCATCAGGCTTTTCAGCAACTCCAACAATCCCGAAGAAATAGTACGTCCTCCGTTTGAGGAAGTAAAAAAGGAATACCAGCAGTTGGCAACTGACTTTTTGCAGAAATACCCGGAGCCAAGCAGCATAGACCTATTGCAGAGTGAAAAGGACAAGAAAGACTTTGTGCTGGCTTTCCGCGACATTATTCGTAAACATGCAGAAATTCAGATATACGAGGATTACAGCGATGATGCGGACGACCTCGGCATGACCGAACAGCAGTTCATGGACTTCCGAAGCAAGTACCTTGATATTCACGATACGTTTATCTTAGTTGACACTGTTTCACCCACCAAGCCGTGGAATGATGAAACGCCGGGTGATGAAAGGTTGGAGGATGTGGATTTCTGCCTTGAACTCCTGCACAGCGACATTATCAATGTAGCTTATATCCTTGAACTGATTGCCAACCTTGACCCGTATAGCAATGACTATGCAGAGCGGCGCAAGAACATCATTGACACGATGATAAAGGATGCCGAAATGCGTAACAAGGCGAAACTCATTGACGGCTTCATCCAAAAGAATGTGGATGATGATAAGGAGAACTTCATGATGCAGCGGCAAAAGGCGGACGGTACAAGTGAACTGGAAGAACGATTGAATAACTATATCACGACCGAGCGCGAAAAGGCCGTGAACTCTTTGGCACAGGACGAGGGACTTTCTTCTGATGTACTCGACCATTACTTGAAAGAATATGACTACCTGCAAAAAGAGCAGCCGGAAATCATACAAAAGGCTCTCAAAGAGAAGCACCTCGGACTGATTAAGACACGAAAGGCTTTGACAAGGATAATGGATAGGTTGCGCAGTATTATCAGAACTTTTAGTTGGGATTAAATTATGGACGAAAATGTTTTTCTTGTAAAGTGGTATGGCCCATTTACTACTTCAGAGGAAGAAAGATTATGGGAAAAAGAACAATCATTCAAGTGTTCTTTATATTTACTACATGGCAAATTAAAATACGCAAAGTCACGTGAAGTCTATTATTGCGGGGAATCCACACGGAACGTATATAAAAGACTTTGTGATAAAGGGCACCATATCGCCGAGATAAAAGAGCGTTTGAACTCAATTTATGTAGGTCGTATATCCAACATCAAACATCCTACAAGAAGCCAAATAATGTTAGTAGAAAAGACTATTACAGCATATTTGGCTGAAGAGCTTGGAGAGCAGAATCTACTTAATGCAACAAATTTCTATTATTCAAGCCAAAATGTATATGTAATTAACGAGTGGTGGAAAATAGATGGTGAATCCATGTGGGCACGTCAACCCATAAATGCACCATCCCATATTGTGCCAGATGTAATATGCTCTCATTGTACGGAGAACAAAGATATAGAGCTGTATGGTTGTAAGAAAATGAAACGGTTGTAACCAATAAAATCTCAACAATGAAGTTAGGCAAATTAGAACAAGTAACAGACCTCCGCTCTGTTTGGAAGCACGAAGCTAAGGATTTCACTCCTTGGCTGGCCAAAGAAGAAAATTTAGAGATTCTTAGTGAAGCGGTGGGCATAGATATAGTTGTCGAAGAACAGGAATCCAATGTAGGCGATTTTAGTGTTGACCTGTACGCTACAGAGGAAGGGACAGGGCGGCGAATTATCATAGAGAACCAACTGGAAGAAACTAATCACGACCATTTGGGTAAGATTATTACGTATGCTTCGGGTAAAGATGCGGAGGTGATTATTTGGATTGTCAAGAAAGCACGTGACGAGCATAAACAAGCCATAGAATGGCTGAATCAACATACAGATGACAAATTTGAGTTTTTCCTAATAGAGATTGAATTATGGAAAATCAACGATTCTGAACCAGCTCCTAAGTTCAATATCGTAGAACGCCCCAATAATTGGGCAAAGGCTATGAAAAAGACTGCTGGACTTTCGGAAACTGAAAGTCTGCAACTCGCTTTTTGGGAACAATTCAACAATGAAGCTCCCAAATATTCTGCTTTTATGAAGAATTTCAAATTACGAAAGCCGCAAGCTCAGCATTGGTATGACCTTGGGATGGGGTCATCCGCATATCATCTTTGCATGACATTGAATACTAAAAATAACAGTCTATCTGCAGGATTGTATGTTCACGAAGACAAAGAAATTATTGCAAAATTCAAGGCTAATGAAGAACTTGTCACCAAGATTTTAGGTATATCAGACCAAAATGAAATCGAATGGCGTTTGAATGATAACAAAAAGTCAAGTCGTTTCTTAGTCCTTCATTCTATGGGAGATATGAATGACAAAGATAATTGGAATAGAGGCTGTGCATGGCTTTGTGACATGTGCATAAGAATAAAACAAGTAGTTAAAGAGATACTAAAATAAATATGAGCGAAGAATTACAACAGAAACTCCGTGACCAACTTTGGGAAGTGGCCAATAAGTTGCGCGGTAATATGTCGGCCAGTGATTTCATGTATTTCACTTTGGGCTTCATCTTCTACAAATACCTTTCGGAGAAGATAGAGGCATACGCCAACAATGCTTTGGTGGATGATGAAGTGTCATTCAAAGAATTGTGGACTATGGAGGGCGAGGATGCCGCCGAACTGCAAGAGGAACTGAAGAAGCAATGCTTGGAGGGTGTCGGCTACTTTATCGAACCGACTTACCTTTTTTCATCGGTAATAGACCGAATAAAGAAGAAAGAGAATATATTGCCCATTCTTGAACGCTCGTTGAAGCGCATCGAGGATAGCACATTGGGACATGACAGTGAGGAAGATTTTGGAGGTCTGTTCTCTGATATTGACCTCGCTTCACCGAAATTAGGCAAGACGGCTGATGACAAAAATACCCTCGTCAGTAATGTATTGTTGGCTTTGGACGATATAAAGTTTGGTGTGGAGGCATCGGAAGAAATAGACATTCTTGGCGATGCCTACGAGTATATGATTGGCCAGTTTGCCGCTGGAGCCGGAAAGAAAGCCGGGGAGTTCTACACGCCACAGGAAGTCAGTCAGATATTGGCAGAAATCGTATCTATTGGTCATGCGCGGCTTCGGAATGTGTACGACCCGACTTGCGGTAGCGGCTCGTTGCTTCTTCGTGCGGCAAAGGTGGGTCATGCCGTGGATATTTATGGGCAGGAAAAGAACCCGACAACTTACAACCTTGCCCGAATGAATATGCTGTTGCATGGCATTAAGTTCAGCAATTTCAAGATAGAGAACGGTGATACGTTGGAATGGGATGCCTTTGGTGATAAGCAATTCGATGCGGTAGTGGCTAATCCTCCGTTCTCCGCAGAATGGAGTGCAGCCGATAAGTTCAACAACGATGACCGTTTCAGCAAGGCTGGACGACTTGCACCGAAGAAAACCGCCGATTACGCTTTCATCCTCCACATGATATACCACTTGAATGAGGGCGGCACAATGGCTTGCGTTGCACCTCATGGCGTTTTGTTCCGTGGTAATGCCGAGGGCGTAATCCGCCGTTTCCTTATCGAAAAGAAAAATTACATTGATGCCATCATCGGTTTGCCAGCCAACATTTTCTATGGTACAAGCATACCTACCTGCATCCTTGTGATGAAGAAATGCCGTAAGGAGGATGATAACATCTTGTTTATTGACGCAAGCAAGGAGTTTGAAAAGGTCAAGACCCAAAACAAGCTCCGTCCGCAACATATTCAAAAGATAGTCGAAACCTACCGCGACCGTAAGGAAATAGAAAAGTACAGTCACTTTGCCACGCTGCAAGAGATAGCCGATAATGACTATAACTTGAATATTCCTCGTTACGTTGACACCTTTGAGGAAGAAGAACCGATTGACATCAAAGCGGTAATGTCTGAAATCAAGGAGCTGGAAGCCAAACGTGCCGAATTGGATAAGGAGATTGATGTGTATTTGAAAGAGTTGGGAATTATATAATTTTGATTGTAACATTTGAAGTCGCAATTTGTGACATCAAGCTGTATAGGCATGACTAAAGAAATGGAAAAGATAGAGGGCAAGGCGAATGAACCGGTCGCGAATTGCGACCAGTTGCCAAAAGCTATTGACATACAACCAATGATTCGTGTAATCAGAGGCCAGCAAGTCATTATTGACAGGGATTTAGCTCTGCTCTATGGCGTAGAAACAAAGCGTCTTAATGAGCAGGTGAAACGCAATATAGAGCGGTTTCCTGATGACTTCATGTTTCAACTGAATAAGGAGGAAGTAGAAATCTTGAAGTCGCAAAATGCGACCTCAAGTTGGGGCGGCGACAGAAGATTGCCTTATGCTTTCACTGAACAAGGTATCGCCATGCTTAGTTCTGTCTTGAAATCACAAACTGCGGTAGAAGTGAACATTCGCATTATGCGTGCCTTTGTGTCCATGCGCCGTTTCATCATCACTAATTCTCAATTATTCCAACGGCTTGAAACAATAGAATATCATCAGCTTGAAATGAAGCAGCATCAAGAGGTGACGGACAAACGCATCGACGAGGTTTTTAAGCGGTTGGATGCAAACATTCCACCTGTACAGGGAATATTCTATGACGGGCAAGTGTTTGACGCTTACCGTTTCGTGTCTGATTTGATGCGAAAAGCCAAACGTTCAATCGTGCTTATTGACAACTATGTGGATGACACCGTGCTTACGTTGCTAGACAAAAGGGAAAACGGAGTGACGGCAACCATCTACACACAACGTATTAGCAGCCAGTTCCAGTTGGATGTTGACCGACACAATGCCCAATATCCACTCATTGAGATAAAGCAATTCAACAAAGCGCACGACCGCTTCTTGCTCATTGACGATGAAGTGTATCACATCGGAGCATCCATCAAAGATTTAGGTAAAAAGTGGTTTGGCTTCACTTTGATGCGTGACATCACGGCAACCGAACTTATCAACAAAATTAAAGAATGATGACTATGGCAGATAATAAAGATAAGAAAGTCCTTAATGTTCCGGCTTTGAGATTCCCGGAGTTTACGGACGAGTGGAAACGTATTAAAGTTTCAGACTTGCTTGATTTCTATTCTACTAATTCTCTTAGCTGGGAACAATTAGAATACGAGCCAAATGAGCCATATAACCTACACTACGGCTTAATCCACGTTGGACTTCCTACTTTGATAGATTTGACAAAGGATAAATTGCCAAGCATCAAAAATGGTAATGTGCCTAAAAAATATGAATTGTGCAAGGAGGGTGATGTTGCTTTTGCAGACGCATCAGAAGATACAAATGAAGTCGCTAAAGTTGTTGAGTTTTACAACTTAGGCGGCAAAAAAGTTGTGTGCGGACTTCACACAATTCATGGGCGCAATAACAATGGACAAACAGCTAAAGGATTTCTTGGCTATTGCTTTTCCTCTACAGTATTCCATAATCAAATACGGCGCATAGCGCAAGGAACAAAAATATACTCTATAAATACGAGGAATTTTTCAGAAGTCTTTGTTGGACTGCCACGCAGGCGCGAACAGCAAAAGATTGCAACTTTGCTAAGGTTAATAGATGAACGCATAGCTACCCAGAACAAAATCATTGAGAAATATGAATCCTTAATTCAGGCGATGTGCGATACTTTGATTGAACGAGAAACACAACAAGTCATACTGTCTTTTAGCGACTTTGGACAATCATATTCGGGGTTATCAGGAAAAAGCGCAGAAGATTTTGGTGAAGGCTATCCGTTCATAACATACATGAATGTCTATCAGAATCGAATCATTGATTCAAAAGATGTCGGTTTTGTCAAAATCAATAAAGCAGAGCAACAGTCTGTTGTCCGTTATGGAGATATTCTTCTTACGTTATCTTCTGAAACGCCGGAGGAAGTTGGAATGGGTGCTGTATATTTAGGAGAAACTTATCCTTTATATCTGAATAGTTTTTGCTTTGGTATTCATATAACTAATGATGCTAAGATATATCCTCCATTTTTGGCTTATTATGTTTCGTCACAATCATTTAGAAAAGCTGTTTACCCATTGGCACAAGGTAGTACACGCTTCAATTTGCAGAAAAGTGACTTTATGAAGAAAAGATTTTCTTTCCCTGTGATAGAAAAACAGCGTAAAATATACTCAATCCTCAAAGCCTATTCGGACAAGCTAATTGTTGAAAAACTGATAATGAGATTGCTTTGTAATCAAAAGTGTTATCTGCTACGCCAGTTGTTTATATGAACATCTGACGTAACAGATACTCTTTCTCATTGGTGTATGATAGCAATAAATTCTTCTCTATCTCAATCTTTGCTTGGATAGTTTTCAAGATTCCAGCTATAGTGTTTGCCTCACTTTTTGAAATAGGAAGAGGAACGGAATTTTTCAAAAATCTTCCATTGGTTATGTTTATAGTGTTCTTTGCACCTTTTTGTATGAGCGGATGAAGATAGTTGAAAGCATTGCTTGGTCGCATAAAATAAAAATGCAAAATTACGCCTATACTATCACTTGCAGGAATATAAACTCCATACAAAGGTGAAACAGCTACATCTTCTCTAATGTCGCTACGCTTTATTATACCATACGGGAAATCACCCGTTGGACTTTTCGTGTAAACAATATCACCATATTTGACAACATTATAATGGCTCGTCTGTTTCGCCGCAAAAGAGCGTCCAAGATATTCAATTTGATTCACAACCCCTTGGCTGACAGAAACAGAACAAATGGTTCTTCCATCAACATTCTTCTCATTCCGCTCTTGCAAAACCTTACATAGGTCTATTCTTCGCCACGTACCCTTGCTTATTCCATCCATCTTTGCCTTATAAATAATCGCCTGAATTAAGGATTGTAAAACACAAATGAATTATGGAAGTTTCTTAATTCCTAAATAATATATTATGCGTTTCCACCATTTAATGTTGGGATATGATTTCTTTGAAAAAAATTCTTCGTGACACCATCTATTAGATAGATATAATAGAGACATCAAGATGCTGATAATATATGCGACTAAGGATATTATTGATGGAAAATTCCTTCCGTTCTCAATCAAATATGTACATTCTTTTTTTGCGCAAATAAAGGCTATGGAAATAAAAATGACTGGAAATAAGAGAACGTATATTCTATGGGTAAGAGATTTCAGCCAAGGATATGATTTAAGATAATTAACCCCTTCTCGTTCTATTTTATACCCATCTATTGACAATATTTCCTCTATACCATGAATATAATTGTACATTTTTTCAATGGTAAGGCAAACTTGATAATACTGTATTATCAACCAAAGGTAAATATAAGACAGAGCAACGCCAATGTATTTGATATCTATATTTATGTTACCGATATATTGTGATATTATAATATTGATATTTCTATTTACATCCTCAATATCAACAACTTTTAAACACAAAACCGATACCATTGCCAATAAAGCAATGGTATAGCGGTCTCGTTTGTGTATGTAGTTCTTTTGTTGCTCAAAACTATCTTTATAATGATCGTAATAGTTCTCTTCTGATTTCATTTATTATTTTTGTGCTGCAATATTGAGCGCATTGATGATTTTTTGTTGGCTAAATTCTGATACCCACTCTGCACCATGCCCGCAAGCTTCCTCTGGGGCCTCTGTGTATTCTGGTAATTTCACCACGATTAATTTATTGCCATTATCTACGCTACGGGCAACTTCAAAGTTTTGCCAATTCTTATAACCTATTTTCAAATAGTCTTTGTGCGTTTTGTTTGCATCCTTTCCTGCTAAAACTACTGTATATGCTGCAGCATTTATTTTTTTCGTCAAACAACTCTTTATAACCGAAATATCATTCGATTGTATTTCATCCGGAGACTGGTCGTTAAATGTGAAATCGAAGTTAGGATTTGCATCCCATGCCTCCATAAGATATTTGTAATGTTTATCTCTGTCATAGTCAAAACATACATATACTTTCTTTTTTGCCATATCTTAAAAATTTAATATTAAACATTTACAAAAGAACAATAGATATGCCAAAGAATAAAAGGAGGGAACAATATGTCAGAAAAAGAGTAATAGCCGTCATTTTGTCATACTTTGTGTCAAATTAAGGACGGAAACATACTAATTAAGGGGATTATCGAAACTGTTATTTCTTCGCAAAAGCCTAATACACTTATAAAAAGTTGCCTTTCCTGCAATTCATCCACATTGCAAGAAAGCCAAGTTGCAGAAACTGGAACTTTCCCTGTTTATGGTGCAACGGGTATAAGCGGTTATACAGAAGCACCTGATGTAAACGGTGAATCTATTTTGATAATCAAAGATGGTTCAGGTGTTGGTACGGTTAAGCATGAGACTGGAGAATACAGCTACATCGGAACTCTCAACAGTCTAACAGCAAAAGATGGCTATTGCTTAAAGTTCATATACTTTGCCTTGCAAAAATTTTGTTTTGAGTCATATAAAACAGGAATGGCAATACCACACATCTATTTTAAAGATTATGGTAAAGCTAAAATCTATTGCCCTCCTTATAAGTTGCAAATTACAATATCGCAGCAACTCACTTACATTGAGAACAAGATTGATATTGAGAAACATTTGTTGTTCTACCTCCTACAACAGAAACATTATCTACTATCGCAAATGTTTATATGAACATCTGTGAAAGTAGGTATTGCCTTTGCGACTGGCAGCTGCGTAGAAAGATTTTCTCTACACAAAGTTTGGAGTAGAATGCCGTTACCATTTTCACCAAAGAATGTTGTTCTCTTATGGATATAACAGGGATTACGATTTCACATAGACTTTCATACGATAGACACAAACGGACACTTCCCTCCAAACGTTTCTTAACTTCAAATGAGAACATGACTGTTTTGAAAAACAATTCAAGATATTCAGGCAAAATATCTTTCGATGTGCGGAAACAAATATACATTGGACTTACAATTCCGCACTCTTTGTCTTTAAGCCGTGCAATAGAACCGACATTTATTCGTGCTGGGTTAAATGCAAAATCATTGATACTTACTATTTTGTAATTGCTTGTATCATCACTCGCAATAATCCTATCTTCAAACTGTTCTGACTGTTCAACAAAACCATGTTTATTGCTTACGGACAGCACGGGTAAGTTCTTGCCAATTTTATTACGTTGCGAAATCTGTGTGATATAACATCCAAGTGTGTTAGATGTTGCAGCATGACTAAAGGCCAATTCAACAATCCCCTTAATTAAGGTTTCTAACTTCTCAATGATTTTGTTCTGTGTTGAAATACGGTCATCTATTAACTGTAATAAAGTTGCAATTTTAATTTGCTCATCTTGCGCTGGTTTATATATTGGCATATCAAAAAACACGTCATCTTTAATGCTTACTCGGTCAAATCTAACCCCAGAATCACCATGAGAATATACATATGAATGCCAAGCAGAACTCTTAAAACGATAATAAAGGAATTTAGGGAATATGTTATGTACAGAAAAACAAAGGTATAAGGGTGATATTATTCCTGCATCTTCCCCCTCATAGATATTAACAGGACCAAATGGAGCTGCGGTTGATTTTCTTGGATTGTAAACAAAGTCACCATTGCATATAACATAATACCCATCAGTATTTTCCGTATTTGCAATTTCTCTATCGAAGTAATTACCTTGCGGAACAAGACCTAAGTTTGCTGAATTACACAGAACATTCTTAACTATATTTCCTTTATTTTTCTTCGTAATCTTAGTGGCGAAATCACTCAATCTTAATTTCTTCCATTCACCACTAAACTCCGGGAATCGCAAAGCCGGAACATCGCACACTATATTTCTCTAATTATAAGAACCAATTATTTAGAAATCATGATTCATAAAACAGTTAGAGAAATTGCGGCGGCTTGGAAAGAATACAAGCGCCCTTATGTGAAGCAGTCCACGATGGCGGCTTATGTGTTAATCTTGGAGAACCACGTTCTTCCTTATTTCGGAGATGGTGATTCGCTTCACGAACAGGAGGTGCAGGCTTTCGTCTTGCAAAAGTTGGAACGTGGTTTGAGCGTTAAAACAGTCAAGGACATTCTGATAGTCCTTAAAATGGTAATGAAATTTGGGGTCAAAAATGAGTGGATGACCTATTATGAATGGGATATAAAGTACCCCACGACCTCCACCAACAAGGAACTGGAAGTGCTGTCTGTTGCCAATCACCGAAAGATTCTGAACTACATCCAAAGTCACTTCACTTTTACCGGGCTTGGCATCTATATCAGTCTTAGTACCGGGCTGCGCATCGGAGAAATTTGCGCATTGAAGTGGAGCGACATCAATGTAACGGACGGCACAATAACAGTAAGTCGCACCATTGAGCGCATCTATATCATTGAGGGAGAGAAAAAGCATACAGAACTTATCATCAACACGCCTAAAACCAAAAACTCCTGCCGCGAAATTCCTATGAGCAAGGAATTGTTGGCTATGATTAAACCGTTGAAAAAGGTAGTCAATGAAGATTTCTATGTGCTTACCAACGATGAACGTCCAACAGAGCCACGCACATATCGCAACTATTACAATGGTTTGATGGTGAAGCTCGACATCCCCAAACTGAAATATCACGGCTTACGTCATAGCTTTGCCACCCGTTGCATTGAAGCCGGATGCGACTATAAAACTGTCAGCGTATTGTTGGGTCACTCCAACATTTCAACCACGCTCAACCTTTACGTCCATCCTAACATGGAACAAAAGAAACGTTGCATTTCCAAAATGTTCAAATCATTGGGAAAGTAGAAGTTGTATTCATCTTCTGAATATAGCCCATAAGATTACGGCGAGATAACTGATAGCCAAAACTATCACAACGAGTATTAGCCAACGGTTGGAAAGCCAAATGCCTTCATTGCTTTGGAGGTGTTTGGCCATTTTGATGCTGTGCTTCTCCAACAGCTCTTCTTCGGCCTTGATGTGTTTGGCTGTGCATTGATGTACTTTCGCCAGTTCACCGGTGCCGATTTTGGCATGGATGACGGTGTGCTGTTCCGCCTTGACAATGGCACGGTTGATGCCGTCCACGATATTGTCCGCACTGTCCTTTGCCGCAACCAAGGCATTGAAGGCAGTTCGTTCACGTTGGGCGGTATGCTTCAAGCTGCCGTGTATGTCATACAACTCTTCCTTGAGCGCATTGATTTCTTTCAGCAGATTGCGAAATTCGATTAGTTGGCAGTTGATTTCCTGAAGCAGTCCTTCAAGTTCCTGCCTGTCCTGTTCCAACTCATCTTCGGGTGTATAATTGGCAAGCCTCTCACGGAGAGCCGCCGTATCGGGTTGTTTCATTGCATTACTGTTTTTTAGGTTTGTCATTTGCGTTTTATTCCGCCTTTGGGATGTCTGCCGATTCTGTTTGAAGCGGCTTGTGCACATCTTCGGGCAAACTCAATCTCATCCTCTTTCGGGTCGCGTCCCCATTTGAGGTCTGACTGAGAGCCGCCACCACCTCCACCTGATGTCACCTCATAGGGGGATGCTATAAGGGTGAAGTAAGCCATAGCCAAGTTCTGCAAATCCTGCCAGTTGGCCAGTTCCCGGTAGTCGAACTCATCATTGAAGAAGTCAAGCACCTTGTCAGGGAGATAACGCTTGTAGGCCTTGCCGTCATAATCAAACTCCGTAGGTTGGCTGTTCGGCTTATAGGTCGTGTAGCCCTCGAATATAGGATTACTTTGCCGTATAACAGGCTGTGGCTTTTGTTGCGTACCATTGGGAACGGACGGCGTCGGTAAAACAGGCTGTTTGGTAGCAGTGCGGACTTGTTGCGCCTTGTCTTGATGCAGTTTCTCCCATGTCTGCTTGATATGTGATGCGGTCAGATTGCGCCCCTTACCAAGTTCCGATGCCTTGAATTTCGTGTTACCTTTAAGAAGCACATAACCACGAATGACATCTTTCTTATCCTTACGCAGATATAGCTCGTAACCTTTGGCGGCAAGCCGTTCCTTGTAACCGTCCCATGACCATCTGTCAAGCTCGCGCAAGGCTTCCATACAGTCGGTACTTACTTGGGGTATGTTCGTTTCATGTATGTGCATGGCTGTAGTCCATCTCCTTTGCCTTGCAATCATTTCCGCCGCCCGTTGTGCGCGCAGGTGTATGGCATGGTCATTGTTGATGTTCCCGTCCTCGTCCACGCGGCTGATGATGGCATGAAGGTGCGGTATGCCACTCTTAGATTCCTCATGCAGCCACACGGATGATTTGCTGCCTGATATGTTCGTCCTGCTGGAAACTACCTTGCCGTACTTGTCGCGGATTTCCTGAATGTCGAAAGCGGCGGCGAAATCCTGCCACAGTTGCTGCCAATCCTCCAAAGTGAAGTCCTTGGTATGCTCCATCGCCGGGCTTATCTCCATGCGGATGACATTGTTCCTGATATTCGGGTGGTTCATCGCGGCGAACTTCATTTCCGTAAAAATGCCTGTCGCGTCCATGCCTTGCGACATGAAGTTGTCACAGATACGGGTAATCCTTTCGGGGTGTTTCTTGTTTCTCGATTCACCCGACACATACAGCATCGCCCTTATACCGTGGGCTACGGCCTTTGCCTTGGCTATCATGCTCCGTCCTCCTTCGCTTCTTCATTTGTTGTCCCTGCCGGATAACTGTTGGCCGTCTGTGCGGACTGCAAGAAGTCGGTGACACGGTTCGTGATATACGCCACTTTCTCGTACCATTCAAGCATGGTCGGCTGTTGGCGGAAAAGGCGTATCTTCTCATTGTCACTTAACCCATGCAAAGCATTGGCAAAGTTCACCATGTCCGTCCTGCAAGCCGCAAGCTGCCGCAAACCATCCAATGCCGCATTGGAAAGCCTCAATCTTGGTTTGTAGCCGAGTGCCCTTGCACGGATGAAGTCACTGCGTGTCATACCGCATTGGTCGGCGGAACTCTTGATTTGTGCAAGCTCCTGTTCCGTGACTTTGGTGACAACCACCTTGTCACGCCTTGTAACGGGCTTCTCCTGTCCGGATTGCTGCTTGGAAGCATCTTCTTTATGTGCCATAACTAATGTCGCTGAAATAATCGTAAAACGGTATCTACAAAAGGGATGGTGCGAGCCTGCGAGCGGCAAGGACAACGGGCTGTCAGACCGCCCAGAGAGTGTCGTGGTAATATCGTCCGAAGGCGGTAATACCTCGGCATATCTCGCAACTGAACGCTGACGCTTTACGCCATTCCTCCCTTACGTTAGCCATTGGAAAGCCCTGTATGCGCCGGATGGTTTGCCGGATAGAGGGACAACGGAATAGTGGGAAATCAGCCAATCAGTCCGTTTGCCGCCATTCAGAGCGGTTCTGTCCTTTCCCTTTGTTTGTGGATGAACGGGTTGGAAACTACGCTGCCATCCTTTGCCATCCACTGCAACAGGCACGGGAATGTCATCACAGATGCAACCCTTGAACGGTAGGTGTCTATGAGTTCCAGCCTTTCCAACTCGTCCAACAGGCGGCGGATGCGCTTCCTGCCCATATTCCATTGCGTTGAAAGCAGTTCCTCGGAATACTGCGCCTGACCGACTGAAAGCATAAGCGGTCTGTGGAAACCTTTGGCCGTACCGTCCGCAAGAGCCATCCTTGCCAAGAGGTCGCCAAACAATGTGAAGTTGCCGATTTCCCTGCCGTCATCATCCGTTGTTGTCCCGTGCAACCATTGCAATGCTCCTGCGGAGAATATGAACGCAAATGTTTCAATCCCTGTCGGGCGCAAGAAACCGTATTTTTCCTTGTCCATAAAATTTTGTTGTTATAAGTGTGATATAAATGTGATGCTTTTGCTGTAAGAGTGGAATGAAGCCGTACAAGTGTATGTACGGAATTGCCTGTTTAGTATTTCGTTGTACCCTGTACGGCTTCATCCTTTTGTGTAATGCCTAAGTGGAAAATTGTATTGCCGACAAGCAGCATCCGTCCAAAAAAGTGTTCCAATCCGAAATAAGGGAAGAAAAGGAACGGGATGCAGCCATAGACTTGTCTGATTTTACATTGGCACTTGGATTTTCCAATCTACATACAATTACTTTCCTGCGCCGCTGGTGCCAGTATTATTAGGGAACGGTTGCCCCGATGCAGGACGCTTGTCAAGTGAGGTAACTGCCCGGCTGATGTCGGTCGCGTCCACGGCGATGGAAAGCAACGACCTATTCACCGTGACTAATTGCCGCTTGTCGCAAAACTCCGACACACGTTCCAACAGTTGAAACGCACGGTTGAGCCGATGTTCCTGCGCATTGTCCGCAGTCATACGCTCGTTGTCCTTTCCGCTGTTGAGATAGCGGTTGAGCGCAAGGCGGTCATCCGATGAAATGTTTGTTGCCGTGGCCTTGCCGTCAGCGATGGCGATGCTCACGCGCAATGCGTCCGCCTCGTAAACGCTCAGGCTTTCCAAAAACGAGCGGATGGCCAACACATCCTTTCCGCTGGTTTCACGTTTTCTACTCTCGTACTTCTTCCCTGTGGAAACGATCGAAGCTGCTCCGGCCTGTTCCAAATTTCTGTTCTCTTCCATTTTACTTTAATTTTAGTGTGAATGATAATGGTTTACTGCCTTTCGTTCATTTCCTGAATCTTGGCGGCTGCTTCCTCCTTGATTTCGTCAACGGACTTCGACTTTGCGCCACGCACCCAATCAAGCAAGGCTTTCTTCTCAAAGAAGATGAGTTTTCCCGAAGGCTTGAAATAGGGCAAGTGGTTCTCATGTGTCATCTTGTAAAGAGTGCTTTTGGCTATGCCGAGAAAGGTTGCCGCTTCCTCCAGATTCAATACATCCTTGGCCGCATAGCAAAGGTTCTCCAATCGGTTCACCCGTTCTTGGAGTTCAATAATCCTGCGTTCCTGTTCGAGGTTCATTTTCGAGTTTCTGTTTTCCGTCATAATCGTTCTATTTTATTGTCTTGTTAATCAATTTCGGTCGCAAATGTATATGGTTTGATTTGTAATTCGGATAAATTAGAATGGGATAATTGCCTGAATTATAATCATTTAATTCTTTGAAAATCAGCGATTTTATGGCATTGTACAAAGTCTGCATTGTCGCATTGTCCGGCGATTGTCCCATGTCGCATTTTTGAATAACACGTTGATTAAACATCTATTTGGAAGCACTAAAACCGGCAAACGGCTTGGACACTTCCGATGTGCATTGTACAGCGGTGAAGTTGCCATAGTGTACAAAAGCTGCAAAACAGATTTTAACAGGGCTTTTACACCCAATCGCAGAAATGGAGTACCGATATTTGATGTATCTTCTTGAAAATGCCCAATTCCTCGGAAAGTATTGTTTGACAGCATATTTGTAGTAATTTTATGGGGTTATGCTTGGTATTCACGGGACAAAATCGTACCTTTGCGTCGTGAAAAGGTATCTACGGTAAGGGATGTCCGACAAAGAGCGTTCTTGATTTTATTTTCCAGTGGTTTTGTCCCGTTTTTGTCCCGTCAGGGATTTGTATCACGATACAAAGTTTTACAATGTCGCTGAATGTCAATGTTTTGCGAATGGTAAAAGTGAGAAAAATGCGCTAACCACCAGAAAGGCTCTTGTGAACCTGTGAAAGTAGCATCACAAAGGAACTCGTTGGTCTGGAAGATAACATCATCAATCTCCTCTTCAAGGATGTTGATGCCAAAGTCTGAAAGGATATTCGTGTCTGCCATATTATTCTTGGATAATTATGCCATTAGTATTTGAACCACTATTGGAGTTACCTCCATTATTTCCCCATCCGGCATCCCTCCAACGATTGTGAGCTGCCGTAGCAATAGCTGCACGATGGTCTGGCTTGTTATATGTTGCAGAAAGAAGATTTGCCGTTTTCGCTTTCTTGTTGAGTTGAACAAGATAAGCTATCAGCGTTTCATTCTGTTTGGTTATGTCCGCATAGATGGCAAGATACTCTTTCTTTCGCTGTGCATTGGGCATATAAGCATCCTGAGTAGCTTTGATGGCACATTGAAAGATATGGTAGTAGTCATTCCATCTGTCTTTGTCATGAATGGAACCACCGGCACTGACAATACGGTTGATATTCGTCTGGAAAGCGTTTAGCTTATCAGTTATCTTTGACCCTTCAGCTAACCAGGCAATATCAATCTGGCGGTCTGCTATATTCAAGGCTTCAATCTCAGCACGTTTAGTTAATGCTGCCTCTATGGAGTCTGCATCTTCTACCTGTGGATAGGCAGAGACTCCTGCCAATGCGCGATAGGTCAGTTTGTTTTTCGATGCAGCTGAGTTTCGGTAACTGTTGTGAAATGCCCAATAGTACAAATCGGGAGTAAGGCATCCGGCTCCAATCTCCTGAACCGTTATCTGGTTCATCTTGGCTTCATCGTGATTGTAGGTCACATAAGACTGTGCTTTTACTTGAATTGTTACTATCAATCCAAGTAAGAATGTCATTGATTTCAAATAAATTATGTATTTTCTCATAAAGTGATGATTTAATATCTGTTATGAACTAATATCCGAGGTAGCCAGCTCCTTTCCATCTTCCAAAAGCACCTTCGATAATCTCCTGTTTTGTCTTAGCACGATACACCTGACGTTTCCAATATCCTATACGAACCTGGATGTATTTCCATGTGTCGAAGTAGGCTTTGTTCAGATGTTTCTTTATATTGTCGAGGGACTGGTTTATACTACTCAGAACCAAGATTAAGTCAGATGTAGAACAGGCAGCAGCTCCTGTGGCATAGAGAACCAAATCACTCACAGACTTATATAAATTGTCTCCTTCATCAGCAATCTTTGCCAAAGCTCTGGCATTGATGGTGATGATAAGCGTATCGGTACTGACAATGTTTCCTCGCTCCAGACATTTCTTGTTGAAATCTTCAAGCATGTCCTTATAATCACCAATACGGTCACTGACTGTCTCATAAGTGTTATAGACATTGAGACTTGTTCGCAAGGTCTGATATAATATGTCTATGACATCAAAGGCACGAGTGTATCTGTCGAGCTGGGCATTGATGTCTTTATAGCCGATATTTGCGTCACTTGAATAGTCATGCAGCAGTTTGTTGCTTGCTTCGAGGGTAGAACGGACAAGCAGAAGACTACGCTGTTCCTTATGGTCATAGATATAGGCTTCGACGGATGGTATATCGAAACCGAACTGTGCTCTCGAAATGGTAGGTAACAATGACAAGAGCGTAATAGCTATGATAATTATTCTATTCATCTTCATCGTCGTATTTTCCGTTATAACTATCTGAATGGCTGCTATTGGCAGCATGTCTGAGCCAACGCTTCCTGCATTGCTCTACAAGAGTAAGTCTGCGGCCTTGTTCATCATTGATATATGGTGCAATAGTCCTCAATATGTCAATGATGGAATGCTTGTAATGCATCATTTTCTCCAACGAAACAAGGTCTGCATATATCTTTGTCAGGCGAGTGTCGATGTCTCGCGCAATCTCCAGACGGTCGCTTGACCAAAGAAGATGGTATGTGTCATCCGTATCGTCAGCCTCTACAGGCTCTGTCTTTGCATATTCCACAGATGTATCACAATTGGGATATTCACGGGCAATCTCCGCAATCTTGGCATTTACCTCAGCAGCTTTTTCCGCATCACTCTTCTGTGGATCGAGGTCAAGGACGGCTACAACTTGTGTGTCGCTGTAATCTGTAGTAAGTGTCCATGCTATCTGTACGATGGCACGGTGTATCTTGATGCCAAGGAAATATTTAGGGCCACGAGCTATCGAGACTGTTGCCCTGAAGGTGATAACTCCATTGACGTTAGGCATGGTAGCTGTACGGACGAAAGTGTTACCTTCCCAGGAACCACTGCCGTTCCATGTAAGATTATAAGCTGTTTTATAGTCCTGCATGATGGCTGGTATTCGATAGTAGTCATCTGTTTGGGCAGACTCACTATTTAAAGCCTCCTGTTTGGCTTGATTGTACTGAGCCAAAAGCCTTTCCCAATTACTTTTTTCCGATGTAAGAGAGGCAATCTGGTTTTTGTTGGCATTATATTGCTGCCTATAGATGGCAGCATCATTGATACTTGCATTGGCGATCTTTTTGATTAAGTCTGCATTCTGAGCTTCTAATGCAGCTATCTGTGACTGAAGCATGGCAATCTTACTTTCAGCCTCGCTTATCTTGCTGTCAAGTTCTGATGTGTCAAACCCAGATTCTGTGATGGTGGTGGACATGGCACATTGTTTGGTATGGTTATTGACAGAACCACCACAACTGCTGCACTTGTACTTGGTTGAACCCTCTCCAAGTTTTGCTCCATCATGGCAGGTCACACTGATAGTGGCAGTTTCACAACCTGCTATTTTCTGGGCATCAGTGGCCTGATAGTATTTTTTTGAGTCTGAGCCGATGTAGTAGGTGAAACCATCCTCGTTGTCATTATAGTCTGCAAGACGAGCATTCAGACCAGCCTTGAAAGAAGCTAAATCCATCGTATAGGAGTCAAAGACATCCTCATATTTGATTTCTGTGTTATTCCAAGACTTTGTGACATGGATTTCGTAAGCATAAGCTTTAGCATATTGTCCGCTTCGGCTCTTGCTCAAAATATAAGCACTGCTCCAATAGTTGATATAGTAATAAAAGCCGTCATTGCTGTTGTTCAGCTGCTGGACACGGCTACGGCTCCATCCTGCATGATTTTCGGAGTTCTGCAAGATGGCTTCCCATTGGCTGCTTTTGGGATAGAAGTTTGCGTCTCTGGTATCAATGCGATACCAATGATCTCCATAAAGGATGCTGTTATCATCGGTAGGAGGGTAGTAGTCGCATAGATTAACACTTCCTCTATCCACACGATAAATATACCAACGCTGGGTATAATATTGTCCCATTCCTTCACGAGCATAGTCTGTCAACCATGCCGTAGCGTTATAATTGGATAGATTGAACAGGTTTGCCACCGCATCCTGGCCACCAATCAGATTAAGTAAAGTACCGCCAGTATTGGTTGTTATGTTCTCATACAGGTTATAGACGTTATCAGCAACTTCTATGACACTGGCTGTTTTATCCATGATAGTGCCACTAAAGTTGCTGTTAGCCAGAATGGAGTTGATTAGATTGTTGGCTCCAGCTGTGGCAATGTTAACGCCCATTGCATAGAGGTTGTCAAGGTCTTCCTGAAGACTCTCTTTGTTGAAATTTGCAGGTATATCACCGATATTATCCAGAATGGCTTTCCAATCCACATCACCAAGTTCTGAAAGCTTCAGGATGTCTCTAAGCTGCTCGTTGATTTCAAGAAACGCAATATCTCTGAAGCTCAGACTGCTGTTGGTGACGATAGACTCGAACTGATAACACAAATTCTTGGTTTCATCACATACCTTATAGAGGTAGGAACCCCAATACAAGGCATTTTGGGGACTTTTGAGCATCATTCCGGCTACAGTCCAAATCTTCGGCATAATCTTAGCCGAAACCATGTGATAAATACGTCGATAGTAGTAGTTCTCTGTGCTGCTTGTCCAAAGTCCAAGGTCTGTCAATGCCTTGCGGTCAAGGAACTTACTCGTGAAGATGCCAGCAGCAGCTACCTCTGCAGCCTGATAATGCTCTCGTATTTTGGCTATCTGGTCTGCATAATACATCTCTGTGGCAGCTTCAGTATTGAAGGATGCTACCATCTTAGCTACAGTTTCCTTATCAAAGTTGACACTGTAGTACTGCCCTCTGACAGGAATGGTTCCTGTCAGAAGGAGCAGTAATACTATTATGGTAGAGACCTTCTTCATATCGTTTATTCCTTTTTCAGATATTCAAGCGATGCTGTGGTCAATGCATAATATTGAGTAAGGATGTTGTTCGCTAAGAAGAAAGCCCTTCTCATTTTCTTCTCCTTAGAGCGGAAGATGCAATGGTCAGACAGATACAAACTTTTGACAAGTTCAAAATGTCGTTCAGGCCAATCTTTATCCAAATCATAGAAGGAACCGATGATTTGTTTCGCTTGAATATCTGCATCGGACTCATTTGTAAGAGGCATCTCGTCGTTCTTTTTCAACAATTCTGACGCTATTCTTTGATGTTGGAGGATCTCATTATCACACATGGCAAGCGACAATCCGTTTTTTTCAAATGAAGCTCCATGAATGATGGGTCAAGTCCAAGTGCCTCGATGTGTTTCTTCGAAAGATGGCACAATTCACTAATAGTTGTAATACCCTTGGCATGAAGAGTATCATGGACAACCAGCGTTTCTTTGTCTGTACCGAAGTTTAGGGTACTAATGTTTGCTGAAAAATTACTAATAATCATAGTTATACAAATTTTGATTCCTTTTTCTTTAAGTTAAGTACATGTCCAGCTTGGTTGACCATCTGGGCAAAGGGTAAAGATTTCGAGATACCAGAACGATCCCAGTCACGGCAATATGCCTCGATTGCTTGCTGATGGTTGCATTTCAAATTTCGCTTATAGAGCTTCAAAGCTTCCTTCTCGGCTCGTTCAGTAGTGTAAGTCATGTAGCACTCATGGGGTTCTTCGACTCCAAAGACGGCTCCAACACTTCCTCGACGAATGAAGACTTCGCGGAAGAAACTACGTCCTTCCTTGTTCTCCAGTCGGTTGATGGTGAAAATCTTCTTGCAGTCAACATCTGTCAAACCAAGGATAGCCTTGATTTCATCAAATCTCTCACGGAACTTGCTCTGGTCAAGCAACATCACCACATCTGAGTTGTTGATGATGGCTTCCTTCACAATGGGACTGCCAACAATATCCTGAATTTCCTGTGTTACCACACCAACGCTTGCCCAGAACTTACGTGCCGTCTTGTAGAGGTACTTGATGTATTCTGCCATCATTGGGCTGGCAATGGCTTTCCACGCCTCTTCAATGACGAGCACCTTACGGTTCTTCTTGATACGCATTTTCTGGATGAACACATCCATGATGATAAGCGTTACAAGAGGAAATAGCAGTGGATCATCCTTGATGGAGTCAATCTCAAAGACAATGAAAGTCTCGTCAAACAAAGTCGAATCAAGGTCTTCATTCAAGGTTTTATCGTGGTTGCCGCCTCGATAAAAGTCCTTCATCATATAGCGATAGGTACTGATGTCGATGCCCTGAATCTGGTTTTCCTGACAGATGTCGGGAATACGCTGCACACTGAACTCATAGAAGGAGTTGAATGACAGTTCAGTTACAGGAAGTTGTTTTCTTCGGCCTTCTATATCGTCAATCTGTGCCTCGATACGTGCCATACACTCATCTTCTGTTTCCCTACTATTGACATTCTTGTTTCGGTCATCAATGAGCAATCCTTTCCGTAAGTCTTCACGTTGGGGTGGAGTAAAGCCATTGAAGCCGTTGAAATAGACATCATAGTATTCCGTGATGACTTGCTCAATAAGTCTTTCCTCCGTCTTAGTGACAGTTCCTTGCGTACCTTTCCATATCAGCATGATAAGGTTCTTCAGGAAGCCAGTCTTTTCCACGTTCAACTCCTCACGCTTGATGCGGAATGGATTCATGGTGATGGGATGCTCTTCTGTATAGCTGATATACTTACCTCCAACATATTCACATAGACCCTCGTAAGAGTTACCTGTATCGACCATAACAACATCGGTATTTTGCTCCCACATCTGACGGACTACGCTATTCATGTGGAATACATATGAGAGAGTTTTTGTCGCTGAATATCAACAATATAAGAAAATAAAGGTACAAAAATTTGCTTATGTATAAATGAGGTAAAAAAGCTGTTTTTGAGGGAAAGAACGTGTAGGAAAAAGATGCGTATGAGGATGAAAATTTAACAAAAACTTAACAATCGGCAGGCATTTTTATCTTTTGCCGCAGGTCTGTCGGAACGGGGGCAAAACAGCAGAGGACTTGTCGGGGAATTATTACTTCCTTTTGAAAACAAGCGTATTATCCAATATGTGAAACAATAAAGGTACAATTAAAACAAGATAGATGTGTTCTTAATCAAGTATAAAGCTAAAATAAGCATACAGCATTTTTGGTTGCTTAAAATATAAATAGTAAATTTGCAGTGCTATACACAATAAAAATATGAAGCTAAATTGCATAAAGAGTATATTGGAAGACAAAGGTATCAGCCAAACATGGCTTTCAAAAAAACTGGGTAAGAGTTTCAGTACTGTTAATGCTTATTGCTGCAATAGGCAACAGCCAAATCTTGCGACACTATACGTAATAGCTCAGTTGTTATCTGTAGAACTTAAGGACTTGATAGCCGATAATACAAAGGATGAGAAATAATATGTTAGGTCAGATTATTGAGAATACTGATAGCTTTATTGCTTCAGTACCGAAAGACAAACGGAAAAAGTATGGGCAATTCTTTACGAATTTGACTACAGCTAAATTTATGGCCGCTTTGTTCAACTTTGATTTGTCTAAACCTAATATTGAAATATTGGATGCCGGTGCGGGAACTGGCATTCTTTCTGCTGCCGTTGTTCAGCGATTGGTTGAAAACGGGTATCAAGGGCATATACATATTACCTGCTATGAAACAGACAATATAGTCTTACCATTATTGGAAAAGAATATGTCTGTTATTATGGAACAGGCAGACGTTTCATATATAATTAAGAATGAGAACTATATAACATCACAGCCATTTGGCATAAATTCATTATTTCAAGACAATGAGAATATTTACGATTATGTTATAGGGAATCCTCCGTATTTGAAAATACTTAAAGATGCAAACGAAGCTAAAGCCATGCCAAGTGTATGTCATGGTGCGCCTAACTTGTATTTCTTATTTTGGGCAATGGGTATCTATAATTTGAAGCAGGGACAAGAATTGGTATATATTGTTCCACGTTCTTGGACATCAGGTGCATATTTCAAAAAATTTAGAGAGTATTTATTTGATAATTGTGTAATTACGGACATTCATCTTTTTGATAGCCGTGATAAAGTGTTTAATGGAGAATCTGTTTTACAAGAAACAATTATTATAAAAATTCGGAAAACAACAGTTGCTCCAGAATCAATCAACATAACAACATCATCCACATCAGATTTTTCAGATATTAAGCATTTTAAGACCTCATATGATACGGTTGTTGCAAAAAACCAGTTTGTTTATCTTGTTACAAATGAGGATGATGCAAACGTGCTTCATGTGATAAATAATTTCCACAGAACGCTTCCTGAAATCGGATTGAAAATGCAAACTGGTATCATTGTGGATTTTAGAACAAAAGAAGTCCTTAGAGATAAACTTGAAGAGGGGGCTTATCCACTGCTTTATTCCCAACATATTAGGGAAGGTAAAGTAGTGTGGCCGTTAGGCAAAGAAGGCGAGGTGATTAAAACCGAAAGAAACGGTTTTTTGCAAAAAAATAGCGATTACCTATTAGTAAAGCGATTCACCTCAAAAGAAGAAGAAAGAAGATTGCAATGTGGCATATACTTGAAGCAAAAATATTCGCAATTTGATTATATCAGTACGCAAAACAAGGTCAATTTCATAAAGTGTGATTCGCCATGCGTTACTTATGGATTGTATGTGTTATTGAATTCTACTCTCTATGATAGCTATTATAGGATAATGAATGGCTCAACTCAAGTAAATTCGACAGAAATCAATCAGATGCCTATACCGGAAAGAACAGTAATAGAAGAAATGGGTCGGGATTTGATGCACAAAGAGTTGTCAGTAGTGAATTGTAACAAAATTTTAAGCAAATGGATAAATTAGATTTAGCTAAACAGCTTTTGGAACAGGTAAATATGCCTACTAAACAGCAAAGCACCCTCTGCTGTTTAGCTCTGTTAGCAATGGCAAAATTAAAAAAGGATACTCCGTGTTCTCAGGCAACAAATGATTGGGTTCGGATTCATGATATAATAGCTTTTATTGGTGAGAATTATGGTGTAATATATGCTGAAAATTCAAGGGAGACTTTTCGTAAACAAGCGATGCATCCATTTAGAACAGCAGCTTTAATTGAAGACAATGGGAAAGCAACGAATAGTCCTAATTATCGCTATCGTATAACAAACGAGTTTCTAAAAGTGATTCAAGATATGAATGAGAATGAGGGATGTTTGTGTGAAGAAAATGCTTCTTTATCCCTTTTTCTAACACGACATGATAGCTTGTCTAATATTTATGCTTCCAAGAAAAAGATGCAGAAGATGCCTGTTAAGATAAACAATAAGGACTTCACATTTAGCCCTGGAAAACATAATCAATTGCAGAAAGCAATTATAGAGGAATTTGCTCCCCGTTTTGCACCTAATTCCGAATGTTTATATGTTGGTGATACAATCCAAAAAGATATGGTAAAAGATGTAGATAAGTTGTCCCAACTTGGTTTTGAGATTACTTTACACGACAAAATGCCGGATGTAGTTCTTTACCGTGAAGATAAAAATTGGATTTATTTTGTGGAATCAGTTACATCCGTTGGGCCAATGGATCCCAAACGGATATTGGAAATAAAATCTATGACGAGTAGAGTCACTGCTGGGAAAATATACGTGACTGCTTTTCTTGATTTTCAAACATTTAAGAAATTTTCCGAACAGCTGGCTTGGGAAACGGAAGTATGGATTGCTGATATGCCAGACCATATGATTCATCTTAATGGAGATAAATTTTTAGGACCTCGTTAAATTTAAGTAATCATATAAATGCAAGAACGATGGGAAGCGAAAATATTTTTGACATTTGGAGGTTTTTAGGCAAAGGTACTCCATTCATTGTTAGACGAAATGGATGGTATCATCTGTCTTATAAGGTAACAAGAGTAATTCCTAAAGGGAAATATGGTGAAGCCTTTGGGTACAGATTAACGGACGGGAAAATAGAAGTTGATACTCCTCAAGAAGAATCTATCGGCTGTTGTGGATGTGGAAATTGGGAACTAATAGAAAATCTTATTGAAGATGTTGAAGCCTTGCGCTGGGATTGTCTTGATGCGAATAATAATTTGACTTTTGGCAAATATAAGGGAATGAATGTAGAAGAAATAAAAAGTAAAGACGAAGATTACTTCAAATGGGCATGGGCTAATGTTGGAGGTCTTAGCGAAACTCTTTTTATCAGAAAATACGATGTTTCTTTGCAAGATTTGCTTTCCATAAAAAGACAAATTAAGGCGGCTTTGAATTTCACTTCGGATGATTGGATTAAGTCGCCAGTAAAGAACAATTTTGATTTTATCTTAGACCAATATAAATACGCATGCTGTGCTAAACAAAAAGACATTGCAACAGCAGTCAAAGAGATTGAAGATTATTTCGAACAGAGTAAAACCATAATATAAAGGCTTATGAAACGTGTATTAAGTAAATGGTTATTAGCATTTAGTCTAATCATGCTTATGGGGCATGCCAATGCCCAACAAAGATATTATTGCGAGGTCAAGGGCATCGAGAAAAGTTTTACATCCGGTCTAAAAATCATTTTTGATTTTGGTACAGAGGCTTCTTACAATATGTGGGGAGATTTAAGTAGCAAACTTAAATTTGTTGATGAAAAAGGGAAAGAAATTGACTTCAATAGCATGGTAGATGCAGCAAATTATATGGTGCAAAGAGGTTGGGTCTTTCAGCAAGCCTATTCTTCTTTATATGGAGGAAGTCCTATCATTCATTGGATTTTCTTCAAGGATGCAGAAAATATGGAACAGGCGAAAGAGGGCATTTTAACAAAAGAAGAGTTCCAAAAAATACAAAACCAAATGAAATCAAAACGATAAATTATGAGTACACGTACAAAATCCATTTTAATCTATGTGGGCGGTGTCGTAACAGGTATCATTCTTACGTTCGCATTCTTTTTCTTTATTGCTTTAGGAAATGCAAACGGGACACCTTCCGACAACAATGTTGTTTTGTTTGAAAAGCCACAACAGGAAATCAATGTGAAATCATTTGAGGTTATGCAAGTGCTTCCCGATGGAAGCGCATTGGCTACGGTAGAAGACATTTCCAATATAGGAATGGTCGTTTTGTTCCTTGCGGATAAGGGAATTTCATATTATGACGACCAAAAAATAAATGTTCCATCTGGTAAATGTGTAATGCAAATCGGTACGTACAAATACACGACACGTAGCGAAATGGAGAAAACTGTTCCTATAGTAGAAATTATGGATAAGTAAAAGAATCTCACCGAGAAAGCCCGTTGCTCTGTGAAGAACTGATTTTCCAGTCATACTTACCCTCCGCCACATCGCCGACCTCTTTGAGTGTATGGCGATGTTTTATTTTGTCAAAAGGCTGTCGGCTCTCCGCATAGTCACAGAGCCATGCGCCGACCATGTTCTGCTGTTCGGTGGTTTCTCCATATTCCTGCATCACGTTCTTGATGTCGGCGGCTTCGGACGGGGCGAAGATGGATTTATGCTGCTCCGTGCCGAAATGGATAATCGCATCTATAGCTCGCCTGAAAACCTCGCTTGCCTTGTAGAGCATATCCGCAAACAGGCTTAGGATATGCCTGCTCGCTTTCAGCGTACTCTGCAACAGGCGGATAGTCTTGTCTTTCTCCGCCGTGGCTTGGCTCACCGCTTGGCTGATGCGCTGCCGCTCGCCGTCCTTTTGCTCCTGAAGCTGCCGTACCGCCTTGTCCCTTTCAATGGCAAATGAACGGCTCTGCACCAAAGCCCTGTCACGCTCCGTTTCGGCTTTCTGTTTTTCTGCGACCAATGCCTTTGTCCGTTCTTCCACCTTGTCCTTTACAGCTTCGGCAAAGGCTTTCTTCATGCGCTCGTTCTCGGCTTTGAGTTTGGCGTTTTCCTTTTCGACCGCTGCGGACTTGCCGACCCCCACAAGGTTGCCAACGCTGTCCAGTATGCTGTCCACTTTCGCCTTTCGCTCGTCTTTCAACTGCTTCTCCTTTTCGGCAATCTCGCTGTCAAGGGAAAGGCGGTATTGCTCTTTCGCCTTGTTCTCGCCCTCCACGAATAAAAGTTCCGCTTCGGCTTCCTCCTTGGCGGCGATGGCTGCTTGCCTTGCGGCTTTCGCCTGTTCCGCTTCCTGTTTCTGCTTGGCGATGATGAAGTCCGTGCGCTCCAGATGTTCCTTGCCCGTCACCTCCTTTGAGGTGCCCCTTTCCATATCAAGACACTCAGCCAAAACCGTCTGCATCTCACTCATGGCTTTCTCGTCCAGTTTGCAGGACTTGCCCGTATCGTGGTTCATCCAGTCCCACACGATATGGGCGTGTAGGTTGGGCTTCCATGTGGCATTGTCGCCGGGTATTCCGTAATGCCCCTCGTCACGGTGGATAAACACTTGTAGGGCTGTGACACCCCAACGCTCGTTACACACCTTGCAGAATTTTTGCAGCTGCTCCATCGTGGTGTCGTCCTTGATGACGACTACACCCTCCTTGAGCGGTGTGCTGCCACGGACTATGGTCACCTTTCCTGTCTTCTTGTTCACCCGTTCCCGGTCTTTGGTCTGCATTGCCCGACCTGTCTTTTCCTTGACCATTGCGGCTATCTGATTGTAGCGGTCGGTGAGCGTGGCTTCACTGAAATCAGGTGATACCCATGTTTCGTTTTTCACCATGAGGTCAGTACGGATATAGAACTTCTCCTTGCGGATATTGGCGAGATATTCCGCTGTCCGCCTGTTATGCGCTTCGCTGCTGCCGATGTTGCACGGCTTGATGTTGATGGATGTCTTCTGTGCCATAGGGCTTGTCTGTCATTTTGAGTTTCACTTCGGGTTATTAGGGCAGAGCCTTAATCGGAGGGTGCAGGGAGAGGGTCATTTCCCGCTCCGGGTTCTTAGGGGTGGAAGCCACTAAGCGGAGTTTCCAAAGAGAGGGTCACTCTTTGGTCGGGTTGCATAGGGCTGAAAGTCCTTGCCAGGTTCTTAGGGCAGCGTCCTAAGCCCCTCGGGAGAGCCCACAACTTCGGAGCGCAGTGGAGAAGTTATAGTGGGCTATATCTGGGCAAGCCCAGTCAGTCACGCCACGCCAACGGAGTACCGCTGAAATCCTGCGCTGTGCGCCCGTCAGTCCCTC
>MNQS01000065.1 GCA_001915545.1 Bacteroides sp. 43_108 | reverse complement strand
CGGGAAAGAAACAAACTATTCTTCAGAGTCATTTCCTTTAAAAAAAGCGGGGAAAGAAACGCCCGTTGCCGGATACGTATGCTTTCCCCGCTTGAAAGAGATAGTGTCACCTTTTTCAAATATCAATCATCAAGGTGAATGATTACTGAACCGGGTATGCTTTTACTGTTACTGTGAATTAAGCGTATACAGTTGCATTTGTGCCATCTGCATTAGTTACAGCCAACTTAACAGGAACAACGACATTTGTATCTACTGTGATTCTCTTCTGAGCTGTAACTACAATATCATTCTTCTCAGAAACTTCAACCTTAATCAAGTCAGAAGCAAATGTCTTGTCAGTACCATCTACCAATGCATCAAATCCTACAATAACCACTTTATCATCAGCAACAAATTTACCTCCTGCATTAGTTACCTTATAGAAGTTGACAATTCCTGCTTTAGAATCAGCCTTTTCTGCATAGAATACTTTATCGCTGTTAGCATCTTCGGCATTACCTGAAACAAGTGAGAAACTTGCCTTTGCCATATCAGCAATATAAGTCTTAGAATCCACAAACTTAACCTTGAATGCTGGCATATCATATGAACGACCACCCAAGTAAGTAACTTTCAAGCCTTTCACATCATAAGCTGTATTAGCCTTAGCGTCAGCACCCATTGTCAAGACTGTTCCGCTAACAGTCAATTCCTTAGCAGCCTTCAAGCCTGTATAGTCAATAGCAGCACCGTCCTTAACAGAAATCATAGTGCTCAAATCGATTGATGTTCCATCAATTACAGTCAAAACACCATTTGCATAGAATGCTGGATCGAATGTATACTGACTAGTGATTTCAGCAGTAGTCGGGTTAGCGATAGTGAACGGAATAACAATAGTCTGAGTTTCTTTTGTTCCATTTTCACCATTGATCTCTACGGTAATCTTAGCAGTATACACACCATTGCCCAACATAGTTTCACCATAGTTATTAACAAAGTTGATTCCTAATTTTGCGATGTCTGCATTATTAGTAGCTTCTGTCTTACCATCTTTCTTCAGTTTTGTAAACCCAGCAATCAAACCAGATACAACATCGACAGTTTCTTCCTTACCGGTAGATTCATCTGTATAAACAAACGAAACATTGGTATTAGTAAGAAGCATTCTAGCATCAGCATTCCAAAGAATACGGTCAGCTTCAGACATCTTATCGAAATAAGCAGCAAGATCTACTACCAACTTCTGATCTTCAACCTTAGCTGTTGCAATATGAGCTTGTTCTGCCAATGTAATAGTTGATTCAGCAGCTTCTTCACTAAATTGAACATAAACGCCTTCAGTTTTCATAATCTTACCAGTCACATCCAGTGTATGTACAACAAACGGAAGAGAATACTTAGCATTTGCACTACAAGAGATAGTCAAACCATCAGTTTTAATACCATATTTAATAGAGTCTGCCTTGGCATTAGCATATGTTTTAGTATCCATAGTCAAGAAAGCATCATACAGTTTATCCGCATTTTCTCCATTAACTTTCAATGTACCAGTCTTACCTGGTTCAATACGGTTAGTGGGGGTATTATTCTTCTTGTTAATATAGAAAGACCAAGAATCTATAGATTCAGGTTTCTCTATAATCAATGAGGTTTCATAAGTAGAACGTACTTTATCACTTGCTACCAGTGCCAAAGCAGGACGTTTTCCATCTACTTCACTGTATGCTTTTACGATTTCATCAGTAATTGTTTCAATAGAGAAAGGAATTTGGTACAAGCCATTTGCTGAAACAGCAGCTCTAGTGTACAAACCTTCGTATGCAACCGCAGCACCTAAAGTTACAGGAGCTTCCTCATTCTTAGAATTAACCAATTTCAATGCAGTTTTAGAAAGATCATAGTTGTTAGGAGCAACCTGGACCATCAAAGAGTCATCAGAATAAGTGATCATATAATCACCTTTAGCAGGAGCACCTTTAGGACCTTCCCATGCCTGAAGAGCTTTATCAGCAGTAGCGATAGAATAGTAGATAGTCAAGTCTTTATTACTTAGCATAGCAATCTGAGCCAAACCTTCAGTCATCGGCAAACGGACAGTCTGTTCATTCTTTCCATTTGCATCGAAAATGTGCATAACAATATAATTAGGATCTGTTGCATCTTCTTGATAGTAAGGTACACCTACAACAGCAGGAGTATCAACCGTTACTTTTTCAAATGCAGTACCATTCCACAGATACCAACCATCTTCCCTCTTTTCAACTTCTTTCTGACCGTCTTTACCGTCAACAGCTTCAGCCTTTACTGTGGTTTTTTCACCGTTGCAAGCCCAATAGCCATCAATGATTGTCCATTCAGCACCATCTTTACCGGCTTCACCCTTATCACCTTTGATACCGGTAATAGTAGTAGAAGAACCGTCACTCATTGTCACAGTAAAACCATCGGCAGTAGGAGTTATTGATTTTACAAAAGCACCATCACCAATCTTCTTCTGAAGGTCTGCGACAGTTGCTTCAACACCGTCCAATTTCTGATTAATCTGGTCAATGTCATCATCATAGTCTTTACAAGACACAAATGTTCCCGTTGACGAAACCATCAAGGCTCCGAACAGGATTGCACTTAAAAACTTTTTGTTCAT
>MNQS01000064.1:1238-3874 GCA_001915545.1 Bacteroides sp. 43_108 | reverse complement strand
AATGGGGCATGGATTCTGCTTTGAAGCCCGACAAAAACGTATTTTGATAGACGAAGATTATTTCTTTGCCGACCTTGTGTTCTATCACCGCATCTTGAAATGCCATGTTATTGTAGAATTGAAAATAGACAAGTTCCGCCATGAGTATGCTTCGCAACTTAATATGTATCTGAACTATTTCAAGGCGGAAGTGATGCAACCGGATGATAATCCGCCTATCGGAATTCTGCTTTGCACAGAAAAGGGAGATACATTGGTTAAGTATGCCACTGCCGGATTAGACCCAAATATCTTCGTACAGAAGTACATGATAGAACTTCCAAGCGAGGAAGAAATAAAGGAGTTCATTGCTTCCTCAAATTACTAACCTATCATAAAAAGTAATATTGGCGAAAAGAAAAACAGTATTCTTCTTTTCGCCAGCACATCTATTTTGCTGTTAATAAAAATTAGTTTAGTCCGTTTTGGATATATAAACAAAAGAGCAAACTAAACTTATAGTACCTGATACGTATAAGGAGCCCAATGTTGCTTAATATAATCCACCTTGCTATTTTCTGTAATGATATAATCTATTTCAGCCAAAGAAGCAAAATGATAGCTTCGTGCTGTATTAAGTTTTTCACTCGATACAAGCACTACTCGTTTTCCCCCTTGCTTAATCATGCAACGCTTTATTATAGCTTCTTCCCGGTCTGATGTGGTTAAACCCTTTTGCGGATGAATATCACTTACTCCAACAATCACCCAATCGGGATAAATAGACTGTATCATTTGAAAAACCGACACGCCTACTGTCACCTGTGAAGGAGAAAATACTTTACCGCCTAAAAGAACCAAATCTACATTTGGATAATTAGAGAGTTCATGGGCTATTGGCAGACTATTGGTATATATCGTAAATTTTTTGTCTTTTGGCAATTGCCGCACAACTTCTAAATTAGAAGTCCCACCGTCTATCAATATCACATCTTCCTCTTTAAATAAAGGTACCAATTTGGCTGCCATTTCTTGTTTTACAAGAGTAGCTGTATTCAGTCTTTCTGAAAACTGTATAGAAATATCAGATTTGGCAATCGCACCTCCATGTACCTTAGTAAGTAATCCCGAATTTTCCAACTCAACCAAATCTCTTCTTAGTGTGTCATCAGAAACTTTTAGTTCCACACTCAAATCGGTAACATATATTCGATTATCTTTGTTTATTCGGTCTATTATATACCGATGTCTTTCTTCTTTCAGCATAATTCCGTATAATTAATGTTGCATATTTCCGCAAATATACTTATCTTCAAATAAAAAAACAGTATTTTATGATAATTCTGAATATAAGATGCGGATTTATGCGTAATTTCATTTCTTCAAGAGTGAAACAGAAAAAGAAGCCCCAAAAACCGCACGCTTAGATTCTTTTATTTACTGATTTCTTAAAAAGAAAAATAGTTAAACAATATTAATTCAAAAACAGATGTTGGCAACAACTTTCTCACTTCTTTTACGTATCTTATCCAATCCGATAGGAAACGTTTTTCAGAAGAAATTGACTGAGCAGCAAAATCATCCGCTTTTGGTCAATTTCCTCACTTTTTTCATTCTGAGTATTTTTTGCATTGTTCCGGCACTTCAACAAAATTGGGAACAGGTTTCACGTCTAAGTTGGCACTACGGAATAATTGCCGGAATATTCGGGGCGATTGGCAATGGCTTCTTAGTAAAAGCTTTGCAAAGAGGAGATTTATCAATCTTAGGTCCTATCAATTCTTATAAATCGGTGGTCGGGATTTTGATTGGTATAATCTTTTTACATGAGATTCCTTCTGTTTGGGGAATAGTTGGGATTGTACTAATTATTTACGGCAGCTACTTTGTCTTAGATACAATGAAAGAACGTTTTTCTTGGAATTTGCTAAGAAATAAGGAGATACAATATCGTATTGGAGCGATGATATTAACGGCTATCGAAGCCGTATTTATAAAAAAGGTCATTCTCTATTCCTCTACTACAGTATCTTTCATCTTTTGGTGTTGGTTTGGAGCTTTCTTCTCTTTTGTGCTTTTGTTCTTCTTCAAAATTCGTTTTGCAAAAGAAATGAAACAGGTAAAACTTCATCATTTACCGGCATACGGATGTTTAGTCCTATGTATTGGAACCATGCAATACACTACCAACTATGTCTTTTCACATATGAATGTAGGATATGCTTTGGCATTATTCCAACTATCCACTATAATAAGCATTGTCTTAGGCTATCGAATATTCAAAGAACAAAATATCAAGAAAAAACTATTAGGCGCAGTAATTATGGTTATCGGTTCCGTGATGATTATCTTATTGAACTAACATAACAGGCATACAATGCAAACATTATGAATATGTAACCATGCTGCGCAAGTTCGAGAAAGAACACTGCCCGAAAAGAAAGAGGTGAATCTGAAAAGCCGGAACGGTGAATGTGCTTCATCTGTTCCGGCTTTACTTCATTTATGGTTTACCCAACTTATCGGCTTCTTTCTTTAGCTGTTCGGCTTGCTCGTTTAACAGCCTTGCACGTTCCAATGCTTCCGCCTGTTTCTTGCTGCGATATTCAAAATCTATCACAGAATCGGTCAGAATTTGAATGAAATCATTATCCCTC
>MNQS01000064.1:925-1225 GCA_001915545.1 Bacteroides sp. 43_108 | reverse complement strand
CCCTGCATCAGCAAATAACGGTATTTCATATCATTGTCCTGTAACTGCTGCATCCGTGTAGCCAAACGGATATTTAACCATATGGAAGCGGAACAGAGAACCAACACTGCCGAAAAAATAAACAATCCCGGACGAATCCAAGAAGTAACCTTGTTGTAAATCCGTTGATAGAACGGCAATGGAGCAACTTCCTCTTTATCAGTCTTGTAGGAATTCAAGGTATCAACCATTATTTTAAAATTACGATAGATTTCCAATGATATTCTCTTGGTGTCCTCGATATGCTGCTGCTGACCTTGC
>MNQS01000064.1:0-880 GCA_001915545.1 Bacteroides sp. 43_108 | reverse complement strand
GAACAGCCGGATTACTATGCAGCCTCGACAATGCCTGTTCAATCGCTCCAAACCGTTCGAGAGTTTCCTCCCGGCTGGCTGGCGTTACCTGCGCTTCCAGCTTCTCTTTCAGTTCTGTTACCATAGAGAGAAGCCCCTCTAAAATCAAGTTGTCTTCCATGTCTTTACAATTTAAGTTGTTTTTTCTTTTTCTTCTTCTTTCTCAAATTCAAGTTCGGCTCTTCATCCACTGGAGACGGTGATGCAGAAAACAGACCGAGCGAACCACTTATAAACGAACTTTCAGCATTGCTCCGTGTGGGTATTTGTTCCCGGATGTGTGCGAAAGCTGTTTGCTGTTGGCTTTCGACAACATTCATTCCTGCATCTCCGAAATATCTATCCAGTTTGGAGAAACTGAAACTGCGGTCTATCTCCGAACCCTTGAATGTGTATTCTCCTTTGAAAAAGGATATGCCCTGTATTTCATCGGTCTGCCCCTTTCGTTTGAACTGGATAGTGATACCCTTTTCTGCCAAACGGTACTGCAACTGCTGCCAGTTACGGGATTTGCCGATTTCGTTTTTCACAGCCGTGTAAATCTCGTATTTCGACTTGTCCGGCTCTTTCAACCGATACTGCTTCACCTGCTCTTTCCCCTTGGCAAAATAAAGCTCATGTTTGGCTTTCAGCTTCTTGCATACCTGCTCGTTACGGTACATATCGTTCTTGTCCGAAATAGTCTTGCCGTTGTTGTCTATACGGTTGAACACGATATGCACGTGTGGATGCTCCCGGTCTCGATGGCGCACGATGATGTACTGCGTATCGGTGATTTTCATTTCACGCATATACTCCTGTGCAAGCTGTACCATCTTCTCGTCTGTCAATTTGGGTGCGT
>MNQS01000063.1 GCA_001915545.1 Bacteroides sp. 43_108 | reverse complement strand
AAAAAAATTAAGGACGATGAAGAGTACATTTTCAGTTATTTACTACCTCAAACGTCAGGTAGTGAAAAAAGACGGGACGGTTCCCGTCATGGGACGCATCACGGTGGACGGCAGCCAGACGCAATTCAGTTGCAAACTGACCATCGATCCCAAGTTGTGGGACACCAAAGGGGGACGTGTCACGGGCAGAAGCACGGCGGCACTCGAAACGAACCGCATGCTTGACAAGATGCGGGTGCGCATCAACAAGCACTATCAGGAAATCATGGAGCGTGACAATTTCGTCACGGCAGAGAAGGTGAAGAACGCCTTTCTCGGACTGGAACACCGCTATCACACGCTGATGCAGGTGTTCCAGCAACACAACGAGGACTATGCCAAGCAGGTGGAAGCAGGCATGAAAGCCAAAGGCACGCTTTTGAAGTACAAGACCGTTTACAAGCACCTGCAAGAGTTTCTCAACATCCGTTACCACGTGAAGGACATCGCGTTGAAAGAGCTTACCCCCGCTTTCATTTCCGACTTCGAGATGTTTCTGCGCACGGACAAACACTGCTGCACCAATACCGTGTGGCTGTATGTATGCCCACTTCGGACGATGGTGTTTATCGCCATCAACAACGAATGGCTCACACGCGACCCGTTCAGGGAGTATGAAATCAAGAAGGAGGAAACGACACGCAGTTTCCTGACCAAAGACGAAATCCGCCTGCTGATGGAAGGTAAACTGAAGAACGCCAAACAGGAACTATACCGCGACCTCTACCTGTTCTGCGCCTTCACGGGCTTGTCATTCGCCGATATGCGCAATTTGACGGAAGAGAACATCCGCACCTACTTCGATGAACACGAGTGGATAAACATCAACCGCCAGAAGACGGGCGTGGTGTCTAACATCCGCCTGCTTGACATTGCGAAACAAATCATCGACAAATACCGCGGGCTGTGCGAAAACGGCAGGATTTTCCCTGTTCCCCACTACAACACGTGCCTTGCCGGAATCCGTGCCGTCGCCAAACGTTGCGGCATCACCAAGCATATCACGTGGCATCAGAGCCGCCATACGGCAGCCACGACGGTGTTCCTCTCCAACGGTGTACCCATCGAAACAGTCAGTTCCATGCTGGGACACAAGAGTATAAAGACAACGCAGATATACGCGAAGATAACCAAAGAGAAGCTCAACCAAGACATGGAGAACCTTGCCGCAAGATTGAACCAAATAGAGGAATTTGCAGGATGTACCATCTAAAACAGAGACGCCATGAAACGTGACATAATCATTATAGAGGACAAGACGGTCAGCGTAACCGGTAACGAGGTATGGATGACCGCCGGGGAAATCGCCGAAGAGTTCCATGCCACCGTCCCGGCAGTGAACGCCGCCATCAAAGCCGTCCGCAAGTCGGACGTGCTGAACGACTACGAGGTATGCCGCTACATACAGCTTGAAAACGGCCTGTACGCGGATGTTTACTCGCTTGAAATCATCATTCCAGTAGCCTTCCGGCTGAATACCTACTATACACACGTGTTCCGCATGTGGCTGGTGGAAAAGGCACTCTCAAAGGAAAAGAGGCAGGCATACGTGATGTTCATACAGAACGGGAAAACCGGATATTGCTGAACACGCATACAGACAACGAAAAAGGAAACGGACAACGCCATCGGGTGCCGTCCGTTTCCTTTTTTTCATGCAACCGCCTTATTCCTGCGGCTTGAGGTAATTCGCCTCCAACAGTTCACGCAGTCCCGATTCGGGATAAAGCACCTTACCTGCCAGAAGGATAAAGGGCAGCATCCTGTTGTTGCGATACTCCTGCAAGGTGCGGCGGCTTACCCGGAGCATTTCCGCCACCTCCTTGTCCGTCAGGTAATGTTCCCCGTCCAGTGGCGGACGGTAACTTTCCAAAAATGCGGAGAGCCATTTGGAGCCTTTGAGCATATTCTGTATCGCGGTGGCAACCGGCTCGTCCTCCATTGTGAAAACCTCGTTGTTCTCGTTCATCATAACATCGGATTAAGTGGTTAATAAAAACAGAGTCATTTTCCATCGGGATAGATCGTGCCGATAAGCGGAATCAGCCGCCTGACCTCCTCCGGCCTGTAATAGAACCTGCGGTTTATCTGCGAGTAGCCGATAAGCCGCCTGTCACGCAATGACTGCAACGTGCGCGGGCTGATTCTCAACTGCCCGCAGACCTCCTCGCCCGTGAGCCACCTTTCCAGCCGCCCGCCGTCGCTTTTGCGCCTGAGGGCGGCGACTTTCTCCGAGAAGGCGTTGAATGACGCCAGCATCATCTCGAAGGTCTTTTTCTCGATAGATACGATTTCCATATACCAAAACATTTAATGATTTACAGCAAAGGTAACGCAGCCGCCTTGAATGCGTGCCGTTTTCCGCTATACGGCAGCTTGTTGTGCCGGTTGTCCGGGTTACGGAGTCACTTTCAAAGAAAATCTTACGTGAGTCACGTAGTGAGTTGTTAAAGCCCCTTTTGTTTATTGCCGAATTTTGCCGCAGAGAAACAAAAGAAAGGACAAAATATGAAAGTGATAACGATGATAGCCGAGATAGCGGTCTATGTGCGTGCCGTTTCCGGTGAGAGGAAGGGAGAGTCTTCCGACATGCTGCTCACCACCCGCGAGGCGGCGCACCTGCTGAACGTGAGTACCCGTACCCTCCAACGTATGCGCAGCGAACAGCGCATCGGCTATATCGTGCTGCGCGGCAAATGCCGCTACCGCCGGTCGGAAATAGACCGCCTGCTCGCAGACTGCACCGTGGCAGAAGATGCAGCGACACTGACGGAACTGAAACGCAACCACACGCTGCGCACGGGCGGCGGCAAACCCAAAGGAAGGAGGACATAAGATATGGAACTGCTTACACGAAACAATTTTGAGGACTGGATGCAGAAGCTGATGGAACGGCTCGACCGTCAGGACGAGCTGCTGCTCTCCCTGCGACCGTCCGGCAAAGCCCCGAACCCGATGGAAAGTATCAGGATGTTCGACAACCAAGACCTCTGCATGCTGCTCCAGATAAGCAAGCGTACCCTGCAGCGCTACCGCAGCATCGGTGCATTGCCCTACAAGACGCTCGGCAAAAAGACCTATTACAGCGAGGAGGACGTACTGACATTCCTCTCCGAACACGTAAAGGATTTCCGCAAGGAAGATATAGCCTTCTACAAGGCGCGTATCCATAATTTCTTTAATAAATAACCCATTAAAACATTTTTCAAATGGCAAAGAAAACAACAGAAAAAGACGTGCTGATAGTCCGCGACGAGAAGACGGGCGAGAT
>MNQS01000062.1 GCA_001915545.1 Bacteroides sp. 43_108 | reverse complement strand
ACAGACTGTTCAAGAAAAAGTTGATTATTGTAGATGTGCGCAGGTTAATGTAATTCAGAAGGTCAGATCTGTCTTCAGAGTAAAAAATATTCTGGTACGGAAGGGAAATTGGATGTGAAGGAGCCTATATATAAATATATACCTCCCCCAAGATATAAAACCCGCCCCCCTGCAACAGCCCTGCTTGAACAAACTTGTTAGTCCCCTGTTCCAACCTCCGGAGGCTATGAATGTTTTTTCTTAACAAGTAACAGTCTGCTCTGATATAGAACCTAAACCCGAAAGATTATATATCTTACAAGTGTAACATATATAACGATGACACCTGAAGATCTATCATGTGTCACGGCATCTTCTATGATTCATAATCAAACCGATCAAGTATCATTCATCTATAGAAAAGAAAATTGCCTTCATCATTCATAAAAACAAATAATGAAGGCAATACACTAAATTATATACAATCAATCCCTAATCATTCAGCTACTACTTCAATTACACGACTGTTGAGTTGCTGTGTAGTAAATAGATTCAATCCTACATTCATCAAGAATTCTCCAGAGAAAACCTCACCATTGCCTGATAAAGAAGAATTGGCTCCAGGCATCAAGTTGATTTCTTTCACACGATACATTTTGTCTGCATCAAGCCCCTGCAAACGCACCGGCAATGTTTTTTCCGCATAACGGGGATGAATATCGAAAGCAAATACAACTGCTTTATCCTTATCTTTGCCCACATACATAGTAGAGGTATGATTACTGCCATAAGGAGATACCAAACGGTACATATCGCCTTCCAGAACGACCGGTTTCAAACGATTATAATTCTGTACAGCAGTACGGCAATAAGTTTCATCATCCTTACTCATATCCGCTAATTTTATATCAAAACCGAGTTTGCACATCATAGCCACATCCGTACGGAATTTCACACTGCTATTCTTATTCCATGTGGTAACATGAGCGCACATTGTCTTGGCTGGGAACACCTGTGAAAATCCCCACTGAATAAATAAACGTTCAATAGGATCGGTATTATCACTAGGCCAGAATTCTGTAAAATAGCTCAAAGCCTCATAATCCGAACGCCCACCGCCACCGGAACAAAGCATCATCGGCAGATCAGGATATTTTGCTTTCACACGTTCCAATACATTATACAAGCCACGCACATAATCAATATATAAATGTGACTGCTTGTCTTTCAAATAAACAGAATAAATATTTGTAATAGGGCTATTGCAATCCCATTTGAAGAAAGCGATATCAGGATATTTTGTCATCAAATTGTCCACAACTCCGAACACATAATCCTGTACTTTCGGATTACTCAAATCCAGAACCAACTGGTTACGGAAATAATACTCGTCACGGTTCGGAAGATGAATCACCCAGTCTTTATGCTTTTCATACAACTCACTCTTAGGATTCACCATTTCCGGTTCAATCCAGATACCGAACTTTATACCTTTTTTCTTAGCGGCTTCCGTCAGATAACCAATGCCATGAGGAAGCTTGTCAGCCGTTTCATCCCAGTCACCTAACCCTTGATGATCACCACTGCGCGGATACTTGTTGGCAAACCAACCATCATCCAACAAAAACATATCCACACCCAGTTCTACTGCATCATCCATCAACTTCACCAATTTCGCTTCATCAAAATCAAAATAGGTGGCTTCCCAATTATTCAACAAAGTCATACGAGTCTGGTTCCCATCCTTTACCTGATATTTACGGGCCCAATCATGGAAATTACGGCTAGCCTGTCCTTTACCTTTAAAACTGTAAGTAAAATAAAAATCGGGAGTACGGAAGATTTCATTCGGTTTCAGACTATATTCCGAAGCATACGGATTAATACCCGAAATAACACGCAGTTCGTTCTTATTATCTACTTCGAATACAAAACTGAAATTACCTGTCCATCCTAATGTTCCGACCAACACTTCACCTTGGTTCTCTTCTGACTTTCCGTCCAATGCAAGTTGGAAGAAAGGAGAGCAGAACATATTGGCACGTGCTCCCAACTTGGTATCAATCGTTTTTTTACCAAATTCCAAAGGCTGTTCCTTCACATGCGCCTCACTGGCCCAGTCTCCCGAGAATTCAGTCAGGAAATAGTTGGCACGATTCAAGTGCAACATGGAAGACGCATACTTATGAAGCTGCACAGGTTTCTTTTCCCGATGACTGATTTCAGTGAAAGTCTTTATTAGATTTTCTTTCTGGTAAGCCACATAATGAAGTTTTACAGTTACAGGATATTTATCATCCTGCATAGTAATCACTACTTCATCTACCCCCGGCGACACTTGATTCCGAGTATGAGATATATATTTCAACAAAGTAGAAGGATTGCCGTCATTATGCACTATATGAATAGCCGGTTCAAAATAATCTTCCATGCCATGAGTAAGATATGCTTCGCTGCCCTGCGGCAAGTGGGCAATATCTGTAGCATGATTCAACCTCTTTCCCAAATAACTTTGATATAGACGTCCATTATCACCAACCCGGTAAATAAGGTCTACATTTTCTGTACTAATTTTAATTACTGGCTTATCCGCCGCCTTTAACATAAATGATATGCATAAAAAACATATCAAGAAGAGCAATCTTTCTTTCATGGTATTATTCATCGATTAAAATTATAGTGCAA
>MNQS01000127.1 GCA_001915545.1 Bacteroides sp. 43_108 | reverse complement strand
GTTCGACAAACAAGTGATTAGCGGCAAGGACGGGAAAGTCCGTTCCTGCCCGACCAATCTGGCAAACAGCAAATACACGGTTTACCTGCACATGGAATCCAAAGGGAAAGTTCCCCATCTACACGCCGCAATTTGCCGCTTTGATGAAAATGGGAACATCAACAATGACCATAACATTCATCTTCGGGCACAACGTGCAGCCGAGCGAGTTGCAGTGAAACGTGGCTGGAAGACTGCGGAAGAAATCCGAACAGAGAGTGCATGGAGGTATTGAGAACCATGCCATCGTGGTCATGGGAAGAATACAAGAAGGCACTTGCCAGGAGAGGCTATTCCGTATATGAACGGAAGGATAAGAAAGATATTCTCCGTGGATATGCAATCCTCAAAGGAAATACCAAATACAAGGCTTCCGAATTGGGAGTGGCCCGTAACCTGATGATTTCCAAACTTCCCCGAACCTGGCAAAAACTCCACTACCGTGAGAGACTTGCCGCTCAGGTCAATACTTCTCAGAACCATCGGCCGGAACCTGTTCAAAGACCGGCAGCCGGTATGGATTATACCCACTATCGTTCCGGCTCGGTATCCTACATGCTTTCTTCCCATGGCGGAACGGAACAGCGTTTCTATATCCCAGAACGGGTACGTGACTATTTCAACGAAGAGTTTGACTACCGGGAGGTTGCCAACAGCAGCGAGCTGACAGACATAGCCGTAGCTATCTTTGTTGGTGTGCTTGATACGCCCGCCGTATCTACCGGAGGTGGTGGCGGAGGTTCGCAAAGCGATCTTCCCTGGCGGGACAAGGACGATGACGACCTGCAATGGGCCCGCCGCTGTGCCCGTGCCGCAACCCTCCTATTGGGCAAGAAACCGAGAACAGGATTAAGACGATAAAGTCATGAAACAGGCATACAAAAAGCGGTCGCCTCGTGCGACCGCTAATAGTCCGCCAGTCTTGCCGGATATGGGAGAAATTACTTTATAAATCTGAAAATTGTTTGCTTGATTGTTTTCTCGGGATTGTCCAATTAAGGCACAGTTTTTTATCAAATCATTATTTTTCCATTAGAGGTGTGTCCCTTATAGAATAACCAGATTCTATAAGGACTAAAAAAGAGTAAATTGGGAGATATTAACAATTGTACAATTCATATTTATCCTTCTGCTTATTGTATTGAATCGTACCAAGTTCTTCCATAAGTTTATAAACCGTAGTTACTGATTCTTGACACTCTGCCCCCACTGCCAATTTATTTTCATGAATAACTTTTGCACGCAGATAGGCATCAATTATTCTTCTATTGTGGGTGATATCATCCTCAGCCATTAAAAGGTCAAAAAAATCATCTTCGATTTCCTTACTATTTATATCGTACAAATTTATTGATCCCTTATTTTTTTTATTGTATTGACCAATGTATTTATTTATCATTTCAATTTGTGCTTTGGAATGGCTTCCCTCTTTAATAGGTATAGGATTTCCATCATGATTTTCAAAATGAAGCACAAACCAGTATTCGATACACATACTGGAAAAAGCAACTTGAAAGCCATTCTTTCTTGCAAATTTAATGGCATCCCAAAAATCATCGTGACCATCATAATCAAAAATCATCCATTTTCCTGAATATTTCTCTTTTTCTTTTTTGGGTAAACTATTGAATTTCCCAATTGATGTATTGACGAAATCCATACAATTACCTATACCATTTCCTCGCACAGGAACTGGTTCAACTTTGCAATTTGCTCTTTTCAATTGCTTAAGGTAGCTATATTCGGTATTTCGTCCTTCTACATATAAAATGATTTTTTTGAGATTCCTACTTCGAGAATTTTTGCGTTTGGCATTAAATGATGAATGATCCTTTCCCATAACTATTTGTCCTCCTGCACAAATGAAATTAAGTAATCAGCATCAACAGATGGTACGCCAGTTAGATTCCCATCAAGGTAGTTTCTTTCAATGCTTGAACGCAAATTATTTTTATATTCAGTTATAGGCATCAATGTCGATTCCCCATAACGGTTTTTATTCGTCATATAAATTTGATCTTTCCTCAATAACGATTTTCCAGATTCGTCTTTTGAACTCAATAGAGATGTATTATGGGTATTAATGACAAGTTGGGCTGAAGAAGATGCGTTATAAAACATTTCAAGAATTGCCCTTGCCACAAATGAATGAATCCCCCCATCAAATTCGTCAATAAACAAAGTACTACCATTTTTAAGAGATTCAATGATATGTCTGGCCATGCAGACAAGCCTAAATGTTCCAAATGATTCATCTTTTTCTAAAACAAAATTCGTATACCCGACTCTATTATAATGTTCGTCATAAATTTTGTGCTTTGCAAATACACCATCATATATATGATGACTTGCATCAATATTCACAATATTCTTAATTTTATCAGGTATTGTATCAATATCAATTTCATGAGGTGCTAAGTCTTCAATATTAATATCAAATGCCTTGATAAAAGGTAAAATCTTCTCTTTTTTTTCAGCATCAAACAGATCAAATGGCTTTAAGTCATTAGCAGAAATTACGGTAATACTATCAAACCAATCAACAATCTTTTTGCACAAAACATCATTAAAAGTAGAAAGAATGGAAATTAATGGTACAATAGGAGAAAGCATATTTGCTGATCTAACCATATCCAAGATCTTGCTATTAATATGATCTCCAGTAAGAGTTACATTCAAATTATCGCGAATAAATACAGATTTTTCCCTTGATTTTTTCTGGTAAAGCCATTCGTTTATAATACTCTCTTTGTTTAGAGTAAATCCATATCTATACTGAATATTATCAATGATAAAAACCATTTCAAACGAAGATTCATTTTGAGATGAATAATTATTAAGACGAAATGAATCATATATCGTTTGCCAATAATCAAATACAGGAATCTTTCCATCTCTTTTAGGGGGGCATACAACGCTACGCATAAAATTTACAGCATCAAACAACTTGGTTTTGCCACTAGCATTAGCACCATACACCGTAAGTACTTTAAGAACTGAATATCCCTTTTTCGTTGCATGTGAGCACTTTTCAGAAAATGAGGATGCCACAAAATTCAAAGTAGTTTCTTCTTTGAAGCATTTGTAGTTGTCGAAAGAAAATTGAACTAGCATAATCTTGATCACTGTTTGATTACATACAAAGGTAACTATTAACATTCAAATATCATGCATCTAATCAAACAAAAAATGCAAAAAAGCACATAATTTTGCTGTTAGAACTGCTATCAACTTAAATTAACGAGGCTTTAGAGCCATAAAAGGTTATAAAATATTTCAGACCTTGTCGAAATGACTATCTCTAAAAAGAGTTGTCTGATCTAAACGCGATTAGCTTATCTGTTTTACACTCGAAATATTAGTTCGCTATTCGGCCTTACACATTCCGCTAAGTGAACTAAATCGGTTTACATTTAGATCTCGTTGCTTTGAATAGCTTTACAGTATATAGGCAATAAAACAAGAATACCCAATCTAAAGCCGGGAAACAAATAAGCCTGTTTTAGACCTCATCTTTCATCGGAGTAGCAATTATATATGAACGTTTTTTCAGCAAACGTATCTTATCCGAGTTGTTAATCTTCGTAAAAGGATGGAATTTAATAAAATCAGCACGAACAGCGGCATTCAAAACCCCATTCAGAATACGGTAAGCGTAAAGTTAACCCCAGCTTTCCTTTGGGGCGATATTCCGTCAACAAATAGTCGATATACTCTTGACAGAATGCCTTGTCGATTTACTCCATTGTCATGCGTTCATACGCAAACGCCTTCAGTATGCGGATAGTTTCCATGATTTGGTTTACGTTCTTTTTACCACGCCTCGCTTGATTTTCTTTGTAGACCTCCATGCAGCCCTTCTCACAAAAAACTTTTTCCCTGTTTTCGATTCCGGCTTCATCGTTGGTAAGTTGAATGCGCTTCCACTTGATGACATTGGCGGCAGCCATTGTCACTTGATTCTGTCTACGGGCATTATGATCTGTTTCTAAAATATCAAATACCATATAAACCACTGTAAGTAGGTGGGTCTATTTGCATTTGCACTCGTTTAGTTCTTGTTTTCATTTTAGGGCTTTACTTTATAAATCTGGGAAATTTATAAAGAAGAACATTCCACCATTATTAAATGACCTTTCTCTAGAATGTACAATTATAAAGAAGAATAGAAATTTTCATTCTTTTTATCTTTTTATTGCACAATATTTTATACCTTCGTAGAACAATAACAAACTTGATTATACAATGGGCAAAACCATGAATTGTATCAAGAAGGTACTTGAAGAGAAAGGAATCAAACAAACATGGCTGGCAGAACAACTCGGGAAGAGTTTCTGCATCGTAAATTCTTATGTTTGCAATAAAGTAGATCCCAAAGATTTAATTGATAGCGATGAAACGAAATAAACAGCAATATACATTCATTGACTTATTCGCCGGACTTGGTGGTTTTCATATAGCCCTACAAGAACTAGGTTGCAAATGTGTGTTTGCCTCCGAACTTAAAGATGATTTACGAAAACTATATGAGGAGAATTATCCTGGAACGCACATAGAAGGCGATATTACAAAAATCGATATCAGCATCATTCCCTCTCACGATATATTGTGCGCCGGATTCCCATGCCAACCTTTTAGCCAAGCAGGTAAGCAGCAAGGATTTAATGATGAAAAACAACGCGGCAACTTATTTGACTACATCTGCGCAATTATACAATACCACCGCCCGAAATATATTTTTTTGGAGAATGTTTCGAATCTTAAAGGGCATGACCATGGCAATACTTGGGCAGAAATTAATCGAAGATTGGATAATCTTGATTATGAGGTTCCCGTCCCCGCGATTTTGTCTCCTCATCAATTTGGCTTACCGCAACACAGGAAGCGTATATATATTATTGCAGTAGATCGGCATAAAGGAGGTATCGGAAACTTTCACTTCCCCTCGCCAACGAATAAGGAGTGTGACTTAAGACGGATTATTGATAAGTCAGATCCGAATTATATGCACTTGAAGCCAGAAACTCGAATGCAACTGGAGGTATGGCAGAAGTTCATCGATCAAACCATTGCTCATGGGCATGAGATTCCTCGATTCCCTATTTGGGCAATGGAGTTCGGAGCAAACTACCCTATTGATATTGCTCCGGCCTTCACTACACCAGATAAACTTATTGGATGCAAAGGAAAATTGGGGCGTATTATCACGGAAGGTAATCTATCTGACTGCCTTTTGCAACTGCCTAAATACGCACAGACCAATAAAGCCAAGATATTCCCTCAGTGGAAAATAAGGTATATAGAGCAGAATCGCCAATTCTATGCTGATAACAAAGACTGGTTAGACGACTGGCTTACAGAGGTTATGCGATTCGAGAACAGCCATCTTAAGATGGAGTGGAACTGTGGTAAAAACTCCGGTTATAGCATCGAGGATAAGGTCGTTCAGTTTAGAGCTTCCGGAATTCGCATAAAAAAACCGGACTACTCTCCGGCTCTTAACCTCGTAGGCACACAGGTTCCTATTTTGCCATGGGTTGAGCTTCCCCAAGAGACCTTGAGAGAAGGAGAACCCTCAAAGGGTCGTTACATGACGGTGCGAGAAGCTGCCAAGTTGCAAGGTATGGACAATATTAGCTTTGGTTCACTATCGCAAGGCAGATGTTTTGAAGCTCTCGGCAATGCTGTCAATGTAGAGATTGTTAAACTAATTGCCAAAAACCTATTGAGTTATGACTGATAGCAATAAACAAACCGTAAGTATAGAGATTGGCACAACGATGTTCGCTAGATATGCAGATCTGCCGAACACTGTTTCTCATGCTATTGCAGAGTTTATTGACAATGCATTGCAGTCATATCGCGATGACAAAAGCCAACTTCTATTATTAGATTCCAACTTCAAATTCAGAATAACGGTTGATTTTGAGTGGAGTCCAGAAAACAACAGAGCTCAAACAATCAGAATCTCAGATAATGCAGGAGGTCTAAATTGGCAGAGTTTTCAAAAAGCATTTATAACAGCAGAAACCCCCGAAGACAATAAGGGGCTCAATGAATTCGGCATGGGCATGAAAACAGCTGCCGGTTGGCTGGGCAATACATGGTCGGTAAGAACAACGGCATTGGGGGAGCCCGTCGAACGCTTCTACGAGTTCGACCTCCAATATGTTCTTGACAACGATTTAAAGAAACTTCCATTTAAAGAGAGTCCTTGTTCGAGTCAAGATCACTACACAATTGTCACTATATCAGCACCTACAAAAAACTCTCCGACAAACAAAAGTCTGGACAAAATCAAAACGGAGTTAGCCAGTATATACCGACAATCATTACGAGCCAACGAAATGGATCTATATGTTGCCGGAGAACCTCTATCATTTGAGGAATACCCAATCTTGGAAGCTCCATTTGCTCGTAATCCCAAAGGCGATATTGTACGCTGGAAAAAAGAGATAGATTTTAAGTTTGGGAAATATCGCGCACAAGGGTTTATAGCTATCTTGCGAGAGATCAACAATACTCAGAATGGACTGGTCCTGTTGCGTAGAGGTCGTGTGATTGTAGGTGCTGAAACAGATGGACGCTATTTCCCCAAATCACTGTTTGGCACACAAGGCAACTTTAGATTTAAGCGTCTCTTTGGAGAACTTGAGTTGGAGGGGTTTGAAGTCTCATTCAATAAAAATGATATCCAAGACAAAGAGAATCTGGAAGCGCTTATGGAGGCGCTGAAAGGAGAAATACACACAAAAGACTTTGATCTCTACGCGCAAGCCGATGAATACAGACTTGATGAGACACGCAAAGTCGTAAAGAAACTTGTTAAGAAGCACGACACGTCCGCAAAGAATAATAGAACGCCTATTGATATATTCACCCCCAAGCCCGAGCAAAAAATCTTTCCCGAATTTGTACCTCAGGTAGTTACAGAGCCCACCGTATTGGGTGAAACTCAAAAGGATGAGTACAAAATTAAAGGTGTGCCATATACACTGAGTGTAAAATATGTTTCAGATAAAGGCGAGCATCTGTTCTGGGTTGATGTATCGAAGAAAAGCGAGCATGAGATTATCTGTATGATTGATACGAATCACGTTTTTTTCGAACACTTCAACCTGAAAGATTATTCTATAACGGCGATTCTTAAAACTTTAGCCATAGCTAAATTCACGGCCAAGACTGAAGGTAATGACACCGCTTCGGATATGCTAAACTACTTTAACCAGTATATTAAGGAGACCAAAGTATGATGGAGCAAATTACTATAAATACTAGTGAAAAGAAACTGCTACCCAAGAATGCCCTGCAAAGTGTAACATGTGGCAAATTTTTCGAGCAGTTCGTAGATTCACAACGAGTTTCGCCAACGAAGAGCCATGGTCTATCTCCTGAAGCCGTAGCAACATTTAGGTCTGAGACTACCGACATTTTGTGCCATTGCAATCCGCACAATGCTGTCCATGCTCCCGAGACGACACATTTGGTTGTTGGATATGTGCAGAGTGGTAAGACCATGTCTTTTACAGGCCTTACGGCATTGGCGTTGGATAATGGATATCGTGTAATTATTTATTTGGCCGGCACTAAAAACAACCTACTTTTTCAAACCTCGAAGAGATTAAAGAAAGATCTTATAGGGAATATTGCTAAGAACAATAATTATTACAAGATTCATTCAAGCCCCACTATAAACGACCTTGAAGATATTGTTGGCCATTTAGAGTCCTCGGATAACCCCATTATCCTAATCCCGATTCTGAAGCATTACAACCATATCAACAAACTTGTTCAGGTCATGGATTCTTCGGAATACAAGTCTGTAATGAGGGATGAAACTGTTCTTATCATTGACGACGAAGCAGATCAGGCGTCGTTGAATAACTATGGGCGTAAAAATAGCCAAGAAGAGAGAACCCAAGAGGAGGAGGAGAGATCATCGACTTACGATTCAATATTGCGCTTACGCGCCGTCCTTCCGGGGAATACATACATTCAGTATACTGCCACCCCTCAAGCCAATATTCTTATCAGCATGCAGGACCTTCTCTCGCCCAAGAGTCATACGCTGCTAACGCCCGGAGAGGGATATATCGGAGGAAAGTTATTCTTTGGGAAAGGCCCCAATCATGATTTATTTAAGGGTGGATTGATTATACAAATTCCAAACGAGGAGGTTTTCCACAAGACACGCAATCCGCTAGAAAGGATGCCTCAATCCCTCAAGGACGCACTTATGTTCCATATTCTTGCTGTTGCGATTGTTGTCAAATGGCAGGCTCCAGATGATATTACCTATCTATCAATGATGGTACACCCCGACAATGAGAAGAAATGGAATAAAACGTTCAAAGGGTGGATTGATAATGAGTTAAAGAATTGGAGAAAAGCGCTGAGAATGCCTGATGGCTGTGATGACAAAGTAGACTTGCTTGAGAGATTTGAGAAAATATTTCCAATGGCGGTTGAGTACTATGCGCCAGAGGAGAGACCTACTTTTGAGCAAATAAAGCCATATATCGCAGAAATTATTCACGATAAAAAGGTCTACCTTGTGAATACCGATAAGGATGCTCAGACAGAAATCGAATGGGATAACTACAAGATGCATATCCTTGTGGGTGCGGAGATGCTTAATCGTGGCTTTACGGTTGAAAAACTAGCAACTACATATATGCCGAGATACACGACAAGTGCGACAAATGCGGACACCATCCAGCAAAGGTGTCGCTTCTTTGGATATAAAAAAGATTATATCCGCTCTTGCCGTGTTTTTCTGCCGGAATCATCCATTGTCAACTACCATGCATATGTTGACCACGAAGAGGAGTTGCGCAAATTGTTAAGAGATTGCGATTCGCTTGATTCTGTCGAACGTAGCATCCTTTTATCTCCATCACTGCGTCCCACTCGTCGCAATGTTCTTCCCGTATGGGTAGTCAATGATAAATTAAAAGGAATGTTCGCCATGCAAGCCTTTGCTAGTCGCTATACAATCGAGCACAATGACAAGGTTGTCGAGACATTCTTGCATAAACACTCTAATGATTTTACGGTTAGACCGGACACTACAAAGGATCGTACTCACAGGTGGATGAAACTGGAGGTGGACGAGGCCATCGAGTTTTTGTCAGACTTCAATTTTAAGAACTGGCCGGACGCCCAACGAAAAGCCAACACAATACGCTATTTGAGATATCTATCTTCAGAGGATAATGAACAACCTCTGCGATACGTGTATTTTTATCAAATGCATTTGCCGCCCCTCCTCGACACCGTAGCTTCGATAAAGACAACCGCCGACTTGCACCGAACACCGATTTGTTTGCCGGTCCGAGTTCCGTTACGGATTCGACAAATTATCCAGGAGACCGGAAGATTGTGGGGTCAGAGGACACTATAACAATCCAATTGCATCATATCGAATTCGAAGGTGCAGCTCTTGACTTCCCAAGAACAGCCTACACGCTTGCAATGTATTATCCCAAGCAGTTGGCAACGAATTACTGTTCGAACATAGGTAATGATATAGACGATTCAGACGAAGACTTCTAAATATGGATGTTAAGCAAATAATCAACGAGTTCCTCTCTTTGAAAGGTACCCTTCCCAAGGATAACACATACAACGTGGTGTCTCTGGGCCGTTTGCCGCATAAGTTGGGAGCGTCCAAAGAGTTTTTTCCGATGTTCTTTGTCGCCACCAATGATGCGCTGAACAATGTCCCTGATACCATCAGGGAACTCCTATCTGTAGAATATGATATGGAGTGTACAGTCAATGAGACTAACACGGACTCTGCATTGAGGAAATTTGCAATCATCACATTGCGAAGTAATGATGAGCACCTGCAAACATACTTTATTGAAATCTTTATAATGATGCTTATGAAGATGCCGCCTCATCCCTCAAAGCAAGAACTGTCTACCGAGGTTGAAAGGTTGGTGGCTATCTTCTCGGCTTTAGCATCTACTCCACGGAAGAAGATACAGGGGTTATGGGCCGAGTTAATGGTTATTGACCAAAGTCTCGATCCTCATACACTGGTTAATGCATGGCATACTATCCCATCATCTAAATACGACTTTACATTAGGCCGAGATAAGATTGAGGTAAAAAGCACTTCCTCAGAGGAGAGAATCCACAGGTTCTCATTGGACCAACTTAATCCCTCACCCAACTCTCGACTCCTGATTGCTTCGGTAACAGTACGCGAATCCGGAGAGAACGTAAATGGACTGTCTGTCAAGAATATTTACGATAAAATATGTAATCGCCTGTTGGATACAGAGGATAAGATTCGATTATACACCATCATTGCACAGACATTAGGCAATGACATTAATAAAATCGACTCTGTCTATTTTGATTATGTCACAGCTGTGGATTCCTTGGCCTACTATGATTACCAGATAGTTCCTCGTATCCTGAAGCAGGATGTACCAGCCAATGTTACCGATGTCAAGTTTGTTTGCAACATAACTAAACTGCACGATATAAAATCAACAGCATCGACCTTTAATAAAGGTGATAGCCAATTGTTTAACAGCCTATTCTAAGCATTATGATTAAGAAAATCAGCAGATACTCTCTGCAGCAAATCTTCATCGAGAGTTTGGAAGGCTGCAACTCATTCCAGATAATCAACGGACTAAATCCCTTCCATTTAACATTAAATGGGAAAGAGTGTTATATATACATCAAGAATCTTTCGCCTGCGTACTTCTCCAATCCGGATATATGGAGGGTGCAGTTACCTAGAAGAGAGGATTTTGAAGTAATAAAGAATAGTGCGATTGATTTCATTCTGTTGGGATATGACTCTGAAAATAAAGTATACACTACTTGGCACCCCAAGTGGACAAAACAGCGATTAAACAAGGGTGAAAGCGTGTCTTTTTATTCAAGACTCTCCCTACAGGAGGAGGCTGCTTCGACACAAAGTATCAAGCGACTGTCGCTGAACAACGACGGAGAAGTCATAGCATTTCCTCGTGAACAACTGGAGTTCATTTTGTCAAACTTGAAAATATTCTTTCAAGATGAGAGTGACTATGTCGCAATAGGCTCAAAACGAAGACCTGAAGCCAACGAAGCATATAAGACATTCGCTGACCCTAAGAATATCGCAGCATTCGCCAAAAGCATGGCCAATGATGGCAACTCTTCTGCGACTATTGCAAACTATTGCCATATCCTCCGGTCTCTACTTAACGATGGCTATATTACACGGTATCGGAAATTATTCCTCTCATACAACAACTTGAATGAGTATCATAATGTCGTGTCAGAGTTTTGCAGCCAGCCGGAGATAAGCGACAGGAATGAACAATGGCATAATGCCACTAATACGGCGCTGAATGCGTATATAACATTCCTATCCAAAGGACAATCTGATGTGCTCCACAACCACGGAGCAGATGATTCGCCCCAAGACGCAATTGATTCACCACAAAATCAATTAGATCCTCCCTCACAGAATCCGGGAGACAAGGATGAGGACTCATCTGATATCGATTGGGAGGCTCCCTATACAAATTCGGCAGGCAAATTAACCAAGATTGCCAACCCCGTATTGATAGATAAACTTCGCCCCTTTCTCGACTGTGAATATGTAAGCCCAGTTCGAGCATATAATGAGATTGAGGACTTCTATGGGGATCGATATTCGAAGATGAATATGGGAGATTGGATGCAACTCTTTAAGGCGATTAATTGGGCTGCCCCATACGTTCAGTTGAGTCATGAGGCCTCTACTCAAGCCGAGGTTGCCAAAACCAGAAGTAAAACAGAGCTTCTTAGAGTAGAATACCCTGATGGTAGGGTCATACAACACCCTAAGGCTATTGATACATTCACGGAGGTCATTGAGGATAATTACCCGGATTTAATACATGAATTAAACATCCTTCATGCAAACGTAAATCTGGTAACGAAAGAGCGAAGTGAACAATACGCCTCTGCTCAGAAAGAAATAGCAAATGGATGGTTGGTATTCACCAACATCAATACTCGCCGCAAACGGGAAGATTTGCTCAAGATATCCGAGGAACTGGGACTTGGTTTAAAGGTAGACTTAGTTTCAATTGTCACCGGAGAAATTATTACTCCCAGCAACGAGCCGAGCACATCCGCTCGTCAAAAAATTAAGGTTACCTTTCCTGACGGACGAGTAATACAGCCTCACAAGGTATTAGAGAGCCTTGTCGAGGTAGTAAAATACGCAGGGCCAGAGAGAGTGAGAGATTTAAACATAATCGTTTGTGCAGATAATTTAGTATTAAAAACACCCAAACCACGCTATATCAAACCCTGCAAACCTGTTGGTAACGGATGGTTTGTGAATACTTGTTCTGATACTCCAACCAAATATGAACAGATCAAAAAAATCTCAACAGATTTAGGGCTAGACTTACAGGTAGAGATCATATAAGTACTATTATAAAAACTAACAGGAATTCCATGCCGGCGCTCAGGTTCTATTATTCTGACTCAATAAAGAACTTTCTCCGAAAGCCCACCAACGAGATTGTTGGCAATCTCGCACTTGCTCACGCTCACGATATCAATCAGAAGACATCGATGTCGTGGGTGGAAGAGATTGATATCCTAAAGAGCGCTTTGGCCAACTTCTCGGGCCGAGGAAGTGTCTATTTTGAATACAACATCCCGCGTATGGGACGTAGGGCTGATGTCGTTGCACTCATCGATGGAATTGTGCTGGTCATGGAGTTCAAGACCTCCGAGCAAGAATTTACCCGAGCCTCAGAGGTTCAGGTATGGGATTATGCGCTTGACCTGAAAAATTTCCAGCAAGGAAGTAGGGATCGCGTTTTAATTCCGATACTCGTTGCTCCTAAAGAGCGTAATAAAAACTGCAAATTTGATCTCGCACCATTTGAGGATAATGTTTACCAGCCACTATTAACGAATAGCAATAGAATCAAAAAGTGCATCGAACTGATTGTTGCCAACATTCGGTCTGCACACTCCTCGTCAAAAAGAGATGATGACACGTGGGCAAAAAGTGGATATGATCCGACCCCTACCATTATCGAAGCAGCTGTCGCATTGTATGAGGAACACAATGTTGCAGAGATTACAAAACACGATGGCGATGTTGAGCAAACGGCAGTTTGTATCAATCGTATCATAGATCAATGTCGTACCAATCGACGAAAAGCCATCTGCTTTGTGACAGGTGTCCCGGGTGCAGGCAAAACGTTAATTGGTCTTCAAACCGCCATAGACCAATTCAACAAGGGAGAGAAGGCTGTTTACCTATCCGGCAACTTTCCGTTGGTCGAGGTCTTACAGGAAGCACTTACCCGCGATTATATTCGCAGGAGTAAGGAGGATTACCAGAATGGGCTAACCTCCGAGAAACCATGTACAAAAGCTGAGGCCAAAAGCAAGGTTAAGGCCTTCATACAGATGATTCACCATTACCGCGACCTCTATCTGGAGGGAACAAAAGTGGAAGGTGATGATATTGTCCCAATCCCCGAATATTTCGCCAGCCATAATGATAAATCATTTGTTCCGGCTGAGCCGGTTGCAATATTTGACGAAGCGCAAAGAGCATGGACCAAGGAGGAGTTGCAGCGATTTATGAAGGAGAAGAAGCATATCAATGACTTCCCATACTCCGAACCCGAGTATCTGATTTCGTGTATTGACCGTCGAACAGATTGGGGCCTTGTAATTTGTCTGATTGGTGGAGGCCAAGAGATTAATAAAGGCGAGGCCGGCATCAAAGAGTGGCTTGAATCACTGAATCGTCGTTTCAAGCATTGGGATGTCTACATATCCGATAAACTGACCGACAGTGAGTATGTGGGAGGGAAAGCTATCGGAATGATTGAGGATAAGACAAGGTTGTATATTGAACCGAATCTTCATTTATCCGTAAGTATGCGTTCCTTCCGAGCAGAGAAGGTCAGTCTCTTCTGCCATCAATTACTCAATCTTCAAAAGGAGGATGCAGCCAAGACGCTGAGAGAATTAAATAACTATCCAATCGTGCTGACAAGAGACCTTGCCAAAGCCAAGGAATGGCTACGTTCTCACGCCAGAGGAAGCGAACGTTTTGGGCTGCTTGCAAGCAGCAAGGCAGAACGACTGAAAGCAATCAGTATTAATGTTCGTTACCAACCGGACTTTGTCCATTGGTTTCTCGAGGATGATACGGATATTCGCTCATCCAACTGCCTTGAGGACACCTTAACCGAGTTCAAAGTACAGGGCTTGGAGATTGATTGGGCGTGTGTCGCATGGGATGCAGACTTGCGACTCAATAAGACTCACGACAAATGGGAACACTTCCAACTCAGGAGTGGCACTAAATGGCAGAACATAAAGAAGAAGGAGAACCAAAAGTACCAGATAAATGCGTATCGAGTCTTGCTGACGCGAGCCCGTCAGGGTATGGTCATTGTCGTACCTTATGGTGACTGCGGAACACCTCCGGATAAGACCAGAAAGCCCGAGTGGTATGACAGCATATATGAGTACCTCAAAGAGATTGGCGTGGAAGAAATCTAATTGGGTGAATCTAGCATAGAATATCGTGAATCACATACACCGTAAAAGCGTATCGACTCCACCTAATTCACAAGATTGTGAGTTATTAGCCCGTAGCACTTTGAAGCACATATCTCGTAATGTTACCCTTTCTTGTGTTTGTCGATATCCTCATAGGCCTGCTTTTTTAATCGATGAAACTTTGGCCAGATCTTTCGACCTTGCGCAGATATAGACTTATCATGATTGATATCAGCCATTACATTATCAGCTTTTCTTAAATAGCTAATAAAATTGCCCCAATCGTATTTGGTTGTTCGTTTAAAACCGCTAGGGTTACTGCTGTCCTGCTTCCATTTTAACCTGCGTTTTGCACCAAGGTGAGTAAATCTTTTATATAACCTTCCCTCAAATAGCTTGTCCGATGGAATATGCGGCTTCTTTGCAAAAAAAGCACCTCTTTTAAAAGCTCGCTTCATGTTTCTGTAGAATTTCGAGAATCCAGAAGTCTTTACTCGAACTTTTGTGCCGTCAAACGCAAACCCTAGATACTCTAACTGCTTATTGGGAGACACATTGCCATCTTCCATTACGATCCCGCCTACTAGATTTCCATTACAATTTTCATCATATCGGTAAATATGAGTCTTTCCGGCCTGAATCTCAAGGCGTGTTATTGCATCTATATCCCTAATTATTAAATCATAAAAGTATTTCTCGTCGGCTCTATCACAGATAATTATCAAATCATCGCTATACCGTTGATAATATGCCCTCCTTGATGATACCTCCTTATAAATAGCATCATCAAAATCAATCATATAGATATTCGCTAATGTTGCACTTATAGGGGTACCTTGAGGTATGCCTTTTCTCGCGTCCTTGCCTAGTTTCTCTCGAACTGTTGAAGCATACGGTTTATCTGCTTTTATTAAATCTGTGGCAGTCCTAAAGAACTCCGTCTTATCGCAAAATGCGACCGCATTTTCATATCGCATATTTTTTATCTTGGAGATCCTTTTTCGCTTCAGTTCTTTACATGACGTGTCATTGGGTTTGAAACGTTCTACGATTATTCGGTCCTTAAACCTCTCAAATAAATCTATTACATCTACATACGTATAATTGACAAGATTTCTGAATATTTTGTAGTGGTCTGCCGGCAAATCACTTACCCTAAAACTTTCTTCCATTGTTGATGTAATAGTTTATGGTCTAAATTGTCAAAAAAGGAGAAGTAACGTCGGCTACTATCACAGACAACTCGCGAGACTTGTTATCCAATATAAAACGAAATGCATCATAAGCAAATTCTATGTTGCACTTATTGCCACTACAGGTATCATCTTTGGGTATTTTGCGATATGCAACGGCAACATTTTTATATCCCTTGTCAGACAAATACTTCTCATAGGCAGTAGCAAGAATGCTATTATAGTAACTATATATGATTGAATCTAAATGCGAGGCATAGAATATATGACGCTTTTTGGGATCTTTAACCGTACGGTTTCGTTTTCCACTCCCATTCTTTGATGCGGGACTTTCAGGTCTGTACTTTCTCTGGGTTATTACTTTATGCAGTAGCGGAACAAACTTATGTGTTGATATGTTTTGAGGATCTGTAACGTACCTTACAACCCAAGCTAGATCTTTCTCTGTTAAAGGTTCACCTATGTGAGAATACTTCTTAAATTTAAGCCAGTCATGCATGTTCTCAGATGAAATATAAAAAAGATTAAAGCCGGTCGTAGCATGCCTGTTGATGGATACATGCCTGATGTTGCTTCCTGCTTGCGCATTAGTCAACGCTACTCTTCTGTAGAAATTTATTGTTAGCTTTGTATCACCAACTTACATTGTTTATGAAAGTCATGAATACTTTACTAGCACCTTCTTGGTTCATTCTGATCTCCTTCTTGGTAATAAAGCTTACACAGCTCTTCTTAGCCATTTGGAAAGTCAGAAATACTACTCACACGTCAGCCAAAACCTGCGTGTGGAACACAATTGCGTACAATCCATAAAACGTATCCATCGGTCTTAACCCGGCTTTAATCTAAAAGAATATACACATAATGTATGCCATAGACCAAAATAGGGCTAAAAGTCAGATTTCTAACGGAATTGTCACACACAATATGACAAAATGGCAGTTTTAGACACATTTCCCCATGAAAACATGCCACACTCCCATAATATCTTGTATGCCTTATAAATAACTCAGAATAATTTTCTATTTTTAGGGAGAGGTATGATTGAGGCATTTTCTTAAACAAATAATAATTATCTCACACCTTTCCTAACGAATCAGATTCTCTTTAAGCATTTTTCCATCAAAATTGAGGCTTGAGAGCTACACTTTTCCATGAAATCATCAACTTTACTTTATCCCCGTATTCATATATACGTTCATTAAAGTAAAGTCAAAATAAGGGAAAAAAGAGATGGCTGCGCCTTGAAAGTGGACTCAGCCATTTTTCTCTTTTGGCTGCAAAATTTATTTGTGCTCCTGGTGTTATTAAAGCCGAGCAAAATGACACTCTGACCAAAGACAAGATTCCACGATTGGAGCCTGAAAATATCCGTGAATCCATACTCGATTTTACAGCCCATTTTGGCGAAATAAACCCCGACATGCTCTATATTTGCAGACGGGGTCTGTCAGGGCCCCAAAGGGCCGTTTTTGCCTTTTTTCCCTCTGTTCGGAGAGAGTCGATGAAAAAAAACGTTAAATCTTAGATTTTTCGCAAAAAAACAAGTAAATTTTTGAGTAGTCTACCTTTTAAGTTGTAAACCATTGATAATCAATGAGAATATGATGATGTACCGTCATTTATTAATCAAGATTCATTGTCAAATCAGAATCCGCATTTCACGTATGAATTTCCCAGCCGCGGATTCTCGGTTCGCAGTAACATCCCGAACGATCGGGTGTGCCGTGATAGACCAGTCCGCCGACAATGCCTGTACTGCTGTCGGCATAGCGCTGCCTGAAAAGAAAGGAATAAGGCGCGGAATCCTTATACAGTTCGATTTCACAAGGACAGTTCGGATTCCGCTCCCACCGTTTCAGATCGTTCAACCGTTCTTCCAATGTTTTGTCGCCGATTCGTTCGGCATAACACACTACTTCGTCGTAGTGCTCCTGACACATAATTTTCATATTGAGTTAAATTACAGGGTGAATATTTGAAAATCTATTTTAGTTTTTCCGCCAAGCGATCGATCAATTCGCGGCATCCGCGCAACGACGAGATACGGAAACCTCGGCTCACGCCTTTGCAATGGATCTGCGTTCGGGATAAATCGGCAATCCGTCTTTGCAGCATGCCGAGCGTCCGGGGGTGGATATTGATCCCATATTTGCCGCACAAGACAATAAAGAGTTCCGTTTCGACGAATCCTCCCTCCCGAAAAGCAGCCTCGGCCCGTTTCAATGACGTTCTCAGCCGCGCTTCCTCTTGCCGCTGTCGTCATTTTCCCGTTCGATCCGCACTTGTTCCCGTCTTCGGTCTTCCGCAGCATACAGTTCGCGCATACGGGTGCGATGCCCCTTCAACGGCCGGGCATCCCAACCCAGTGCTTCGTAGGCTGCCACGTAAGACGACGGAATCCACTGGCAGCTCGCCATACGGCGTTGCACGGCGGCTCGCAGGTTGCGAGCTTCCGCAGTCCGCGCTTCGATATATTCCTTGCGGAGCATTCCTCTGCGAAACATACTTCCGGCTTCGAAACAAACGTCGCCGACACGCAGTACGACGACAACTATATCGTTCGCCTTACGGAACCGGTCTTTTATAATGGGGTACCATCCGACGTGTTCGTTCAGGAAGGTCACATCTTCATAGGCCGCGACGATCCGGTCATCCCGACCTGCGGCCTGACGCAATAATTTCACTTGCATAGTCGTATCGAGGTTTTATAGGTTCGGCAATTCGACCGTCAAAGGTTCGAGATAGGTGGCCAAATGTCTGATAAACTCCCGTCGGAACGATACGTCCCGATCGCATCGTTTCCAGAGTTCGTAAACATCCATCCGCTCCTGCTCGATAGCGCGGGCGACGGCACGGCCGTGCCGCAGGTCGTTCTGCCAGACCCCCAGAAAAAAGAGATAGAGGATTTCCTCCTCCAGGCGTTCGTAGCCCTCCTTGCGCAACAGTTCGGTCAGGGGTTCGTATTCCTCCTCATGAAAGATCTGCGGTTGGATATTGCCGGGCGCATGGCAGACGATCACGCGCCGGTCGGCGGTGACGAAGATGTTTTTGATGATTTCGTGGCTCATAAGCGGTAAATTTCATGGTAAAACAAATGCGCCCCGTAATCAACGGCGATTACGGGGCAAACGGGTTGGAATGATATTCAGAGGTCTTGCAGCATCATCCGCAAGACATCGAAAAGCTGTCCGACTTCGAGGTCCCGCACCGGCACGCAGCGATCCCCTCCGTAGTCGTACGACAGGCAGGCATACAACACAGCATGTTTTATCCGGAAAGCTGTGACATAGCATTTATCCTGGCGTTCGTCCGATGCCGGATATTCGTTGCCTGAATCGAGGCTTTGGCCCGTCATTTCGGAAACGATTCCTGTCATCAGATCGACGAGGCGTCGGCGGTGTATTCGGTCGATCGCCTCGTATCGTTCCAGCATCTTATCTCTTTCCGTTGTGATCCGGCTGTCGGAAAGTTTCGCATCCTCCGTTCGGAGGTTCTCGTTCGGGATCTCCTCTCCCGTGTAGGGATTGAACAGCGGGCTGTAGGCGAGCGGTTCGGCTTCGACAGCGAAGATTCCGCGCTCGGAGTCGCAGAAAATCTCCATCGGAACGGGCGTCGTCGCAACTACATGCCGCGCTTCGGATTCGGAAAGGCCGCTTCCCGTCAGCGAAGCGGCCCGGCGTCGAAAGGTTTCGGGCGTCGAAGACTCCGAGAGCTGCAAGTCGAACGTATCGCCCTCGGTTTCGGTAACGATCAGTGTGTCGTCATTCATAATGTTATAGGGATTTAATGGATATGGAGTGTGGGCGGAACGTAATAGACGATCCGTTCGTGCCGAAGATCGTCGTAGAGAATCTTCACGGGTTGCGGGACGTTGTAGATACGGCAATCGACGATCGGCGCGTCGAGCGCATCCCACTGCTCCTGCGGCAGAGGTCTCTCCGCAGGGCGGTAGCACCAGACGACCAGCTGCCGGGGCGAACGTCCCGGAAATACGGTAGCTTTGTAGTCGTGCAGGAACGTCTGGAACGCTGCTTCGTCGCCGATCTCCCGGCCGTTCGTGCGATAAAGATCGCTGCCGCACGGCCGTTCGATCCGATAGACATAGAGCCTGCGCCACGCCTCGGTCGTAAAGTCGCCATAGAGCGGATCGGGTTCGCGGTAGCTCCACCCCGCGACTTCGGCTTCGAAGCGGATCGACCCGTTGCCGCAAGGTCCGTCGTGACCCCAGATTTTGAAAGAACCCCGTCGGGGGCCCTCATAGCGGAATGCGGCAGCCGCGACATGGGTAAAGGGGCCTCCGCTGCTACAGCACTGTACGCCGTCTTTCGTCCGCGAGGCGAAGGGATCGTAAGGACAGATACAGACGGTGAGCATATCGTTTCTGTCGTAGGCGATCAATGCACTGCCGGCATAGTCACCGTGGCGGGAAACGTATCGCACTCGATCGCCGCACTGCGGCCTGTCGGCGCTGCGTGTCGATTCGATGTATTTCTTCATGGCATTGACCGCTTCGACGTCCTGCTGTGTCAGGCCGTGTTCGTGGTCGTAAAGCGGATTCAATGCCCGTAACGTGTCGAGGGTATAACAGCCCTTCGTCGGATCATGTGTCATGGTTCGTTATCGGTTTAGAGATTCGTAAACGAAAAGCGAAGACCGGAGCGTCGCGGAACAACCTCGACCGCCTCCGAATCTGTCGGGCAGACGATCTGTATTATCCCGGACGTACCGGTTGCCTCGGGAAGAACACCGGTGCGCGACGGCGGCGCAGCGACGGGAAAATACCGCAGGGCGGAGGTATGCCGACGCCGAGGATGATTTTCCCGTCCGCAGCCGACGAGGGCGCGGCAGCGGCCGTGCGCGTGCCGAGCTTCCCCGCAGGCAACCGGAGGCGAAGGAAAATCGAAAATTACGTGTTCTTTTCGGTGTCTTATCGCTATATTTGCAGGCACCCGAAACAGAATCTCGCAATGGCACTCTACCGTTTGGAATCCGACCGTACGCAAATCGGAATCGATCTCGATACGAAAACGCGCGACAACAACCTGCGACACCCCGACTATGCCCGGCACGCGCAGATCATGCGTCTTGTTTATGTCCAGTCGCTGTTAAGCGGCCAAAGCATCCTGCAAACGATTCCCTCGCTTGCCGACCACTTTCCGCAGCTCGACCCTTTCAATCCGGAGCATCAGGCGTGCGTCTGCTGCATCTGGGATGCGGCATTCGATTTGCACCGTCCTCCGCACATGCGTATCGGTCGCACCGACTGCGCCTATTTCTTCACGGAGAGAGCGGCCTGCGAATATTACAGGAATTACAGCGGCATGTCCTCGGCACAGCTATGCGAAGTGCAAATCCTCGAAACGTACGACCGTTTTACAGGGGACATGCGCTGGCTCGACGCCATAGACGAGCGTACGGCCACGGCCCGCGACATAGCCGCCGCAGCCGTGCGCTACTGGGCCGGAGAGATGTCCGCCGATCCGCTCCCCGAGGTGCTGTTTCAAGGCCGGTACAGACTCACACCTGTTCCGTAAAATGTAGAAGAATGGATAAAAAAACACTGCGAATCTTTCGTCCGGGCCTGTCTACTCCGTGCGAAGTTCCTCTGTCGGGCGGCACGGTCAGGGCGGGGTTCCCGTCGCCGGCGGACGACTTTTTGGACATGCCGCTCGACCTGAACCGTGAGCTGGTGCCGAATCCTGCCTCGACATTTTTCGTGCGTGTCGAGGGCGACAGCATGACGGGCGACGGTATCGGCGACGGCGACCTGCTGATCGTCGATCGTGCCGTCGAGCCTTACGACGGATGCATCGCCGTCTGTTACGTGGATGGGGAGTTCACCGTCAAACGGGTCAAGCTGGAAGCTGCGGGGGCCTGGCTCCTGCCGTCCAATCCCGCATATCCGCCCATTCGCGTCGATGCCGACAACGAATTCTCGATCTGGGGCGTGGTGCGTCACGTCGTCAAAACCTTCAAATAACACCTTCGATGTACGGCCTTTGCGACTGCAACAACTTCTACGCCTCCTGCCAGCGGGTCTTCCGTCCCGATCTTGTCGGGCGACCCGTGGTCGTGCTGTCGAACAACGACGGCTGCATCATCGCCCGCTCGAACGAAGCCAAAGCCCTCGGCATCGGCATGGGGCAGCCGCTCTATCAGGTACAGGGGCTTATCGACCGGCACGGCGTGGCCGTCTTTTCGGCCAACTTCGCCCTCTACGGCGATATGTCGCGCCGTGTGATGGCGACGCTCCGCACGCTCGTCCCCTCCGTCGAGGTGTACTCCATCGACGAGGCATTTTTCGACCTGCACGGCATCGCCGAGCCGTTAGACGACTACGGACGTCGCATCGGCCGCACGATACGCCGCAACACGGGCATTCCCGTGAGCATCGGCATCGCGCCGACCAAGACTCTGGCCAAGATCGCCTCGAAGCTGGCCAAGCGCTACCCGAAACTCGACGGCTGCTGTTACATGCATCGGCCCGAGGACATCGAAAAGGTACTTGCGACCTTTCCCCTGCACGAGGTCTGGGGTATCGGACGCCGCTACGGCAAGCTCTTCGATTCGATGCGCATCACGACCGCGCGGCAGTTCGTCGAGCTGCCCGAGGAGTGGATACACAGGCGCATGGGGATTACGGGTCTGCGGACGTGGCACGAGTTACAGGGCATCGAGTGCATCGGCTTCGAACAGATGCCGCAGCAGAAGCAGCAGATCACCGTCTCGCGCAGTTTCCCCAAGGAGATCTACGAGCGGGAGGAGCTCGAACGCATCGTCGCGGAGTTCGCTTCGATGTGCGCCGAGAAGCTCCGCGCCCAGCGTGCTCTCTGCGGGCAGATACACGGATTCATTTTCACCAACCGCCACCGGGACGACCAGCCTCAGCGCTATGAAACGGCCGTGCTGACCTTACCCGAACCTACCGACAGCACGCTGGAGATCGTCCGGCAGGCCCGTGCAGCGCTGCGGCAAATTTATCGTCCAGGGTTCGGGTACAAAAAAGCCGGTGTGACACTCGCGCAGATCGTACCGGCAACGGGCGTGCAGGGCACTCTGTTCGCACCGCCCGACAAGGGGAAGCACGCACGACTGATGGAGGCTCTGGATCGGGTGAACAAGGTCTATGGCCGGGGCAGCATCGTCATCGCGGCACAGGGAACCGAGCCGTTCCGTATGAACCGCGAACATCTCTCGCCGCGCTATACGACCGACTGGCGGGAGCTACTGACCGTAAAGGCGAAATAGGATGGATCGCATCGAACGGGAAAAACGGACGGTAGAACGGATGATACGCCTCTATTGCCGTCGCAAGGAGCACAACGCGGAGCTGTGCGAGGCGTGCCGCAGCCTTTTGTCCTACGCCTGCCGGCGGTTGGAAACCTGCCGCTACGGCCCTCTCAAAGGCTCCTGCAAACAGTGCACGGTTCATTGCTACGCTCCGGCACAGCGGGAAAAGATTCGGGCCGTGATGCGCTATGCCGGACCCCGGATGCTGCTGTATCATCCCCTCGAAGCCCTGCGGCATCTGCTGCGGTAAGTGATCCGATCCGTCGTCGAAAGGCGATCGCCCGGATCACGTGTTCAAGGCGGGGTTCAGCCGCTCCTTGAGTTTGGTATTGCGTTTCAGCACGGCCTGATTCCGGATGGCGCAGGCAAGGGCCTTCGTCGCACCGATCAGAACGCAGATCTTCTTGGCCCGTGTGATACCCGTGTAGATCAGGTTGCGCTGGAGCATCACGTAATGGGTCATCAGCACCGGCAGGACCACGATCGGATACTCCGATCCCTGCGCCTTGTGGATCGTCGTGGCGTAGGCCAGCGTCAACTCGTCGAGCTCCGTTACGTCGTACTCCACGCTGCGGCCGTCGAAATCCACCGTCAGCGTCCGGTCTTCCGTATTCACGCTCTCGACATACCCCAGGTCGCCGTTGAAAACCTCCTTATCATAATTGTTGCGCACCTGCATCACCCGGTCTGCCTGACGGTAGGTGTAGCCTCCGCGATTCAGGCTCGGCCCCGAAGGGTTCAGGGCCTCCTGCAACGACAGGTTCAGGTTGGCGGCACCCACGATGCCCCGCTGCATCGGCGTGAGAACCTGAATCTTGTCCGGCCGTTGTCCATAGGCGCGCGGCAGGCGCTCCTTCACCAGCCGAACGACCGTGGCAGCCACCCGTTCGGGGTCTTCCTCCTTCATAAAGAAGAAATCCGTATCGCGGCCGTTGCTCATATCGGGGAAACGGCCCTGATTGATGGCGTGGGCGCTCATCACGATCCGGCTCTTCTGTGCCTGCCGGAAGATTCGCGTCAAGCGCACGACGGGAATCTTCTGCGAGTCGATGATGTCGCGCAGGACATTGCCTGCACCGACGCTCGGCAGCTGGTCGATGTCACCCACAAGCACCAGACGCATCGTCACCGGAACGGCTTTCATCAGGTTGTTCATCAGTAGGATGTCGATCATCGAGCATTCGTCCACAATCAGGGCGTCGCCGTCCAGCGGATTTTCGTCGTTGCGTTTATAACCGTCCTGCGGATTGTATTCCAGCAGCCGGTGAATGGTCTTGGCATCCATACCCGTCGCTTCGCTCATGCGTTTGGCCGCCCGTCCCGTAGGTGCCGCCAGCAGAACGCGCAGCCCCGCCTTCTTCAACGCCGCGATGATGCCCTGCGTAGTGGTCGTCTTACCCGTGCCGGGGCCGCCCGTGAGCACCATGACCTTGGAGGTCACGGCCTGCCGGATCGCAGCGAGCTGCACGTCGTCGTAGTCGATGCCCGTTTCTGCGGTAAGAACGCCGGGGTCAAGCTCCGTAGTGAACAACGTGCGGCCCGCACTCTCCGCGAGCTCTTTCAGCCGCCGTGCCGCGCCGCACTCCGCATGATAGAACGCCGGCAGGTAGATCGCCTCCCGCTCCGTTATCAACTCCTCGGAGAGGATCATCCGCTCCAACGCTTCGCAGACGGGTGCCGCGTCGGCTTCGAGCAGCGTGCAGGCCGCTTGCACGAGTTGTTCCCGTTCGGCATAGACGTGTCCCTCGTCCGAGAGTTGGCCGAGCGTGTAAAGGATCCCGCTCCGGCACCGGCGGGCATCGTTCTTCCCGTAGCCCATCTTGCCGGCGATGCCGTCGGCGGTCTTGAAGCCGATGCCCCAGATGTCGTCGGCGAGGCGGTAAGGATTCTCCCGAACCTTGTCGATACTCTCCGAGCCGTACTCTCGGTAGATCTTGGCGGCATAGGCCGTGCTTACGCCGTAGCTTTGGAGAAACAGCATCACGTTCTTGATCTCCTTCTGCCGCTCCCAGCTCTCGCGGATCTTCTCCACGCGCTTGCGGCCGATCTGCGGCACCTCGTAGAGCCGTTCGATGTCGGTTTCGATCACTTCGATCGTCGCCGCACCGAATCGCTGGACGATCGCACGGGCAAAACGGGGACCGATGCCTTTCACCAGTCCGCTGCCGAGGTATTTCTCGATGCCGTAAACCGTGGCGGGCATCGTCTCCTCCCACGTTGCGGCAACGAACTGGCTGCCGTAACGTTTGTCCACTTTCCACTCGCCCCGGCACAGCAGGACACTCCCCACGGGAACTTCCAGCAGGTTGCCCACGAGCGTAACCAGATCATCGTAGCCCTTTACTTTGACCTTCAATACCGAATACCCGTTTTCGGGATTCTGATAGGTGATGCGTTCCACCACGCAGCGAAGAGTCGTCATAGGCGTCTTGCTTACATCATCGAACAATGCCAATACTCTGTAAAAATACGAAAAATCGCGGAAACGGCAATACCGCAACCGCTCCCGATCCCGACCTGAAATGCAGAACCGGGAGCGAGCGGCCTGCCGGAATGTTTCGCAATGGATGCTATCGTCGCTCCAGAACGACTATTTCGGCTATGACATTTGTCCGCGCGAACCGCTCCTGCATAGGTGTACGGTACAGAACCTTGAATTGCCGCAACGTTTCCTGTATGCCCTTGGGGCGCTGTTTGTCGATGAAACCGTGCGGAAGTAGCAACACACTCCGGTCGCCCGGCTGTTGTACCTTCGCAAGCCACGAAAGAAAATCGACGACCTCCGTCGTTTCGAAAGGAGGGTTGGCAACGACGTTCTCGCAGCGGAAATCGATGTCCCGATATGGCCCGATCAGCGTTTGCGTCACAGGATACAGGCGTGCGTAAAAGTCCGCCAGCTCCCGGTCGACTTCCAATCCCACGATCTGCGAGGGATGCACGCCTTCGGCGATCAAGGCCCGGGTGAGTTGTCCCGTACCGCAGCAGACGTCCATGATACGGCTGTCATTCTCGAAATACCGCACGGCAAGGGCGGCGATCCGCCGGGCCGTAGCATCGGGCGTAAGGTACTGCGACAGGCGGACACCGCGTCGCTTCTGCCGCTCGCACAGTGCGTCGTAGGGCCAGTTATCCCCGTCGTAGCGGAACGGCAGTTCACCGTGTTGTTGCAGGTAATCGTGAATTTCGCAAAGCGTATCCGGCCAGATAAGCCGCCGGTTTTTGAAATAGCTGTTCGCAAGCGCATAGCGCTTAGCAATTTTTTCAAATCGTTTCATAGGTCTTAATTCAATTTAGCGTTTCGTTCGTTTCCGATGTCGGACCGTTGTCGGCGATCATCCGGTAATTGTCGTCTACACTGTGGATTCGGACCGTAGCACGACCCTCGTTCTCGGACGGAGCGATCTCTCGGATCGTTTCGTAGTGCGTTTCGCTCTCCTCGATTTCGATCGCAGCGTCGTCGCACGCCGCAGCGTAAAGGGACCTGTGAGCGATCGCCGCAGCTTGCGCCTCCGCTGTCTCGATCGTTGCGGCCTCGATGGAAAAGTAGATGCGCTCCCACACCGAGACCTTCCTGTCCTCATAAAATCTGTACTTGGTCATAGATTAGTTCGTATTGATAATTTTAAGCCTTCCGCTCCGGCATCTCGATCGGTTCGACGTTTCCTATCCGTGTGTCGGGATGTATAGGAAAGTCCCAATCCGGACACGTGAGCTCGTCGAGCGTCGTATGGATGTCGCCGCACGTCAGGCCGCATCGTCGTAAAACAAGCCGGGCGGCTTCCTTGTCGGAAACCGCCCGAACGGTGTAGGCTCCTTCGAACGTGTAGCGTACACCTACTCGAAAATTCCGTTTCATCCTATTAAAAGCTATTCCACATGCCGTTGTCGTAGATATGCGCTTCGAGGTATTGCATCCCCGGCTCACAGGAGACGATCTCGATATGAAGCGTCGGGTCCTTCTCCAACGTCTTCATCATCGCTGCGATCGCCTCCTCGGGGTAGCACCATTTCGAGTCGAACTCCCCGCGCATCCAGTTATCGCGGCCGTCGAGGTCGTACAGGTCGAACCGATCGCCGAGGCCGTAGAGAATCTTTTCGTAGTTCGCCTCATTGTCCGTCGAACAATAGAAGCGGTTGATACATATATTCGCCATCGTAAAACAGGTTTGCGTTCCCGCCGCTTTCAGGCGGGAACAGGTTACAGTCGAATGTTATGCCACCGGCCGTCACAATAGACGTTCCCTTCCAGATAGAGCGTATAGAAGTCGGTGGAGATTATCCGCAGACACAGCGAGGAGTCCTTGCGAAAATCCTCGGTCAGCGTCATAAAGAGCAGGGGCGGGAACCGTTCCCGCGAAAGGTAGCGTCCCGTAGTTTCAGCATCCGCAGGATGGTAGTCATAGACGTGGAAATGCAGAAACAGCCAGCGGACGATCCGGCGGCGCGTGTCAGCGCTCCGGCTCGACAGCCGGAAGCGATGGACATACAGGTTGCGTATGAAATATTCCGGAAAGGGTATCATTCCCGATTCGGAATCGTTTTGAAAAAGGTTCAGCATTTCGGTCTGTAGCGGTTATCTGAAAGGGCCAGGAAGTCGTCGAGCGTACAGGGGCCGTAATCGAGCGATACCTTTTCCTGAATCGTGCCCGTTTCGTAGCGGAAACTGTAGCAGACACCGTTACGCTCGATAGATCCTCTGTCGCGATCTTTGTTCCACTTGACATCCGGGAGTTTGTCCAACCGCGATCGATGGGCGGCGATATGGGCATTGCGTTCTCGATCGAGGTGTTCCAGGTCGTGCCATATCTTAGTCAGGTAGTCCACCCAAATATTGACCTTATGCTCGGATAGGACACCGATGCGGTGCGGTGCCGGATATTTATCTCGGATACGAGCCTGCATATGAAGATCTACGTGCTTGAAATCCGAGGTGTCGATGTCGATCGTATAGGTCGGTTTGGGAGAATACTGCTTATTGATCCGAAAGAGGATTCCGTTGCGTCGGAAACAGATACGGCTCTGTTCGAACGTGCAGTATTCCGTATTTTCATTATAGAAAACGCCGTACAACAGTTCCGCATCGGGAATAGTGGGCAGAACTTCCTCCAACAAGCCTTGTGCCCTCTGTATCTCCGAAGTAGTTCGATAGTCGGGAGTAAGCGTCAAGCGTGTAAAGCTCTTCTGGTCCATCCAGCATATCATCGCGCAGACACCCGCGTACGGCAGGATTCGATTTCCCGTACATGGTCGTTCAGAGGAAGTGTTTCCATAACGCGACAGTTCCCGGCCGCTATGCCGAGCAGCACTGCGAGCTTCATACAGGCGGCAGCTTGTGTACGCGCCGCAACGCGGAAGAGATACATGGCGTAGCCTTCCGCCGAAATCCGATAGATGTTCATGGTTCGAAACAATTTGGTGAATATTCTTATTGTGTCGCCAGACCGAATGTCCTGCATGGTCGGACGACGGGGCGGAAACTGCGGCAGGCGGCCCGTGCGACTTTTCCGCGTGCGATACCGTTCGAAGAAGGGAAGATCGTGCGCGGAAAAGGCGATAAGGGACTGTGAGCCTGCCGCTAACTTGCCCCGCGTCCGACCGGGACGATACCGTATCATGCATAAAAAAGCGGGCAAAGAGTCCGACAGCAGCCGATTTTGCCTATATTTGTTTCATAACGACCAAATAAAAATCGATATGGAAAAATTACTCGAACAGATCAACGATCGCATCGCAGCTTTTCAGAAGGATGCATATCTTCAGTGATTCAAAGGCAACAAGGCAGCCGGACGGAGGGCTCGTAAAGCCGCATTGGAGTTGATGACGCTGCTCAAAGAGTTCCGAAAGGCTTCCCTCGAAGCGGGCCGGTAGATCGGATATATGGTATTTGTCTATACCTCCTTTCTTCCTGCTGTCGTTTCGTCGCTTTTACGAAATCGGAGAAAAAGACCGGCCGCAAACGACCGGTCTTGATAAGCTGAGATACAACGCGAATCACAGGCGTTGGCCCGTCGCATCGAAGCGGGGCGCTTTCGAGAGCCTGTACCGGATCTTATGGCGCACGAGACGTTCGGCGAGGAGTACCAGATCGTAGAGGCTGTACATCATCTGCCGCTGGAAAACTTTCGCCTTGATCTGTCGTTTCAGGCGGTGCTCGTCCAACTCGTCGCGCGTAATGCCGAGCACTTCGCACACGCCCTCGGCTGACAGGTACATCGGACGGTCGCTGTGACCGCAGAGATATTCGAAAGCCAGAAGCCCCTTGCCGAGAATGTAATAGCTGCGCAGAAGACGTTCGAACTCCTCTTCCCCGATCAGCAGATACTTCGTTTCATTGGGATTGTTCGGTCGCTCCATAATCACTGTTCCATTGACTGTTCGGGATGTTTGAGGTTTTCTCTCTCCAAACGGGAGAGGTAGTCATAGATCTCCGTCTGAAAGTACAAGCGCCGGCGCCCCACGTTGAACCCGACGAGTTCTTTGCGCTCACGAAGGCGCTGCACCTGACGGGCACTCAGGTGAAGCACCGAGCAAACCTCGTTGAACTCCAAAACCGGTGTCCCGAAAAGCACGTTGCGGTGGCGTCTTAAAAATTGAAGGTCCACGGAAATCGTCTTGACCATTGCATGAATTTCCGCAAGGCGGAGTTTGTCGTCTTTATCCATAATCGAGATAGTTGGTTACGGTGCAAAGGTGACAACTCCCGACCGATATTCTTTGTAACTTACACGGTCACTTACATGAAATTTCCTTGCGGTGGATGATTTAATCTATGATTACGCTATACTGCGAATTTGCCGCCCAGCCGGGATTCGACACGATCGATCGCATCCTCGATCATTATCGGTGTAGTCTGCGCATAGATCTGTGTCGTGGTGATCTGTTTATGTCCCAGCATCTTGGAAACTGTTGACAAAGGAATACCCTGTGAAAGGCAGAGTGTCGTGGCAAACGTATGACGTGCGCAGTGAAAGGTTATGTGCCGTGAGATACCGCACTGTTTGGTAATACGACGCAAGGAGCAATTGATACTGCTAAGTTTCGGCATGTCGAATGCAAGCGGTAACGGAGCTGTTCCGCGATATTTTTCCAGAAGACGCAAAGCCGCAGGGAGAAATTTGACCATATATTCTCCACCCGTCTTGCAACGGTTACCGTGTATCCACAGGTGCCCCTTGGTGTCTGGTATGATTTGTTCGCAAGTCAGATAGCGCATGTCTTTGTAGCAGATTCCCGTAAAACAGGAAAAAAGAAACAGGTCGCGGTGGTATTCGTGTTTGGCACTCTTCAATCGCGTCGTCTGAAAAAGCCGCAGCTCCTCCTCGCTGAGAAAGGTTCTCGGTTCCATCGGAGCGGAATAACTGTAGAAAGCGAACGGATTGCGCGGCATAAGACCGTTGTTGAACGAAATATTCACCACGTTGCTTAAACAATCTATGTAGCGGCATACGCTGCCCGCTTTCAAATGACAGGCAGTTTTCAAATAGACGTGGTATTGCTCGATGAACGACTGTTCCAATTCGAGCAGCGGAATATCGTGGAGGTTGTACTCGTGTTTCAGAAAGGCCCGGAGATGTCCCAGCGACGCCCGATAGCGCCACCAGGTACTTTCTGAGCGGTCTACGCCGATACGTTTGAAAAGATCATTCGTGTAATGTTCGAAAACATCTACAAGAGTCCGGTATCGTTCTCCCATACCCAGATAGGCGTTCTTGACCTTTTCAGCCGTGACGTAGGCATCGTGATCGCAAATCGACTGATAGTGTTTGCCGATCTGGATACGGATATTGTCCAGATGACGGTTGATGCGTTCCGACTCGACGCTTTTGCCTTTGGCACGGCCGCCTTTGACCTCCCACAGTTGTTCCGGAACGTTGATTTTGGCACTGAACTGTGAAATCGTGCCGTTGATCGTGATGCGGCCCATAACCGGATAGACTGCTCGCGGGGTGTTCTTTGTTCGCTTGAGGTAGAACAAAACCTTGAAAGTACTGCGCATAAACTCTGCTTTTTTAAGGTGGACAAAAATAATTTCGGCAGAGTCGTCCGACAAGATGAATATAAACGTAATAGACTGTAAATAACCGTTGTATGTAACCGCAGGCATCCCAAAACAAGGTAATGATTTGGAAACGCAACTCTCGGTTATTTATGCAGAAAGATTCACATTCTCTCGATATTTCAATACCGACATGATGAATAACAATCTGAATATCAGTTATTATACTTCGATTTGCTTTTTATAGATAGCCGTTGTACTTTTGTCACCAAAAACTGACAATTCTTAATCGAAAAAGTCAGTACAGAAATAAAGATCATTTAGTTTACATAAATAGCATTGATATTTTGTAATGGGAGGACTTTTAACATTCAGAGTCGGAAACTTTGACACAACAGCAGAACGTGAGCAGTTTCGGTTTCTCTGTGAGCAACTCAAAACTCACTATGAGGATTCGAATGAATTCTGTGTGTTCGCAGGCAACTATAATATTGGATGTGAGTTAGATGCCCTCTTTATAAAGAAGGACGCTATTATTTCTATAGAATTCAAAAATTATGGAGGTAATGTTGTTGCCAATGAAAATGGAGAATGGACATGCAATGGTAAAATTATTAAGGGAGGTTCGAGAAAGACTGTTCTTCAACAAGCTAGGATAAATCATTCCACGGTAAAGAAAGAACTTAAAGTCTTAGGTGTTGTAAAGAACCAAATCAAGGACGTGCCACACCTTATTATTTTTCATCAACCAATAGAGTTGGAGAACAATTTAAGTGCCACCAACAGGTCTTGGCTTCACATTACTGATAGCGAACATTTCATTGAAAAGTTGGATGACATCACTTGTCCTCACACCGACCTTGCCCCACTCGGAATCGTTAAACTTGCGGAAACTCTCAACCTAAATCCTTTCTACCTGACGGAATTCAGCAATGCTACTTATGATAAACCAGCAGAGCCAATTGAGAAAATAGAGTTGATCGAAGATATAAAGAAGTACGAGCCCCACACTGAAGAGAAAAAACAAAAGAAAAAAGAGGTAATGTTAAACTTTGATTCTTTTGTTGTCGAGGACGAAAATAGTATTGCACTTTCGAATTTTGTGAAAAGGATAGTAAAATTATCGCTCAAGCTCGACAATTTTACAGTCAAGGTGCTTGACAGCACAAGGGCATCTTCATCTTTTGCAGCACACGGAATAAGGTTAACTCAAGAATATGTTGTGACAATAAATGCAGATGGCATCGGTGAACATTGTGCAAAACTCGCAAAGTTCATTAATCATGCTGTTAAAGCCATTTCACCTTCTACAATCTTTTGGGAAGAAGGCGAGAGAATTGCAACCGAAAGTGACAATTCATCTGGCGTTGTCGAAGAACATCAATCAAAAGAACTATCAAATACTAATTCGAACGTTTGTTTCCGAAAGTCAAAGACGATTCTGCCACATTGGCTTGACAAAAAGATTTTCAATGACCATCAAGCTATTTATGCTCCAGAGCATGAGCGTTATGAGTATAATCTTGATCTCAACGAAGAAGAACTTAAAGTCTATCTTGGTACTTACTTTCCTCGCAGTTATGCAGAAATGTTTTGTATTGCTGATAATCTTTTGCAGAATAAATGCCTGAAGAAAACGTTGGAACAAGATGAGATTAGTGTATTGGATTACGGTTGCGGTACGGGTGGGGAAATTCTTGGCTTGATTACAGCAATTGGAAGACATTTACCTCATACAAAGATAAGCATCACAGCAATAGATGGCAATGATGGTGCTTTAGCCATACTCAAGGATTTAGTAGAGTGTAACCCTAATAAAAATATACAAGTCGAACTAACTACATTTAGCCAAACATTAGGCTCTATTGAAGACGTGGAAAAACTTGCATTCGGAAAGAACGATTATCATTTTATCCTCTGTGACAAGATGGTTTGTGAGTTAATTTCTAAAGAAGTCCTACCAATAAATGCATACGCAATAATGGCAAAGAAACTTACGGCTTTTCTTCATGAAAATGGTTTGCTTATAATGCTTGATGTAACAACTAAAGACGAACATTCAGGATACTTCTATCCTCAATTGATGAATAATACAATAAATGACTATGTTTGTAAAAGCAGAACCATTGAGACGCTTCTACCGTTGTCGTGTGCTTGTCATGATGGATGTAGAGACTTTTGCTTTATGCAGCAAACATTCAGCGTAAGTCATTCTCACAAATCAAATGACGAAAGCAGGGTGTGTTATCGAGTGCTGTGTAAGAAACCGCTTAAGACAGCTATCATGCAAGGGATGGAAACAGCAAACCTTATCCACGTCATACACCCCACCAAATACAAGCAAAATGATGATTTGGCAATTTGCAGTCGATCTAAAAACAATAAAATAATAATTGATAGTTTTAACATAAATCTATAAATCTAATCATGGCTAAGAGAAGTTTTTACGTTAAAGATTCCGAACTTGATGATTACCAGGTAAAGGTGATTAACAAGAAAACAGATAACTCCTACATTGTTAAAGGGTGTGCTGGTAGCGGAAAGTCCATTCTTGCCTTGTGGAAGGCAAAACAAATACAAGATGAGCATAAGGGTACCTATCTTTACATTGTGTTCACTAAAGCACTAATGCAATATATGGCTGATGGCATTTCACAGGTAGGTATTCCACAACGAAATGTTGATTATCATTGGCATTGGCAGAATAGAGCTGGATGTCCAAGTGCTGATTATATTATTGTGGATGAAGCACAAGATTTTTCCAAAGAGGATATAGAACTATTCCGTTCTAAGGCAAAAAAAGCATTATTGTTGTATGGTGATTCGGCTCAACAACTTTATACTTTTATTAAAGATAAGCAAACTGTTTCAATGGAGGATATACAGTATTTTACTAAGTTCCCTGTCGAACAGCTTGTGTTCAATCATCGATTACCCAAAAAGATAGCCCGTCTTGCACAGTATCTAAATTCCGAAAGTGACGAACTTGAAGAGCGTTGTACTGAAGAGGGTGTTGAAAAGCCAAAGATTATCAAGTACAATAACATTACTGAACAGTATGATGCCATCATTTCGCTTATTCAAAACAAAAACATGGAGGATGTCGGCATCCTATTTAGACACAATGATGAAGTAGAGCGTGCATATGAATATTTCAAGAATCATGGTCTTAACGTTGAAGCTAAGTATGGACAGTTTATGGATCTAGATTTTTCTTCAGACAATCCAAAGATGATGACCTACCATAGTTCTAAAGGACTTCAATTTGAACATGTTTTCATTCCTGAATGTACTGTTGAAGACGATGCAAACCGAAATCCACTATATGTGGCCGTAACAAGAACCTATCGTGCTTTGTATATAATGCACTCAGGCAATCTTTCCAGTCTTTTTGATGATGTACCTACTTCGCTTTATGATACGAGTCTTACGAGCGGTCCCAAATTAACACTATGGGGTTTGTCAACTCCTAAAAAACGAGGATAATTATGAAATTATACATACCAACCTGTACTCTGAATTTCAATAACATATTGTCTTCAGAGTCAATTTCGCCCTTAGGATTTTACGCAAGACGCGGCTTTGGTAACAAACGCTTCTATCCTGTCTGCGCGAACGACAAAGACCAAGTAATAATATTGTACAGTAAATATCCAAGGTTCGAGATTGAAGAAAATGACCTTGAGAACTATCCTATGGTTATTGAGATAGAAACTGATGACTATAAAGATGGATTCTTTGAGAAGGCTAAGGAACATGACGGAGTAGAGGCCTATCTCTGCTATCATACCATCAACCTTAACCCTTTTCATTGTCGTATCTATTTTAATAGTTATCAGGAGCGTCAGGGTGTATTGTCAAAGGCAGAACAAAGTCTGGAGAATAAGTTCTATAAGCTTTATGCTCCTAACATAGGTGTTAAACCCAAAGAGAAAAAAACATTTTTTGGCGTTGCCAAAGATTTATTTACTCAATCTGAAAAAGATGATTTCTTATGGAATCCTTTATATGTAAATTTCAAGATCAAGAATGAACCTATAGATGTTAGTAGAGACGTTCTGCTAGACAGAATTAAAGGTTTCATTTATTGTTATCTAATAGGTGCTAATAGCTCGGTCAGCAACGAGGTTGGCAAATTGAAAGCTTTATCAAGAAAACTTCGTAACACGCTTTCTGCTGTTGTAAATTCTCCTGATAAAAGACCCACTCAGGCACAAGACGATGCTATCTTGAATGGAATCAGAGTGTTTAATGAAATCTATTCTTCAATAGATGAAGATACCATTTGGAACAAAAATTTATTAGAGTTAAAATTGTCTGACAATCCGCAAGGTCTTTCTACAAAAGATGCCAAGAATCTTTTGCACTACTGGGGTGTTTATGACGCATTCTGTAACAAACTTCCTCTTCGTAGAGTCTATGATGCAAACGAATTGTGGAGTTGTTTAGAGTATGTTTCCCCAGAGACGTTTTCTCGTGTCACAGACAATATGAATAGCGCCATTCGTAAATTGGAAGCAAAAGATAATGCTCAACGTGAAAAGTATGCCATTGAGGAATTGCTGAATGTTGATGATAATCTGTCTTTGCATATTTTGGACACATCTTACCAAAGTTCTTTCTATAAGAACCTTATTTGCTCCCAGTTTATGGCAGAGTACAAATCTGTAATGGAAGAAAATGGCGTAGAAGAACCTTTGGCACAGGCATATAATGGAGGTATGATTCTAAGGAACATGCTTGGAGATAAATGGGACTCAAATCCTGCATCTGCTTATGTTGGAGCATTACTTAATCATTTTCAGGAGAACTCCGCCTTTGACTTATTCGCTATTGAAAATGATGTACTTTCATCGTTTGCTGCATTCTGTCAGAAAGGCGATAACATTGATCGCTTGGTAGAGTACCTTGTACAAGTAGGATTCTGTAATTATAAGTTAGCTTATGGCATCTATGGTGCCACAAGAGGTTTTACGTCTCTGCCAAAGACATTTACGTCTGTATTGATTAATGGCAATAAGGATTATTATCAATCATTTGCAAGTAATGTTTGGCGAATGCTTAATGGAGTAGAAATAAAGGATGCAGTCTTACCAAAAGCGAGCAATAATACTTCAGTTATTGTAGAAAGTCAGTTGGGATCTAAGATTATTGAGAATCTAAATAATGTAGAGTCAAAAGTTGTAAAACAGCAGAAAGTTGTTGAGGCAATAAATAAGGCTGTTGAACTTGAAAATATAGTTCAAAGTCCTAAAGCTTTTATGTATATTTTTAGTAGTTTCTCACGTATTACTACAACTAAAGCGTACAAAGCTCTTGATGCTGTTAATTTTGCAGGAGATGAGGGCTCTTATACACCAGAACAATTCCGTAGTAAAATTTATTCGATTGTAGGTAAGGAAGGCTTAAAGACCCAAAAAGAAAATATTGATAAAGCTATAGAACTTGAGAGTAAAAGGCAAGATCCAGAAGCGTTCTTGAGCATCCTTGACAACTTCTTGAAACCAACTGATGCTGCGTATAAGAAGATTGAGAAACTAATTTCAAGTATTAAAAGTTTAAATACGACTTCGCATCCACAACCACAAGGAAATAAAGTTATTTCGCAGGGTGGTGTTGAAAAGCGAAACCTGAAACCAAAACATCCAACATCATCTAAATTTGTAGAGGATGCAAATGTTAACTATTTTATCCTTTCAAGAAACTACCTACCTATAAAAATGCGAGAAACGCTTTCCAGAAAGGTAATAACATTTCAAAAAGGTTATGCTCCTGGTGGTAAATACTGTTCTAATCCATTGGATAACCCTACAGATAATAGATCAACCATTGATCATTTTAAGCATTGGTGTTTTTATGATAAAGGTGGTTATCCTCCTATCGTAGAGGGAACTTATGAGAATAAACAGTACTTTGAGCAGTTAATGCAAGATTTATTTAATCGTTATGCCAATAGGTAAAATTATTATCACGAACGATACAGGTGAACAAGTAGAAGCTACAGCTCCTGTCATTGTCTCTGCAAGTCGTTCAACCGATATTCCTGCCTTTTATGCCAAGTGGTTCTTCAACCGCTTGGCTAAAGGGTATTGTGCTTGGTATAATCCGTTCAACCAGCAGAAAATGTATATTTCGTTCAAAAACTGCAAGGTGGTGATTTTCTGGACAAAAAACCCAAAGCCGATTCTCCCATACCTTCATGAGCTTGACGAAAAAGGAATACACTACTACTTTCAGGTTACACTCAACGATTATGTAAAAGAAGGTTTTGAGCCTAATGTTTCGTCTGTCGAAAACAGAGTTGAGACATTCAAGAAACTTTCTGATATGATTGGTAAGGAGAAAGTAATCTGGCGTTTTGATCCTTTAATAATTACGCCAAACATTGCTCCTCGTGACCTCTTGACGCGCATTTGGCGCATTGGAAATAAACTGAAAGGTTACACAAATAAGCTTGTATTCAGTTTCGTTGATGTAAAAGCATATCGCAAGGTTCAAAACAATCTTGTTAAGGAAAGTATGCTCTTTACAAAGGAGAATGTGGAGAATGCCGAAGCCAACCTTGCTCAACGAATAGAAATTGTAGAAGGTCTTCAAAAGATTCGTGAAGCTTGGCACAAAGATGGTTGGGATGTTGAAATCGCCACTTGTGCTGAAAATATTGACCTTGAAAAATACGGGATAGAACACAATCGTTGCATTGATGGCGAATTGATGAAACGCATTTTTGCTGACGATAAGGAACTTGTCTATTATCTACATACATTGAAATTACCAGAAAAAGACTTGTTTGGTAATTTGCCACCAATACCAGAGAAGGTGCGTAATGTAAAGGATACAGGGCAACGTAAGGTATGTGGATGTATGGTCAGCAAGGACATCGGCATGTATAATACTTGTCGTCATTTCTGTGTCTACTGCTATGCCAATACAAGTAAAGAATGCGTCATCCGAAATGCTGAGAAACATAATGATGAAAGTGAAAGTATAATTGGGTAATTATGCAAGAGTCAGAACTACAACAATATCTCCTTCGCAACTATCCACAAGAGAATGCTCGTTGCGAATGGAAGGAATTCAAGAATTTGAAGAACTCGTTCTGTGGGGATGAGAAAAACGATGTCATCTCATATGTGTCGGCTATTGCCAATATGGAAGGAGGACATTTAGTGATAGGGGTACATGACAGTTCTTTGGAAATTGTCGGGACGGATACCTATAATTATGACTGGCAAAAGGCAATTCTTCGTTTAACGGAACGATGTGTTAATCTTTCGACAGAAGGTCTCGATATTGAAGAGTTTGTTACCGATGACACTAACAAGAAAGTTTGGGTAATACATATTCCCAAGCATCGTCCCAAATTGCCTGTTTACGCTCATAACAAAGCATGGCAGCGAATTGAAGATTCTCTTGTAGAGTTGACCACTGAACGCATGAATGTCATTCTTGATGAGCCAATATTTGGTGAAACAGATTGGTCTGCACAGATTGTTCCTGATGCAACGATAGATGACCTTGACGAAGTTGCTATAGCTAAAGCCCGCAAAATGTTTAAGAAGGTACATAGCCGTATTCCCGAATCCGAGGTAAATGCTTGGGATATTCAGACATTTCTTGGCAAATGCGGACTAACAAGAAATGGAAGCATCACTCGTGCCGCTATCATATTGTTAGGCAAATACGAATCAGCCTTTAAACTGCGCCCTGTTGTCGCTCAGGTAACCTGGACACGCAGGGATGCAAATCAAGATGTGGTTGACTACGAACATTTCACTGTTCCATTCATACTGACAGTAGATGAAATTCTCTCAAAGATTGAAAATCTGACTTTGCGTGAAATGCCTGGTGGTACGCTTTTCCCAGATACAATGAAGCAGTATGATGACTACACTATACGCGAAGCACTTCATAACTGTATTGCTCATCAAGATTACACGATGCAACAGCGTGTCAATTTCGTTGAGAATCCCGGCTATCTATATTATTCCAACGCCGGTACTTTCATCCCCGGAACTTTGGAAAATGCTTTGAGAAATGAGGAATCTCAGACCTATTTCCGCAATGAATGCCTATGCAAGGCAATGGTGGACTTCAATATGATTGATACCGTAAGTCGTGGCATCAAGAAAATGTTTAATGAACAATGGCGCAGACACTTTCCGATGCCGGACTACGAGATTGATGCGGCGAAAAAGAAGGTTGTAGTACGCATATATGGTAACGAGATCAATAAGCGATATACGGATTTATTGAAGACCGACAACACTCTGTCATTATGGGATTGCATATCTCTCGACGCTGTACAGAAAGGCAGATTCATACATGAAGATGTTGCAAAAGACTTGCTGAACAGGGGACTTATTGAGGGCGATGCTCCCAATTATACAATTTCTTTAGGAGTTGCTAAAGCTACTCGTCAATTGCAAGGTTACACCAAGCAAAAAGGACTTGATAAGGACAAAATTAAACAAATGGTTTTGCAATATCTTAAGAATGCAGGATCAGATGGCGCCAAACGTGATGGCATCTACGAATACATCAAAGATGTAATGCCGCAAGCTAAAACACGGGAACAGCAATTGAGGATATTAGGAGACATTCTTAATGCTCTAAGTGTAGATAAACTTATTTTTGCTAATGGGCGAACTTGGTTCTTGAAAGAATAACCACAACAGATATAGCGGTTTTCGCTAATTATAGCGGAATTTATAACGGATTCCGTCATATTATAGCGGATAATGACAGCCTATTCCGTCAAAAATGTTTAAATCCATCGAATTTCGACGAAAATACATACTGAACTGAAAAGAATAAAGACCATGTTATTAGGAGACAAAATAAAAGAGTTGAGAGAAGAACACGGTGTGCTACAAAGGCAATTGGCAGCTTTGCTTGATATAGACACTCCAATGTTTAGCAAAATAGAGCGTGGCGATAGATATGCCAAACGGACACAAGTAATACAATTAGCTGAGTATTTCAATATTGATAAAAATGAACTTCTTACACTATGGCTGGCAGACAAAGTATTGGATGCTATAGAAGATGAAGACGAATTAAAGCGAAAAGCCATTGAGGTTGCACAAGAAAGAATAGGCTAATCCTCACAAATATCGGGAACTATATGGTATCATTATCATACGATTTCCGATGTTAATATTTGATAATCAGATTGATATTTTGCAATATTCGGTTCAAGCGTGGAGCCTATTTCGTTTGTTAATCAGAAGGTTGTGGCAAACCCATAGCAAAATAAACGAAGATCCATACCCCACACTTGAATAGATATGGGGTATGGATACGCAGAATGCGTTCTTGCCATAGTCTAAACAAGAAATGAGTGCTGTTCGTTGTCCTTTGCTACTGAAAACTGCCACATTTTCAGATTAGGACCAGGCGAAAACACTTTCCATATGTCTGCCGCATGCGCGACAAAACAAAAGTAGAAAATAATTTTCACATTAAACAACACTCATGTAAAAATAGCCGCAAATCGTGCCAAAAATCCCTAGTTCCCAATCCCAACAACTCCGGTTCTCCCTTCCCCCGTCTGTCGGGGAGCGTGCAAACGGCAGCCGACATCCTCCTACTCCGTAAAAGAGAAATAAA
>MNQS01000061.1 GCA_001915545.1 Bacteroides sp. 43_108 | reverse complement strand
CAAAATACATTATTTTTGTAATGATATGGATAAGGACAATCGCAAATACCGGTTCTGCTTCATCGACTATATGTGGTATGTAGCCGAGATATGGCACGAAAGGGAGCATACCAACCTTAACGGGCGTATGCTGTTGCTCTTTTGCTGGCTCTTTGCCATACTCGTACCGCTTGGAACACCGTTGATGTTTCGCTATTTCAGTTGGATTGTTGCTTTTGCCATAGTGATGATTCTTTGCTTTCTTCCCGACTTGTTCTGTCAGCTCCGCTACACAGCCGGGCGGCGTGAAGCACTTCGTGAATATTACGGAAAGATGAAACATCCCGGCAGGAAGCTCGCCAAAATAGTCCTTATCGCTATCGCCCTGACCGTGGTGAATGTCGCACTGATGTTTCACCTCGGATTTATATGTTGGGTATAATCAATATCTCACTAATCCTCATTGTTTTCTATCTCAATTATTGGCAATAAGGGATTATATATATCATAAACAAATTTCTTTTTCCCTAAATCTGCCTTATTATAAAACACCTTATAGTTACCTTTTATAGTTAGGCTACCATATCCTATATCTTTTCGCAACTTTGAGTTTATGGCATTAGATATTTTGTTTATAATGCTATCAGGTGTTTTTGACATAATTCTTAATTCCAACATTTCTAATTCTGATACATTCTCTCTACCACCTCTACCTTCTATCACAAACTTGCAGAGTGCATCATCATAGAAATTGAAGCTATTTTCATCCTCCAACGAAAGTGTTGTTATATAGAAATGTAAGTTTTTATCTCGGTCACTTCGCACAAAACGAGCTATATCATCGGCAACTATACGTCTATTTATAATGGCATCATTTCTTTTTACTTCCAGAAAAACAGATGCATTATATTGTGTTAGTATTTCATCCGTCAAAATGATGAAATCCGGCAATGGTGTGAGTATTCTTGTGTATGTTGGCATATTAGGTATTCAATCTTTCGTAATTTGTTTTCTATCTTTTTTTTCAATTACATTATTCATAAGATTATGGATGTATTGCGATTTGTGATGTTACTGTTTGATAGCATTCCGCTTTTCAGTCGTTTTTTTGTTCGCTATCAGTTCTTTGTTTCATATTTCTTTCAAGCCATTTCTGTGCATGCTTGTTGTTCAGATCCGCAGCTTTCTTGATTAATTCGAGCCCCTTATTGGGGTTTTGCATAATTGTTTTTCCTTCCCAATAGAGAATACCTAAATCAAAAAGTCCATGCGTATTGATTTCTGTATTTTCAACTCTTGGAGAATGGTATTCTATACTACCATCGACTCCAATCATCCAATAGTCACTTGTTTTTGTAAAACCATGACCAAAAGCCCTCTTTATTATCACGTGTGAATTATCTTGCCATTGTAGCTCACTGATACCTTTGCAATAGATTTGATAACCCTTTGGAGCAAACTGAACCCGTTTTATAAGTTTCCCTCTTTTATCAGTAAAGTCAATGTATATACCATCTTTCTCATAATCATCTTCAAAATATATTTGAGCTTTCAGTTGCTTGTTAGGCGAACTCTTTGCCTTTCGCCAATATTCCCGGAAGAGTCCACCCATACTTATGATTTTATCGTAGGTATGTTCGAAAACTTCCGTATTCCATTGCATTTCATATACTAATGACATTATAGCCTGCTGACATAAATCAATAATATAAAATGACTTGTCTTTGGGAGTTAATTGGTTGAACTTGTCGATATTTACAACATTTGATACAACCTTCATATCACATGACGTTGGGTATTTCGTCTTTTGTAAATTATCAATCAAACAAACGGTTATAGAAACAACATTATCTGTTTGTGTGGCAGGAAAATAATATTCATACATTCTTGACAAGTATGCACAGTATATTCCAACCTCATTTATACAATCACGGGATTTATTCACATCCTCCGATGACTTTGCCTTAATTTCACAAACAAATCTAAAATATTTCATTTTGTTTATTTTACAATGTCCCTCTGTTTACTATAAACCCTATTTGAAATTTGTCAGTATATCGTCCTTTTCATTGGAAGACAACATTTCCAATAAATGATTGAAGCTATCGCAAACAAATTCTGCCGAATCTTCAAATTCAGGTTCAACTCCATAATAGATTTTACCGTAATTTTCCGGAGATAAATCTATGCACAAATATTGGTATCCATCTTTTACTGACATAAGAATAGGAATATGGCTATCCCAAAACAGGCGTATCATATCACAGGATTCCTTATCATCTGCCAACGCCTCAAGTCCCATCAGCTCAAATTCATTCCAACGGAATCCGCTATCGCTTTCTCCGTTAAAGTCCTCTATGGAATTAAACCATACATTATCACTTTCATTCGTGATTGTCTGAAACCGTTGTAAAAACTCCTGATAGTCCGCAGGAAGTTCGGAATACCGATTTTGTAAATCAGAGCTTAATTCTTTTCTTTCCAATCGTTCTGTAACGACGAATCCTATATTTTTCAGTGCTTCAATCATATTTTATTTTACGAATTTATAATGTTCTGTGGCTAACCAATCTTGTTTAGGGAGTTGAACCATTTGTTAATAGCATCCAATCTGTTATTCTGTTTAATGGTATCTTCATTTCTACATAATTTGATTTGCCGAATAACGGAGTTCTGCATAATTGAATCGGATTTGAAAAGCAGTTCTAAAACGGCTTCATAACATTTGGAATAT
>MNQS01000126.1 GCA_001915545.1 Bacteroides sp. 43_108 | reverse complement strand
AAAAGTAATGAATTTAATTTGAGATTTTAATTTGTCTATTAACTTTGCATCATCACTCCTATGGCTGACTGTTTCAGACACACTTTTTGAAACAGTATCACTTATTCCCATATCCTTACACTTCGACATATATTGTTTCGGATCTACTCCATGTTCAAATACTGCTTGACCAGCCCTATAAATCATATCGAGCATTTCATATTTATAGATTTTTGTCATTGGTATTTTATAAAAGTTTCTATTCCCAAATAAGTGCATCCAATGTTGCCATATCAGGAATTCCGGCATCCTTGCAAACAATTCTGAAGAAATTACAATAGAATTCATACTGTTCCCCAATAGTCAACCCTTTATCAGGCAATAAACCAATTTGGTCAAAAAATGTTTCAGCAGGTTTATTCAAAATAACATATTTTTCAGGATTATATACACACAAAATTTTTGATAAAAAGTTTATGCCAAGTCCTTTCACTTTAGATTCTGTGCTATATGCCATGTCAAACCTTTTATTTAAAGGAATAGTTTCGTCAATAAGCATATCAAGGATCTTAGCTAATTGACCATTTGCCTTAGCTTCTTGTAGATAGGATTTAAATATAGGTACGATGTGTCCCAATTCTTGTACTTTAAAAAAGGAGTCAATATCAAAATCTTTAAAATGATTTTCAAAATCAATGTACTTATGCAGTTCATTTAAAACATAAGCACGATTATTCACCACATCTGCAAATCTTTCATCTTTAATTTTTCTACGAAGCAATTTTACTGCATCCTCTCTAACATCAGCATAAATATCAAGTTTTGTTTGAAGTTGTTTAATATGTTTACGTTTATTGCTCAAATGCTTTATTTCCACATCTGCATATTCTTTATAATTTACGAGAAATTCATCAGTTATTGGTTGTGAATTAACGTAGATTGTATTAAACCAATCCTCTAATTCTGCAATAGAATCTGAATCATCAATTAAAACAGAAGCTTCGATATTGTCGTATAATCCGCCATTTGTGAAATTACCAGAACCAAGTATTGCTTTTTTAGTACCATCGAACAAAGTAAAAAGATAAACTTTAGGATGGAACATTTCCGAATTATAGATACGAGCATTGTTTCCATAATCATCCATCAAACATTCTAAAACATCAAATGAAGTAGGAAGGTCTATCCCAACTACAAATTTAACCTTACATCCCTTATTAGCATTACTTAATATATCTATAGCTGTTTTAGAAGCCAGAGCAACAGCAATGTTGATATTTGAAGATTTGCTAACATATTCTTCAATAAAAGCACCTATGTTTTTTATAAATTTCATTTTATCAAGCTATTAAATCATTATCTTTGAGAAAATCGACAAAAGCATCAAGGATTTGCTTATCTCGCACAAGTATATCTGATTCTGTAAAATCTTTTTTATTCGTTGCTATACTTCGAAGTTCCTGAATACGAGAACCTTCTTTATAATCACCTTTTTTTGTTGAATAACCTATATAATACTTTAGCTTATCCTTAAAACGATAATCAGAAGCACGAATGTTAATACGTTTTTCAAGCAAAGATTTGTTCCCAAGAAGTTCTATATTTTTAATATCACTAATGGAATCTTCTGATTTTGCTCTATTGCGTGCATAAATATGTTCTATTTCAAGCGGTGTAAAAAGATCCAACAAAGGTTGATTTTCATTCTGAAATGCCCACCAAGTAATCATAGATTTTGTTATCGGACGTCCGTTCAGAAAATTGTAACTATTGTAGACATTACGGTATTTTATTTCATCAAATTTGAATCCTTCAAATGTCACCGGACGATTTTCAACAACATTTATCATTTCTGGATAAAATGGAGTTCTAAGCGCATTAACGCCTGGATATATCAAGGCATAAGCCAAAATAAAACATGTAATTTTAGTAAGTATATTATAAAAGGCTTCATCATCGAGAGAGCCATTCACATCTTTATTTTGCATAAAATAAACAGACACGAAGAAAGTCCACATGCTATTAGGAGCATAATCCAAAACGAAAAGCCTACGAAGAACACGCTGAGAAAAACGTTCTTCATCCTGATTTACAACAGAATTCCAGAAACCAGCAAGTTCTTCTAAATCATTTAATGTTTCATCATTTTTTAAAATGGCATAATTGTCCCTTTCATAAAACTTACGCAAAGCTTCAGTAGTCGAGTTTTTAATACCAGCCTTTGCACGAAGATAGTACATGTATCGTGTAAAGATTTCATCCATCGGCGTACTATTTTGTTTAGGGAATGTCTTATTGCAAATTTCTTCAAGTGATTTCCAACGCTGTATGAAAGAATCTTTTTCGTTCTTATCAGAATAATATTTATAAAGTTTTGCCTTAAATATATCTGCATCTGCAAGAGGTTTACCTCTATCGTTTAGAGTTGAGAAAATACGCAATGCCGTATCCTGAGATTCTGCTTCAATTGGAAGCAATATACAGTTTCTAAGTACACGAATAGGCAAATAGGCAAAATATGATGGATAGTCATTCAGAAATTTATTTATTCTCTCTTGGAAATAGCGGTAATTATTAGCATAATTGCTTTTCATTTCTTTAGGAGCATCGCCTGACGTAAGAATATGCAGGAATTCAGATTTGTCATTCTCATTAGCGACTTCTGAATTTATTTTAAGTTTATTTTTATCAGGGACGCCAAAAGCATCTGTTTTCCAAAGACAAGTAGATATAAGCTCTCTTGTTCTAATAGAATTACTATCTTTCATATTTGCGAACTTTTCGTAAAACGCACGCAACAAGAGCATCAATGTTGTAAGGCGTTGCTGTCCATCAATTATTTCAAGCTTGCCGTTACTATTTGAAAAAGTTACAATAGGACCGAGGAAATATTCGTCATTATCATCAAATGCATCACAATTATCTTGTGGAAATGCAAAAGTAAAAATATCTTCCCACAACGTTTGACATTCAGAATCGGCCCACGCATATGGACGCTGATAATCTGGAATGAGAAAGTCTGACCGCTTTTCAGAAAAAAGATCAAGAATAGTTTTTTGATCTATATTCAACTTGGACATATTAATTATAATTTTAATTAATCAAATTATGTATTTACAATAAATACTAAGATTCATAAGATGTTTGCTGCTAAATCCACACATTATTTGCCACAAGAAATAATTAAATCCTATTAATGAACAAATATTCAATATTGTTATAATAGTTTTCATTTAGGCCAATAACATTTCAAGCACATTACAAATATAAACATTTAGACAAAACTAACAAAACATATAATATAAATAACCAAACTTCTTATAATATTCATACACAACAAAGGTCTAAACATCAATTTTCAAGCAAAGACAACGCTAACGTAAAACAAATCACTATATAGTCTATTACATGCAGAAACAAGAAAGGCATGCACCATGATATCTACAAATCATTTGCACATGCCTTTTTTGTTTTCTAATTTTTATTGAAGCACACTTGTCTTTACGGTTCCTTCAAATCTTGCATCGTTATTATGTTCTGTCTTGCGACCGAAATCGAGGGTGTAACGGACAGTCAGAGTGACGTATCTGCCGTCCCACGGACGGGACAGATATTCGTAGCTGTGTACATTGTCGCTGTCGAACCACGACTTCAACCAGCCATCCTTTCTAAGTACTGAATTTACAGACAGCATGGCATAAAGGTTGCCGGTCGTGTATTGAAGACTTACTTTCAGCCTGTCGCTGAATTGAGATATTGTGGCATTGCCGCCACGCATGAAACCCTTGCCGAAAGATTTGTTGTATGCAGCCGACAAAGAAAAGTGTTTGTTGATGTTGTAGCTCAGGTACGGATATAAGCCGAAAGTATTGAAGGCAAAATGTCTGATGCCGGAGTGCATTTCGCGGGAATATATCATAAGCGCCTGAATATTCAGTTTGCCCTTCATCAGCGACAGAGATGGGGTGAGCGATGCCGACACGATGTTGTAGTTGCCGCTGTTCACGATGTCCTGGACCATAAGTCCGTTCTCCGGATGCCATGAAGGCACAATGTCGTGCATGATTTCCTCCCACGAAACATCGGTATTGAGCGAGAAGCCGCTTATCGGCATCCATGAGTAGTACAAGCGTGCTCCTGCATAGCGCTGCGGCTTCAGAGAGGCATTTCCCTTGGTGCCCTCTATCTCGTCGTCTTGACGTACGACCGAATTGTAGAATGTAGACGTAATGGCCATCTGCTGTATCATGGCATAGGCATAGAAAGAATGTTTTTTGCCGATGCGCCCGTTCATTGTGAGATAGCCGTTGACGTAAGGCTTGGTGTCGAATGCGTTGTCGTTCACCTTGTAGAAGTTTACCGGCACCTCTACCTGAGCTCCGGCCGACCATTCGTCTGAGAATTTATGGTTGTAACTAGCCCTTGCGTAAACATAATTGTTTATAAGCTTCTGACGGCTGTTGTCAGTTCCCATGTAGCGGGTGTTGTATATCTCAGAGTTGTATTCAGCTGAAACAGACATGTAGTTCTGCTTGAACAGCGGGAAGGAATAGGACATGTATATGTTCGGAAGATACACGTTCTCCTTGGTGGCATTGAATATCGGAGAATCGAATGTGTACAGCGTAGAGGCTTCGTTGCGGTTGTACGAGAATGAAGCCTCACCGTACAGCATAGAGTTGTGCGGAAGTTTAGACAGCTGGAAATATGCCTTGACGTAAGGCTGCATGCTCTTAGACGATGCTTCCGTTGTCGCAGTGCCGTTGTCGGGAGCGTTGTTGCCGCTATAGGTGATTTTCGTTTTTCCGTCATTCACCGGAGTATTGTTGTACCTGTATCCTGCCGATACCGATGCTGTAAGGTTATCACTACTGTACCGGGCATTCCACGCTGTGGTGAAGATATTCTGGTGCTGCTTCAGCTTCTCCTCGGCCGACTTGTTGATAATGTTGTCAGGACTGAAGATATACTGCGTGTTCGTGTTGTGGATTATATCGTCGGCATTGCTATAGGTCATATCGACAAGGCCGGTGAAAGTCCACTTGCCGGTGTTGAACTTTCCTATCAGGCTGTAATCGCCACTGTTGTTGATGAAGGACTGGCCCACCTCGCCAAGAACATAACCTCCGTATTTGTACTTGCGCATGACGAGGTTGACAACCGCATCGTAGTTCTTATACTTCGGATCTGAAGGAGATTTCAGGTATTCCACGTGCATCACGTCTTTCGGACGCAGGGCCTTCACCTCCCAGTCCTGGGCCTCAACTCCGTCTATGAAAAAGTGCACCTCACTGTCGTACGTCGTCACGACCTTGTCGGCCGCCAGATCAACCCTGAGACCTGCCACCATCATCCTGGCAAGAAGGTCGTTTATGTTGAACGCATGCTGTTTTGTCTCCTTTGTCGGTACATAGGCCACACCTTCTGGAATGGCATAATTGCTTGCTATCTCTATCTTAACTTCATCCAGTTGGTGCGTCATTATCGAGTCCGTTTGAGCCTCTGCACCCAAAATGCAGCCGAACGACAATACTGCATATAATGTAATACGTGTTTTATTCATCTCCTTTGAAATTTAATTGACTTTATAATGTTACTCTAATGCTCTTCATAATAAACAAATAAAGAGTTTGATAATTGGTGCCATATTCTTCACACGGCAAAGTAACATTCATTATAAATATTACAAGTATTTTTCATAAAGGAAATATTTCACAAAACTTCACAAGTCCTGTACAATAAGATATAATTAACTCATTATAAATTCATTATATATGCATCAAAATCTTTTGAAGAGCCGTTGCGTCCTGACAATTTTGTTAAAAGTCTCTTACGTATATTGGATATATTTGATTGCGACAATCCTGTGAGTATGCATATATCAGATGGAGTAAGACCTATTCTAACCAACATGCATACTTGGTACTCGTTAGAATTGACCAAACTTTCAATTTTATTAAAAGGTTCGGTTTCTGCAAAAAGTGTTTTCAGCTGTTTCACTTCTTCTGCATTCATCTGAATAAAATCTTTCCTTGCATGATATTTCAACTGTTTTACGATAGGTTCATCAGAATATCTACTTTTAATACTTTTGGCATCATAAACCCCTTCATATTTCAACATTTCATTCTTCAGCTGTTCTATCTGATTATTTTTTTCATCTATCAAAGCATTGAATTTATCTTTCTGCCTTTCGCTGAAGTCATAGAGTTCTTTCCTCGACTGCTCTAACTCTTGTATATTATGTAGGTAATTTTCGTTAGTTTTACTCTGTCTTTTTATCTCATTCGTTTTTTCCTCGATAATCTGCTTCATTTCTTCCTGTTGTCTTTCGTTGACATCACACAACTCCTGCTTGGCCCTTTCCAGTTCTGCAATATTACTTTCATATTTCAGTACGACCATTCGTTGTGCCATTTTTTTCCTTTTTATGTACCAAAGTATCCCCAATACAATCAAAGAAGTGATGAATACGACTATTACTACCACCAACATTGCATTGCCAACCTTTCTTTTATACACTTCAGCAGAAAGTTTATATTCATTATAATCATACATGGCTCGCATTTGCTGTATGTGGGTTGTGTTCATCTTGGCATACATTGAGTCTGTAACCATGCGTGCCATATCTGAATACTTAATCACAGAGTCTGGATTATGTTTTCGTTTATAGATATCAGAGAGACCGACATAACAGTCATTTAAATTGAAATAGCTTTTTGTAACTCCAATACATTTTTTGAAATAATACTCGGCAGAATCAAGGTTTTCAAGTTTGGTCAAATATCGTCCTTTGGCTATATAATAAGCCTCGTATCCAGGCTCTATATTACCATCATTGTCAATCAGTCCGCTTTTCTTTTCGAAAACATCCAAACAACACTTTGCATCAACAAGCTTTCCACTTTTTATCAGCATATCTGCAAGAGGCCATAACGATATGGCAGCCTCACGCTCATATCCATGCTTCATGTATAAATCATAAAGCTTTGAACGTATGTCTAAGGCCTTATCACCGTGTCCTTGATTCATATAAATGTTGGCACGTTGCTCCATAGTTATTATAGCATTAAAGGTGTCCTTAGCCATTAATGCATATCTTAAAGCAAGTATGTTCTCCGCCATAGCATCAGTCAGAGCATTTTGCCCCATCAATTGCATTGCAGTATGTACATGAATCTTATGAAGAGTTTTATAATCACACGCAACGTCTGCAGTATCTGCAGCTTCCGCCGCTATGCGCAAAAAGCGCAAAGCCTCAGATGAATTGCCATCAACAATGTAACGACATCCTAAAATATAATTGGCAAGCATTTTATCATTGGCTTCTCCGTAGCGGTCAAAATAGTCAACAAGTTCAGCAAGAGTATCCGAATCGACAGGACAATTAAGTTTATTGAGAGCCTTTGTCTTCAACAACAGCAACTTCATCCTATCCTTATTGGATATTTTCGAATCTGTTTCCAAGACTCCATCTATATATCTAACAGCAACAGGTTGATTGAATTCTTCCAATGAGTCAGCCACAGAAATTTCACCATTCATATCGTTATTATCACACGCACAAAGAAAAAGGAGCACAAAAAATATATTTATCTGTGCAATAATAACTTTTATAATATATGACAACCTTTTATACGATGCTTGCATGCTTCTTTACAAAGATTAAAAATTAAGTTTGTACGTTTAAAATTACAACAACTTCCACAAAAAAAGATTACACATATTTGTACACTCATTTGCTTGTTCACCGTAACTGAACATTTCAGTTTTTATCATTAATCAAAATATATACTTTTTCCGCCCTCCGACTGCCATCCATCATAAATGGAATGCAATCATCGGCATAGGGATTTGCAAAAATAATAAAAGTATTTCAACTGGGGGTATATTCTAATCTGAAAGCAGGAGAAAAATCCAATAACCTAAAACAAAAGTCCGACCCACAAAATCTGATTTAGATTTTACGAGTCGGACCAATTTTATACGGAATGTAGTAAATCCAGAAGGAATATGCTTATCACATATTTATGAAAACAAACGCACTACAAACAATCAAAAACGTTCAGTATCTCTGAAATAACTGTAGAGCATTCTTAGAATCTTTTTACGAAGAATGGTATCGCATGCGCCGGCCAGAATACTAGACAATGCATACGCGGCCACCATGATAACAATTATCAAAATGCCGTTGCGGACATACATTCTTACTGAAAAATAAGCCACGCCACAAATAATCAACATCTCTGTCCACGAGAGTATTTTCGTAATCGTGGATGCCCTATCTTCAGCCTTCTTATAAATTTTATATCTAGTTGAAAATGGAAGCATAAGCACATTAAATATTACTGAATATCTGATTGAGTTCGTCAATAGCCTTATCGTCATATTCCATTGAACCACCCATACGCAATAACCCCACATTATTATTGTTTATAAGCAGCTGATGCCCGATATATGCGGTGCCGAAACAATGGTCGTGCGCTCCGATCCTTATACTTACGACCTGTTCCAACGGAATGGTTCCCTTGTTTGACGAAGCCACCAGACTTGCCCAGAATGTATCTTTTATACATCTGTAATAGACATTCTTATCAGTAATCAGCAATCCGGACCAGCCATATCCACCCACCGTTCCAGGAATGCTCTTGTTTACTGCCAGCAACGGTTTTTCATCACTACCGATTTCAGCATAACGCTTTTTGTGCAACTCCAGCAATTTGCTGTCAATGTCGTTGAGCAAATAGACATTTTTGCTTTTGGCCTGACGCGAAGCTGCAAATGTTTCTATAGCCTTCAATAATTTTTCATTCATAAGATTATATATTTTAAGTTATTCACCTCTGCTGTCACAGACAGACAAACAAATACATATTTTCAGCAAGGAGACTTCACCTTTTCGGCTGTCGAAAATAATAATCATTCAACCCGCTTGAACTCCATACATCCCACATCGGATGTCATGAAAGACATGATTCCGTTCTCTATCTTCAAGTCGGCAAAAACAGAGCCGTTCTCCTCTCTATCAGCATTAAACTTCTCATACTCATCCAACAGGCTGTTATATACTTCCTTACGGATTTCTTTCTTCAGTTCGCTTCTGTCTATCAGTTCATAGCCTTCCATGGCGGCATCTATCGATGCAGACCAATAGTCGAGAGCCATACCTGGAGAAACATCGTCGGAGAGCTTATAATTCACTTCATTGACATTCACATCCAAGGATGAAAGATTGTAGGTGATGCATAAATCGCCGAACAAGACTTCCCAACTGCCGGTGATTGTACTGGTGACAGTATAGTTCACCACGATGCCCTCCTCTTCTTCCTTTGCCACGTTTGTAAGATATTCAACAAAGGTGCCACCATCCTTACCCGAATTCTTATCGTTCGTGAAACTGTATATTTGAGTCTGCTCGTAAGGCATTCCCTCTTCATTCTTCATGTTCAAAGTAGTCTGCCACGTTCCTTCGGCCTTCTCAGCCAATTCGGCATCGCCACACGATGTCAGAGCTGTCAGCGACAAGACTCCGACAAACAACAAACCTGTTTTCTTCATGATATAATAATTATGCTGAGGTTAAACATTCTCATTTCTTCTATTTGAATCCGGCCTTGCTGCGTGCCATCCAGTGCGAGGCCTTCTCGCGTTCGAAAACACCTCGATCAATGTCAGAATAATCATCCAGCGTGTGAAGGACAGCATAGTTGCCCTTATCATGGTGCTGTCCCCACGTAAGTTCCGCAAGAGGCGAATCGGCCAACTGTCCGATGTGGTGCAGTTCATAAGGGTCGCCATTACGGTCGTGAGGCGGATAGCCCTCGCCCATCAGGTCACTGTTGCTCCATCCGCGCCAGTTCTCGCCGTTGATTCTTATGAGCCATTCCGGCATCAGATAATCAGGATTTATGTCCGGCTGAACAAGCGCATGCCTGCCGTTGACCACCACGTCCTTCAATCCGGCATCCATATAGATGCGCGCTTCGGCCTCGCTGCGTATCGCATTGACAATCTCGTCCGACCAACCGGTCAGACGCTTCACCTTCAATTTGAAATCTTCCATACTCCTTCATTCCATTTCTAAACAACAATAATTTATCTATAGCCACACTACACACTTGTGCACGACTCAGAAATTGAAATACGCCACAATCGAATCCCACAAACCGCCGAGCCAATCCATCAACTTCATCACCAGAAGTACCATGAAATAAATCAGCACGCAGAGAACCAGAATCATGAATCCCATCCACGCTGCCTTGCGGTTCACTTCAGAGATCACTTCCTTGTCGTCCTCAACAAATCCGGTTATCAGACGGGCATTCTTCAGATATGCTCTGTTGAACACATCAATGATATCTCCGATATAAAAAGGTATAAGACCAATGAGGACATCAATCAGCACATTGTATATGACGGCCAAAGTCAGAGGTACACTTTTAATCTTGAATAGGCTGACATGAATGAAAGGCAACACAAGCACCGAAGAAAGTATGTCGCCTATTCCCGGAACGAAAAATCCGATTATAGGGTCGAGCAGATACTTGTCCATAAACTTGGCAATGCCCTGCACCATTCTGTACGACGAAGACATCTCTATCTCCATACGGCGCATCTCCTTTTCAGCCTTGCGCTGTTCTTCCTTTCTGATGGACCTCTCGATGTCCATCTGTTCTTCCTGCGACGTCAGTCCCAGATCCTCTTGTGCCTGACGGCGACGTCCGCTCTGAAAATCTTCCATTTTACAATTCTATTGTTTTGTTTCCGTTGAAAAAGTCATTCCAATCCTTATCAGTGAAATTCTCCTGCCTGTCGGACAAAGCCGCAAGCGCATCTCTGAGCTGCGAAGCATCAGTGCTGGTGTTGAGCTTCTTAAGAACCTCGCGCAGCACGGCGCTCTTCTCGTCAATCTTCGACATCTCGCGTCTGAACTCGCTCTGCAGCTTCTTCAGTTCCATATCGTACTTACTGCCGATGATACGGCTCTCGGCTTTTTTCTTCTCCAGTTCGGCCAACGCCTCGAAAAGTCCTACTGTTTTCTGCATCACAGCGTTCTGCGCGTCAACATAACGATTGGCATATTCATCAATATTTCTGCGTGAAGCATTGCCGTCGGCCTGCCCTTCTGCACCTACAGCAGGCTGGAGATGCTCCATCACGAGTCCTTCCCTCACTACCTGAGCCAGCAGATGGATGTTTTCAGAAATCTCCTGCGGGAGCTGTTCGTTTCGGTAATCCGGAATGCTGACCGTGTGGAGCAGTTTCTCGTCCAAACGAGTCGAAGCTATTTCTCGGGCAGTGCGGAGCAATTTGATCAATGTGTCGAGATGACCAACAATCTTCAATTTTGACTGTGCATCCACACTTATGGCTTTCTTCATCTTCTGTCCCGACTCCTTCAGACGAACCTTTATCTCGTCCATCCGGTGCATGCCCTCATCACAAGCCTTTCGATGGACACTGAGGTCCTTCTTGTCGAGGTCAATGTCGACCTGCAATCCCTCATACTGCGAAATGACAGGCTGGCAAAGCTTATACCACTCGGCAATCTCGCGGTTATATTTCTTCGACGAAGCCCCGAAAGTAAATATGTTCATCAGGAAGAACGGCTTAGACGGCTTGCTACGCTTGGCATCCTCGTACTGGCGTCTCATGCTCTTGATGAGCGCCTCGCACTCGGCAATATGCGAAGTGTAGTAAGATATGTTTGCCTGACTGTCGGCAACGGCGCGTTCAGTTTCGCTATATTCGGCAAGCAGACTTTCGCGCTCCTCTTTCAAGCCCTCCAGTCCCGGAGTGCTGTATACAGCCTCAATCATTTCGTTGATGTCGCTCTCGATGACCGAACGGCTGTAACGATAGAATGCCTCGGCACGCGGAATGTGGAAATCGTTCATACCTTTGTATATCAGCAGCAGACGTCCCATGTCGCCCTTGATGAGCGTGGCGTCGTGACGGACATTGTTCTTCAGAGTCAGAAGCTGGCCCTTCAGTTCGGAGGCACGCTCGTGTGCATCAAGATAGTGCATAATCATGCCCATACCGGCAAGCACAAGTCCGGCCTGCTTGCTTCCAGCCGCACGATAAGAATAGGCCGCATTCTTCACTGTACTGGAGAAGTTTTCGGATATGACACTTATGAGTTCGCCGCAACGGCCCATCACCTGCTCATACTCCAGCTGAACATTCTGAAGCATGCCCTGCACGTCGAGCCACTGAATAGTGTCGAAGTCGAACAGTTCGGGAGACACTGCCTTGACGGAGTCGCCGAAAATGTCAACCAGAGCAAGCGAATACTTACGGTAGATGTCGTTCACATAAGTCCTGACAGCCACGAAGTCGGCAATAGTGCTCTTCACCTGCGTCTTTGCTTCTTCGTAGGCACTGACCATCTCCGAATAGTTCTGAAAGACAGCAGATGCCGTCGCTCTGATGTCCGACACGGCCTTAGTTCCTGTGATATGGCCGACGATGCCTCCAGCTCCGCTGACCGACACTTCCTGCATAGACTTGCTTACAGCTGTATTGAGAAGTGCCAGCGCATGGTCGCTGCCGCTGATGTCGGCATCGAGAATGGAAGACACCTCTTCGGCATTGCCCTCGCCTACCGACGAATAGATGCTGTACTCGTCGACAAGCGATTTCTTCTTCTCATTGTTTACAAACGCCTTGCGTATGTTCTCATATCTGCCGTAATACGCGTAGGCCTTCCATACCCATTCGCCCACAGCAGCTGAATCCTTGTCGAAACCAAGGTCCTTCAATTCGTAGGCCAAATCGGCGCGGGTACACAATGCAGAGCCGGACACAATCCTGTCCGACAGGTCTTTTATTTTCTTATAAATCTGTTTCTCATCCATAAACAACATTCTTTTAGACATAACGAAGAAAAACTTTTCTCACGCTCCAGCACTCCGCAAACCGCGTCAATCCAGTTTACGGAAGTCGAAATCGTTGACGGAACAATTGGCCTTGCGGTAATCGAAATTGTAGATGCGCATGTAGGCTTCCTGCACTTCCTTCGCTCCGTTGTAGAAAGGTGTTGAGGTATGAATCTGCGTTGTTACGGTTACGACCATCTCAGGTGTGAGAACTGTTCCGTTGGCACGTTTGGTGCGCTTCGGGATGATTTGAAAAACTTTAGTCATAATATCAAGATTTAAAACGGTATATCAAGAATTTGAAGTACATCTGTGAAACGATGCATAAGATAGGAGATAACCGGCCGTGGGGAAAACAAGAAAAGGACATGTCCTGTGCCTTTTCTTATTTTTCTGGTTAGGTTCTGGAAAAACCCGGAGTCAAAATAATGAAAAAGCAGTCCATGTCCTTCGAAGAAGGATACAGAACGTGCTTGCCAGACTATTTTAGACTCCTTTGTTGAATTTTCCAGATTTAACCAGGTCAAATAATCAGCATGCAAATTATGCAATATGTCTCAATTATGTATTTCTGTTTCTTTCTAAACTTTTTTGTATTGTCGCAAATATACAAAAGTTTTTCAAAAACAAAACATAATTGCCGACATGTCATGGACTGCATCTCAAAAAATGACTTGTCGCCAACACCCGTGCCATCATTCGCACCGCATCGCATCCGTCAACCGTGCACATCATGTACACAACGACACAAAACGTCCGCACAATGCTTTGACAACAGCTGTATCCTTATTCGCCACCGTCATCTCTCTGCATGTATATTTCTTGTTCATATTTTCACTTCTTAAAGTTTACACATGCAAATATCTGCCGTACGTGTGCCCAATGCGTTCACACGTGAAAGAAAAATACATAAAAATCTCCATTTCCCTTTTTTGCAACCTCGACGGAGAGTGTTAACACCAGCTTCAGTACTGCTTAAGAAGTACTCGAATACTTCCAAAGAAATATTGTAGTACTTGTTATGCAGTATCGCAGTACTTTTTAAGAAGTACTGAGCACCATTCGGAGAGAATAAGAAAGGATTATTAAAACAGGCGGTTGCTGTGAATATGACTCTGTTTTAATTTACCTTACACACAAAAGTAATTACTGATTCACTTTACACGTTTTGAACAAGTTTACTGAAAGACTTTACAGTACATAAGCTTTTTTACTAAAAATCTTTACAGAAAAAGAACTGATTCTTTACTGAAAGGTTTTACTCTGTAAAATACAAGGAAACATCATGTTATATAAAATATTATAGCTATTTTTGCTACGTTTTAATACACTATTAAAATAGAGCACAAATGGCATTGGAAGAGATAAACATATTACATAGAAAAATACGGTTAGACACTTGTAACAAAGAACGGCTTAAAGGTATATCTGTCGGTGAAAAATTGTCATACACATTTTATGAAGGGAAATATCAGGACACTACCATGATGTTCTTGGAACCGAGGAAAGGCAATCCAACACCGAAAGAATGCGAAATAACGTCCGGCAGGATTATGGCATTATTAGGTGTTCCGGTCGTATTCATACTAAAACCTGGACCTACATACGAAAGACAAAGACTAACAGACAAAGGAGTGTATTTTGTCATGTCTGACAAATATGCTCACTTACCGATGCTCATTGCCTTAGAAAAGACCAGCGACAGGAAAACAGCTTCTATGCTAACTCCGGTTGCACAATATATTCTCCTTTACCATCTTCAGGAGAAGAGTCTTGAAGGACTTTCTGCCAAAGAGATAGCAAAGCAGATTCCATACTCATATGAAAGCACAACACTGGGAATAACCTGCATGGAAGATTTGGGATTATGTGAAAAGGTTCTTGCCGGTCAAAGGACAAAGCAGATTCATTTCACAAAAAAAGGTCTTGAACTATGGAGGAATGCAGAAGCGTTCTTCATATCCCCTTTGGAACAACGAATCTATTGCGATGCCCTTCATTCAAAAAAGGAGTTTCCTGTTTGTGGAGTAAATGCCCTGGCGCATTATACATGGCTTAATCCAGATCCGGAAAAAATGTTTATGTTGACAAACAAGGAATACCGTACGTTAAAGAATTCTGGAATTCTTGAAAACCCCAATGCCTATGATGGCAGTATTATCATAGAAGTCTGGAAATATCCTGCTATCGTATCGGCTAGTGAAAATGTACAATGGGTCGACCGCTTGTCTCTGGCCATAACATTGGCAAAGGAAAATGACCCGCGCATTGAAAAAGAAGTAGAACGAATGATCAATGATATAGAATGGAAGGATTAGAAAAATTCCGAGAAGCATTTGCCGAGTTCTCAGACAACTACGTGGTAATAGGAGGAACAGCATGCGACATAGCAATGACTGGAACAACTGTAAGGCCACGTGCCACACATGACATAGATATGATTGTCATAGCTGAAAAGATAACCGATGCTTTCGGTAAACGGTTCTGGGAATTTATACGTGAAGCTGGGTATAGGCCCGAAAAACGCAAACATAAAGAAGGAGAATCTCCCAAATATGAGCTATATCGTTTTCTGGACGGAAAAGACGGTTATCCAGAAATGATAGAACTGCTATCTCGCCATCCGGATGTATTAGGGGAACCCAAGGGAGTTGTCGTTGAACCATTGCCTATTGGTGAAGATGTCTCCAGTCTTAGCGCCATTATAATGGATGATGATTTTTATCATTTTGCCATAGAACACAGCAAGCTGACAGACGGAATACGTCATGCAGATCCAGCGGCCCTAATAGCACTTAAAGCTAAAGCATACATTAATCTCCTTGCAGATAAAGAGAACGGGAAACATGTAAACAGCAAGGATATTCGCAAACACCGCTCGGACGTTCTGAAAAACATCATAATCATGGAAGATTCTCAAATTGAAGCACCGGAATCAATCGTAAGACGTATAAATGACTTTGTTGGTTCAATACATAGAGACTGGGATGATCTGTCGGATTCATTGGCTGCATCATTGGGACAAGACAAAGAATTTGTGTTGGAATTACTGAATCAACTTACAGAACTTTTTGCAATCAAATAATGACATGCAACATGAAAATCCAATACGCATCTGATCTACATCTGGAATTTGGCGAAAATGGAAGCTACATCAAACATAATCCCCTGCCTGTTACAGGTGACATACTTGTCCTGGCTGGAGATATCAGCTATCTCGGTGATGAGAATTACAGCAACCATCCGTTCTGGAAGTGGGCTTCGGAAAACTATAGGAAAGTGATTGTTTGTATGGGAAACCATGAGTTCTACAAAAATTATGACATCGCCACTTTAGAAAACGGATACTGTCTGGAGATACGTCCGAACATCCACTGCTACTATAACGGAATTGTAAAATTGGACGATACAGACGTCTTTATTTCCACATTATGGGGGCATATACCTTTAGAAGAAGCATACTTTACGGAAAATGTGATATTCGATTTCAGAAGAATATTATATAATGGAGAGCTCCTGACTTTTGCCGAGTTCAACAAAGAATGTGAAAGATGTGTCGACTTTATCCGTAAAGCAGTTGCTGCCGGCAAGGCACGACATAAGATAGTTGTTACACACCATGTACCATCTTTCCGTATGCAGCACCCTAAATTTACAGGTAGCAAAGCAAATGGAGCATTTACCGTAGAATTGGAAAACTTCATAAAAGATAGCGATATAGAATACTGGATATACGGGCATTCACATTATAATGTTGATGTACAAATTGGGAACACAAAATGTGTAACCAATCAATTGGGATATGTATTCCACAACGAGCATATATCCTTTGATCCAGGAAAATTCATTGAAATATAATAATGCAAGGAGAGCAAATCCTTCACGGACATGCTCTCCTTATTCTTTGTATATATTTGCGAACAATATATGCACGCAACAAATCAATGCCGTTATTTGAGTTCGAGGGCAACGATGCTCATAGGCGGCATCTTGACAGTGAGTTTGCCTTTTGAAATCTTTGCATCCTTGAATGTGGCAGGCTTTACAACATCTGGATTCTCGAATGTGTTCTTATCTGTGATTTTCTTGCATGTGAGAATCTGACCAGTGACAGTCTTTACGCCGAGTCCTGCAAGGTCGATTGTCACTTCGTTCTTGTTTTCAAGGTCGACGTTCGAAAGCGAGATGTGCACTGTACCGTCTGCAGCCTTTGATGCTGTTGCACCGAGCATAGGCAGTGTGCGTGTTTCGCCGTCGCGTCCCATGCGGGCTCTCACCTCACGATTCTCGCACTGAACGTCGAGAGGAATGTATGTTGCATCCTGATGAACGTTGTACATCTTGAAGACATGATATGTAGGTGTGAGCACCATCTTGTCGTCCTTAGTGAGAATCATGCTCTGGAGTACATTGGCAATCTGTGCGATGTTGGCCATCTTCACACGGTCGGTGTACTTGTGGAACACGTTGAGCGAAAGTGCTGCTACGAAGGCATCGCGCATGGTGTTCTGCTGATAGAGGTGACCGCTGATTGTGCCAGGCTCTTCGTCCCACCATGTTCCCCACTCGTCAACCATGAGGGCTACACGCTTCTTAGGGTCGTACTTGTCCATTATCTTTGAATGTTCGCGGATACAGTTCTCGATGTCGAGACATTTACCCATTGTCCAATAATAGTCCTCGACTGAGAAATCTGTTGCAGAGCCCTTGCTTCCAGACCATCCGGCAACAGTGTAGTAATGGAGCGAAAGTCCGTTCATCTGGTTGCGTGCCTGCTTCATCATAGTTTCCGTCCAGTGCAGGTCGTACTCGCCAGAACCGCTGGCAATCTTGAAGAGACGGTTGCCGTTGTAGTTGCGGCAGTATGTCTGATAGCGTCTGTAGAGGTCGGCATAGTACTCAGGACGCATGTTTCCACCGCATCCCCAGCTCTCGTTTCCGACACCGATATATTTCACCTTCCACGGCTTTTCGCGTCCGTTCTGCTTGCGCAGTTTGGCCATAGGTCCGTCTTCGGCAGTCATGTACTCAACCCACTGAGCAGCTTCCTGAACTGTTCCGCTACCGACATTCATGCTCACGTAAGGTTCGCATCCGAGCATTTCACAGAGATTGAGAAACTCGTGAGTACCGAAACTGTTGTCCTCGACAGTGCCTCCCCAGTTGCTGTTGACCATACGCGGACGATTCTCTCTCGGTCCGATACCGTCCATCCAGTGGTATTCGTCGGCAAAACATCCGCCAGGCCAGCGGAGCACAGGCACCTTGAGGTCCTTGAGAGCCTGAAGGACATCGTTGCGGTAGCCGTCAGTGTTAGGCACAGACGACTGCGGTCCGACCCAGAGTCCGCCGTAGATGCAGGTGCCGAGGTGTTCGGCAAACTGTCCGTAGATTTCCTTGTTGATTTTTTCCTTGGCCTGGTCTGGGTGAAGAACGGCCGTTGATGTCTTCTGTGCCATAACCGGCATTGAAGCAAGCATGGCGATTGTCAATAATCCTTCTTTTATCATTTTTTCTTTATTGGGTTTGGTAGCGTTGTTCTTGGCATTGATTATCATTACTGCTGTGCACCAGAATTGATGACAGGTTGCGCCGGTTCATCGGCACAAAGCACTACGAGCAGATTGCTTACGACTGAAGCACGTTTGTCGTCGCTGAGCTTTACCACGTTTTCGTTCTCGAGCTTGTCGATAGCCATCTTGACCATCGAAACTGCACCATCAACAATTTTCTCGCGTGCGGAGAGTATGGCACTGGCCTGCTGGCGACGAAGCATGACGGCTGCTATCTCGGGCGCATAGGCAAGGTAGTTGATGCGTGCCTCGACAACTTCCATGCCGGCCATGTCGAGCCTTTCGTTGAGCTTGCGTTCGAGCTCTTCGTTGATTTCATTTCCACTGTTGCGCAGGGTGAGTTCCGAATTTCCGCCTTCGTTGTTGTCGTAGGCATAAAGTCCGGCAACCTGACGCAGGGCGGCATCGCTCTGCACACGTACGAAATCTTCAAAGGCCCTCATGCGAGAAGCAAGGGATGTTCCGGCCTCATTAGGCTTCGAAGCCATCGTCTGTGAATCTATTTCGAAAAGTGCACAGTAGGTGTCTTTCAGTTTCCATACAAGCACAAGACCTATGAGAATAGGATTTCCCTCCTTATCGTTCACTTTTATGGGGTCGACATTGAGGTTGCGCGCACGCAGAGAAATCTTCTTGGCTTCCATAAAAGGGTTGACCCAGAAGAGGCCGGTACGCTTGAACGTGCCCTTGTAGGTTCCGAAGAAAACCATGGCACGCGCTTCGTTAGGCTCGAGCTGCATCATGCCTCCCCAGATGACGAAAGAAGCCAGCAGTCCTACACCACCTGCCACGTATGCCCAAAAGGATAGATAGTCTGAAAGAAAAAAGCAGAATATGGACAATGCCATCAGCGCCAGATTCAAGAATAGTGCAATGAAACCGTTGGCTGTGAATCCAACGTACTCGAATTCCTTTTTCTCCATGATTAAACAGGTTTATTTTAAGTTATACAAAGATGATGCACAAAGATATTGATTTTTCCCATCATCACGCACTTATATGCATTCTTTCGGCAAAAAAAGCTAATAAAATATAACGCTTGACGGCTTATGTCACTAAATGCCCGACTCTTGCAAAAACAATGCCACGCAAACACACCGGCCAAACGAAAAATGACATATCTTTGCGACTGCAATGACGGCAAGGCTCACACAACAAGAGCCGTAGGCTTAAAAGCTGGCATCGATTGTTTTGCTTTATTGAAATATATTCCCGAAGCATATAAAATTATCTGAAATATGGCTATGACAAAAAAACAGAAGAACATAACCACAATATGCGCTGTTGCTGTAGTTGTGATTATCGCCTTATTCATGTACCATTCGCTCTTCGGACATCAGTTCGACATCGAGGAAAAAGCGTACATCTACATCGATGACGACGACAACATCGATTCGCTCAGAACGAAAATCTCGGAAGCGGGCAAGCCGTCAAATCTTGTGGGCTTCAATCTCTTGGCATCAATCTACAACATTGACAAGAAAATCAAGCCGGGAAGATATTCCATCGAGCCTGGCAACAATGCCGTGGATATGGTAAGAAAAATCAGAAACCACTCGCAGGACCCTGTGAATCTGGTGATACCAAGCGTAAGAACCGTTGATGACCTGGCAGGACGACTGTCAAGATACCTACTGCTGGATTCCGCAAAAATTTCTGATGCTCTCCATGATGAGGATGTGTGCGAAAAATACGGCTACGACACGCAGAACATTTCATGCATGTTCATACCTAACACTTACCAGGTGTACTGGAACATATCGATGGACAACCTGCTGGACAGAATGAAAAAAGAGAGCGAGAGTTTCTGGAATGAGGAAAGAAGGGAAAAAGCCAAGAATACAGGACTGTCGCAGAACGAGGTTATTACACTGGCAAGCATCGTGGACGAGGAAACAGCAAACAACGGCGAGAAAAGCCGTATCGCCGGTCTGTACATGAACAGACTGAAGGCTGGAATGCCTCTGCAGTCTGACCCTACAGTGAAATTCGCCTTGGGAGATTTCTCACTGAGAAGAATTATGCACGGACATCTGAACACAGACTCACCATACAACACATATAAGAATGCAGGACTCCCGCCAGGACCAATCCGCATTCCTTCAATAGCGGGCATAGATGCCGTGCTCAACTATGAGCACCACAACTTCATGTATATGTGTGCAAAGGAGGATTTCTCAGGTACTCATAATTTTGCCGTTACTTACGACCAGCATCTCAGCTTTGCAAAGAAATATACTGATGCCCTCAACGCAAGAGGCATAAAATGACAAAATGAAAGCTGGCACGTAGGCAAACTTCAACAAAATAGAATCCGGCAGGAAGGCATGCTCGAAAGACATGTTTCCTGCCGGATTTTTTGTTGTGTATTCTATATCGCATCTAAATGCGTATAGCCGTTACATATTATTCATCAAAGTGGAGCGTTTCAACTTTCTCCAACCTGGCCCTCAACTTGGGCATAAGTCCACTTCTGATACGCAAGGTCATGACACAATCAGTGTCGTAGCCCTGCGAAACAATCTGAGGATTTTCTTCTTTCACAATACGCATGACATCGTTCATGAAAGGATATTCAAAGAAGAATGTCACATCTTCGTCAACGGTCTTCTCGATAACCGTAGCTGCTGATATGGCTTCGGCAGCAGCAAGGCGATAGGCTACAATAAGTCCGCTGGTTCCTAGCTTTATTCCACCGAAATATCTCACTACGATTACCAGTATATCTGTCAGCTCGTTGGAATTGATTTGTCCGAGAATAGGTTTTCCGGCAGTTCCAGACGGTTCACCGTTGTCGTTTGCACGAAAATCCAGTCGCTTCGGACCAAGCATATATGCATAGCACACGTGGCGGGCATCGTAGAACTTCTTCTGATACTCGGCAACGTAGGCTTTCACTTCATCTACATTTCTGACTGGAATTGCAAAAGAAAGAAACTTGCTTCGCTTCTCAGTATACAACCCTTCCGATATTCCTTCAATTGTCTTATATGAATCTGTACTCTCCATAACAGATGCAAAGATACTGATATTAAGACAGAATTCTTTTCATACGAGGCAACAATATTGATGATACATGGCTTATTGTTTGGATAAATCGGTCCGGACTTGCGAGCTTTCATGCAAACGCACGAATCGAAAAGGAGACAAATGATTATGAATTACGGAATGAAGAATATAAAAAATGCCGATACAAACATTATAACTGTTCAAAATACATCTAAATATGAACTATAATGCTTGTATCGGCTATCAATAAACATCAGAGAACATGTGTTTGGAAAACAGAAGTTCCAAACTGCAAGTTCTCCGATTGCAGATAGGTCAAGAAAGTTTATGGATGACCAGGCCCGAACGAAGTTTCGGCTCAAACCATGTTGCCTTTGGAGGCATGATGGCACCGCTGTCGGCAATGTCCATTATCTGTTTCATCGTAACAGGATAAAGGGCAAGCGCCATCTTCATCTCTCCGCTGTCGACGCGACGCTTCAGCTCTTCCAGTCCTCGCAGACCTCCGACAAAGTCTATACGCTTGTCGCTTCGCAGATCCTTTATGCCCAGAATCTCATCCAATATATATTTTGAGGATATTGACACGTCGAGCACGTCTATAGGGTCGGAACTGTCGTATGTTCCGTCCTTGGCTATGAGACTGTACCACACTCCGCTGAGATAAAGAGAGAATTCGTGCATCTGGCGCGGAGCATACTGGAGACGCCCTTTCGGAACAACAGTGAAATGAGCTTTCAACTTTTCCAGGAACTCATCGTCGGTCAGTCCGTTGAGGTCCTTAAGCACTCTGTTATAGTCAAGTATGGTCAACTGGCTTGCTGGAAAACATACGGCCATGAAGTAATTATACTCTTCGTCTCCGCGATGTGCAGGGTTCTGCTGGGCTTTCTCTGCACCAACGAGTGCCGCTGCGGCTGAACGATGATGTCCGTCTGCAATATACAAGGCCGGCATCTTGGCAAACTCTTCGGTTATGGTCTTTATGTCATCTGCACTTTCGACAATCCAGAACCTGTGGCGGAAACCATCGATTGGTGCTATGAAGTCGTAGACAGGCTTTGCGGAAGTACATCTTGCGATGAGCGCATCGAGCACACTGTCATCAGGATATGCAAAGAACACAGGCTCCATATTGGCATTGCATACGCGCACGTGCTTCATTCTGTCTTCTTCCTTATCGCGTCTGGTAAGCTCATGCTTCTTGATGACTCCAGTGAGATAATCATTGACATACGCGCCGACAACAATACCATACTGCGTTTTGCCGTTCATCGTCTGCGCATAGATATAATAGTGCTCATCCTTGTCCTGAACAAGCCATCCGTTGCGCTGAAACTTCTCAAAGTTCTCGGCAGCCTTCTGATAAACCCGCGGATCGTATTCGCTCGTACCCTCCGGGAAATCTATCTCAGGCTTGATTATATGATAAAGCGATTTCTCGTTTCCCGCAGCCTCAGCCCTGGCTTCGTCGGAATTGAGCACATCGTACGGACGGCTCTCCACCTCCTCAACCAGTTCTGCAGGCGGTCTGATACCTCTGAAAGGTTTTACAATTGCCATACTCGAAATATATATTTACACAGGATATCTTTTAGACACCTGCCTATAATAATTTATTAACCTGAAATTTTATTTGTTTACCTGGAATTTTGTGCATCCGTCCTTGAAGAAGCCTACAATCTGTTTTGCAGCAGCAATACCGGCATTGATATTGGCCTCAGCTGTCTGAGCTCCCATCTTCTTTGGTGTAGAGAAATAGCGTCCTTCGAACTTCTTGAAAGTCTCGTCGGCATCAGGCATGATATCTGTGATATACTTAAGGTCAGTTCTTTCAGACATGAGTTCAATGAGCTCTTCTTCGTTGATGACCTCCTTGCGAGCAGTATTTATGATTATGGCATTCTTCTTCATCTTAGAAGCGAGCTCCTTGTTGATGCTCTTCTTGGTTTCAGGTGTTGCTGGTATATGGAGAGAAACTATGTCGCATGTGCTGAACAGTTCTTCTTGATTGCCTACAGCCTTCACGCCGGTAGCCTCGATTACCTCTGAAGGGCAGAAAGCATCGTATGCATAGACATCCATGCCGAATCCCTTGGCAATACGTGCAACATTGCGGCCGACATTACCGAAAGCAAGAATACCGAGTTTCTTTCCCATAAGCTCTGTTCCGGCCTTTCCGTTGTAGAAATTGCGCACTGTGAATACAAGCAGACCGAAAACAAGTTCTGCAACAGCGTTGGCATTCTGACCTGGTGTATTCATAACGACGACTCCGTGTGCTGTAGCAGCATCGAGATCAACATTATCATATCCTGCACCGGCACGGACAACAATCTTCAGATTCTTTGCAGCATCGAACACTTCATTATCAATCTTGTCGCTTCGGATAATTATAGCATCAGCATCAGCCACAGCGTCAAGAAGCTGTGCCTTCTCTGTATATTTCTCCAACAAAGCCAATTCATATCCTGCGCTTTCAACTTCTTTACGTATTCCTTCTACAGCTACGGGGGCAAAAGGTTTCTCTGTTGCAATAAGTATTTTCATAACATCGTCGATTTTACGTGGCGTATCCGGTATGCTGTCTATGCGTATTTACATACAGTCATCACAGCCGGACAAGTCCTAAATGGGAATGAACGCCACAAGGTTATTTTAATATTTGAATAAACTGAGGGCAAATGGCCCTAAAAGAAGAAAGTGTCCGGCAACCAGCACAAGCATTGTCATTCAGTTACCGAACACTTTCAGTTATTGTTGTATACGTGAATCAATGTTCACGCTCAAACTTCTGCATGCAGTCAACAAGTGCCTTGACACCTTCCACGCTCATTGCGTTGTAGCAAGATGCGCGGAAACCTCCTACTGAACGATGGCCTTTTACACCGACCATGCCGCAATCAGTAGCAAACTTCAGGAAGTCAGCTTCAAGATCCTTGTACTCATCGCTCATGACGAAGCAAAGGTTCATGACAGAACGATCCTCTTCCTTAGCAGTACCACGGAACATCTTGTTGCGGTCGATTTCAGAGTAAAGAATTTCAGCACGTTCACGGGCACGCTTGTCCATAGCCTCAACTCCACCCTGAGCCTTGATCCACTTGAGGTTCTGAAGAGCGCAGTAGATAGGAACAACTGGAGGTGTGTTGAACATACTGCCCTTCTCTACATGAGTACGATAGTCGAGCATTGTAGGAATCTGACGGCTCACCTTGCCGAGAGCATCATTCTTTACAATGACGAATGTCACACCAGCCATAGACAGGTTCTTCTGAGCACCGCCATAGATACAGTTGTACTTGCTTACATCTACCGGACGTGAGAAAATGTCGGAAGACATATCTGCAATCATCGGTACAGGAGAGTCGAGCTCCTTACGGATTTCAGTACCGTATATGGTGTTGTTCGTAGTGATGTGGAAATAGTCAGCATCAGCAGGAACAGTGAAATCCTTTGGTATATATGTATAAGTAGCCTCAGCAGAAGAAGCAACTTCAACAACTTCTCCAAACATCTTGGCTTCCTTCATTGCCTTCTTTGCCCACACACCAGTGTTGAGATATGCGGCCTTCTTCTCCAGGAAATTATATGGGACCATACAGAACTCGAGACTTGCTCCACCGCCGAGGAACAATACCGAATAACCTTCAGGTATATCCAAAAGCTCTTTGAACAGAGCTACTGCTTCGTCTACTACGGGCTGGAAATCCTTTGCTCTGTGGCTGATTTCCATCAATGACAAGCCTGAACCGTTGAAATCCAGACATGCGGCAGCAGTGGCCTCGATGACTTCACGAGGAAGAATTGACGGTCCTGCATTGAAATTGTACTTTTTCATGACTAATTTATTTTATTTCCATGTTTGTAATGCAAATGTATATAAATATATTTTCCGAAACAACAATAAAACTGGAAAATGACACGCCACCTGACAATTTGTTGTCATTTTAACGTTACACACCCATAATTTGTTATAAATCGCAACTTCAAGATTACATTTACTTACACTTACAAAGAATATATGCGACATAAATTCATATTTATAACAGACCACCCGTTCCGTTTCTACTCGTCCCCACCCTCCTACAGCTATCAGCATTCAAGCTACAGGACCTGCAGCACAACAATGACGCACACGCATCAGCTGCAGCGCGCACGACTTAACATAAAATAAACTTAGCCAATAAGAATTACCATAATATAATTAATACCTATATTTGTAGTCATTATGACAAATACAGACGAAAATTCAACAGTTTACAGCCGCGACGTACTCGAATTCGTGACTGTTGCAGTGCAATACTGCGCATATCTGGAAACATTGGACACCAAAACCCGCCAGGAGTTTGTCGGAACACTTCTCAAACTTCTTCCGCTGCTTTATCTCAAAGCATCATTGCTCAACGACAACGGCATCAACAATGATGAGGATATGTGGGCAGAAGAGCCCGAACAATTCGTTACGGAAGAAAACTACGAAATCATCAGAAACAACATTGCATACATAATGGGCGAACAGGACGACTACCTCGACGTCTTCGTCGAAGACATGAAATACAGCGACCGCCCAATCCTGCGTACTGTCAGCGAAGAGCTGGCCGACATTTACCAGGACATCAAGAATTTTGCTTACGCCTACAAAATCGGGACAGACGAAACCATGCAGGCGGCACTTTCGGCATGCAACGAAAACTTCAAGACATACTGGGGACAGAAACTTGTAAACGTCATGCGTGCACTCCACGATGTCAAATACAATCCGAACAACGAAGCGGAAGATGACGGCTGTTGCTGCGACGATGATGACGACTGCTGTTCTCACCACGAAGACCACTGTTCCCACCACGGTGAAGGCGAATGTACATGCGGCCATCACCACCACTAAAATCAAGACAAACGAAATGACCGTAATAAAAGAAAAATTCGACAAGAAGGATATAAACGCTCTGCCGAGAGAGACGTTCAACGGAAGGATTATAACCATTCTGACTGAAAACGACGCACAGAAGGCTGTCGACTACCTGCTCACACAGAGCATGCTGGGAGTAGACACCGAGACACGTCCTTCATTCAGAAAAGGTACGGTCCATCAGGTTGCACTGCTGCAGGTTTCAACACACGACACCTGCTTTCTCTTCCGACTGAACCGCACCGGCATAACCGATTCCATCAAGCGCCTGCTGGAAGACGAAAAGACTGCCAAAGTTGGACTTTCGCTCCACGACGACATTGCTCTCCTGCGCAAGAGAAGAGAATTCACGCCGGGCAATTTCATCGAAATACAGAACGAAATAAAGAACATCGGCATCAGCGACATGAGCCTGCAGAAAATATATGCCAACATCTTCCACAAGAAGATATCAAAGGGACAGCAGCTCACGAACTGGGAGGCCGACATCCTCACCGATGCACAGAAGCTATACGCCGCAACCGACGCATGGGCATGCATCATGATTCACGACGAGCTGAAAAGACTTGTGGAAACCGGAAACTACGAATTCATTCCGGCCACACCGGCCGAAGCTCCCAAGGCAGAAAGCTGAACAATAGAACAGGTAAAGAAACAGAACCATACATATTTTTGATATATGCTTAAAAAGATATTTCTAAAGAAAGGTAAGGAAGAATCGCTCAAGCGCTTTCATCCGTGGGTGTTCTCAGGAGCAATCCATCACTTCGACCAGGAGCCTGAAGAAGGCGAGGTCGTTGAAGTATGCACCCTTGAAGGCGGCCACATAGCCTACGGCCACTACCAGATAGGAAGCATCATGGTGAGAGTACTCACATTCGGCGATGAGGAAATCGACACCCGATTCTACGAGGACAGACTCGCAACAGCCTTCAACGTGAGGAAATGCATCGGCGTGGCCGAAAGCGAATCGAACGACACATACAGACTCGTACACGGCGAGGGCGACAACCTCCCGGGACTCGTCATAGATGTCTACGGCAAGACAGCCGTCATGCAGGCACACTCCGTAGGAATGCACATGGACAGGATGAAGATTGCCGAAGCGCTCAAGAATGTCATGGAAGGACGCATAGAAAACATATTCTACAAGTCTGAGACCACTCTTCCGTTCAAGGCCGGACTGGGACAGGAAAACGGATTCCTGCTCGGAGGAAGCAAGGACGACGTAGCATCCGAAAACGGACTCAAGTTCCACGTCGACTGGCTCAAGGGACAGAAGACCGGATTCTTCGTCGACCAGCGCGACAACAGAAGCCTGCTTGAGAAATATGCCAAGGGACGCAGCGTGCTCAACATGTTCTGCTACACCGGAGGATTCTCCTTCTACGCCATGCGCGGAGGCGCCAAGCTCGTACACTCAGTAGACAGTTCGCAGAAGGCCATCGACCTGACAAACGCCAACGTGGAGCTCAACTTCCCAGGCGATGCACGCCACACCGCCTACGCCGAAGATGCATTCAAGTTCCTCGACCGCATGGGCGACCAGTACGACCTCATCATCCTCGACCCTCCTGCATTTGCCAAGCACAAGGATGCACTGCGCAATGCACTCAAGGGCTATTCACGCCTCAACCAGAAAGCGCTCGAGAAAATACAGCCGGGCGGAATCCTCTTCACATTCAGCTGTTCACAGGTAGTTACAAAGGACAACTTCCGCACAGCCGTATTCACAGCTGCCGTACAGGCAAAGCGCAAAGTGAGAATACTCCACCAGCTCCACCAGCCTGCCGACCACCCTATCAACATCTACCATCCAGAGGGCGAATATCTGAAAGGACTGGTTCTCTACGTTGAATAATTCGACAAAATATATTTACCGCACAACGGAAAAAACAAAACACCTCGGTGACAGCGATACGATTCGCACACCGAGGTGTTTTTTCATACATTCACCGAACAAGAAAGAATTCGCAAACAACCGAAACGGTCCCAAGCATTCCTATTCTTGACGATTAAACTTTATAGCTTCCGGATGGGCCGCAGATCATTTATTGATTGACAAATAATCTTCCACCAGCCATCCGCACTTGCTGACAGTCACACGATAGTAACGGCCGGTCATGATGCGGAAATCGGTAGTATAATAAGGTTTGAAAGCTTTGGCAGGTATACGTTCTACGAAGCTCTTCAGATTCTGGAACAGTTCAGCAGTCTCCTTGTCAGGATTTCCCGGCTCCAGCAATTCCAGTGTGTAAGGAGTATTTCTATTCTTTGACGACTTATACATTGGACGTTCGTACAACAAAACAGAGAAAGTCCTTTCGGCCTTTCCGAGATTTGCAGAAGACTGCATTCCATGAAGCACACCAAGAAGTTTGGCACCGGCGTCCACACTTGTGTACCAATCACCGTCCATCACTCTTTTCGTAAGATTTGCATACGAGAAAAAGTCCGGTTCGCTATTTGGAGAATACCCCAGTCTTACAACGAGTTTGCCTTCATTGTAAAGATCCCAATTGATGCGAGGCGACACAGCGAAGCCCATATACCAGCGCGGTTCTCCAAGCTTGAGCACTTCACCGTCAAGCCATTTCTGGCTCGTATCGCTGTTCAGCTTCTCCAGGAGTTTCGTCTGCGGAACACCGTTCTTGTCTCTGAGTTCCAAAAGTTTGTAGCGTCCAACCCAGCTCCACACACCACGACACTCGCTTACCTTTTTCTGAGAATTGTTTTTAAGAGGTGATATAAGCATCACGTTCTTACCATATCCACCTATATATACTACAGAATCGAATCCTTCATAAGGAGACTTATCAAATCGAACATCCTTATTTTTCAAGAAGGCATCCTTCATTTCCTTTACGCTGACAGAGTCCTTGAAATGATTGCGATGCAATGATGTCAAGTCACACGAAGAACGCATCTGGTAATCATTCCATTTCTCACCAAGGTAATCGAACGATATCTGGCCCTGCACTTTCGACATAGGGAGCAAAGCCAATAAGAGAACTAAATGTTTAAAATTTCTTTTCATAAGTGATAGATTTAATAGATTTTGAATTATCGTGAAAAGTTAACTGAGCTAAATAATAAAAGACTCACGCTTAAGAATTGTGCATATCGCCATCTTTCGGCCAGACGATATGCTTGTTCAGACGAATGTCAGTTTCTCATGTCCCGACACACCCATTTTTCCGTTACTTGCACGTATGAGCACCCCGCCAGTCATACATGCAAATGCTTGCAGTAGAACCTTCCCGCAACCATCAATACAACTATTGCTGTTTTTCATAATGTAGATGTATTACTTATTTACAAAAATAATAAAACTCTTTAACATTGTTACAGACAACTTCTGTTTTAACATTTCACGTTCTATTGAAAGCTTTTTGTTGAATTTTCAGCAGTCCGTATGTGCCTTATTTCACGACCTCCGAATCAGCACCTCAGACAAACGAGCCAGAGCAAATATCTGACAGTCTGCACCATCTTGAACCAAACCATACTCCGTATGCCTCGGTATGTTCATATCATCAGCCCCATAAATATGTGACAATAATTGCACGATACCACAAATGCAACATCTTCCATTTTTTTCGATATACAAAATTAAATATTAATTTTTACCCCCCCGATTTTACATTTTTTAACTTATAAAATAATCTATATACAAATTAAATAGGTGCACTGATGCATAATCAAACAGACAATGCACCACAAAAAATTATACTTACTACTACTATTTTTCGCTCTGCATCATTCTGTTGTACCTGCGTACACTCTTTCCGCCGTTAAATCTGTAAGCTATTGTAAACTCTATGGCGTTTCTGTTGGATTCGCCTATATAATGTGTTATGTATTTCGACAGCGCTTCTGAATCAACAGTTTCCTTGTATCTCTGCTTCTGGAACGACAAAGGAAGTATCCAACCCAATGAGGCACTAAGCTTGCGGTTCAGGAAGTCTTTGCTGACAAGAAGTGAAAAATAGTCCATCCTGCGGGTAACCTTTCCTTGTACGAAAGCCATATAAGCATTGTTGTAGACGTACCTGCAAAGCGCCGCCGTAGAATACTTTTCATTGTAGTAGCGTACGGACACATTGCCGTTGAAACCGCTGTTGGTATTCTTGTAGTCTTTGTACTTTGAAGTTGTGGTCGAGTAGCCCAATGAAGCACTCAACGTGAAATCCTTTATACGCTTGAAGATGTAGAACGAAGTCCAAAAGTTTGAATACGAAGTATTCTGCGGCATATAGGTAATGTAATAACCTTTCTGTCCAGACGGAAGAACGCCATAAGCACTGCCGATTATGTCAGAAAATCTGTTCGGGGAATGGTCGTATCCGGCTCTGATATTGAACAGGTTGAAGAAATCAATCCATATATTACCTGAATGTGTAATATTTGTGCGAAGGGACGGATTGCCCTGATGCCAAGTCAGAGAATCAGAAAAATAGCCGAACTCTGTAACCTGATCCAGCTGAGGATAGGACACATTGTACCAATAGCCAAGGCGCATCCAGATATCCTTGTTCCAGCGATGGAAAAATCCGCCTCCGAACTTATACAGCATGCTGTTGTCACGATAGCTCGGACTTTCGGTCTTGACCAACTCGGCTGAAGCACTGAACGACAGTTCGGTGTTGCGGCTGAAGCGGTAGGACATCCACGTCCACAGCTCGTTGCGCCAGAAACTGTTTTTACTGAGTTGCGAACCGGTAGGACGGTCCTTCTGTTCATAGTCTTTCCACGTGAAATTATAGCCTCCGCTGACATAGAAATGGTCATTGAAGAACGGACGGTTCACCTCTGTACGCACCCAGGCATAGTCCATGTGGTTGCGATGGAGATAGTCGGACGAATAGCCTGAACTCTGGGAGTACAGTTCATCTGAATCCCAACCGTCATTGATATAATTGAAATCCAGAGTATAGCGCCATACACCTGTACGTCCACGATAATAAAGACCGATGGTGTGACGGTTGCTGTTTATGTCAAGTCCGGTATGGCGCATTATGGTATCGCGCACACCTGTGTCCATCCACTGACGCTCTACTGCCTTGTCTGAGGCATCCTCCGAATTGTCAGTTGAATAATTATATGACAAAGACAGCGAATGGTCCTTGTTTATTTCATAATCTACGGCAGCATAGAGATTGTGGTATCGGTAGTAATAATCCTTGCTTCGCGGATTGAGAACCGTTTCCTTATAGTTGTTGACATGATACACATTCGTCTCATCAATGTTTGCAAAGCCTCCCTGCGAAAACTTGTAGTTGTAGCGGCCGACGAAATTCCACCTGTTCTTGGTGTAGGTAAACGAAGCCGCAGCATCGTCCTTCGTAAGATTCTTGCCACGTCCGTTGCCGTCGCCGGGCAGTATACGAACGTAGTTGGATGCGTTGCCTTCATAGCCTTCGTAATCAGGCTTGGTATGCAGATTTATCAAGACATCATAGCCAGAATACTTGCCTGACGGATGAGGAACGATATCAACCTTGTCATAGCGCATGTGGTGGATTTCCTTAATGTAGTCTGCCGGTTTCTCCAGACTGTCCACCAATACAAGTATATTGCTTGAACCGTAATATGTCAGAGAATTGTCTGCATAGTTGCAGTCTATTCCAGGTATGTTGCCAAGCATCTGGGCGGTATTTCGTACTCCCTTTCGCATATCCTTTGTTATGCGGACCACATCGCGGTCTGCATAGTGGGTTATGTTTTCAGCAACGATTACAATAGAATCCATCTCATGTACAGGACTGTGCACCAAGCTGTCGCGTACTACAAAAGTGCTGTCTGAAAACGGCAATCCTATAGTCCGTCCAAACGCCTGAACCGTGACGAATAGGGAAAGAAACAAAAATGCAATAACGCCGAATTGTCTACTTCTTGTTTTCATAATGTGTATACTTTTACCAATTATTGAACGATGATATACCTGCATCATGCAAGTAAAAACTAATAAAATAAAACTCCATAATCATTATGCACTCGCCCTTGAAAGGCCGTACACTTAATCAACAACGTTGATATCAGGGTATCGGATGCTTCATGATATTAAATTTAAAATCTAATCATATGCAATATTAATAAATACTGTTTTTACAATTGCAATCACGATTACATAAGAAAAAGCATATAAAACTAATATTCAATAACTTACATAAAGCAAATTACTTGAAATGTAATCAGGAAAGCTAAGAAAATGGCAGTTTCATACTGCTGTTTTCAATAAAAGATGAACAAGCAAAACAAAAATTACGAGCGCTCACAGTGTAAATTACGAGGGCTCGAAAGAAACATTGCAGGCGCTCAAAAAAGATTTTTCACAGTACCAGAAGTGCGCGCAGGTATGAAAGAAGCACAAGAAGCAGTGGGTATAAACCCTTATCTGAAACTCAAAAAACTTGCGACCCGTTTCTACGACTCAAAAAATTGCATACTTTTGCAGACAAATATTGCTGATATGGAAAAACTAAAATACCTTCTACTGCTAATACTTGCAACAACAATCTATTCTTGCTCAAACAATGAAACACAAGACAAACTTAATGATATAAGTACCTACGTTTGCTCCAATCCAGACAGTGCAAGGAAAGAGTTAAACAAAATAAACAAGTTAGAACTTACGACAGAACAACTTCGTGCACATCATGCTTTGTTAACATGTGAAAGCAATTATTTTTCAAGACGCGAAATTAAAGATTCTATATTAAATATCGCATCTAAATATTTTATCCAGAATAAAAAAGGCACTGTATCGCAGCAAATGGAAACAAGGCTTTTACAATTATTTATGACTATAAATTATGAAGCAGAGAAAGCTTTACCAGAGCTTTTGCTTATGGAGAAAAATATTGATAATTTATCTTCACCACACTATAAAGCGATGTTAGAAAGTTTCATAGTCGCTATCTATTATAATAACCACGAGTATGAAAAAATGCTTGAATATTCATACAAAGAATTAGAATATGCTAAAGAAGGCAATATTGCATCAAAGATTATAAATAGTAATATACATATAGGTACAGCTTATAAGAATATGAATAAATTAGATTCAGCATATATATATTATTCATCTTTTAAGAAATATGAAAATATACTTGATTCCACAGTATTGTCAGTTGCTTATCACAATATGGCAATAATAATTAACATGATGGGAACGCATGATAAGAAAAACATTGAAAATTGTTTGCTAAAATCTATATCGTTCAATAACGACAGAGAAGATATCGCAAAAACATATATGAAAATTGCAGATTACTATTACAATATTAATAAAAAAGAAAAAGCAGACAGTTTTTTAAACATATTCCATAAAAGCATAAGAAAAAATGATTACGACTCATATTACAACATATCAAAAACACTAAACAACTATTATGAAAAAACAAGCAATATAGATTCTGCAAATAAATACAAGGGAGAAATGCTGAAATACCGCATAATGCGAGATTCCGCAATAAGAGCCAGTCATGTTACTGAAATAACACACCAAAGCGAGATTGACAATATAGAAGAACAGTTGCAGGAAAAGACTGCAACGATTGCCGTTACTTCTACAGTCGTGGTTGCCGGACTCGCATCCATGCTGTTTTTATTATATAGAAGAAAGAAAGTGAAGCTTGGACTTGATTATGCTGACAACGTAAGAAAGTTAGAGGGTACTTTGGCTGAATTAGAGGAAGCAAGGCTGGCCCTGCGCAACGCACAAGAGAAACAGCTCTCGGCCGAGGCTGAAATGGAGGCAAGGAAAGATGCATCGAAAGAGGTTGAACAGATGAAGCAGGAAGTGAAAAAAGCATCAGAGAACTCCAAAAAGCTGAAAGACGCCACAGAACAGCACTGCATAAAGATTCTGACAACTATTTTCAAGAACGGAGGCAAGGACTTCAAGGCAATGGAGGTACTGACGGAAGGAATGTATCCTGCCATGAACGATGCCTACAGGACGATGAAAGGCGGACGCAGATTTCTTGATTCACTCACAGAAGAATGCAAGACACTCAGCAACCGCGACATATTCGTGTGCATACTCTATCACGAAGGCGTCACGGACGAGAACGCCATATCAGGCATACTGCATACTACAGTGGGAACTTTCAGAACCATGAAAAGCCGTCTGAAGAAAAAGCTGGAAGATGCTCAGGAATGCGAGACGGCAAAGGAAATTGTCAGGAAAATGTCAGACAAATTTTAAATAAGCATGCATGACGCATACAAAAAGAACAAAATTTACTACTCATTTCAACGCCCCAAAAATTGCATATTTTTTCTGATAAATATTGCTAATATGGAAAAACTTAATTTTTAAAAACATAAAGTTAACGATTCAACACTAAAGCAAGCAACAGAATACAGTTTTAATGCTTCTTAAACGCAGTTTTCCCATAGTTTATGCAGAAATTCGGGATAAAAGTATTATTTTGCGGTGTAAAATATGATACCAATATCAAAAATAGCACTCTAATATGGTATTTGAACGTAAGAAATATTTGGATGAACTTATCGCAGGACGCGGGAACGGTCTTGTGAAGATTATAACGGGTGTCAGACGATGTGGAAAGTCTTTCCTGCTATTTGAAATCTGGCACAACTGGTTGTTGGAACATGGAGTGGCTGGTAATCACATCATAGAAATACAGCTTGATGATTTCCGAAACAAACGGTTGAGAAAACCTGATGCCCTACTCGACTATATAGATTCAAAAGTAGTTGATGATGGCAATCCTTATTATATAGTCTTGGATGAGGTACAACTGATAGAAGAATTTGTGGAGGTTATTCTTAGCTTGACTCACATGAGGAATGTGGACGTGTATGTATCTGGCTCAAACTCTCGTTTTCTTTCAAGCGATGTTGTAACGGAGTTCCGTGGTAGAGGCGATGAGATACGCATTTGGCCTCTCACCTTTGATGAATATTTCAGCGGCATTGGTGGTGACATACGCAAAGCATGGCTGGACTATTACACCTTTGGCGGACTTCCACAGGTGGCCTTGCTTGAAACGGAAGAAAAGAAGACTGACTATTTACGCGGTTTGTATGAAACTACTTATCTGCGCGATGTGATTGAGCGCAATCATCTGCGTAATCCTGAAGGAATGAAGGAACTCGTGCGTGTGCTTGCTTCGGGCATTGGTTCGTCTACCAATCCAACGAGAATAGCCAACACATTTCAATCTGCACAAGGTGTAGCCATAAAAAGGGACACGATAAAGCAATACATTGATTACCTGAAAGATTCGTTTCTCATAGAGGAGGCTTTGCGCTACGATGTAAAAGGCAGAAAATATATTGGTACAGAAACAAAGTATTACTTTGCCGACATTGGTATTCGTGCTGCCATTCTCAACTATCGTCAACAGGAAGAAAAGCACATTATGGAAAACATTATCTATAACGAACTTCGTAGCCGTGGATATAATGTTGATGTAGGGCTGGTTGAACTTGGTGGCAAGGACGAGAATGGCAAGTTTGTCAGAAAGCAGTTGGAGGTTGACTTTGTGGTGAACCGTCCACCATACAGAGTGTATATTCAATCGGCTTTCCACATGCCTACACCCGAGAAGGAACAGCAAGAACGTCGCCCGTTATTATCAATCAATGACCACTTCCGTAAGATTGTCATTGTTGGTGATGACATTCATCGCAAGGAAGACGAACTCGGAGTATTGACTGTTGGATTATTGGATTTCTTGACGGACAAAGATTTACTTGAACAAGGCTGAATGCATTGACGTTATTTAAATAGTACACCCTATAAATCATAATGGGAAAATGCCGAAATGCCACATAATGTGCAATTCCATTCACGGCCACGAGGCTGAAATATAGGCAAGGAATGATGCATCTAAAGATGTTGAACAGCATGTCAAGATTTTCAGAACATCGAAGAGCCGTCTGAAGAAAAAGCTGGAAGATGCTCAGGAATGCGAGACGGCAAAGGAAATAATTGTGAAAATGACTGACAAAAACAAGCAAATGGTTAAATAGGGATATTCAGTAAATAGAATAAAATTAGCCAACTAATTCATACACAAAGTGTTGCGAATTAGCTGGCTTTTTTGTATCTTTAGGCATTCCCCCGA
>MNQS01000125.1 GCA_001915545.1 Bacteroides sp. 43_108 | reverse complement strand
ATAGAATAGCAAACTCTTCCTGTCAACTTTATATTCGTTGATAAGAAGAGTCTGTTGTTTTATGAATCTACAATGTGTACTTTATCGGATGCTTACGAAGCTGCAGGACCGGGACTGACGTACGGCTATGCCTGGCCGCTGAGCAAACGGTTCAACCTGGAATTCTCGGCCGGAGTGGGTGCCCTGTGGTACAGGGAGAAGAAATATCCGGAGGGTACATACCTGAAAAAAGAAGAGTATAATGCAAACGGAGTGAAGTGTGTGCCGACAGAAGTAGCGGTGTCATGCTGCTATTTATTCTAAGAAGCTGAAGCGTATGAATAGGAAAAGAATAAGCCGCATCGGGAAATATGTACTGGTTACGATGCTGCTGACTGCTGCCCCCGCAAGCGGATGGGCGCAGCGAATGATCAAGGTGAGCGGCACGGTTTACAACATTGCAGACAAGAAAAAGAAGGTTCCGTTCTCGGGAAGCGTGGTCTATGTATATAGCTGCAAGACGGTGGCGGCCGCGAAGGACCTGAAGAACAGCCTGGACAAGGATAATACCAATTTCGCACTGTTCATGAACGAAGATGAAAGGGCGGAAACGGATGCCAACGGGTATTACGAGATTCTGGTGCCGGACAACGGGGCACTGGTGTTCAAAGCGGGCCTGAACAAGGCCATTCTGGAAAAGGTGAGCAACCGCATGAAAATAGACGTAGAAGTGGATGACGGTATCTATCTGAAGGAGGTAGTGGTAACGGGAGAGCTGAAGCAGATTCAGCCGGAACCGAAGGCCAGCCGACTGATAGGTAACCGTCTTTATCCTTATAATACGTTCGTGGTTCCGAAAGGAGAAGTGAACATGTATTCGCGCCTGATTGTGCAGCCGTATGTGCTGAACTGTGCGACCAACGACACGGTGGCTTTCCTGAAGCCGCTGGTATACGACGGCAAAGATTATCACCTGACCCAGGCCCGATGGCTGGGATACGACCTGAAAAAGGATCCTCTGGAGCCTTATATCCAGTCACGGCCGCTGGTGAATGAGCGGATGGTGATTGAATGGAGAGATACGCTTACGGTGCCCGACCCGAACGTGAATTACAGCTGCTATGCGGATTTCTGCATAGAAAATTATCACCGCATTCCGTTCAGAAAGACGTATCAGATTAATACATGCGAGAACAAGCGCCCCCTGAAATTCCTGCAATATGACCTGATAGCCTTGGATATGGATTTCCAAAAATATCCGGAGAAGGCACAGGTGGAGAAGTTTGATACGGAGGACCAGGTGGAGCTCAGCTTTGAAATCAACTCGGACCGGCTGACAGACGACCCGAAGAACCAGGAGAGCCTGACCGGAATACGGAAAAAACTGAACCTGATTCTGAACGAGCCCGGCGCCATGCTGAAAGAGTTTCACGTCATCGGCAAGGCATCGCCGGAAGGATATTACCAGCAAAACCTACAGCTGGCCCAGAAACGTATGCAGCGGATTCAGCAGGAGGTTGTCGGGGTACTCCCCCATGCGGTGGCCGAACGGGTGTATCAGAACCCGCAGGCGGAAGTGGCTTCATGGAACGAAGTGGCCGAACTGCTGGAGAAGGACAGCCTGATGGAAACGGCCGGTTTCATCAGAAAGGTAGTGAGGGAGCTGCCCGACCAGATGAACCGGCAGGGACAGCGAATCAAGGCCTCCAAGGACTACCGTACGGTGATTGTGCCTTACCTGGAGCGGCTGAGACAGGTGAAGTACCTGTGCCGTTATGACATCTACCGGGAACCGACCGACAAAGAGGTGATGGCGGCTTACCGGAGAAAAGGACTGGACGGAATGTACACCCGGTATGAATACTGGAAGCTGCTGCAACTGCTGAAGGACAGTCAGGAAAAGGAGGCAGTGGCACGCAAGGCATACGAGGAATCGCTGAGCATGAAGCGTCCATGGGTGCTGGCCGGAAACACGCTGGCCAAGCTGTACCTGGAAAAGGATGTGACCGACACGCGGATACTGGAACCGCTGATAGACCGTACCATCTTTACCGTGAACTATGAAAGGAAAAACATGGATACGGGAAGAACGGAGATTATCAACCCGATTGAGGTGGTGGTGAACCAGCTGTGCATGTACATCAAAGCGGGCGACTTTGAAAATGCCAGTGTCATGGCCAAGCTGATTCCGGCGGATTACAAGGAATTTGACCTGGTGAAGGCGTACGCATGGGCCATGGGCGGCTATTTCCAGGGAGGGAATACGCCTGAAGAGACGCAGCGAGCCGCAGAGACCTTCCGCACCATCTGCCAGTCGTCCGTACAGAACGAGGCGGTGATGAACCTGGCACTGGAAACGCCGCAAGGAAACGCACAGGCGGAAAAGGTGCTGGAACAGATGGCGGACGAGAGTCCGGTGAAATGGTACCTGAAGGCGGTGACGGAAGCCAGAAAGGGAGACGTAGGACTGACGGAAGCGGCTCTGTATCTGGTGAGATGTTTCAACCTGGACCAGAAGATGATTGTCACTGCCCAGAACGACGGTGAATTCACGAAAGAGATTGTGGAAACGGCGTTGGAGATGTATAAGAATCAGTAATCATGAAAATAAACAGAAAGACTTTATATATAGCTGCCCTCGGCTATTTGTGGATGGGCGGAACGGAAACCATCCTCGCACAGGATGCCACAGCCGATTCGGTGAAAACCGGCTTTTTCAACGCGATGGATTATGTGAGACAGAAAAGGTATATCCCTGCCGGAAGGGTGATTGACCCCAAGGCCAGGGGATGGAATTCTTCCTTGTCGATTTATGCTGGTGCCGGAAAACTGGGAGGCGGAGCGGCAGGCCCCTACTCCAAAGAATTCGGTATCGCCTTCACAAAGGATGTGACCTCGTTCAACAGTTACCGTCTGGCCGTAGAAGGGGCAGTGAACGAACAGATTGGAAGAGGCGGCGTGGAAATAGCGCACATGTTCCGGATACTGGATTACCTGAGGGGCTACAAGGACGACCTGCGATGGGACCTGGAAACGGTAGTGGGTATCGGCATCTACGGGACGAAAAACAAGGTTTCAAAGGAACGTTTCGTAGCCGGAGGCATACACGGCGGACTGCACGTGAACTACCATCTGCACAACCACCTGGACCTGTTTCTGGAACCGAGGGTGAATCTTTTTACCGACGGTATCAACGGACTGGAGTCGCAGAAGAGATATGACATCGGTGCCCAGGCGATGGCCGGACTGACTTACCGGTTTACCGGACTGCATAAGACGTCCGGTCCTTCAGCCAACTCCGGCGCACTGGACAACCTGTTCTACGAAATTTATGCGGGTATTCAGGGGGATTATTCTGCCGGAATACGGAAGGCACCGATAATGAACGGGGTACTGGAACCCGTAGGCCCGGTAATGGGTATCAGCATGGGAAAATGGTTCCTGCCTTTCGGGGTAAGGGGAACCTTGTTCGCGGGAATACACAATACGATCCCCGACAAAGGAACATGGAAATCAAAAGAAGCTTACGGAGGAATCCGACTGGAAGGAATGGTAAACCTGAACCGTCTGTTTAGTGACAAGGTAACTGATCCCAAGCTGGAAGCAAATCTGATGGGAGGATTTGAAGTTGGTGCTGTGGCACACCGGGGAGCGACTTACGCCCGCAAAGTCAGACCTTTCACCGGACCGACACTCGGAGGGCAGCTGGTGTATGCCGTAAACGACCACATCGGCGTATTCGGACAGGCACGCTGGAGCAAGAACAACTATACACAAAATTTCTTGCACGGAACGAGCAGCAAACGCCGCATGCAGAACCTGAGCATAGAAATGGGTGTGCAGTACAGAAGACGTGAAGAATGTATTACCCGCCACCAATACCTGTTTGAACCCTATAACTTCATATCGGTCGGCATGGGGGCAAATTACCCGATGCGCACCGGAGACCAGCAGCTGAAAGCCATGATGAAGCACCTGGGACAACAATTCTATGTGGGATACGGAAGAAGATGGAGCAAATACTCATCGGTTAGAGGATACATCGAAATGGCGCATTATCCTTACAGTGTGAGCAAGCATGTATATCCCTTTACCCTCGGAGCGGACTACCTGGTAGACCTGAGTAGCCTGGCCGCAACGTATAACCCGGAAAGAATCTTTACAGTGGAAGGCCTGGCGGGTATCTTGTACACGCACCACGGAACGGCACAAAAGGACTATTTCGGCGTACAGGCCGGACTGAAAGAAACCGTGCGGATAAATGACCAATGGGGCGTCTTTGCGGAAGAAGTGCTGAGGGGCTACAAGGGGGCCATCATCCCGGGGGCCAGAACCTTGACGGAGAAGGGAATCTCCCTGCTTCCGTATGCGAATTTAGGCGTAAGCCTATACTTTTAGGCAGTTTTTTTATTAAACCTCACACATTTTGATAGATATATTATCATTCCTTACCAAGGTTTGAAAATATTGTATTATCTTTGAAGCAGAATTATTAATTACATGAATATGAATAGTAGAATTTACATTCTGGCTATTGCGCTGATGACAGGTGTAGGTGCAATGGCGCAAAACACGCAGCAAAACAGCAACGTAGAAAAGATTGAAAAATACACTGTACAGACCAACTTGTTTGGCGACAACTGGTTTGTAGGAGCCAACGTGGGTGCACAGATGTATATAGGCGATCACATTTCAGAAGGAAAAGCCGGCAAGCTGATTACTCCGACATTTGAAATCAATGTAGGAAAATGGTTTACTCCGGGCATCGGATTGAGACTGGGATTCGGCGGTTACCAGGCTAAAGGGTACTCACTTGAAAATGGAGGTTTTGCCTACAAGCGCGTAGACACCAACGTGTATCGCACTAAATGGGGAATCCTGCACTTGCACGGTGACGTAATGCTGAACTTCACCAACCTGTTCTGCGGCTACCGTGAAGACAGATTGTACAATGCTATTCCTTACGTGAGCATCGGTTACCTGCGCGGTATCGACAACGACGAAAATGAATTGTCAGGAGGTATCGGATTCATCAACCGTTTCCGTTTGAACAAGGCTTGGGACTTGAACCTGGAATTGAAAGGAAACATCAACAATGACGTGATGGACGGTATCCGTGGCGGAAAGAATATGGAAGGTTCTGCAGCCATCATGGTAGGTGCAACTTACCGCTTCAACCGCAGAGACTGGACTAAGGGTACCGGTATCTCGGCTGCTGAAATGCAGGCTGTACAGAATCAGCTTAAGAGTATGAACGAAGAAAATGCCAGCTTGAGAAACCGCGTAAATGCACTGGAAGAAGAAAAACGTAACCAGCCGGTTGTAACTGAAACCAAGGCTAGCAACAAGCTGCCGGATGCAACTGAATATGTAGCGTTCTTCGACATCAACAAGGCTTACCTGAGCGAAAAAGAAGCAGTGAACCTGGAAGCTTATGCAAACCTGATCAAGAAATATCCTGAAAACAAATTCATCATCACAGGATATGCTGACAAGCAGACTGGTTCGGCTGAATTCAACGAACGCCTGAGCAAGCTGAGAGCAGAAGCTGTATACAATACACTGGTAGATAAATATGGTGTAAACAAGGATCAGCTGACAATGGAATACAAGGGTGGTGTAGACACTATGTTCCGCGAAAATCCGCGTCTGAGCCGCGCCGCTATCATCCGCATGGCAAAATAAAAAAACACTAAAATCATAGGAAATCGCTGCACTTCCTTGAAAAAGGAGATGCGGCGATTTCTTTTTTTCATTCTTTCTCTTACATTTGCAAACTAACCTTTTTTACGTAACTTTTTAAACGAATTTAGATATGATCATAGCTGTTGACTTTGACGGTACTATTGTGGAACACCGCTATCCGGAAATCGGACGGGAAAAGCCTTTTGCCTTTGACACACTGAAAATGCTGCAAAAAGAGGGGCACCGGCTGATTTTGTGGACTGTAAGAGAGGACAAGCTGCTGGAAGAGGCCGTGGATTTCTGCCGACAGCATGGAGTGGAATTTTATGCGGTCAATACGAACTATCCGGAGGAACAGGAGGCGCATCAGCATTTCTCGCGGAAGCTGAAGGCGGATGTGTTCATTGACGACCGCAACTTGGGAGGGATGCTCGACTGGGGAAGCATTTACCGCCTGATACATTATCACCTGAAAATTGCGGATCTGGTGGCCGAAACGCTGGATGAAAGGCTGGAAGAGGGCATCGAACGCCGGAAACAGGAGAAGAAGAAAAGACAGGGCTTGTTTGGCAAGCTGTTCGGATGAGACACGTCCGGAGAAGATACGAAAGAAGCTGTTTCACACACGGAGCATTCCGACAGTGAAACAGCTTCTTTTATTGTATCCCTTTTGGGGAGAATTATTCTACGTAGAGCACCAATCCCTTAAGGTATTCACCTTCCGGATGGTAGATGTTGACCGGATGGTCGCCCGGCTGGGTGAGCTGGTGAAGGATGCGCACGCTGCGTCCGCTCTGTGCAGCGGCGGTAAACACGGCGTTACGGAAGTCCTGCTTGTTCACCACCTGCGAACAGGAGAAGGTGAAGAGGATACCGCCCGGACGTATCTTTTCGAAGGCCTTGGCATTCAGCTTGGTGTAACCGCGAAGGGCATTGCGCAGGGCATCGCGGTGCTTGGCAAAGGCCGGCGGGTCGAGGATAATCAGGTCGTACTGGTCGCCCATGCGGTCGAGGAACTTGAAGGCATCTTCCGCAAAGGCCTGGTGACGGGTATCGCCGGGGAAGTTGAGGGATACGTTCTCGTTGGTCAGGTCGATGGCCTTGGCAGAGCTGTCTACCGAGTGAACGAGGTTGGCCCCTCCCCTCATGGCATAGAACGAGAAGCCGCCGGTGTAGCAGAACATATTGAGCACGTTACGGCCCTTGGCATAGCGTTCCAGCAGGGCACGGTTCTCGCGCTGGTCGACGAAGAAACCGGTCTTCTGTCCCTTGAGCCAGTCTACGTGGAACTTCAGTCCGTTCTCCATAGCCACGTTCTCCGGACTTCCGCCTTTGAGGAAGCCGTTTTCGGTAGCCAGCAGGTCGGCCTTGAAGGGCAGCGTAGTTTCTGATTTATAATAGATGTGCTGGATGACGTCGCCCATCACTTCTTCAAGGGCTTCGGCCACCGCCATACGGTCAAGGTGCATGCCGGCAGAGTGTGCCTGCATGACGGCGGTATGGTCGTACACGTCGATAATCAGTCCGGGCAGGTTATCGCCCTCACCGTGTACCAGACGGTAGGTGTTGTTCTGAGGATTGCCCAGCACGCCCAAGGCACAGCGGAGGTCTTTGGCCACCTGCAGGCGACGTACCCAGAACGCATGGTCGATGGGTTCCTGACGGAAGGAAAGCACACGCACAGCGATGCTTCCAATCTGGAAATGTCCGCAGGCAATGAATTCTTTCTTGGAGGTGTAGACATCTACTACTTCACCTTCTTCCGGCTCTCCTTCCACACGGGCGATGGCTCCGGAAAAAACCCAGGGATGGAAACGCTTGAGCGATTCTTCCTTTCCGGGTTTGAGAAATACTTTCTTATAGCTCATTTGTATGGTTTAAGTGATTAATCTTCGAGAATGTTTTCAGGAGTTTCCGTGCGTATCACGCGGTACTTGCCCGAAAGGCGAAGCTCTTCCAAGTACTGGTAAATGCGTACGCAGGCCCAGGCATCAGTAGCGGCATAAAGCTGCTGCGCCTCGGTCAGGGTGTCGGCCTCCCAATTGGAAAGGCGCTGGCTCTTGGAAATCTTTTCCTGAAAGAGGAGGGCATAGATTTTCTGCAGGCTCTTTTCTTCGATGCCGAAAGAGGCCACGTAGTCCTGCAGTTCCACCCAGTTGCCCATGCGCGGGTCTTTCTGGTTGCGACGGCGCAGCATGGCGAAATCGTCTTTCAGCGACAGGCCGATTTTGAGCACGTCGTTCTGAAGGAACTCTTCCAGGAAATCCGGCAGTCCGAGGTGGTTCAGGCGGAACAGGAAGCAGGTGTCGTAAGTAGAGACCTGCAAGAGGGCCACCTTGTTGACGGCTCCCTTCCGGAACGAAGGGCGTGTTTCGGTGTCCACCCCCACCAGTACATGGGTATTGAGGTAATCGATGGCCTTGCGGGCCTCGGCCTCGGTGTAAATCACGAAGATGCGACCGGGGAAAGAGACTTTGGGTAACTCCGCAACGATTTTCTTATCTATTTTACTCTGTAGTTCTACCATTCAGTTTACGGGTTTAGGATTATTCGTCGTCGCCCATGTCAAGGCCTTCGTAGAGTTCTTCTTCGGTGCAGTTGTCTTCGTAGAGTGCGGAATCTTCCTCTTCCTGACTGCTGTGCGAAAGCTGGCGGTACTTCACGTCGTGAAGGGCACGCATCACGTTGACCAGACGCTGTCCCCAGAACTCGGCAAAGAGTTCACGGCAGATGGCTAAGGAATCGTTCATGGTGTGCTCCAGGCCCAACTGGAACACGCAGATGAAATCCTTGATGGGCTGGTAAATGTCGGCCAGGCTTTCGGAAATGTTCTGATGAATGGGGGTATCACTATAAGCCATGTCATCGAGGAACACCTCGAGGTAGTCATCGTATTCGCCCAAGAGAGAGGCGATGGAGCCGCGAAGCACTTCGTAATCGGTCTCGGTCACGAAGGTTTCCGGGGCGGCATCTTCCATCCGCTCGCAAGCAGGAAGCAACGAAGCCTTCAGGTATAAAAGGGGAAGGAGTTTCAGGGACTTGTCGACGAAATCCCGACAACGCATATCGGACACACGCTCCATAAATCCACAGAACTCGGCAGCCACTGTCACGAACTCGACTGCATTTTTATCGAATATTACTTGAGAGTTTTTTTCTTCCATATTCATGCTAATTGACGTGCAAAGGTACAAAAAAAATTTCTCAGTTTTAGTTTTATTCGTACATTTGCATGTATGTTTAGTTAATTCGAATCATCATGCAAACAAAAAAAATAGATACAAGCAAAAGTGAAAAAGCGGCTGCTGTGGCCGGAAAAACATGGACTATCCTGAAAAGTGAGACTACCGCGTTCGTCATCGGACTGCTCTGCGTCATCTTTGGCGTGTACTTGCTGCTGGCTTTCAGCTCGTTCTTCTTTACGGGAGGAAACGACCAGAGCATTCTGTCGCATCCCAACCCGTCGGAGCTGTTGGAAACGGGCAACCGCATACAGAACTATGCCGGAGCACGGGGAGCGCAGCTGGCGCAGTTCCTGATTAACGACTGCTTTGGATTTTCGGCTTACTGTATCATTATCTTCTTAGTGGTGGCCGGCATGAAGCTGATGAAGGCGTATGAGTTCCGCATCCGTTACTGGTTCTTAGGCTGTGCCACGGTGATGGTGTGGCTCTCTATCACCCTGGGATTTGCATTCGGGGGACTGCTGGAAGATTCTTATATTTATCCGGGGGGACTGCACGGCTACAACGTGAGCCTGTGGATTCGCTCGCAAATCGGTGCGCCGGGATTGATTCTGGTGCTGCTGGCTACGGCCATATTGTTCGGCGTGGCACTGACCCGACAGACCATGGGTGTGGTGAGAAAAGCGCTGCATCCGCAAAAGGGCAATAACGCGGCCATGGCAGAGGAGGTAACTCCCCAGCCGGAACCGACTTACCGGAAGCCGGTAGTGGACGAACCGGAAGTGACCGCCACGGAGGATGAATCGGATAAGAAGGAAAAGAAAGAAAGTTTCTGGAAGAGCTGGACGCACCGGAAACCGAAACAGAAGAAGGAGGAGGAAGAGACTCCGCAGGAAGAACCGGAGAAGGCGACTGAACCTGTCAAGGAGGAACCGGAGAAGATGGTCGTGAAAGAGGAACCGGCACCGGAGCGTGTCATCGACCTGCCCATTGATACCGAAGAAGAGAATGACAGGAAGCACCCTTTTGAGGTGAAGCCGGCCCTGGAGGATGACTTCGACAAGGAAGAAGAGGAGCCGGCATTTGAGGTCAGCAACGATACCAAGGAAGAGGACCAGGCTTACCGTGGAGACGTGTCGCAGCCCTATAACCCGCGTCTGGACCTGGAATTTTACCGCTTCCCGACCCTCGACTTGCTGAACACGTATCAGAACGACGAGCCGGATATCGACATGGAGGAACAGAATGCCAACAAGAACCGCATCATCAAGGTGCTGCGCAGTTTCGGCATTGAAATCAGTTCCATCAAGGCCAGTGTGGGTCCGACTATTACCTTATATGAGATTACGCCGGCAGAAGGGGTACGTATCTCGAAAATCCGTAACCTGGAGGACGACATCGCCTTGAGTCTTTCGGCACTGGGTATCCGTATCATCGCACCGATTCCGGGCAAGGGTACCATCGGTATCGAGGTGCCGAACGCGAACCCGCACATCGTGCCCATGAGTTCCATCCTGACCAGCAAGAAGTTCCAGGAAACAACCTTCGACCTGCCGGTGGCACTCGGAAAGACCATTACCAACGAAGTGTTCATGGTGGATCTGGCCAAGGCGCCCCACATGCTGGTGGCCGGTGCGACAGGTCAAGGTAAGTCTGTGGGACTGAATGCCATCGTGACTTCCCTGCTCTACAAGAAGCACCCCAGTGAACTGAAGTTCGTCATCATCGACCCGAAGAAGGTGGAATTTGCCATCTATGCGCCGATTGAGCGTCACTTCCTGGCCAAGTTGCCCGACGGAGAGGATGCCATCATCACCGACGTGACGAAGGTGGTACAGACACTGAACTCGCTGTGTGTGGAAATGGACAACCGTTACAAGCTCCTGCAGAACGCGGGATGCCGTAACATCAAGGAATATAACGCGAAGTTTATCAACCGCCAGCTGAATCCGGAGAATGGTCACCGCTTCCTGCCTTACATCGTCATCATCATTGATGAGTTCGGTGACCTGATCATGACAGCCGGCAAGGAGGTGGAACTGCCTATCTGCCGTATCGCCCAGCTGGCACGTGCGGTGGGTATCCACGCCATCATCGCTACCCAGCGTCCGACTACGAACATCATTACGGGTACCATCAAGGCCAACTTCCCGGCGCGTGTGGCTTTCCGTGTGGCTTCCATGATGGACTCACGTACCATTCTGGACCGTCCGGGTGCACAGCAGCTCATCGGTAAGGGTGACATGCTGTACCTGCAAGGAAACGACCCCGTGCGCGTGCAGTGTGCGTTTGTCGATACGCCGGAAGTGGAACGCATCGCGGAATTCATCGGCAAGCAACAGGGTTATCCTACAGCTTTCATGCTGCCGGAATACGTGGATGAGAATGCAGAACCCAGCAGTGCAGCCGACGTGGACATGAACCGTCTGGACCCGCTCTTTGAAGAAGCGGCTCGTCTGGTCATCTATCACCAGCAGGGTTCCACTTCGCTGATTCAGCGTAAATTCTCCATCGGCTACAACCGTGCGGGACGCATCATGGACCAGCTAGAAAAGGCGGGCATCGTAGGCCCGGCCAACGGTAGCAAGGCGCGCGACGTGCTTTGTCTGGATGAAAACGATTTACAAATGAGAATGAGCAGCCTGAAGGATTAAACGGACTGCCCTCTAACCCCTAAAAACGATTGTGACAGGTATGAAAAAGATTTTTCTTCTCGTCCTGCTGATGGGAGTCGCCCTGTGTCAGGCTGTGGCTCAACAGGATGCAAAAGCTGAAAGCATATTAAGCAAGATGGCAGACAACTACCGGAAAGCCGGCGGCATCAGTCTGACTTTTGGAGGTACACAACAAGGAAAGCTGTTGCTGAAAGGCAACAAGTTCTGCCTGGAGAGCGGAGGTATCAAGACCTGGTTCGACGGAAAGACACAATGGAGCTACGTGGAGCAGAATGAAGAGGTGAACGTGTCATCCCCCACCCCGGAGGAAATACAGAGCGTCAACCCGTATGCGCTGCTGACATCTTACAAGAAGGAGTTCAACTACCGCTATGTGGGCGAAAAGACCCGTCAGGGAAAGCGGGGACATGAAATCATTCTGACCCCGAAGACCTCGCAGGACATTAAAAGCATCACACTGAACGTGAAGGAAAACAGCTCACCCGTGTACATTGCCATCCAGCTGCAGAACGGAGAGAAACAAGAGTTTCAGATTTCGTCGTACCGCACGGGAGTGAATCTGCCCGACGCGGTGTTCCGTTTCGACAAAAGCAAGTATCCGGGAGCGGAAATCATTGATTTAAGATGACATCATCCGATGTATCGAGAATAGAACTTTGAGCTAAGTAAGAGGGGGTTTCGGCATAGATATACATGACGCTGCCCCCTTTTATTGCATCTATAATGGGACGCGACACGGAAGTAGGCAGTGCCGGACATCCGAAGCTCCGTCCCAACCGTCCGCCACGACTGGCCACGGATGGGTTTGCGTATGTGGCCCCGTGCACCACAATGGCACGTTCGCGGGCCCGGTCGTTAATCCCTTTCTCCAGTCCGTCAAGAATGAGCGAATACCCGTTTCGTCCCTGATAGGTGGAAGCCGTCAGGTAAAAGCCCAGTGAGCTCTTGTAGGAGCCGTATTCGTTGGAAAAAGAAGTGGCATAGTTTCCGCCGCTGTTCTTGCCGTGCGACACTACCGAGGAATACAGCATCCGGCGGTGCTTCATGTCGAACACGTACAGGCGCTTTTCCGTGGAAGGCTTGGAAAAGTCAATCAGGGTCAGCACATCGCGCTTGCGGTTCTTGATGCGGTTATATCCCGTCACCGCCTGCTTGAAGGCCCGCCAGTTGACCACTCCCTCCAGCTGCATGGAATGGTAGAGCGACACGACCTCATCGGCCGCCTTGACCGCTGCTGCAGGGGATTCAGTAGGAACAGACTCTCCTTCCGCCGTGAAATACGCACAGGGGAAAGACAGGAACATGGCAGAAAGAAAAAATTTGATGATATGATTTTGCATGACTTTTTACGACCTGAAAAATATTCGGCCGCAAAGTTACGGATTTTCTGCCCTTCTTCTTCCGTAAAGAGAGTTAATTTTATAGAAATCACTCGATTACAATCACCAGCGAACGTTCCGTCGGTGCCCAGTCGTACACAAACTTGGCATGCGAGGTGGCATTCCGCACACACATGTGCGAACGGGGCGTGGTGCCCAACGACCAGCTGTATTCAATCATCGCCGTGCGAGGCACGTTGACCGGTACCCCGTGAATGTAGGCTCCGTTGGTGAAGCGGCTGGCATACGGTGCATAGCCTCCGGTGGCTGCAGAACCGTCTTTCAGGAACACCATGCGCAACTTTTTCTGCTGCACCACAAACATGCCGAGCGGGGTTTCCTGTGCGTACGGCGGACGGTGCATGCCCGTAGTGGCCGGATTCATGCTGCGGATGGCCCAGGTACCTTCTTCCAGACGTTCCAGGGTGGCAATGTTCTGGTCGCCCCGGTCCACCACGACCACGTGGTTAAACTGCGTGCTGTCGGACAAGAGCTTGACGTAGCGGCGCGGCACCCACCATTCTCCCTCGATGGAGACCGGTGACAAGCGATAGAAACTGCCCGTCTCGCCCAGGAAAGACACCAGCGCCCCGTCGCGTCCGTAACGTTCGGGCACCAGCGTATCCGAAGGAAGATACAGCGGCACCGACTGATAACGTTCCACTCCCAGCGTATCGGCAATGCGCCGGTACACATTCTGCGTGTATTTCCGCACCAGCGGAGCTTCACGGTTCACATTCTTGTAATTCTGGAATATCGCCCAGCGGTTGGCATCGTACTGAAGGTTCTCGATAAAGGCCAGGCATTTGCGTATGTCGTCCCATTTGAATGAACGGACGGTGTCCTTATACGGATACTCATCCTTCAAGGTGTATTTGTCAAAAAGAAGTTCCTTCACCAAGATGATGTCGGCAGCGGTCAGCGGTTTACGCTCAAACGGCAGAATCTCTTCCACCTCCATGCTGTCGGGAGATGCCGTCTCCGACACGATGGGTTGCGACATCGGTTGTTCCACCCCACGGCCTGCTTCCTCCCGGCAACCGCAAAGGAGACACAAGAAGCATATTAAGCCTGTCAGTCGTTTCATAATGAAGGGTTATAAGGTTGGAACAAAGATAATAATTTTTGCTAAAAAACCGCAGGAAAATGCAAAAAATCAGCGACTTTCTGTAAAGAAAGCACGACTTCCGGCTCTTTCTCCAATTACTCGCCCAGGATGCGGGCGGTCTCCACTTTTTCCAGTCGCGCACGCAGCTTTCCCATCATCGACTTGCGGATGCGCAGGCGCATCAGGCAGTCCATGTCGTACGACTGTTCCAGTATCTCGGGCGACTCTTCCTTAACGATGCGCATGATGTCGTTCATGAAGGGATATTCGAACGCCACGGCCACGTCTTCGTCCACCGTCTTCTCAATGACCGGGGCTTCATCCAGTGCCAGCGAAGCCGCCATGCGGTAGGCCACAATCAGACCGCTCGTCCCCAGCTTGATACCGCCGAAATAACGCACCACGATGACCAGCACATCGGTCAGCTCGCGCGAGTTAATCTGTCCGAGGATGGGCTTTCCGGCCGTGCCCGAAGGCTCCCCATTGTCGTTGGCCCGGAAATCCTTCCGTTCCGCGCCCAGCATATAGGCATAACACACGTGGCGGGCATCGTAATATTTCTTCTGGTACTCCTCCAGAAGGGACTTCACTTCGGAGAGCGTACGCACCGGCAGCGCAATGGCAATGAACTTGCTGCGCTTCTCGGTATAGATGGCTTCCGCGCTTTCCTGAATGGTCTTATAGGTATCTTCTTGCATCGTTTTTCTTCTTTCAGGTGGCAAATTTAATGATTTTTCTCGCATTTTTAAAACCGGAAAGCGTATCTTTGCTCCTGCATTAATCCCTTAAGAAACTAATGGCATGAAAAAATTACAAAAACTAACCTACTGTATGGGACTGGTTGCCGTGGCTGCACCTCATGCACAAGCTGCAACGCCCGATTCTGAAAAACCCAACATCTTGTTCATTCTCTGCGACGACATGGGATACGGCGACCTGGGATGCTACGGCCAGCCTTTCATCCAGACACCCTGCATCGACCAGATGGCACAGGAGGGCATGCGATTTACGCAGGCATACGCCGGAAGCCCCGTCAGTGCCCCGTCGCGCGCCACCATCATGACCGGACAGCACAGCGGACACGGACACGTGAGAGGCAACAAGGAATACTGGCTGGGCGAGGTGTGGTACGGACAGAACAAGGAATATGCCGTCACGGGACAGGAGCCGTATGACCCGCAGCACATCATCCTGCCGGAAATCATGAAGAAGAACGGCTATACCACCGGCATGTTCGGTAAATGGGCCGGCGGATACGAGGGTTCGACCTCTACTCCCGACAAGCGGGGCGTGGACGAATACTTCGGCTACATGTGCCAGTTTCAGGCGCATCTCTACTACCCGAACTTCCTGAACTCCTACAGCCGTGCCGCAGGTGATACGGCCGTCAGCCGCGTGATTCTGGAAGACAACATCCGCTACCCGATGAACGGCGAAGACTATTTCAAGCGTACGCAGTATTCGGCCGACCTGATTCACCAGAAGGCACTGGAATGGCTCGACAAGCAGGACGGCAAACAGCCTTTCTACGGTTTCCTGACGTACACCCTGCCGCATGCCGAACTGGTACAGCCCAACGACTCTATCCTGAAGAAATACAAGAAACAGTTCTTTCATGACAAGACCTGGGGCGGACAAGCCGGTTCCCGTTACAACGAGAGCGTGCACACACATGCCCAGTTTGCCGGCATGATCAGCCGACTGGATGCCTACGTGGGCGAAATCCTGGCCAAGCTGAAAGAAAAAGGGCTCGACGAGAATACCATCGTCATCTTCAGCAGTGACAACGGTCCTCACGAAGAAGGCGGTGCCGACCCGACATTCTTCGGACGCGACGGCAAGTTGCGCGGCCTGAAACGCCAGTGCTACGAAGGAGGTATCCGCATCCCGTTCATCGTACGCTGGCCGGGAAAGGTGAAAGCCGGTGTGGTGAACGACCATCAGCTGGCCTTCTACGACATCATGCCGACCTTCTGCGAACTGGTGGGCGACAAGCGCTTCCCCAAGAAGTACCTGAACAAGAAACTGGAAGGTGACTGTTTCGACGGTATCTCTTTCGCCCCTACCCTGTTGGGAAATGACGAGGCACAGAAGGCACACGACTTCCTCTACTGGGAGTTCCACGAAACCGACCAGATTGGTCTCCGCATGGGCGACTGGAAGATGGTGGTAAAGAAGGGTGTTCCCCACCTCTACAACCTGGCAGAAGACATCCATGAGGACCACGACGTGGCTGCCCAGCATCCGGACCTCGTAAACCAGATGAAGCAGGTAATTCTGCGCGAACACCGCCCGAATGACCTCTTCCCCGTGACCTTACCGAAATAAGATATTTCACTGGAAAAAACGCACTTACGTTTCGAACCAAACGCACTTGCGTTCCAACTCAAACGCCAAAGAGTTTTAGACAAAACGCACTTACGTTTTACATTAAACGCAAGTGCGTTTTCTTTTCGGCTTGCTTCCTGCCGTCCGTTCCGCAAGTATATCCACACAAAAAAGGCCCTCCCAAATGCGACTTTGAGAAGGCCCTGTATCGTTCAGAAGAAAAGTATTATTCCAGTTTGTGAATCACCAGTCCCGAACGCAGTTTCGGTTCAAACCACGTGGTTTTCGGCGGCATGATGTTGCCCGTATCGGCAATGTCCATCAGCTGCTTCATGGAAACCGGATAGAGTGCCAGCGCCATCTTCATTTCGCCGCTGTCCACCCGTTTCTTCAGTTCACCCAGTCCGCGGATACCGCCCACGAAGTCGATACGCTTGTCCGAGCGCAGGTCCTTGATGCCGAGAATCTCGTCCAGAATCAGGTTGGAAGAAATCGTGACATCCAGCACCCCAATCGGGTCGTTATCGTCGTAAGTGCCCGGTTTGGCCGTCAGACTGTACCATTTGCCCTCCAGGTAAAGCGAGAAGTTGTGCAAGGCTGCCGGCTTGTAGATGTCCGCACCCTTTTCTTCCACTACGAAGTTCTTCTTCAGCGCTTCCAGGAACGCCTGCGGAGTCAGTCCGTTCAAATCCTTCACCACCCGGTTGTAGTCGATGATTGTAAGCTGCTCGGCCGGGAAACATACCGCCATGAAGTAGTTGTATTCCTCGTCGCCCCGATGGTTCGGATTCTGAGCCGCCTTTTCAGCACCCACCAGTGCTGCTGCCGCACTGCGGTGATGACCGTCGGCAATGTAAAGCGAAGGCATCTCCTTGAACGCCTCTGTCACTGCCTCAATGTCCTTGTCGTCGTCAATCACCCAGAACTGATGGCCGAAGCCGTCATCCGGTGCCACAAAGTCATACACCGGCTTCTGAGCCGTATATTTCGCCACCACGGCATCCAGCGTCTTGTTTTCCGGATAAGCAAAGAACACCGGTTCGATGTTCGCATTGTTCACCCGTACATGCTTCATGCGGTCCTCCTCCTTGTCACGGCGCGTCAGCTCATGCTTCTTGATCACCCCGTTCATATAGTCGGGCACGTAAGCTCCTACCACCAGTCCATACTGCGTCTTGCCGTTCATGGTCTGGGCATAAATATAATAACACGGTTTGTCGTCCTGCACCAGCCAGCCCTTTTCCTGGAACATCCGGAAATTCGCTACCGCCTTGTCGTATACACGCGGGTCGTGCTCATCCGTTCCCTCCGGAAAGTCAATCTCCGGCTTGATGATGTGATACAAAGATTTCTCGTTGCCTTTCGCCTCTTCGCGGGCCTCAGCCGAGTTTAACACGTCGTAAGGGCGGGAAGCCACCTGCTCCACCAAGTCCTGCGGCGGACGAACACCCTTGAAAGGTTTAACTATTGCCATAATGCTTGGGGGAATCAGAAGTTATTTCTTGTTTACACGGAATTTCTCACAACCATCTTTCAGGAAGCCCACAATCTGACGGGCCGCTGCGATGCCGGCATTGATATTTGCCTCAGCCGTCTGTGCACCCATCTTCTTCGGAGTAGAGAAATAACGTCCCGGGAAATGATCGGCAAACTCATCGTGATGAGCCGGCATGATGTCGGTCACATACTTCAAGTCCGGACGGTCATTCATCAGGCGAAGCAAATCTGCTTCGTTAATCACCTCCTTACGGGCAGTATTCACCAGCAAACCGTTTTTCGGCATACGGTTCACCAAGTCATAGTTAATGGAGTTCTTGGTTTCGGCAGTAGCCGGAATGTGCAATGACACCACGTTGCAGGTAGCATACAGTTCTTCTGCAGAATCCACCGGTTTCACGCCGTCGGCCACCATGGCTTCCTTCGGACAATACGCATCGTAGGCATAAATGTCCATACCGATGCCCTTTGCGATACGAGCCACATTGCGTCCCACGTTACCGTATGCATGGATACCCAGCTTCTTGCCCATCAGTTCCGTACCCGATTTACCGTCGTAGAAATTACGAACCGCCATAATCATCATACCGAAAGCCAGTTCGGCCACCGCATTCGAGTTCTGTCCCGGCGTATTCATCACGCAAACCCCGTGAGCCGTAGCTGCCTCCAGGTCCACATTGTCATATCCCGCACCGGCACGTACCACGATTTTCAGTTCCTTTGCCGCATCCAGCACTTCCTTGTCAATGATGTCACTTCGGATAATCACTGCATTTGCATCCTTCACTGCATCGAGCAACTGCTGTTTTTCTGTATATTTCTCCAGCAAAGCCAGTTCATAGCCCGCTGCTTCTATCTCTTTCCGAATACCGTCGATAGCTACTTTAGCAAACGGTTTCTCTGTCGCAACCAATACTTTCATAATACTTGATTTTAAAAAGAAAACAAGGACGTGTTATCGAAATTCCACGCCCTTATCTTCGGGTATAACAACAATTAATGCATTTTCTCAAATTCCTGCATGCAGTCAATCAGTGCCTGCACACTTTCTACCGGCATGGCATTGTAGCAAGAAGCACGGAAACCACCCACAGAACGGTGACCCTTGATGCCCACCATACCTTTTTCGGTAGCGAACTTCAGGAAGTCGGCTTCCAGGTCCTTGTATTCATCGGCCATGACGAAGCAGATGTTCATGTACGAACGGTCTTCCTTGGCCGTTACGGTGCCACGGAACAGCTTGTTGCGGTCAATTTCGGCATACAGCATGTCGGCACGCTGCTTGGCACGGCGCTGCATTTCTTCCACGCCACCCTGTGCCTTAATCCAGCGCAAAGTCTGGAGAGCCGCATAAATAGGCACTACCGGCGGAGTATTGAACATAGAACCCTTGTCCACGTGTGTCTGATAATTCAGCATGGTCGGGATGTGACGGGAAACCTTACCCAGCGCATCGTTCTTCACGATAACGAAAGTCACACCTGCAGGAGCCAGGTTCTTCTGTGCACCTCCGTAAATACAGATATATTTGGAAACGTCTACCGGACGAGAGAAAATGTCCGAAGACATATCGGCCACCATCGGCACATTGACATCCAGGTCGGCATGCAATTCCGTACCGTAGATGGTATTGTTGGTCGTGATATGGAAATAATCCACGTCGGCCGGCACTTCATAATCTTTCGGAATATAAGTGTAGCCTTCTTTTTCAGAAGAAGCCACCTCTACTGTTTCGCCGAATGCTTTCGCTTCTTTCAGCGCTTTCTTGGCCCAAGTACCCGTATTCAGGTAAGCCGCCTTCTTTTCCAGAAAATTATAGGGAACCATACAGAACTCCATGCTTGCACCTCCACCCAGGAACAATACCGAGTATCCTTCCGGAATGTTCAGCAGTTCCTTGAACAGTGCCACTGCTTCATCTACCACCGGCTGGAAGTCTTTAGCGCGGTGACTGATTTCCATCAACGAAAGTCCTGAACCATTATAATCAAGAATAGCCTGAGCTGTCTTTTCTATCACTTCGCGAGGCAAAATAGACGGTCCCGCATTAAAATTATGTTTCTTCATTGGAAGTTTGTTTTGGTTAAACAATCATTTTAGCTAACACTTGCGAATTTAGTGATTATTTTTAGACTTCCAAAAGTTTTCGTGATAATTTTACAGCCTTACTGAATTTTATCTTTCAAATTACATACACAAACGTCATTTTAGTGACATATTGACACGAGAATAGTTAGCTATGGCATGGGGATGCTCACGAGTCATAGCAAAATGCGAAACAGCCTTCACCGCCGGAAGGCTGTCATGACACAAAGTTATTATTTTGCCAGTTCTATCAAAGTTTTTACCCCCTTTATCTTTTCATTTTGTATGAGTTTTAACGTTTGTTTTGCCTTTTTCCGAGAAATTGCCGCAAACGCATAGTGGTCTTTCACGTCCACACGTCCCACATCGTCCCGGCCCAGTCCACCTTTCTTCGACAAAAAGCCCACGATGTCAATCTTGTTGATTTTGTCTTTCTTGCCCTTCCCTATATATAAGGTAACAAACTCCGGCAAGGCTGGCTGCGGCGTCGGCTCCGGCAGTTCAAACTCTTCCAGCGGACGGGGCACATAGTCGGGGATACGCTCCTCATCGTGCAGAATCAGAAAGGCATTACCCTCGGCCTCCCAACGCGCCGTACGTCCGTTGCGGTGAATGAACCCGTCCTCGGCCACCGGCAAGTGATAATGCACCACGTGGCGGATGTCCGGAATATCCAGTCCGCGGGCTGCCAGGTCGGTCGAGATAAAGATGTGGCAGCTTCCGTTACGGAACTTATACAGCGCCCGTTCACGGTCGTCCTGCTCCATTCCGCCGTGGAACGTCTCGCAATACACCTTCATGGAGTGCAGGTACTTCCCTACCCGGTCCACACTCTCACGATGGTTGCAGAACACCAGCGTCGATTCGTTGCCCAGCGTACACAGCAGCTTGTAGAGCGTTTCCAGCTTGTCCTTCACCGGCGAAGTGACTCGATACACTGACAAGCGCTGCGACACCGTTTCCTCCGGATTCAGGAAATCCAGTTTCAGCGTGCGGTTCATGCCCGTAAAACGCGGAATCTCCTCCGCATCGGTAGCCGACAACAGGAAGCGGCGACGCAATGCCGGCAACTTTCCGATGACCTCGGCCATCTCGTCCTGAAAGCCGAACTCCAGACACTTGTCGAACTCGTCGATGACCAGCGTACGCACGGTGCCCGCCTCGAAATTCTGCTTGTTCAGGTGGTCGTTCATACGTCCCGGCGTACCGATAATCACCGCCGGCGAAATGCCCTTCATGGTGCGGTGTTCCTCCATGGCCGGACGTCCGCCGTAACAGCTCATCACCGGAAAGCCGGTCGCCATGGCCTTAAACACCTGCTCAATCTGCAAAGCCAGCTCGCGCGAAGGTACCAGTACCACGGCCTGCACGCCTTCTACTCCCTTTTTCAGCGAACTCACCAGCGGCAGCAGGTAGGCCAGCGTCTTTCCGGAACCCGTAGGCGAGAGCAGTATCAAATCGCTGCCCTCCTTCCACGCATCGATGGAAGCCTCCTGCATGGCGTTCAACTGGTCAATCTTCAGGTTTGATAGTATCGTTTGTATGTCCATAATTCTTGTTTTTTGCGGGTTAGTTAGCAAAGATAATCAAAATAAACTACAGGCACAACACCAGATCGGGCAGCAACACTGCCGTTTCCGCTTCCTCTTTCGGCGCATCCTTCGGTTTCCACGCCACCACGAAGCGCACGGAAGCCGACTTCACTTCATAGCCACGCTCCTTCCACTCGGCCAACTTTTTCTGCATATTCTGCGACAAGCGGGCCACCGGCTTTTGCGCCTGATTATACAATGTGTAGTCTTTATAGAACAACGTATCACCCCCTTTCAGCGACAGTACCTCCCGTTTGAGTTCCTTGAAGAATCCCAAGAACACATCCTTGTGCGAAAGCTGCAACACAATCTCACCGGGCATTGCATACTCCCGCGAATCTACCAGATACTGGTCTGCTTTCAGATTCGCAAAGCAATCTCCGTTTGTATGCACAAACAACCGTTTTTTGGCACGGGTAATGCCCACATAATACCGGCGCATCTGATGCACATCCTTTGGGAACTCGTCCGAAACAAGCATATACACGTCGTCAAACTCACGGCCCTTTGCCTTGTGGATGGTCGACACCACCACATCAGCCCCCGACACGTCACAAAAATCTTCCATCGAAGACTCAAACACAAACTCCTTGAAATCCGTGAAATACTTCATCCGGTTGATTTCCTCAAACAACTCCACACAACGCTTCACGTAAGGCAAACCCAAACTCCCTTCATAAGCCGCAAACGTAGCACCCTTCGCCTTCTCCCAGAGTTCATCCGGAATCAAAGGCGTACTCACCTGCTTGCCTATATACTTCAGGAAATACCTCATCTCGGCCATGTTCCAGAACAGCAAGCCCTCCATCGACTGAATCAGCTTGCTGCGCACACCACGCTTCCGCAACAGTGCCACCAGAATGACCGCCTCTTCATTGGTCTGGGTAAGCACACATGCGGTACCCTCTCCTCTATTCCGTAGCAGTTCCTCCACCAGCGGCTGATACATGTAGGCAGACTGATGGCGAGTCACTCCAACCCATCCGTCTTCCTTGCGCATCGATACAATCGGCATGCTTTTCAGCCTTCCGCCAATACCTTTCACAAAATCATTGGCCGCTGCCACCACATGACGTGCACTCCGGTAATTCTCCGTCATCTCCACAAAGCGGCTTCCAGCCTCCTGTGTCAGTTGCCACATGTAACCGGAATCCGAACCACGGAACTCATAAATATTCTGGTCATCGTCGCCCACAGCTATCACCCGCATCTCCTCATTATGGTGCATCAACGCCCTTACCAGCGCATGCTCTTCCACGCCCATGTCCTGCGCCTCATCAATCACCAGCACCGTCTTGCCAATCCGGTTGGGCTCCACTTCCCCCTGTTCAATCATCTCCGCAGCCTTCCCCACCACATTCTTCACTTCCTCCAAGTTTCCAATCAAGCCCAGCAAGTCAAAACAATAGGCATGAAAGGTTTTGATTTCCACGTAGTGCGCCGCATTGCCAATCAGTCCCATCAGCCGCTGCTTGAATTCCGTGGCAGCCGCCCGGGAGAAAGTCAGCATCAGCAACTGCTCGTGCTTCACATCCTCCAGCAGCAACAGCGAAGCTAACTTGTGCACCAGCACACGGGTTTTTCCGCTGCCCGGACCAGCCGCCACCACAATGCAGCGCGACTCCTTGTCCGAAATAATCTCCATCTGCCGCTGAGACAACTGCCCGAACAACTGCTTGTACTTTTCCGGCGTGAGGTTACGCTGAATCTCGTTCACCCGCTCACCCTTGAAGTATTTGGCAATAAATTTCTTGTAATCCATCTGGAAATAATCCTGCACATACTGCAAAGCCTCCTGATAATCCTTCACCATCAGGTTGGCATATTCTCCCACGATGTGCACCTGCTGAATCTTCTGCTTGTAGAACTCGTTCAACATCCGGTAATCCTCCTGTTTGTAGCGCGACTTATTATCCTTTATCCGCTTGATGTCCATCGCATTGTAAAGCACCAGGAAACCACCTTCCAGCTTGAGAGCCCCAATCTTCGACAGATACAGAAGTGCTTCTTCCACATCTTCCAGTTGCAAATCTTCCATTCTGCCAAAAAGAGACTGAGGACTCGCTTTCAACTGATTCAAGAGTTCCACTACCGAGAACTGTACAGCCGCCTTCTCCGTTGCGGTTTCCTTACCCTCTCGCTCCTCCACCAGCTTATACAGCCATTCCACGGCAAAACGACTGATTTCCAACCGTTTCTCAAACCGTTTGATAGTAGTCTCCAGGTCTGCCCGGCGAGTAAGCTCCATGTTACGTGCAGCGTCTTCCTTCTTGTGCGTATACCCTTTTATGGTAAGAAAATACAGCAACGTGCGGATGTCTTTTTCCTTCGACGTGACAACTCCGTCGTGCACCGCATTGTCGTTCAGTTGCTTGCACGAAATCCGCAGCGACTCATCCGGGATATGGTTGAGAATATACTGTTCCAGTTTCGCAAAACGCTCCAGCAGCATCCGCGACTTCCGTTCCGAGTCGCCCGCATCCTGCAAATAGGCCGAAATATCCTTACTGTCGGCCAATATACCCTCCTGCCGCATCCGTTCTACCACCGAAACCACTTCCTTCTTGGTCAGTCCCAGAATATCGGCCAGGTAATCAATCCGCGATTCTGCTCCCGAGTCCTGTGCCTTGGCAATGTACTTCTGCGAAATCAAGGACGTAATGATTCTCACCGCCTTCTCTATCTCGTCAGTACCAAACAACACCGATGCCGTGATACGCTTCCGTGCCTCGTCCATGTTCTTTACCGTGATACCGGTGGCATACACATGCGGCACATTGTTTCCTCGCTCCAGATAACCGCTCTGCTCCAGTGCCGCCAGAGCCGTCCGCACACGTGTTTCAATATCCGCCACCGAGTCATCCCATCCCGCATTCCGGGCAATCTCCAGCGCCGAACAGCACACCCTCATGCGTTTCCTCGTCATATCCTTCACCGCCTTCCACACCTGCTGGATTTCACTGATACTCAGCTTCGTCTGATTCAACAGAATAAAATGCTTATCCAGGTCATTGTCACTGTAAAGCACATAACAGCGTGCGTTAAGATGCGGGTCACGTCCGGCCCTGCCGGCTTCCTGCACATAGTTCTCCAGCGAATCGGAAATATCGTAATGCACCACCAGTCCCACATCCTTCTTGTCCACTCCCATTCCGAAAGCCGACGTCGCCACGATGATGCGCACCTGGTCGCTCATGAACGCATCCTGGTTGGCAATCTTCTCGTCGGCATCCATCTTTCCGTTGAAAGGCAACGCCTTATAGCCGTCGCGCGTCAATTTTGCAGCCAGTTCCTTGGTACGCCGTGTACGCGACACATACACAATGGTCGGACAGCTGGACTCTGACACCAGCTCCCTCAGCTTGGTATACTTATCCTCGTCCGTCTCGGCATGCACCACCGAATAGTGCAGATTCGTTCGCGAAGCCGTAGAGGCAAACAGCTCCAAATCCAGGTTCAACGTCCGCTTGAAATAATCACAAATATCCTGTACCACTTTCTGCTTGGCCGTCGCCGTGAAACAGGATACCGGTATCGGGTTACGGCATCCTTTCTTTTGCTGATATTCCTGAATAAATTTACCGATATACAGATAATCCACCCGGAAGTCCTGCCCCCAGGAAGAAAAACAATGCGCCTCATCAATAACGAATCGCACCACGTGGCGCACCATCAGAATCCGCTCGATGGTTTTCGAGCGCAACATCTCCGGGGCGATATACAACAGGGAAGCATCTCCCTCCTGCACCCTCTGAATGGAAAGCGCCCTCGTAATAGGGTCCAGCAGTCCGTTGATGGTCACGGCATCAGTAATCCCCTTGTCAGCCAGATTGTCCACCTGGTCCTTCATGAGCGACTGCAACGGCGAAATAACCACCGTAAGTCCATGCACCGCCCGTGCCTCCATAAGTGCCGGAAGCTGGAAAGTCAGCGATTTTCCTCCCCCTGTAGGAAAGATAGCCAGCAAAGACTTCCCCTCTACCGCCGCCCGGGCTGCCCGTTCCTGAAGCGGTTCACCCCCGTAGGTACGGAACTGGTCATAGCCAAAGAAAACTTTCAGGTTACGCAGCACATCCAGCTGGCTATTGCAATAGGCACAGCCTTCCGCGCAGCGTGTACGCCGCAACAATTTCATCACATATTCCACTTCAGGATAATTGCGAAGCACCCATCCGGGCGTCACGGAACGATGGTCAGTCGTATCGACCAATGCCAGCGCATAAGCCAGCTCACACGGATAACGCTCAATCAGCATCTCCACATCGGCATGAGCACATATCTTTCCCTCATAAAACCGGCGTATCAGTCCAGCCAATCCCCAGACCACCGTTTCGGCTCTCACCATGCTGAAAAATCCCCGGAACTCCTCCTTCCCTTTCAGCAACGAGGCAAACACCTTTCGTTGCTCATCGGGCAATGAATTCCACCGGGTAATCTCATCCAGCAACAAATCGCGCGCCTTCTCACAATCGTTCACCGGATTGTTCATCTGGTCTGCAGCCAGTTTGTCGTCTTTCACCAGTCGGTGATAAGGACGTTCCGGGAACAGCAACGGCGAGACGTACAGCGTATCCACCAGCGTCCAGCGACAATCCTTGTCGGGGAACAGGTATTTCGCATCGTGGTGAATGATATTATGTCCGCAAAGGTAATCCGTATCGTGCAGGAATTCGAACAGCTCTTCCTTCGATGCCTTATGGAAGGTGGCACCGTCCTGCCGAAGAGCCCCTATATCATGAATTTTATGGTCCTTCAATCCTACCTCTACGTCAACAATGGCATAACGCGAGGTTTTATTTCTTGTGAATATATCCCAGATTGCCATAGATTGTGTTTCTCAAAATAATTACAAAAGTAAGAAAATCCGGCAAGAATGGGAGGAAATGGAGAAGAATATTCGGGGGATGGCTAGAAATCTATAAAAAGAACGGCGAAAAGAAAAACTAGAATCTTATCCATCTTCTCCAGCGGAAGATTCTAAAGAAGCGAGGAAACCAGCTTATCACTGGTCGAGGGCAATCCCAGTTCCGGCTTTGCACGTCTGCCACATGGCTCGCCACGATGGCCGGATTCTCCCCGTTGCGCACAGCTTCACGAAGCACACGGGCCACCTCTTTTTTATCCGTATATTCCGCCTCACCGAATCCTTTGATAGTCTTCAATACCCGCATGATATTGTTGGCATAGCCTACAAACGTACCAAACTGCGAATAGCTGACATCTTTCAGCGCACAATCCCCGTCAAACAACACAATGTTGTAAATGGGGAGCTGAGCAAACTGTGGAGACTGTTCTTTCAATGCTTTTATGTGACCGGCATTCTGCATAATCGGGTTGTAGAACCGGTATTTCTCCTTGCCATAATTCAGAATCTGTGTCCAATAACGTTGCCTTTCACTGCCAAACAGCCAGCCGCTATAGTCCTTTACTTCTATCGCCACCAATCCCTGCGGAGTAGCCACCACAAGGTCAATTTGGGAATATCCCCCACTCTTTTTTTTCACATACAAGTCATGAAAGATTGCTTTCGGATGCACACCTTTCTTTAGCATCTTGATAATGAGCTTTCGTTCCGCTTTTGTTCCTCTTGTAGGAGAAGACACAGAGCAAAGCAGCTTCATATCTCTTCGATGACTGAGATATGAAACGATAGCAACAGCTATAATTAAGAAAAGTAATAGATATTCCATAAACAAGTCATTTAACATACATCTCCATCAATAGCCCAAAGCCCTTTTTCCGGAGCATCGCCACTATTTTTTCATACTCAATAATCACTTTTGAATTAGAACCATTTTCTTTTACCAAACGACGTAATTCACCTGTCTTTTTGTTCTTTACTTCAGTAACGCAAGAGGAAACTATCTGGTAAAGCACCTCTAGGTTCAGCTTCGTACCGTCCACTGAACTCAGTTCTAATTTATGGAGATTCATGATTACATGTTATTCTTATTTGTTTTCGTTATATATTTCTGTGTAGGGGCATTCTTACGACAAAAAGCGATCAGTGCCTCCCGTATTTGAAGTTTCTTTTGTGCTCTTGTGGTTACTCCTTGACTTTTACTCCTTGACTATAATCAGAATTAATGGAGTAAGAAGTCCATCGCCCTCTATTGTTAGATACAAGCATACCCTTGTCAACCAGCGCATAAAGAATTCTTCCTACTTCCAAAGGATTCTTACCCAATAATTGCTGTATACGATAGATATGTTCCGTAATGTTATTGAACTGCTTCGGAGTCTTCATCATTCTTCGCTATCAGATTCCCTTAAACAAGCCCAATTTATTTTTCTGCAAAGTTAATAATATTTGAGATTTAACAGACTAAATAAATCACTTTCCCGCATCTATCAAAATGTCACCCCACTCCCATCCTCCCTCAAACCTCTTTCTTTTCTCGCTCCATAGCCCCTACGCTCAAAATCTACAAGCAGAGCTGTTTTGTAAAATTGAGGAAGATTACATTCCCCCCATAAACAAACTCAAAAAGAAAGTATAAAACATACACTCCAAATTAATATACAAGAGAAGTTTACAAAAATAATCAAAAAGATAATGCAAGCCTATTTACCTCAACTTCCCCAATCAGAAAAGCCTACTACCTCTACACTTCCCAACTTTCTCCCAAAATTACCTTCACCCCCCCAAAGCCGCCAAACGCAAGTACGTTTCCTCTCAAACGCCAAAGAGTTTACCGCCAAACGCCGAAGCGTTTCAGACAAAACGTCAAAGAGTTTCCTTCCAAACGCAAAGACGTTTCCCCCCCCCCAGTTACCTCCCCACACTCCTGTTTCCCGAAAGCACATATAAAAATACCCCTAAACCGCTTCCAGAATCTTCCAGACACGCCCAATTTATGCGTCAATAATCCCATCCAGAAGACTTCTGAGAAGGGATTGCCTTGCATACTTCCCTCTGAAAGAATAAATCCATTAAGACAAAAAGACAGGAATCCAGCCAGAATCCTGCCCAAAAGACATCATTCATTTTCAGAAAAAGGAAAAAGAACAGAGGAAAAAACAGAAAAAACCCATCGGAAAGCGTATCTTTACAATCAATTCATAAACATTTATCTCATGCAAATACAACTTGTTTCAACTGACAAGAAACGTTTCCTCCCGCTCTTGCTTCTGGCCGATGAACAGGAATCCATGATAGACCGCTACCTGGAACGGGGCGACTTATACGTGATGTACGACAAACTGCTTACAGAACCGGTTGCCGTGGCCGTCGTAACGGATGAGGGGAAAGGAATTCGTGAGCTGAAAAACCTGGCCGTAGCTCCACACTGGCAACGGAAAGGATACGGACGGCAGATGGTGGAATACCTTTGCCAGCGTTACCAGAATGTGTGTCACACGCTGACGGTAGGCACAGGAGACAGCCGTATGACCATTTCTTTTTATCAGAGCTGCGGGTTTGTCTACTCGCACACGGTGCCCGACTTTTTTACCCTCCACTATGACCATCCGATTGTAGAGGATGGAAAGGTGCTGAAAGATATGTACTATTTCAGCCGCACTCTTGCCCAGACAAATGAAACTGACGGATGAATCAGAATAAACCCTGCAAAAGTTTGCTCGTTCCGCAAAAAGTCGCGTCCTTTGTAATTGTAAATTTACAAGACTATGGCTGACAATTACATTGAACGACAATATGAGGCATATCAGGCACGGAAGGCGGCCTGGGAAAAAGAACGGAAGTATAAGAAGAAAAAGCCGGCGGCTCCGGCTGAAGCTCCCCATCGCTCGGGGGCTTTCCTGCAAAATCAGGTGAAGAAGGTGGTGGCTGTGCACGACCTGTCAGGTGTGGGCCACGTGTCACTGATGGCGGTCATTCCGGTGCTCTCGTCCATGGGCTTTCAGGTGTGTCCGCTGCCCACGGCAGTCCTGTCCGCACATACGCAGTACCCCACGTACTCGTTCCTCGACCTGACCGACGAGATGAAGCGCATCATCGAGAACTGGGAGAAGATGAACGTGCACTTCGATACTTTCTACACGGGTTATCTGGGTTCGCCGCAACAGGCACAGATTGTGGAGGAATTTATCCTGAAATTCCGTGGAGAGAACGACATGGTGGTGGTGGACCCGGTGCTGGGCGACAACGGTCGTCTTTATAAAGGTATCACTGAGGAGATGGTGACGGAGATGAAGAAACTGATTCACCTGGCGGATGTCATCACGCCCAACCTGACGGAGCTGTATTACCTGCTGGACATGCCGTATCAGGAACACATCACGGATGCGGAACTGAAACAGGCACTGAAGACACTTTCCGACCGGGGGCCGGCCATCGTCATTGCCACGAGCGTGCCGGTGAGCGGCGACCCGCGTTCTACGTCGGTTTATGCTTACAACCGCTTTGGCGACCGTTACTGGAAGGTGACCTGCCCCTATCTACCGGCGCACTATCCGGGCACGGGCGACACGTTTACCAGTGTCATCACGGGGGCGCTGATGCAGGGCGACAGTCTGCCCATTGCGCTCGACCGCGCCACACAGTTTATCTTGCAGGGCATACGGGCCACATTCGGCTATGAGTACAACAACCTGGAGGGTATCATGCTGGAGAAGGTGCTCCACAACCTCGACATGCCGATTCAAATCAGCAGTTACGAGCTGGTGGAATAAACGGCCACACGAATCAGTACATACGTATCAGCCCGACGGGGAGTTCCACTTCGCCGAAGGGTATCAGGGCATTGAACAGACGGATATGCCGGTAGTTTCCGAGGGAGGCGACCGGGATGTCCGTTTCTTTTATCTGTCCGCTGTCGAGCAGGTATCGGCGCTGGGTTCCGGCCAGCAGAGGCTGTGCGGGGGTGTGCCATTCGCATCCGTCCCAGAGGGCGATGTTGGCGATGGAGGTATCGGTGAGGAGTCCGTGGCGCACGATGAGCACGTCGTCGGCCGTATCGCGCAGCGCAAAGGCTTTGTCGAGCACGTGGCGGTCGGCCTGCTTGTAGCGGTAGTCGATGTCGTCCTGCACCACCAGTTGCAGACTGTGTACGGGGCGGACGTGGTAAGGAAAGTATTCCACACGAATCACGTCGCGGGCATAGGTCAGGCGGCAACGGGTGCGTGCGGTATAGGCTTCCGGACGGAGATAGTCACACACGTGGAGGTCGGGCACGGGACCAAAGAAGGCACAGCGCGTGTCGTTCATGCGGCGGTCGTGCAGCGAGGCATGCCACACTTTCCCGTCTTCGATGCGGAGGGTTTCAATAAAGAGGCACATAGACTTTCTGTTTCATTTCTTCGTATTCGTTTCGGGCTTCGCTGCGGAAGGTGATGCCTCCCCCGCTCTTGAACACCTTCGTGCCGTCGGGCTGCTGTTCCAGGAAACGGATGAGAACAGCACTGTCCAGATTGCGGCCGTCAAAGTAACCGGTCACACCGGTATAAAAGCCACGGTCGTACGTCTCGGCCTCGCGGATAATCTGCACAGTGCGGGGCTTGGGAGCTCCGGTGATGGAACCTGCCGGCAGAAGGCTGAAGAACAGGTCGCCCAGTTGTGAAGGATAGTCTTCGGGCAGACGGCCACGGATTTCAGAACTCATCTGAAGCAGCGGACCACGGTGGGTGTGCAGCTCGTCCAGGTAGCGGTAGCGGGTCACGGTGACTTCGGTGGCGAAACGGCTCAGGTCGTTACGGATGAGGTCGGTGATGGTGGCATGTTCGGCCGCTTCTTTCGGGTCGGCCAGCAAGCGTTCGCGGGCATCGGGCAGCGTAGCATCCATCGTACCTTTCATGGGATGGGAATAGATAAAGTCATCGGTTATCCGGACAAAGATTTCGGGCGAGAACACCACAAAGCGGTCGTTTACCCACAGTCTGTAGGGAGCACGGGCATGGTCGAACACCTGCCGCAGGGTGAGGTCAGTATCGACGGGGGTAGCACAGGTGTAGTTCACCAGGAAGGAGTTGCCGCCATGCAAGTGACGGTGCACGATGTCGAATCCGCGACGGTACTCCTCAAAACTCATCGGACAAGGCTCCCAACGAAAAGAGCGGGGATGCGGAGTGGCGGGCATTCCTTGCGGCACGTTCGTGGCTCCCGGAAAAGCAAACAGCAGTTCCGAAGAAGGCAGACGGTGGGGTTCTTCCACCAGGCATTTCTCGGCAGTATAATCTATCAGGAAAAAGAACGGGCGGCCTTCGCAGCCAAAGCGGTTCATGCGGGTGATGGCTTCCTCACGGCCACAAAAAGAGAGGGTATCAGTCATTTCGTTTGGTTTTGAGGGAACAGAGATAAAGGGTTACTCCCACGGCTACGGCAAGCATCATCGCTTTCAGCCAGAGGGCATCGAACATCAGGAAGATGCAATGCAGGGAGGTGAGCCACAACAGGCTCAGGGCGAGTACCTTAGCACGCAGAGGGATGGCGCGCGACTCACGGAAATCGCGGATATAAGGTCCCAGCAGCTTGTGGTTCAGCAACCACTGGTAAGCTCTCGGCGAACTGCGGAAAAAGAGGGCAGCCGAAAGCAACAGAAAGGGTGTGGTGGGCAGCACAGGCAGGAAAATACCGGCCACACCCAGTGCCAGCGACAGGAATCCGATGGGGAGGTAAATGTATTTCATGGCGCAAAAATACAAGGTAAACGGCACACCGCAGGCAGGAGTTTAGTTAATAACCTCAAAATCGGAAGGGCTGCACGGGGATAAGCTTGCAGAAAAAGAAAGTTTTCACCATATTTGTAATTGTTACAATCTTGTTAAACTATTCAACTATCAAAGAATCATGAGAAAACTAATCTGGACTTTATGTGTGATGGTGTGGAGCCTGGCGGGCTTTGCACAGGAAAAGAGTTACCAACTTTCCAGCCACATCCTGGACATTCAGCAGGGGCAGCCTGCGGCGGGAGTGAAAATCAGTCTGTCGCAGCTTCAGCCCGACGGCAAGACCTGGGTGCTGCTGGAGGAAAGACTGACCGACGAGAACGGCCGCGTGAAGGATTTCCTGAAAGAAGGCACGACCGACCACAAGGGCATCTACCGCCTGACGTATCACGTGGCGCCCTACTTCGAACGATTGCAGCAGGATTCGTTCTACCCGTTCATCGAAGTGGTGTTCGAAATCAAGGACGGCAAGCACTACCATGTGCCAATCACGCTTTCGCCCTACGGATATTCTACGTATAGAGGAAACTGAAAAAAGAATGGGAGCCTGTTCAAGCTCCCATTTTTCGTGCCTTGCGGGTGCAATATCGCTTGCACTGGGCACAGATGTCATAACCCAGCATGGCTCCCAATATGAAATCTTCTTCCGGAGTGAGCAGGTTCAGGGGACGTGTCACCATCATGCGAATGGCTTCAATGCATTCCGCCTTGCCGAAGAAGAGATTGATGCGCTCGTCGTCCACCGGCTGAATCACAAACTTGATGCGCTGGCTTCGCAGACGTTTCACGGCAAAGTCTTCATATCGCTTGTTCGTGGTGTACAACACCATCTGACGCACGCCTTTCTTCAGCTCATAGATGTGGTTGAGAAAGACTTTCAGTTCTACGGGATTGATATCGGGAGTCATCATGGGCTACGGATTTAGAAGATAGAGAAATGAGGTCGGAAGGAATCAGGCCAGATCGGCTTTGAGCATCTCTGTCCAGGCCGACACGCGGGCATCAGTCTGGTCGCTTTCGTTCACGTCGTCGAGGGCCAGTCCCACGAACTTTCCGTCGGCAACGGCCACGGAAGAAGCGTAGGTGTAATCGCTGTCGGGCACGGCTCCCACGAAGGTACATCCGCTGTCTTTCAAGTCTTCAAAGAGGATACCCATACCGTCGCAGAAGGTATCGGAATAGGATTCGGAATCGCCGCAACCGAAGAGGGCGATGGTCTTGCCGGAGAGGTTAGCGTTTTTCAGCACCTTGATGCCGTCGTACCAGTCGTCCTGCAACTCTCCGTCACCCCAAGTAGAGGTACCCAGAATCAGGGCTTCGTAACTCTCTACCAGGGCAGCATCCAGCTTGCTCACATCGTGTACGTCTTCAGGGGATACTCCCAGCTTTTCCGCTATCAGGCGGGCCACAGACTCAGTGGTGCCTGTGGTAGAACCATAAAAAATACCAGTTTTCTTCATTTTCTACATGTTTGATTTGACATCGCAAAGAAACGGCATCCGGCGCGAATTTGAAATACCTAAAAATTGGGATTTTGAAGGCGGCATCTGCGGGTTATTTACTAACTTTGGGCAGAAAAACAAAAGGCCGGCCCTCTGCCGGAGATAAAGTATGAGAAGAAAGGAAGAAAAAAATACCATTATCGAGATATGTCCGGTGCGGAACGTGATTGCCCGCTTCGGCAACAAATGGGCTTTGCTGGTTATTCTGATTTTAAGTGAAAACAAGGTGCTGCGTTTCAGCGAACTCAAGAAAATGATTCCCGACGTATCGTCGCGAATGCTGTCGAGCACGCTCCGTACGCTGGAGGCTGACGGGCTGGTAAGCCGGAAGGTGTATCCCGAGGTACCGCCCAAAGTAGAATACAGTCTGACGGAAACCGGACTTTCGCTGGTTCCCTTCATCGTCCAGCTGACTGAATGGGCGCAAAAGCACATGAAATCCATAGTAAAACACCGGGAGGAGTTTGAAGCTGCCGAAGAAGAGTAGCAGCTTCTTTCCTCGCGGAAGAATTACTTGCTTCCCGGTACTGGCAACATACCGAGCTGCATCAGCATGCTGAAGAGGTCGGGTACACCGTGTTCGCAGACAATCTTGCTGTCCTTCAGTTCGTAGATGTTCATGGCCGTCACACGGACGGGTTTGCCGGTGGCGGGCATACCCATGAAAGGCTGGGTCTGAGTACCGCTCATCGTGAAACGAATCATCACCTTGTCGCCTTCTGCAATGACTTCTTCGGCATTCCACTGCACATCGGGCATGGCACCGCGCATCATGCGTAGCACATCCATGTAGCCTTCAAAGCCGTGCAGCGGCTCTGGCGAAGTGGGGGCATAGAAAATCACTTCGGGGGCGATAATGGTTTCACCTATCGAGCGGTCGCCCGTGTTGATGAAACGGATAAACTGTTGCATGACTTGTTTGTTTTTTTCCAGGACGGATGCCTGTTCGGAAGTTACTTCATTTTTCATCATCTTACTTGTTTCTTTAAAGAGTCAGACCGCGGAGGTTTCCGGTTCAGGAAAGGCCTGCCGGAAGCGGTCTTCTCAGCATTTACGGTACAAACTTAGCACTTTCTTTTCTGACACACAAGAGGTTACATTTCTTCTGCTTAGTAACCTTTTTCTCACTTTTGCTGGATTTCAGCCGGTTTTATAGGGAAATTTTGCTGTTATTTTCTGCGGAAGAAGACAAGCGACCTTTCGACATTTCTTTCTACCTGCACTATGAGGATAGAAAAGACGTCTCAGCACAGCCAAATTAGAAGAATGCTGTGTTTTCCATTTGCTTTTGATTTTTTTGTATATTTGTCGCATGAAATTACGAAAAAGGTCTAAGTGATTGAAAATGAGTTGCAGTTACCAACTCATAGTAGTAATAGGTTACGAATTAGTTAGTTATCTGCTGTTTTATTCTTCTGCGCGTTGCGTAACCTTCAAAGAACTCTTCGTATGCAAAAGTAGCACTTTAATGGCATATATTGAAATAAAAATCCAGCTTTTTAAGCTCCACAGACAAGTTTTTCCGTAAAAGCGAATTTATTCGTAGGAACATCATCATCAATAAATTGACGACCATGTTCCTACTATTGCATAAGCATAGAAAAGGGCTTTGCGTCACGCCTGAACCATGTTCAGACTGATGATGCAAGGCCCCTTTCTTTTTTTGCTTATGCCACAAGCGGTGCTTTTACGGCTGTCACCTGTTGATTTTCTTTTTTTGTCGGTTCCTCTAATCGAAAACGGAAGTCATGGGTAACCACACCTTCCATAAATGAAAAGTGCCATTACCCATGACGGCAAACCGGAAAGAAAATTGCAACCGCATAACTAAACAGGTTTAGCCACACGGTTGCAACATACTTTCTTGGAATGTTTGCCGGTTTCACGTTTTCGCCGTATCCCTTTTTTGACATTTCCTTTCTTTCTTTTCCCGGAACATTTCATATCCAATATGCCTCCACATCCGTTTACCTCCATTTTGATGGTCTTTCAGGCAGTCGCATCAGGTGGATCGTTCCCGTTCTGGGTGCAAAGGTAAATCCGGGATTGGGATGCTCAATGGTTTTTAGAAAAAATCTCCAGCCCTGCGGGTAGTATTTTTTCTTTGAAAACCCTTGCTCTACCCACTCCCTACCTTTTTTGAAGCACCCGAAACGAAAACGACCGAAGCGACAGAAAGACGCATTAAAAAAAATGTCGGATAAACGGGAGGCATATAAGGTTGGAAACTCAACTCCCTCAGCTCTCGAATCCGCATTAAAAATAAAAATAAATGGATATGGAAGCAGCAGTAGCAACAAAATTCGTGAAGTGGGAAGTTCCGACATTGGAAAGCCTACATGAGTGCAAGGTTTACAGACTTCGTATGAAAGTGAATAATGGCGAGGTGCTGAACAGAGAGGAAAAGAATTGGATAACCGAAAAGGTAAACGGCAATACCTATTTCAAAAGTGCGATACCATTGCAAGGATGGCGGTTTGACTTCTCCGACATACTGAGGACATTCCTTGTAAGCCAGTACGGACAATGGAGAGAATACAAGGCTATGGACAAGACGGCACTCCGCAAGATATTGTACGGAAGAATTGACAGAATTGTTGAACTTGACAAACGACACCCAAAATGACAGCAGCAATGAACATAAGACAGACAGCGCAATCCATTGGACTTGCAGTATTCGCATTTCTGTTGCGCTGTTTCCTTTGGATAGTCAATATCCTTTGGTACATCATCAGAGAAATAGTCTGTGGAGTATTCCGAATGGTTATCAATGTAATGGTATTCATCATATTCCTCATTGCCATTTTCGGCTTTCTCCTATGGCTACTGACACTTTGAATTAACTCCCAAAAGCATAGCATTATGAAACGATACAGCAAGACAGCAGCGCAGCAATGCAGATGGACAACATCTTTGAGTATATGGTGGAAACCTACATCAACGGCAACCATTCAACCCTAAGAAGGCTATACCACGAACTCAACAAGGAAGCGAGAAAGGATTTTATCAGTTTTCTTTTGGTGGAATGCCCCCCACAATACCACACGGAGATTTTACAAGAGATTGTCTGACCACATAAAGGAACGGATATGAACAGGACAACGGAAAAGATACCCACATGGAGTTTAGCCTATATCATCAATGGCGATGCAACCGCACTCACAGACGATGAAGTTCAGACAATAGACAGATGGATGAAGCAATGGCAAGTACAAGATGTTTCACCCCTCACAGATGAAGAAGGGAACGCACAGCCTTATTTCACCCATTACCCCCTT
>MNQS01000060.1 GCA_001915545.1 Bacteroides sp. 43_108 | reverse complement strand
TTTTTGGTAAAGGCCAATTCGGAGGGGCAGCCGGGACCATGTGATTTCGGGCGTACTCATGCCGAGGGAGCGAATATGCTGGCGGATGCGTTGAAACCCTACGGAGGAATCGTGATGTGGAGGGCGTTTGTCTATAGTCCTACCGACAGTGACCGTGCCAAGCAGGCCTATTTGGAGTTTATGCCTTTGGACGGGCAGTTTCATGACAATGTAATAGTACAGATAAAGAACGGACCGATAGATTTCCAGCCTCGCGAACCTTACAGCCCTTTGTTCACAGCCATGAAGCGGACTCCCATGATGGTGGAGTTTCAAATTACTCAGGAGTATTTAGGCTTTTCCAATCATCTGGCTTATTTGGCTCCTTTATGGGAGGAGTTTTTTGGCGAGGTGCGTCCGGATAGGTTAAAAGCTGCTGCGGGTGTGGCAAACATCGGTACGGATGTGAATTGGTGCGGACACCATTTTGCGCAGGCCAACTGGTATGCTTTCGGGCGGTTGGCATGGAATCCGTCGCTGACTTCAGACCGGATTGCGGATGAGTGGTTGCGGCAGACGTTTACTTCCCAGCCGGCATTTGTCCGTCCGGTCAAAGAGATGATGTTGCAGAGCCGGGAGGCGGTGGTGAATTATATGATGCCGTTGGGGCTGCATCATCAGTTTGCATGGGGGCACCATTATGGGCCTGAACCGTGGTGTAGTGTGCCCGGTGCTCGTCCGGACTGGTTACCTTCTTATTATCATAAGGCAGATAAGGAGGGAATCGGTTTCGACCGTAGCAGCAAAGGGAGTGATGCCGTTTCTCAGTATCCCGATTCACTTCGTCAGATTTACAATGACAAGGCAACTTGTCCCGAGATTTATTTGCTTTGGTTCCATCATGTGCCTTGGCATCATCAGATGAAAAGCGGACGTACGCTTTGGGGGGAGTTGTGCCATGCATACGATAGAGGTGTGCGGCAGGTACGTGGTTTTCAGGAAGTATGGGACAGTGTGGAACCTTTTGTAGATGCACGCCGGTTCGGGGAAGTGCAGTCGAAATTGAAAATCCAGATGCGTGACGCCGTGTGGTGGAAAGATGCTTGTCTGCTTTATTTCCAGACTTTCTCAGGGATGCCTGTTCCGGCCGGCATAGAACGTCCGGTACACGAGTTGGAGGATATGAAACGCTTCCGGTTGGAAATCTCGAACTATGAATGTCCTGAGAGTGGGTTCAATAAATAAATTACGGTTTTTAACTTTATAAGAAAAATGAAATATAAGTTGGCTTTAGTAATGTCGGTTCTTTGTGCATTTTCCGCATGGACCGAAGCAAAGGTGAAATTGCCTGCCATCCTATCGGACGGTATGGTATTGCAACGTGAGCGGCCCGTTAAAATATGGGGAAATGCCGATAAAGGAGAGAATGTGACCGTTGTTTTTAAAAAGAAGAAATTCAGTACGGTAGCCGGGGAAGATGGTAAGTGGCTGGTGGAGCTGCCTCCCATGAAGGCAGGCGGCCCTTTTGAAATGACCGTGAATGATATCCGGTTGAAAGATATTCTAGTGGGTGATGTCTGGCTTTGCTCCGGACAGTCCAACATGGAATTGACCGCCGGACGGGTGACTGATAAATTTGCCGAGGAAATAGCAAGGGATGAGAATCCGATGATACGGTATGTGAAGATTCCTTTAGGCAATGATTTGCATGGACCTAAAGACGATCTGCCGGGGGCAGACTGGATGTCGCTGACTAAAGAAACTGCTCCTTCCTTCTCTGCTTTGGCTTATTTCTTTGCCAAGGAGATGTATAGGGAGACGCAAGTACCTGTGGGCATTGTTAACTCCAGTTGGGGGGGAAGTTCCGTCGAGGCTTGGATGAGTGAGGAGGCCTTGCAGAAGTTTCCGCGTCAGTTGCACGAGCGTGATTTGTTTAATTCGGATGAGTATCGTGAGTTGTGCAACCGTTCGGGACAGATGATGAACCGTTTTTGGGATACCGCTTTGTACAAAGGAGACCGGGGACTTCATGACGGGATATGCTGGAATCGTCCGGAACTGGATGATACGGACTGGCAGACAGTAGATATGTTTTCCAAGGAATGGGGAAGAAAGAATGGATATCCGGTGAGTGGCTCTCATTGGTTCCGTCAGAAAGTGAATGTATCAGCGGAACAAGCCGGAAAAGAGGCTGTTCTTCGTTTGGGGTGCATGGTGGATGCCGATTCGGTGTTTGTGAACGGGATTTCTGTAGGTAACACTTTCTATCAGTATCCGCCGCGTATTTATCGGGTGCCGGCTTCTATATTGAAACCCGGTGAGAATCTGGTGACTGTCCGGCTGATTAATTACGGAGGGGCCGCCAGTTTTGTGCCCGATAAACCTTATTGTCTAGCATGGGGGACAGATACAGTCCGTTTGTCCAGCCGCTGGAAATATCAATTAGGCTGTGAGATGCCTGCACGCACCAACAGTGTCTCTTTTCAGAATGTTCCTACCGGCATGTATAATTCCATGATTTCTCCTCTGCGTAATCTGGCCTTTACCGGTGCGTTGTGGTATCAGGGAGAAACGAATACGGGCCGTCCTAATGAATATGAGGAATTGCTGGCTGCCATGATTATTGACTGGCGTGAGAAACTGGCTGATAAAGAATTGCCTTTCTTTATTGTACAGCTGGCCAATTTCATGAAGACACATTCGGAGCCGGTAGAAAGTAATTGGGCGGCTTTGCGTGAAGCGCAACGGCAAGTAGCGTTGAAAGTCCCGAATGCAGCTTT
>MNQS01000124.1 GCA_001915545.1 Bacteroides sp. 43_108 | reverse complement strand
GCTTACTCGCACCATGTTCTTCTGTCTTTAAATATCGTAAGTACCCATAAAGCTATTACCTAGCGCAAAGCGCGTTTGACTAGCAAAACCAAGTTTTGCACTTTACCTAGCGAGTCTGCTCGCGTTTACCTTGCAAAGTCCGCTTTGCACAAGTGCCCGCGATACGTCATCTCTGGCCAAGACCAGAGACCTTATCTTCATGTGTTGCACATTGCCTGCGAGGATAAGCGCCAACCATCATCATACCCTTCCTATTCTTGTAAACGCCACCTACAGACCCACTAATAAATATGATTTTCAATAATGAAATACCATTTATCACACAAAAACATATATATCACGGTTATTGTATGTTAAAGTATTGAATATTCAATATTTGAAGTTGGTATAATCAAATAAAATGCTCATTTTTAAAGACAGAATTAAAGAAAGACATGCAAGAAGTACGATATTTTGTGCATTTCAAAGGCGGCCTATACAAATTAATAGGTATAGGTCGACATAGCGAAACACTTGAAGAAATGGTAATCTATCAAGCAATGTACGGTGTGCATGATTTTTGGGTACGTCCCAAAAGTTTGTTTTTCAGTAAGGTTGTAATTGACGGGAAAGAAATAAATCGTTTCAAAGAAATCACAAAAGAAGAAATGTTATGCCGATTACAGAAAAAGAACGAAAATATCTAAAAAACAAGCATCGTGGAGGCAAGAACAACAGCAAAGGTGCCATATATGAAAGTTTCTATGCTGTATACTGCATTGCGTATTTAATGGATAAATTCATCACGAATTTAGAATCTATTCAGTTTACATCGCAAGTGGAAAATACATTTGTAGACGATTTACTTATAGAGATAAACCAAACTGAAAAAAGTTATTATCAGCTCAAAAATGTCAAAGACCTAACATGGAGCACCGGCAAACTGAAATATGATTTTAAACGTCAGATGGAAATTTCAAAGGAAAGAGGCGAAAACTTTAATCTCAGATTGATCTATTCCAGTCCAAACAGTACTGTTGCAAATATTCCACATGACATATCCGAGCATACTACAGCATCTTTTTTCCCTGCATGCGAAAGCCTTAACCAATTATTGCAATCATGTGAATACTTCAAAAAGGCCATCAAGTCAATAACAGCAAGCGACGATATTAAAGACGACCAACTATTTGGAGTAGCAGGCACGTTGCTTGGAGTATGGGATGGATGTGAACAAAAGCACATTTCGCTAAAACAAATATCCGACAAGGTTCTGCAAATCGGAAGCGGGCTTGTAAATATAAAGAGTTACCTAGATACCAATATATCAGAAGAATGCAAGACAATATTTAAGAAATGTGGAGTTAGCACACATTCACGTGGCATAAAGCTGTATTGGTCATATGAAGGCAAACTTAAGGGAGAAATCTGCTGGAGCGACGAAGTTGAACATAGGATAATTGAAACCAATCCTTCAAGTTTGTATGAGCTATTAGAATTACTTTACTAATGATTTAAATCTGAAGAAGATGAGAACTTACAAGAATTTAAGATTTGACGACGATAAAAGCACCATACGTCTCATGCAGACACTTTCCCAACCGAACATATCTGTAACGAGCTACCGTAAAACATTTTACGAAATAGGGAAAGCTCTTGGTCAACTGTTGAATAAAAAGACTAATGGCAATTACGGCAACACGATGTTAGCCTGTGCTTCAGAAGACGCAGACTGGCTTGCTCATGGTGTACTTGACGCCATATCTCAAAAAGAAGTTTCACTTGCTGTTTTTTGGAACGAAAGGGTTACATTGGATTCCAAAACAAGCTTAGAATATAGCCCTATAATCAAATCATTCGTTGAAGAAATCAAAGATTGCAAAACTTTAATATTAGTAAAATCCATCATCAGTACCTCTTGCGTAGTAAAGACACAGCTTAACAGGCTCATAAATGATATATCGCCGAAAAAAATATATATCGTCGCACCTGTAATGTACAAGGACGCAGAAAAGAGTTTAAAAAGAGAATTTCCAGCCAACATCACAGAAAAATTTGAATTCCTCACTTTTGCAATAGATTCTGAGAGAGATAAAGTGCATGGTATAATACCAGGAGTCGGTGGCATGGTATATCCTAAATTAGGATTAGGAGACGTACTCAACAAAAATCGATATATGCCTGAAATTGTAAAGGAACGTATAGGACCAATTGCCAATAAAAATTGAAATGTAAAACAAAACACCCACACTTCACTGACAATAAACGAATACTCTGTATCTACAAGTCCTAGAATTAGATTTCTGGTCCCAGCCAGGAATGACGGTATGGTAGCAATTGCGGTAACATTAACCTCATGACTTTTGTTCTTATGTCTAAAAAGCAGGCACACCTGCGTTTTACCTAATGAAGCCTGCTTCATGTTTTACCTAGCGCAATGCGCGTTTACCTTGCGAGCTTACTCGCACCATGTTCTTCTGTCAAAACAAGGCATGCACCCACTAAAACAGCACAGTGCCCGCGATACGTCATCCCTGGCCAAGACCAGAGACCTTATCTTCATGTGCTATACAGTGCAGACCAGGATAAGTGCCACCATCATCATTAGATTCCTGGTCCCAGCCAGGAATGACAGTATGGGAGCAATTGTGGTAACATTACAAAAAACTTTTGTTCATATCAACAAAAGAAGACGTAGGCTATGGCACCGCAGGTGCCAGACATTGAAATGCCAGACGAATGTCAAGCTTGCTTGAACAGGCGTACGGCTTTTCAATGCAACCTTTTGTTCTTTTGTTCTTCTGTCTAAATCATGTTAACACCCACGAAAAACTGCACAGTGCCCGCGACACGTCATCCCTGGCCAGGACCAGGGATCTTATCTTCATGTGCAGTACAGTGCAGACTAGGATAAGTGCAAACCATCATCATAAGATTCCTGCTCCCAGCCAGGAATGACTGTTGAGAAGTAATGACGCCATAGCCCCAACAGTTTACCATCCCGCAAGCAAACCTTACAAAACAAAAATCCCACAGGCAGTAACAGCACCAATAAAATGCCGTTACACCTGTGGGACCGTCTGCAGATGAAAACTTAAGTAACTATCCCTATTATTACGTATGAAAAATAAAACAACAAAAAGTCATCTGCAGATAAAGTCAACAGTTATGTTTTATTTGCTCTTTGTGATTACAGCACGGCTCAGACGAGGATCATCATAGAACATATTGCCTACGCCACCCTTGTAATCAACCTCAAGCTGAGACTCTTTCACACCGCATTCCTTTACGAGGAAGTCCTTCACAACCTCGGCACGCTTCTTGCTCAAGCGCTCGTTGAGACTCTTGCTTCCTGTTCCTGCATCAGCATAACCTGTAACAGTGTAAACCATATTTGCATCACCGGTCTTGATAACCTCTGCCAGCATGCTCAGGTTAGCCTTAGCCTCGTTAGAAAGCTTGCTCTTTCCAATCTGGAAGGTAACAAGATTAGGAGAAGCCACATTTATCTTCTTCACGATAGTCTTGGCCTCTTCTTTTCTTCCAGCTTCGAGTGCACGCTGCAGACGCTCATTGTCGCGACTGAGCTGATCAACCTTCTGGCGCAAAGCATTGAGAGCTGCCATATCCACCGGCTCAACATTCTTCACATGGTTCCATCCGCGCAATGGGAACTTGTATGTCAAACCAACTGTAGCAGTAAGCAGACCATCTTCTTTTGCCTGTCCAACCTCACCGTCAAAACGGTCATTGACAAGCATACCGCGTATGTCGAGGTTGATGTCAAGTGAAGAAGTGATACGGAAAGAGTTCAGTATACCCACGTTCATAGACACCTCTCTAGTAGAAGGCTTATCCCATACATGAGCCCAACCTACACCGATATACGGACTGCAGTTCCATATACGTTTTTCGTTATATCCGCACAAGAGGTTCGACATGTTGAACATCACGTCGGCATGGATATTGAAGAAATCAAAGTCCTGCTCCTCCAACCAATAGCCATCCCAAGGCTTACCGCTTATAGGCTTACCGTTTGAGTGTGAACCGTTCTGAGTAGCACCACTGATACACAGACCGCTGTACATCACTCTCACACCGATGCCAGGAGTAAACCACTTACCGATAGCAACATCAAGTGCCGGAGCCAACCTGTCGCCGAATTTCATCTGGCGGTCATGGTCGCCAAAATACATATTAACACCACCGCCTACACTGACAAACCAGTTGCTCCAGAAACGGTTGGTCTCAACTTTGTATTTATCAACACTGTACTCTTCATTGCCAGACGTCTCAAGAGTCTGAGCACTTACTGAACCCGCGGCGAGTAACCCCAAAGCCGCAACTAATGTTTTTCTAATCATATTAATGTTAATTAAAAGGTTTCTACTTTATTAACTATAAAAACTTCAATTTGCATCTGTAACGAACAAACCGCTTGTAATGTTTGTATTCATCCATTCCAAACGTTCTTTGTATGCCTGCTTCATCGATGATATTGCTTCATCGAAAGTCATATCTTCGTCACCGTTATATGCAGCACCTGCATCAACCTTAATCTTCGATGCGAGCGGCCAAATTGCAGAATTATACTTGTCTGACAGTCTATTCTGCTCAGCAAGCTCATCCATCTTATCCACAACAGATGACAGATGCGGATAGATAACAGCCCAACGTTCCTGTACCCTCGCACGGAAATCTGCATCCTTGAAAAGGAGCGGATACCACATATATGGCATATCGTTTTCGTAATCGTAACCACCTCCTTGCCACCAAGGTTTTTCTTCTGCAAGCTTTGATGCGCCATACAACCATTCGCCATACTGACGACAAGAATAAGTACCGCCGTATTTACTGTTCATCGACTGTACATTATCATAATCAACAAAAGTCTGCCAGTCGAAATCCCAAACAGGGCCGGCAGTCAACTTACCATCGCCATCGATCAACATATAAACACTCTTCGGATGCTTATACTCGTCATTGAATGTCAGTTCCTGCACAAAGAAGTAATCGATTACAGAATTGATGTCCAAATCATTATAGGCTGTACTGTAATTGCCATTTTCAAGATTGGCTTCTACAGCTTCAATTCTGGCCTTCACCTGATTGAAAATATCAGAACTGTACGTACTTACCTCATCCTTGAACATACACGGCAAACCACGACCTGTATGGAATTTATCCACCTCGTCATAATTGTCGTCAAACTCCAGCAGATAACCGCAATCGGCCATTGTCGGATTTGGGTTTCCATCGCCGATGATATCTTCGATACAATCTTTGATATCCACACGGTCACCGTCAATCTTGATCTGCTCACATAAATAATAGTTACCTACATGACGACCATCCATAACGACCTCAACACTTGTTCCACGAGGACTCCAACCGATACCGTCATCACTATATGCACTGTCCACACGATGTGCCACCTCAAAGGCTACAGCATTACGCAGCATCGTCCTGTCCATCCAGTTAGCGAGGAGAACCCAACGCTTGTGCTTAGGCATATCTAAAACTTCAGCCTTTTCTTTCAACTTTATAGCAAACGGTTTCTTTGGAAATTTCTGTGTAGAATTTCCTCTAAGACGGATACCGCAAGCAAGGTCAACGTTCTCATCATTATCAATTGTGCCGTCAGCATTGTAAATTGAAATTTTGTCAGTTTCAACCCAATCAGCATCCTTGGCGCGCACATTGATTCCGGCCTCAGTCCAATTTTCAGTACAGCCACCACTTTGAGTCAACACTACAATTGGAAGTCCAGAATTTGTGACAGATACTGTAACATCTCTTGTTTCACTCCCTTTATTGAGAGTATATACAACAGACTTACTGAAATCTACTTCACTAACACCGCTTGTCTGTTCTTCTCCTTTTATTGTAACTACAGTACCATCATTAACTTCAAATGTCGGCTTCAGCTTAAAGTCGTACAGATATGGTATGCATCCTGAAATGACATCACCATCAACATTCATTATTTCGCCCGTACTTCTTTCAGCACTTGTGGCATTACCACTAAAAACGAGCTTTGTATCCAAAATTTTACCTGCGTTGTGTACCACATCAAAGGAGAAAGACTTGAATATTGGACGCTCGGTCACCTTCATGTCATCTTTATAATTCTGCAACGAAAGCGGGAATGTATAACAAGCATTAGCTGTAAAATCGACAAGTGCAATACGTGTAAATTCGGCCTTAAACTGCTGTGTAAGAATTGTAATCTTTATCTCATCACCTTGCCTTATATCTGGTGCGCAAGTTATATAACCTGTATACGATTTTCCACTTGTGAGAGATGGTTTGTCATTCCAATCCATTGTCAGGACGTTTGCACCAGTTGTGGACGACGTCCATTCAACTTCTTTGGTCGTTGCATCGAAAGTGAATTCACCACCAAGACGGCGACCATCCGGCAGTGTCAGAATAATTTTTTCCAGTCTATCACCTTCAAGTGCAGTACCGGTAGCATCAATATCAAACTTCAACAATGAGAACAGATGTTTAAAATCAAATTCGTATCGTCCATCGCCTGCTTGTGAAGTCGGAGTTCCAACCTTATAATCACACTCTAACTTGCCGGTGGTCATATCGAAGGTTTGCTCCAATTTCAGATTCCCCTTCAAAGCTGTTACATCTGCAGAAGCATTATCCAAACTGTACGGATAATAAGCGTATGTAGGATACTCACCACTTGCCATCGAACCGTTGAATTCCGCCTCAGCAACATTTCCAGTATTGGCAGCCTCGAACAATGAATTCTTGGTACCTTTATCACCGAACACTCCGATAGTATCCTTTGGAGACCACAAAATTCCTGTAGCTCCATCAGGGGAGGACGTGTCGACACATGTACGTGTCTGGAGTGCACCATCCATACGCCCCACAATCGTCACTTTTCCGTCGTGGCTTCCGTCTATAAATTCTTCTTCCTGGCAACTGCTAAATCCAAACAACACACCTGCTGTCAGGATGCAGGTACCAATTTTATAATTCATTGGTTTAAGTTTTTTTATTTTAAAGTTATAATATCTATATAGAAATGAATGCCTCGCCGACCAAAGTCAGCGAAACATCCATTTCATTTCTATCTATCAATTATCCCAACCAATAGCATTACCACCGTTACTGTAGCTGGCATTGTATGTCTGAGTTGTAGCCGAAGGTTTCTTACGCAACTGGAACTTTCTGTTGTTCATAATAATTGTCTGAATCAAATAATCGCTCTTATACTTGGCACCAGAAGTAGTCTGTTTGTCAGCAAAGTTCATGAAAATCAATCCCAGTCCGGCATTCTCCGTTCTCTGTTGAAGTTGTTCGACAGCCAGATTATTCATATCCTCAGCCAAAGCTACAATTCCGTTCTCACGGGTACCGATATCATCATTGTCAGAATAGTATCCTCCAAGGTCGTTCATAAACCATGTTTTGTGAGAATTATCATTCTTATACAAATCAACACTTTCCTGGAACAAGTGCGTAATACCCTCCTTCTTCTCCCTGGTAGTGGCTTCCTGACCAGATCCAACACTGGTAACCTCCTGATAATACCATCTCAACGGTGCTGTTGAATTTAGATACCACACAGGTTTTCCCCAGTCCATAGGCATACCGCCATTGTTATCCTGATAAGTCCAACTCTTTTCCTCCGGTCCGGTTGCAAATCCCCAGTAAGTAAACATGATAGGAGCTGTAGTTGTACCATAATCGCTAATCATATCCTGCGAATTATAGTTAGCCTTCAATATAATCTTACCCTTCACATCGTCAATGGTTGTATTAGGAGTTATCTCGTTGGTATAAATACGGTTAGCAACAACTCCTGCAATGCTATTAACTTCATTACGGAGTTTTTCAATCCAATACTGCTCATTATCAGTTAAAATAGGTGTATCTCCAGATGAATAAGTCAACATAACAAAGGCAAACTCATTCTTTTTACCAGCCTTTTCACAAGCATCAAGATGAGAAGCAATTTTAGCAATGGCTTCACTTAACTTCATGACAGTTCTGTTTTTACTTTCACAAACCACATAGAAACCATCATAACTTCCCCAACTACGAATCGTTGAAGTTTGGAAGATAAATGCACGAACACCATCCTCAAACTGCTGGTCAATTGTAGCAGTCTGATAAACTCTGCTTGAACCATTTTCGCTTGTCAATACAGAAAACTTACTACCAGGAATCGAGAGCTCTGACACATAAATATTCGGGTCAAGAGCACTCATCCAATATTTATCACCGTCAGTATCTATTTTAGGCAGAAGTACTCGGTTTACCTTGTGAGGCACAATACTTGCTGTTTGAAGTGTACGTGCTCTTTCTCCACCATTCAAAGTATTGACCGCAATCTGAAGTGTACGAGGCTGCATAATATTGTCTTCATCATCATCAGGAATTATATATGCCTTAACATTCAGGAATTTGCCAGATTCCAGTGTTATATATTCATCTGTATCCTGATTATAACAAGGAATGTTGACTACATTTCGTACCTGTGACATATCGCCCGTAGCAGTACATGTAGCCTGTGCATCTGCACCACCTGCACCACGGATATAGCAGTTGAAATCACCGGTCAGGATAGGATTCTTACCATCTACTGCTCTGACAGTAACGTCTGTCACAACAACAGAACCACTCGCTGGACCTGGAATGGTAATATCAAGTACAGTAACCAAATTATGGAACTGCAAGTTCACCTTGCCTGAACCTTGTTCCACAGCACTCTTACTTACAGGGTTGTATGCATACATGTAAGCATAGTCCATATTAGGCAGGGCAAAAGTTGTTTCTTTACCATCCACTTCTGGGTCCAAAGAAACAATAGGTCCTGTACGCCATCCGGCAGGCTGTTGGTTCACTGGAATAGTGGCAGTAATAGTTCCCTGCTGGTCATCAGCATCAACCCCATTCACTCTGTCTGCAGGATAGAATGCATAGAAATGATGCACATCCTCACTTCCCCATTGCAGACCTGCAGCATTCGGATCCCCCTTCATTACTTCATTGGCCACATTAGGCGTTTCTGGATTAGGTGTTATTTTATAATTTACCAAGTGATTGGCAGGCTGTGATGTTTCCTTACAGAATATCGCAATCTCATCACCTTCAACCCAATGCACAGCTACTCCTTCTGTATCATGGTTACCATAAACTGTTCTTGTACTGGCATCACCAGTTACAGACGTACCAAACAACACTTCATCACCAGTCTGCACAGGATTCTTTGCAAGCCCGTTGTCCTGGCTTTCGTCAGAGCAACCTGCCAAACATGCCATAACAGCTATGCCGGCCAATAACATATATCTACTTTTCATAAAAATTCTATTTAAAATTAATCCCATGTTGTATAATTGCCTTCCCAAGATTGTTCTGGATTAGCAAATCCATGTTTCTCTATAGTCACGCCATCAGCATTCTCCGTTCCGCCTTCGAACACCGAAGCCTTCATGAAGCCTTCTTCCAGCTCCACCTCAGAACATTTTGTCTGTGGAGCCACATACTTAGTTTTAGTCATATAAACCCTCACTTTCTTTTTTAGTTATTAAAAAATTGAATCTCTCTTGCGGTCGTCCGTAGACGACAAATTTCTTTTTACATTTTGCTTTGGCCATTAAATTTATAAATTAAAAGGTTAATAATCTTATTCATATTTTTTGCCATAGCCGTAACCATATCCATAACCGTAGCCATAACCATAACCGTAGCCGTAACCACGCTTTTCAAGGTCGCAGCCGTTGAGAACAAGAGCCATATTCTTGAGTTTCTTGTCCTCATACAGTTTATCAATGTCAGGCAGCTGACGTTTGTCAATTTTTCCGGCCCTGATTACAAACAGTGTCAAATCTGCAATACGGTTGGCAATAGCGGCATCTGCAATGATACCGATAGGCACGTTGTCGGCAATGATATAATCGTATCTTCCACGTAATTCCTCTACCAGAGCATCCAATCTTTCATCCATAAGAAGCTCCGCAGGATTTGGTGCTACGCTTCCGGAAGGTATTATATCAATGTTGTCAGATTCAGAACTCTTCTGTATAATATCATCAACAGTTATGCTTGTATCAGCCAGATAATTTGTCACACCGGTCTGATGCCTGTGCTGATGACCGCCTGAAAGTGTACCTTTTCGTATATCAAGGTCGAGAAGCACAACTTTCTTGTTTGCATAAGCAAAACTCTTTGCCAGATTCAAAGAAATGAACGTCTTGCCAGCCCCTTCATTGAAAGAAGTGAACGTTATCACCTGCATGTTCTTGTTCTTATGAGCAAGGAAGGCCATATTCGTTCTGAGTATTCTGAATGCCTCTGAAACAACACTGCTTTCTTCTTTTTCAACAGTTCCTTTCTTTCCCTTACGTTTCTTCTTAAGAGGAATAACACCGAGCAAAGGCACATTAACAGCCCCTTCCACATCCTTGCGCGTATGAACTCTTGTATCGAGGAACATAATCAAGAGAAATGCGACCGTAGGCAATGCCAATCCTACACATCCGCCAAGAAGCAGAATCTTGTTTCTGTTCGGACTTATCGGAGCATCACTTCCATCAGCACTGTCAATCACTCTAGCATTGTTGTCGGCCATAGCCTGAGAAAGAGCATTTTCCTCACGTTTGTTCAACAGGTAAAGATACAAAGCCTCCTTAATCTTCTGCTGACGTTCTATCGACAACATCTGGCGCTCCTTAGCAGGTACGGAAGCCACTCTTGCCTGAGCTCTGTTCTCACGGCTCTGGGCATCGTTACGTCTTACGTCTATACTTACAATCATATTGTCAACAGCCCGGATTATGCTCTGTTTCAAAGCTCTGAGCGAATTATTGAGTTCCTCAACAATAGGATTGTTCTCACTGCTGTCCACAATCAGCTTGTCGCGCCTGAGCTTCATTGTGTTGTACTGGCTTATCTGTCCCTCGATATTCATATCCTTGATACCTGTATTTGCAGGTATCAGGTCTGTATCTTTCGAAGGATCCGTGAGGTACTCCTTTATGTACTTTGCCAGTCTGAGCTGCGTTTCGAGTTCAAGAGCTTCAGAATTATACTTCTGCGATTCGCTCATATACATTCCGGCCGCAGAACCAAGGTCTACAACCTGGTTGGACGACTTGAACGATTCGAGATTGGATTCCACATGTCCAAGTTCCTTTTCAATTATTATAAGTCGCTCGTTGATGAAATCAGCAGTATTCACAGCCACCTGGTTCTTATCCTTAATGGCATCCTCGTTGTAGACGGTAATAAGCATGTTAAGAACATCTTCAGCCTTTGAAGCCGAGTTGTCCTTGATTGCCAACGTCAATATCGACGATTCCTCGCTTTCCTGCTTTATTCCCACATTAGCCATATAATATCCAACAACGGATTCACGCGGAAGTTTAGAAACATTTATTTCTACTCCATACCACGATTTACTGCAATAGTTAGTCGGCGACACAGTGATTTCGGTTCCCGCAACATTCACCTTCTGATTGAATTTGACGTCTTTCGTCTTCGTTTCTTCACCGTCGTTGTAGGATACGGTGACCGTCTTGTCATCCTTCAACGAAGCAGTAAAAGAGAAATAACTCTCGGTTGTAGCCTCAGGGAATGTTACTCGGAACGGAGCCTGCGTATAAAGTTCCAGTTGTCTCAACCCATCCTGAATCTTATAGCTGACATCAGCATTCAGCCGCCCCACGACCTCAGTCATCAGCCTTTTCGACTTGAATTGAAGAATTTCGTTGGCCACATTCACCTTGTTTATCAGATTGTCGTAACGATCCATGCTCGTTGTCGACAACTTGTTCGACGGGTCCTTGATAATCACCGTTGCAGAACGGAAATAGACAAACGGCGACTTGGCGTACTTATACCATGCAAGTCCAACGAACAGCAATATGGAAATAAGATACCAGCGCCATTTGGATGCCAAGTAAAGCAAAAGGTCGACGATGTTCAAGTCTGTTTCCTTTTTTGTAGATTTAGTGTCAGTCTGCATCTTGATATTCGTTTTTTCACATTTACATAATTACTTAAGATACCACAAGACAGAACAAGCGGCGGTTACCAGACTCAAGATAAGTGTACCATACTGAATGGTGCGGTCTTCCGTATCTTTCTTCTTATACCTAGGCTCGACGTAAACAATATCATTCTGCTGGAGATAGAAACATGGAGATTCAAAAATATCTTTGCTTCTCAAATCATGCATATACATTTCCCTTGTTCCGTTGTTTTCTCTTATTACTGCGACACGGTCAACACGTGCACGCGAAGTCAAATCGCCGGCCTTGGCAATAGCTTCAAGAAGAGTCACCCTATCGCCGTCTACAGAATATGTACCGTTACTTCCAACAGCTCCAAGCACTGTATATCTGAAATTAAGAATCTCGATGGATACCAACGGATCCTTTATGTAGTTGCCTTCAATAATCTTGTTTCTTATCAGGTCCTTTACACCACTAAGAGTAAGCCCTTCAACATGAAGCTGACCGAGAATCGGAAAATCAATATTTCCTTCCTTGTCTACTCTATATCCTTTTTCTTTTACAGCAGTGGCGTTGCCGCCTACAGTTATACCACCATCAGCCTCAACCTGAAATGCCCCACCCTGTACATTGAAAGGAAGGGCCAATTCTGGACTTTTGCAGCTGACCACAATGCTAAGTCTATCGTCGCGATGCACAACAGCCTCATGCACATCCTCCATAGGATATTTCTCGGCGATGTTCATATCGTTGAGATAGACAAAATTTTTCCGTGACGAGCAAGACGTCATTACCGCCACGACCAATAAACTCAAAAGAGTCAATTTCTTATTCATCTTTCTTTTTTTGTTATATATAACCAATTTATTTTTACACAATATCACCGCCTCCTTATCAGGCAGACATTCCAGCTTCCCGACTGTAACCATCGATGAAAGTCTCACAAGTATATCATACAGAGCATTTCGCAGACGCTTGTCCTGGCGTATCAAAGAACATCCGGGGAACAGAGCAACAAAGGCATCAACATCCGTCAAATACACAAAACGGTTCACTCTTGCCTGTGCAAGACGTACAATCCCACCAATAGGGAAATGCAGATTTTTGTAGCATGGCGTTTTCCCGCTCCACGGTGTTCCATACACAATTGCCTTGCCATCTTTTATTCTAACCGTAGGATTATCATCGTTCAGCAATTCACACTTAGGAAATGTCTGTGTCCAATGTGCAGCGTGGGTACTCTTTCCAGTACCGCTCTTTCCCATAAAAAGATAGGCCATATCATCATCGCACGAAACAACAGAAGCATGTACAGATATAGCATCAAAATTCAAAATCGCCTGAGAATACACAATTCTAATCATCGAACTGCAAACATGCGATATGTATGGGTCGTCCCAGCACACGTACGCCTCAGCATTGCTGAAGTTCGAGCAGACATACATGCCATGGACAGCCCCGTCTCTGGTATAGCTCATCTCTATATAGTATCCGTCATCTACAGAATAAAGCTTCACATATCCAAGCTCATTCATCGATTCCTCCAAAATGCACTCACCGGAAATATTTTTACGGTCTGATGCAGGCATTACCGTAAAACCGAAAAGGCAATCAGATAATACAACACCTCCACGTAGGAAAGGCTGAAACGACGGCAAAAAATTGTCAATATCTATACCGACAGGAACAGATACCCTAAAGTTGAAATCTGCCACTGAAAAATAATATTCATTCATTTCTTGAATTGTCCTGTCAAAAGATTTACAAAATACCAGAATGTTTCTTTCGGTGCATATTTCAGCGTAAAAGACATATTGGAAAAAAAGGAGCCAGATGTGCGGAGTTTCCGCTTCCATCCGTCATCAAGCGACAAACTTCGGTTTAATCCATACTGTCCCATATTACCTCCGGCCATCACAATGTCGAGCAAAGGGCGTGCACTGCATTTACTGAAACCGGCAGAAGGAATGCGTTCTGCAGGGCAACCCAGATACTCGACAAGAAAAGAATAAAGCAGACGGCTCCATCTTACCAAGCCTATTCGCCTTATTATTTTATCCAGCTCACTTGAAGAAACATTTTCATAAAGACAGAAGCAAGCCCTTGCCATATCACATAGTTGCTTAAGCCCTATGCCCCATCCAACAGCATGTTTCATTATGTGTGCATTAAGCAGAAAAAGGTTCAGCAAAGGCGACGGTACAGCAACTTCACAATCAGATGATGCATCAGCCAGCACAACTTTTCCGAGTCCCAGCTTATAAACCTGTTTGGACAGATAACGCGCAGAAAAAGGGTTGCATATATCAAACAACCTATGGTGATGTTCAACGACAATACCATTCCATCTGTAATAAAAACTGCCGTCACTCATGCGTTTGACCCGACAGCCCTGTTTCTCCAAGTCTGCTATTATACGTCTGCTGTCCTTTCTGCTTCTGAAGTAAAAATCAATATCACCGCATTCTCTAAGCAACGGCTTTTCGTAAAACGAAGCAACCCCCTGCCCTTTCTGCAAAACAGCAACAGCTCCATTTTTCGAAAAAAGACGGAGCAGACCTTCAATTGTTCTGTTCATTGCAAGGTTGCGATGTTCAATCATATCTGCTGTTGCAACCCATTTAAACAAAACAGTTTCTGGGGGAAGAATTTTATCCGGCAAGCGACATATACCTCTATACATTATACCGGTGACACTCTGTCGACGTGCCATCAAAAAAAGTCTCTTCCACTCGTCTATGTCAAGCGGAAAGACGGACAAATCCTCCGGACCACGTTCCCAAAGTCCTGAACGCAGAAGAATAAAGAATGCGGAACATTCTTTTTCAGATAAAGTATCCACAAACAGTATGCATTCAACACCGTGTTACTCAACCAGTCCAAATCTCTTCCACTCTTCCAACTGACGTTCTATATCAGCATGAGCAACATCTTTTGCTACATCAAACTCCTCACAAAAACACTCTGTGAGTTCATCAGCAGAAAGGTCCTTTCCGGACATCATCTGCCAAAGTCGAGCCGCACTTTCATTAAGCTCATATACGTGTGTTTTGGAAGTTTCATTATCAGAATCTGCAACTATCATGAATCTGTTGCCGATTTTGCGCAACTTGACATTAGAATTGGTCTTCATAATATCCTTATTAACATTTTGTTGTATATATCAGAATTTCTTTCCGGAAAGTATTGAATACGCCGTAAGAAAAATTATTTTTAAATCCAACCACAATGACCAGTTTGACAGATACTCGAGGTCGAGCCTCAAGCGCTCAAGCATCTTCTCCATTGTATCCGTATATCCGTTGTACAATGTGGCAATTGAAAACAATCCCGGTCTAAGCTGATAAAGCAGCTCATAGTCAGGATTATGTTCCATAATCTTTTCAACGAAATACCGTCTTTCAGGTCTTGGTCCCACAAACGACATCTCACCTTTAAGAACATTCCACAACTGCGGTAGTTCGTCCACATGGTGTTCCCTTATGAACCGTCCGACTTTTGTCAAACGGTCATCATTCTCTTTGCACAGTTCCGGTTTTCCAGCAATCTCAGCATCAGTACGCATAGAACGGAACTTATACAATGTAAATTCTTTTCCTTTATATCCAACTCGTCTCTGCTTGAATATAGCCGGTTGACCGTCTTCCTTTATGATGGCAACATAGATTACCAGAAAAACAGGAGAAAAGACTATCAGAGACAGCAGTGCCCCCCAAAAGTCAAAAAATCTTTTTACAGCATTTTCAAAAGCATTAATACCTACTTTACGTTCCATCGTGCTTGTCAATTGTTATCGTATAAATTCTTATAGATGTTTATGCAATTCTCTATCATGTGTTCTTTTGTGAAATTCTCATTGTAACGCTTCAGAGCCCCCAATGAGAACCGTCTGTATGTTTCATTATCCTTGGTAATCTGCATAACGGCCTCTGCTATCGCTTTCGGATCTCTAGGCGGAACATTTATGCCAGACACACCGTCCATATTTACCCATGCAACCCCAGAATGCGGAATACGTGTTGCCACAACCGGCTTGGCGCATGACATGGCTTCAATCTGAACAATGCCGAAAGCCTCGGTCTTAAGTACCGACGACAAGCAGAACACATCGCATGCTTCATAATAAGCAGGAAGGTCTTCATCTGAAACGAATCCCAAAAACTTGACTTTATCTGTCAGGCCGTGATAACTGCACTGCATCTTCAGATCTTCTTCCAAAGGTCCGGTTCCGCCTATAAGTACAACATAGTCGTCATTCAGATATTTGGCAGCCTCCACCAAATAGGTAAAGCCTTTGTATCCTACCATTCGTCCAAGCGAAAACACAATTTTCCTGCCTTGGAATCTGTCCTTGACGGCATGTGCCTTTTCCGGCATATTCGGCATCTTGTCTATACCTATAGGCAGACAGCATGTCTTGTTTCTGAACTTATACAGATAAGGCGATTCACGTATATAGACAGGAGTCGTTCCAACGATCGTGTCCGCACGCTTTATAAGCCATTGCTGCAAAGGTTTGTAAAACTTCAACAGCTGTTTCTGCTTGAGTATGTCGCTGTGCCAATGCAGAACCACCTTGCCTTTGAATCCAGACATCCATAAAGCCAGACAAGCAATAGGATCCGGATGGTGTACGTGAATGATGTCATACTGCCGGCACACCTTCTTTAGCGTAACAACCATATCTGGTGATATCATCGTCGCAGCCAGCTTTGCCAGTGAATGGCAGCATATCAATTTGGCATTCTCGTTGATATCCAAGACACTGTGCCCGCCGTCAAGCGCCGCACAAAGCATATCACACTCAATACCTTGTCCGGAAACGCCTTGCAAAAGTTCATACATAACTTTCTCAACCCCACCCTGTATAGGATAGAATTTCCCCAGTTGCAATACTTTCATTATAAAAAATCTATTTTAAAGTATTTATTATCCCCTTGTTTACCCCCATTATTGAACAGATCGGCTCAAAATATCATCATAAAGCCTTATATAATCTGCATATCTGTCTTCTTTTCTAAAATTCACCTCAGCAAAATCTCGACATCTAGGTGCATAAAAAGCCTTGCCTTTTGCTTCAATCTCCTTAATGGCCTTATACAATCCTTCAATATCACCAGCGCTAACGGCACGACCTGTTTCTTCTGTTATTACTTCTGTTGCTCCTCCTACATCGTAAGCAACAACAGGCGTTCCGCACGCAATAGCTTCCATATTGACTGTAGGATAGTTGTCCTGCCATGTCGGATTAACAAACACCTCCGCTGCAGAATACAGTTCTGCCAATGCCTGTATATTTTCTGTTCGCCGTATACCGATAATGTTGTCAGGAAGCTTGGACTTGGTTCTATCGTCAACACCAACAAGAACAATCACCTCGTCAGACCCGATGATTTTTGACAGTTCCAGAAAATCAAACAAACCTTTCTCACGGCTCCAGATACTGGCTACACCCAGAATAAGACGTTTGCCTTCTATTCCATATTTCTTCTTAATATCTTCTCCATCGTATATATTGAAAACATTTGTATCGATACCGTTATGAATAAGGGTAAAATTGGCATTTTTCAAGAATGAGTCCCTCATTTCACCCATTATCCATTCAGAAACAGGCACTACAAACATATTCGATGCCTGTATCGATGTAAATGCTCTTCTTTTATCTTCAAAATTCTTGGATGACCTGTCAAACAGATAGCTCGCAGGAAATTTCGTTTTTTGCGGACATCTGTTGCAATGTATCTTCCATTTACTGCAACCGGCAAAAGTATAATAGTAACAGTGTCCAGTATACAGCCAGCAGTCATGTACAGTCCATACAACAGGCTTGTTCCTACGTGCCAGATAATCAAACAGAATCTTATAATTCAAGAAATAGCCATGAATATTGTGTATATGTATTATATCCGGATCTATCTCGTCTATCACGCGGATGAAATCCTTAGTATCTCGTTCTGAAGCCAAGCCATGACGGTCAAAAAGACGCGTTGCAAGCCAATGGCCAAGAACGCCAATCTTACCACCGACAGGAACAAGCTCCGACTTACAAGGTTTGATGCCGTCCCTGGCATAGCTGTATGCGATATAACTTTTCCAGCCGTTTGCAATCGCGAGTTCTCCTATTTCCTGCATAATACGTCCAGTTGAGGTGGAAACTCGCAATACCGGATTTATCTGTAGAAGCTTTTTCATGCCGTTACCAAATTATTGAATAAATCCACCCACTTGTTCATAACAGTTTCTTCCGAGTACCTATCAATGATTTTTCGTGCATTTGACGACATGAATTTCCGATTAGACTCATCAGACATAATGGAAACAAGCTTTTCTGCAAGATCAGCCACATTACCGCTTTCAGCAATAAGTCCATTGATACCGTCATCGATAATATCTTTAGGACCACATTTGAAGTCGAAAGCCACCACCGGAAGTCCGCATGCCATAGCTTCTATCATAACCATAGGAAAACCCTCATAATTGGAGCTCATAACCAGCAACGAACTATTCACATATTCTGACAATATATCTTTTACAGGTTTATTTATACGTACACGTTCCTGCAATCCGTAAGAATCTATCATATCATTCAGTTTCTCATGCCACTCACCCTGCCCGAAGATATCCAGAGTCCAATCTGCAAGCTTCTCATTCTTCGCAACGATATTCCATGCATCAATAAGTCTGTCAAAACCTTTCTGGTAATCCAATCTACCAACGGCTAACACCCGTTTATTTGAGACATCAGAAAATCTTGTACCGACATTCAATGCGGCATTTGGAATAACACATATATTCGGAATGTTTCCCCAATAACTTCTATCTTCTTTAGTCAAAACAACAAACCGGTCAAAGCGACTGACAATCCGTTCATCCTGTTTGGTGCGCCAACGGTCAATCAATCCAAGAAGTCCCTTACGCCTGTACTGCAATCTGAAGAATTTGCAGTAGTGCAGTTCCAAGACTTTCTTACTTCCGTCCTTGATGTCTGGAATAAATGAAGATTCCGACGGATAAAGCGAAACAACAATATCTGCTTTCTCCGCATAAAGAAGCCTTGTCAGCAAAGCTTTATGGCGACGTCGTCTTGCCAAATATCCAGAAATCTTCAGAAATACGTTCTTACAATTATCATCTGAATAGTTGATTCCCAAATCTGTCATCTTAACGCCGGCAGGGAAGTCATAAAAAGGCTTCCGCCTTTTCTGATCAGTTGTCACCACTGATACATCCCACCCTAGTTCTTCAACAAGATATCGTACCTTATTACAAAGTACCCTCTCCATCCCCCCAGGATTACATGTGGAATGAGTACAATATATGATTTTCATGACAAATATTTAAAACAACCAAATCTTATAAATCTAATAAAAACAGCTATAAGTACAGTCAATACCAAAGTACATAATATATATATTATATCAGATGTTAAATTAAAAACATTTCCACGTAATATGCTCATACTTATACCTTGAGACAAATACATTTCGAAAGAGATAGCAGTTAAAAATTTCAAGAATTTAGAACTCATCAATCTTCCAAAATTTATTTTATATAAAAACGTTGCAAACACGAATGGAATGAGAATATAGACCAACATATATAAAATTTCAATTTTTGCAACCACACAAACAGCCATCATCAACAAACAAAGTGGTGCAACAAGATAATATATACATTGATTGCTTATAATTCTAACCATGTTTTTTTCATATTTTCCTATAAAAACTCCTGTTGGAAATCCCAATGCACTTATATACCAACATCTATCATAATTACTTTGTATACAGAATAGGCAATAAAGCAATACCAACAAAATCAAAACAATGAAGCTAAAGCTCCTTGCAAAAAATCTATTACTTACATAAAAGAATATATAAAAACAAATAATTGCAAAAACGAACCACGAATGAGGCAGAACAGGTATTCCTCTATATATCAGTAATTCAAGCTCTTCTCCTATACTAGGCAAATTAGAAAAATAAATGAGTCTAAATATACCCCATGCAACTACAAAAGGGACTAAAACTCCTTTAATAATTCTGTGCACTATAAAGTTCTTCAAATAAGCATTTCCTTTAACGCTAAAGCTTTTAATCAAGCCATACCCAGACAAGAAAAAGAATATAGAAACCAAAGGAGCACCCCAAGAATGAAAAACCGTCAAGACTGCAACACCTTGCAAAGAAATATGATGCAATATAATCAAAATAGCCATTATAGATTTCAATACAGCCGTATCATCCTTAGTTATAGCATTCATGTCTTTCTTAGAAAGACTTATAGCATATAATATCAAGACGCAAAGTACGAACGCAAACATATATCAATCTTCAGCTTTATGTGTTTCAGGAATGCACAAAAACAAAGCAAATACGGAGAATATATCTGTAGAAACTTTTAACCAGTATATTAAACATAAAGCCAGCAATGTAAAAAACATATACTTCATATCCCTGAAGCGTATTACACAGATTTTACAAACCTTGATAAAGAAGAACAAGAACAACAGCAATCCTGTCAACCCGAAATAAAATAAGAACCGTGAATATCCGACATCCGACCCTCTATAAAAACCAGCCCAACGTCTCCCTACGTAATATGGATCAGCATCAGTAGAACCGAAATAACCGTCACCAATCAACCATGTTTTCAAATTGTCCGGAAAAATAAATCCCTCTTTCAGCATCTCATTCGAGTTTACATCCCATTCTCCTTTTTCCGCTAAAGAGAAGAAACCCTCAAATCCGAAACGCAACAGGTCATGGAATTCAGGCACGGTATTATATGCAATGGCGCACACAGGGATTACCATGGCCAATAATCCAACAGTCCATCCTAACAAACGTTTTTGAAAGTCATCTATCTGATAGAATTGTGAAAACACTATGAAACTTAACACAGCAAGCACAGCCCCAACTATTGTAGTACGACCAATCATATTTCCAATCACACATATAATGCAAAATGCCAGGATGTACCACGGTATGTACCTAACGACCTTCTGCCTATACTGCATACACACGAACGATATCATTATCAGAATAGCGGCAAAACGTGATCCAGCAACGTCGAGCCCCACACCAAATCCCATCAAGCGATCTTTCTCTTTCATAAAAGACACTGTTCCTTCTGCAAGCATGGAATATACCACCCGCTTCAAAGGTGCATAAAACTCCATTCCCAATGCCAAAGCACACTGCGCCACGCCCAAAACAATCAAATAGTTGCACAATAAAAAAACAGATACCGTACCATGTACCCAACGGACACATGTTACCGCTACATATGCGGCACTAAGCCACACCCACATGGAGACTATATATGTAGCATAGGCGTAATCGTTTGTATCATTGTATACAACAGAGACCAACCCTGCCAAAGACACCAATGCGGCACAGACAGATAGAACAAAAGTATCTCTATTGATCAAAGCACCGCGTTTTCGCACCAACTGATACGCAAGGACAAACAGTCCCAAACCTCCCAATACCATTTTTGTATTTACCGAAGGCATAAAGCGCAATTCAATAGAGAAAATATAAAAATTAAGGACAAGAGCGGCAAAAACCATCAACAGGCCTTTTATTACCACGTTATTTTTCATCTGTACAATATTCCGTAAATAAATCTATGTATCAACTTATAATATAGACCAACCAGCCAGAACTGCTTCTTTGACGCCAGCAACTGCAACAGACACCGTCTAAATGAAACATTCTTGTTCAACTTTATGTATTGATTGGCTTCAGGATACCAAGTTTCCCAAAGTTTATATTTACTTTTGTCATCAGTTATCAGGAACGGAAATTTGACATCAAGCTTAAAAAATTCCATATCTTGTGCAAAAATATCTCCAAACCTATTTTTCAAGAAAGACAATGTTTCGTCAGTATTATGGCGCAATTCATCAAGATGGCGTTCTGAATAGGTATTCGAAAATGCACTGGTATTCAATTTCACATAGTGATAAAAAGCTCTCGGCACATATACCACTTTATGCGCACAGGCAAAAAGTCGTATCATAGTCATGTCTTCGCCCATTCCGTAACCTGCAGGGAACACAATCTTGTTGTCAAGATAAAGCCTACGACGAACAAGTTTGTTCCACACATTATATTTCATCGTACCACTCAGCATGCTCTTTAATGCTTCAACAGAAGATGCGTATGAAGGTTGCTTCATGTAGCGCTCGCTCTGTCCGAATGAAAGCATCCAATCGCACCAAACAATATCAGCATCCGCATCTTTTGCCGTCTTATACATCTGTTCAAGCATTTCAGGCTCCACAAAATCATCGCTATCGCAATGAAACACATACTCTCCTGATGCCACAGCCAAACCGCTGTTGCGGGCAGCCGGCAACCCTTTGTTTGCTTCATGCCTTATCAACTGGACTTGCTTTCTGCGTTCGGGATAATCATGTATGACAGTTTGTACTACAGAAATACTGTTATCTGGCGAACAGTCATCAACGATGATGAACTCGGTTTCCTGAAGAGTCTGCTCCATCAACGAGCGGATGCATCTTTCGATGAACGCTTCAACCTTGTAAACGGGCACAATAACAGAAACCAATATGTTATTTTTCATTACGTTTATTTTCTATTATTGCACAAATCTTCAAACAGTTCAATCCACATCTTCATGACCTTCTCTTTTGAGAAATTAACAGCACTTAATTTTGCCTTGGTCCCCATTTCTTTCCGTTTTTCAGGATTTTGTATCAGATAAATCAATTTATCAGCAAGTTCTTCGACGTTCCCTTGTGAAACCAAGAAACCACTCTCTTCATCAGCAATTATATCACGAGGTCCACAAGGACATGCAAATGACACTACTGGAACTCCGCACGTCATTGCTTCAGTCAAAACCAACCCAAATCCTTCATAAACAGATGACAAAACAAATATGGAAGAACCAAGATATTTTTCTTTCATATTGTTGCAAACTCCATCAAGAAAGCACCGCTTGCTTAACCCTTCTTTGTCAATCAATTTTTGCAATTCATTTCTTAACGCACCTTCACCGTATATGTGCAAAAACCAGCCGTCTACCTTCTTGCAAACAATGCTCCAAGCCTCTATCAACTTGTCAAAACCTTTTTGTTCTGTAAGTCGCCCTGCAGCCATAACCACAGGTTGATTGAGCAGTGCAGATTCTTCACATTCAAAACTGTTTATATTAGGAATAACCGCAACATGTTCAAACTCTTTCCAGTTTTCAGCATCTTCATGTGTAAGTACTACAAAACGATCATACCGACTAATTGCCTTTAAAAATTTTCGATGTCTCCACACATCATAAAATTTGAATGACTTAAGTCGATGATATTCTTCAAAAGCATATCTGGAGAAATGATATTCCAAAATTTTAGTTCCATTATAATGCGTTAGCACACACAATTCTCTATTAAATGTAGATATAACAATATCAGGACTTATTTCATTTAATAAATTTAACAAGGAATGCTTATATTTTATTTTGCAATTAAAATTGTAATACAGTTGTTTGTATAAAGAGTCATTGCAATGTGCGTAAAAGTTAATGCCTAAATCATAATGTTTTACTCGACTGTCTAATTTAAAAAATGATGGTTTATCATTATCTTCCGAAGTGATAATACACACTTCTATTCCTTGAGATACTAAATAATTAGCTTTGCTAACAATAATTCTTTCAAGCCCACCAGAGTAATGAAGGCCTTCCAAACAATATACAATCTTCATAATACAGATATTTAATATGTCTTCATCAGCAACTCCACCACTTGGCGATTTTTGCTTAACCACTTCCTGGCAAACCAATGGTCTGACTTCTGCATTTCATCCACGTCAGCTTGTGTAAATGGCATCAATACACCATCCACCCATTTAATATACCGTTTGCAACCTTTAAACTCATCAGTTGTATTGTATATATTCTTTCTGAAGTCGGAATTCCAACATAACGTTTGTATGAACATTTCATCAGGACAATACGTATGGCTGAAAGTTTTCCGAATCAAATCTGCATTCAACAACAAATACCCAACAAATTCGTGAGTAATGCTACACCATTGGCATCCTTTCTTTACTTCCAAACGTGTTCTGCGATATCCGACAAGACTTTGCAGACGTGCAAATACAGCTCGAATTAATTTCTTAATAAGATTGCCAGACTGAAAGTCACGCGGGAACACAAACCAATGTTGTGAACGCCAGTCAATTTCACTCTGCGTGGCATGAGCGGCTATTCCGATGAACTCCTGTCCCTGATGTAGGTCACAATAATTATGTATATAGTCTTGAGATTTTATAGGCAAATCAACCCCAGACAACAAATGATAGTAAGCATACGGACCTTTAGAATATGCTTCCTTGAAAAGAGCAAGTTCTATTTCAACCAGACTGAAATCGCCCCAACAGGCATCAATATGAATCGGCAGAACTTGGAAATGACTCTTGAGAGTTCGAAAGACAGACGCATCAAAAGAAGCTTTTCTATCGATGTGTACATAAATGTCGTTACGCTCATCATCCAGCGAAGAAAGCAAAAGTTGCAAAATCTCCGGCTCGTTATGGGCCATAATCAAATAAGCATGTTTCATTCAACAGATTCTCCCTATAATTTGTGCTTGGTAAGTTGCATCATTCAATTCGGTATCTATTCGTCCTCCATCAACCACTTCATTCACATACTTATTAGGCACTGGAATCTTGTGCTTGGCCTTCATACGCATCCATTCATATTCAATGTCCACATGCCCTATATCTATTGCCTGATAACCACATTTAGACAAATCGTATGCCAACACCGTTGCTGTGTGTCCCAAAGCCAAATAGTATCAACGTATCGCGAGATGTTTTCTTTATTTCGGAAAAGATTTGTTCATACTTGTCGAAAGCGTTCGTCGATGGACACAAAAGCCTGTGTATTTCTGTCGCATTGTCAAACAAATCGTTTCCAACGCCCAAACGGCTATGTTCACCTTCTGCTATCAAAATATTCTTTCCATCCCATATTTTTTTCAACAAATCTATATATTTATCATAGTTCTTAATATCGCAACGCCCCATATAAAATCTTGTGAAATTAGCATCCCCTACCAATTTTGTTTCAATAGCCCCTTGTAAAATACTTCTACGCCATAAAGATTCCCTTTCCCAGAAAAAACGTTCAAATCCTTTAAAAACGGATGAATCTTTTAAAGCATACGGTATACAAACAAGATGATTGGCAACATTGGACTCGTATACTTCCAACAAACGGGATGCCAGTCGAGCATCATAATTTTGGAACGAATCCATGTGGAAATTTGCTTCTGTTCCATGAGCCTTAAAATGAGTTATCATTTGAAATTCCCCATCCCCAAAACGACTGACTGAACATTTGTTTTTCAGAATATACAAAATTGTATCTACAGAATTCAATATATGCAAACTTTTCCGTGTTCGATTAAAATAAAATTTAATTCTACAATATGGAGTAAAAATCAATCTATAAATAAACCACTTTAATTTTCCTAACATACTCAACATATATTTTGGATATAAATTAAAACAAGACTTTTTGTCACTCAACTTATATCAGACAACAAAGCACATAATCTACTTGCAGCTTTCGGATTTTTATAGTTTAGAGAATGAACAGTTGTCGTATTCAATATTTCCTTGACACTCATATATGGATATCCTCCATTTATTACCTGACGTAACATGTGCGGTACACTATCATTGTAAACCAGACAATTCAACTCCTTGTGTCTCTGGATATAAAGGTCAAACAAGATTTGAAAAAAGAAATAATCGGGCATCTTATCATTCTTTTGCCAATAATCAAAAAACATTGCAACTATATCAGAAAGGATTTTGTTTCCTCTTCTTGCGTATAATATACCAGCCAACATATTTACCCGGAAGTTTTTATCCCATCCCCAATAATATGCGAACGTACTTTCCCAATACTTTTTATGAGGCTCTGATGGATCACGTTGGTAAGCAAAAAAATCATATTTAACCAGCATATCCGGCAATTTTCCTGTCAACAAAGTGCAGGCATCCAACCACAATCCACCATAAGTAGATAAAAGCATACATCTTAAAATATCTGAGAAATGAGCAAGTGATATTATCTTATCATGTACACGTTCTTTCAGCCAATTGGGAAACTCTATATAATCACCCAAATTATTGTCATTCAAGCGTATTATGCAGTAGTCTGGTGATGCCCATCGATCAACAGATTCCATACAAATACGTACCATTGGTGGCACATTATCAAATCCTTGTGCCCAATATTGCCAAATAATTATTTTATCATCTGAGAAAGTTTTCAAAGCTTTAACAGCAGGCTTTTCCAACTTGCCTGAATCGCAATCCTCTACCAATGTACTTAACAATGGTACGACCTTACGCTGTTTAGCAATTATAATCCTTTTCCTGACAAAAGAAAAAAACATATCAGGAATAAGTGATTTAATAATCTTTTTCCACATAATAGAACTTATATTTTATTTTTTCTATTCTTCAAAGCTATCACCAGCATATAACACTTGCTCAAAATTCTGACCACAGTCACATTTATGTCTTTATGTATACGCCAACAGTTTATATAGTTACAACGGCTTTCCCTACCGCCTGAAACTTGAAGATACACCTCCATACTTGTACTTTTCAGACATTCATCGAACTTACACAAAAAATTCTTAAGTTGTGGAGAATAATGCAGAAAACAGAATACATATACCTCTTTAAGCATATAAAGCATCTTTCCATAAAGATACGGACGCAAAGCATCAGAAACATGCTCTTTCAGTCTTTCGTAATCACGGCACATTGCCAGAGCACATTCTGAAATATGCGATATCCTGCGAGCTTTCACCTCAGGATTCATAGTCTGCCCTTCACGTCCCACTAAATATCTGTACAAAGGTTTACCGAAATAAGAAACAGTCTTAACAGCTATCATCGGCGTAGAAATCCATTGATGGTCTGTATAAGATATACCCTCAGTCTGCACATATTCTAATTGCAACAACAAATTACGTTTGTATGCCACGCTATGCATCTGCATATCCATAAAAGCAGGTACGACACATATATCCTCTATAGAATACGTCCCTAAAGGCAAATCATAACTGACGGATTTACTAATCTTGCGATTCTCATCTACAATATCGTAATCCGATACAATTAAATCTGCATCCGCATCAGTCAAAAATGAGATAAACAATCCGAAATTATCAGTATCGAAGCTGTCATCGGCATCCAGAATCTTAATATAACGACCTGTAGCTTCTTTCAATCCGACATTTATACATGAGCCATAGTTGCCATTATTTTTGTCTATCACACGCACTACTCCGTGCAAACGTTCTTCATATTCATGAGCTATTGCAGAAGTTCGGTCTGTACTACCATCGTTGATTACAAGCACTTCAACTTCATCCAACCGTGACTCTATAAGTAACGAATCCAGACAATACGGTAAAAAACTTTCCATATTGTAGGCAGGAATGATTATTGTCAGAATTTTCTCCATCCTAAAAATCAATCATTTTCTATTCGACAATGAAATCGCTACGCTTCTGCTCTTTCATATTGTCACGAAGCGATTTGATTTCCAATACCCACGATGGCAACAGTTTTTTCATCCTGCTTCGCCATGTCACCGGCACATCAACTCTCCGATATGGAGACTCGCGCTGTATCAGTTCGTATTCGGTGGCATTCACTTCATCCAGAATATGTTTAACGTCTCTGAAACTTTCATTAAGACGGTTGTTTGCAGTTGCTTGTTCGTAACTAATTTTACCGTATTTTTCTAGGACATTTGCTTTGTCCAACTGTTCCCGCTGAGTAAAGAATGCGAAATGTGCCACTATAGCATCACCGTTCCATGCGTTTGCCTTTCCCTGACGTGTCGGATAAATACATGAGAGGAACTCCTCGTCATCCCCCGGAACTATCCCATCAAACTTACGCATTTCCTCACCAAACCACAACACAGCATTAATGGAAAAGCGCGTCATACCCATTTCTTTCTTTCCGAGATGAAGTTCTTCCCATTTTCCGGTTTTAAGATACCTACTCAAAAACCATTCATGCAGTTCCTGTGCAAAAATACCGCTGCGCCACAAAACAGGATGACCTGCAGAAGCATTATAATAATCATCAAGTTTGATTTTTTCATTTATCTCAAGCAGATAAGTCGAAAGGGAATTATTGATTACCAATGGAGTCACCAAGAAATATTGCGGATTGTCGATGCGGAACTCAACCATTTTTTCTATCAAGCCCGGTTCCATCCATATTATGTCATCATCCAGCTTGAAATAGATTGTATCAGGTTCTACACATGTCTTATAGAAAGCATTGATGCTGGCGTTGCCATTTACCACACCATCCGGTTGCCAAACCAGATTTACCACAGGAAACCTGGCTGCAATCCGCTTGAAAAACTCAATGTCTGCACCATTGTGCGTGTTGACCCAAATGTCATACCGGTCTACAATATCAGATGACACAACATATGGAATGAGATACTGCATGTAACGGCGACGACCAGCTGCCGTATTCACCACTATACGATAATTCTTATACATAAATCATTTATCATTTCCTTAATAGATTCACAATAGACCATAAATTATGCCTTTCCAACATCTTCCTGAAATTTCGCGACAGACTAAAATAAACATACAATACTGACGGAAATGGATAGAAATACCGTACCATCCATTTGTCGCATGCAGTTTTCATTGATGTAGCTCGATAATAACGGTTAAAAAAGTCCCAATCTTCAGTCTTAATGCTACGCAACTGTGCCCTAGAAACTGCGAGAGTAAGCGCCTTGTGCATCAGATAAAGTGGTCCTATATCTACTATATCGGCTCTATACTTCAAACAAAAGGTCAAAGCTATATCCTTTATAGTACGAAATGTGGTATATTCTGTGTTAAAATCATTTTCTGCATGCGACAAAGAGTTTTCTCTGTCAACATAAAAATAGTTTGAGACCGGTGAGCAACAAATATTTCCGTTCATTGTATTAACATAACTGAACAGAAAAATCCAATCTTCGCAGAATTTTACTTCAGAATTAAATCTTATAGACGAAACATTAACCAAATCTTTACGGAACATTTTACTATGCACATAGCCACGCTCTGATATGAACTGCTCTTTTAACATTAAAGAAAAAACAGAAGAGCTATACACGATTTTACCTTTCGGCAATACATAGTCCTTATAAAGCAACTCTCCGTTTTCTTTTACATGCCTTGAGTGCATGACAACCAGATCTATGTCATTACCTGCGCAGTCATACAAATCAGAAAGATAGTCGGGAGTTACATAATCATCAGCATCAACAAAAGTAATCCACTCTCCTTGTGCTTCATCTATTCCCCTATTTCTGGTTTTAGATACACCTTCATTTTTCTTATGTATCACTTTTATTCTACAGTCTTTCTGCACGTACTCATCACAGATTGTCCCACTGCCGTCAGTACTTCCATCATCAATCAGAACAACCTCATAATCAATAAAATTCTGGTTTAAGAGACTGTCTATACAACGTGGCAATAACACTTCTACATTATACACAGGGACAATCACTGAAATAATTGGCAACTTCATTGTAGATATTCTTTATTCGGATAGTTTAATTTAGGTATCCGTAATGGAAACCACATCATAAGTATAATTATTGTACACAATCAATGAAGACAAACCATCATGCGTTATTGTTTGAGCACTTCCCCATTCTATTAGTTATTTTACAATGAAACTTTTGACAGCAGGCTTTAAAAACAAAAGAAATAAATGTCACTGCAATTACATATATTATAAATAAATATATGTTATCTATTTCGGGGCCTGCAATTCTATACGCTAAAGACCCTGTCATTGCATGAAGCAAATACATTTCATAAGTAACTCCACCTAACTTCACCCATAGACTGTGACCAGATATGATATATAAAAAACCTTTATTCCAAATCCCTGCATAAATAATTATTGGGAAAAAGATTATCGCATAAATGTCATATTGATGGTTGCCACCAGACATTAACACAAAAGCTATCAGCAACCATGCTATCACAACTACGCAATCTATCCATATCGATTTGTGCATCTTGTTATAGCGACTATGACAAAAACTACATAACATAATTCCGAGCCCCATCTCACTAATGCCTCGCCACAATGGAACATGAAAAATTCCTTTGATCGAGGAATCCTCCAACGAGCCACTTTGAGAACAACTTAAATAAGTCAATGTAGAAATACTCAAAATAGGAATTAATACATGCAAACTTATTGATTGCCACCTGCTGATTATATAATAAAGGAAGTATCCTCCGATTATCAATACACTAAAATACCACATCGGCCAATTAATGCCAGCATCGAATAGTCCTAAACCTTGAAGCAACAATGCTTCGGTTATAAAGGGGAATATCAATTCTTCAGAAACCGAATGCCGAATAACAATATCAGGAATAATACCAAAATATAGGGATGCAAGGCACAATGCGACAAAATAAGGAAGATACATTTTCTTTAATCTATCAACCGTATATTGCACTGCCGTTTTAGGTTTTCTGTAGAAATTCTCCATCAACATATATCCAGACAAGATAAAAAAGAACTCGACAACCAAATACCCGCTGCCACATTTGAAAGAGTCAAATGGCCCATGCCACATTAATAATACCACCATAAATATATAGCGGTAAAATTCAATAGTTGCATTTCTTGATTTCATTTATTCAACAATTTTATATATTTCAGGACCAAGTTTTTTCCCATCTTATGTACCAAGGCAAACAATGTCATTTGAAACAGAGTATGAGCTTTTTTGTCCATCTTATTGAGCACCCGCCTATATGTCATTTTAGAGAAATCTTCGATAGGCACAAAACACTCCGGATGCTCATCTTTCATTCTCTTCACACTACTCCTGCACCGCTCACGATTGGCATGAAGGTGAAACCACATAGGTCCAGCAATCATCATCTTCTTGGGGCAATTAAACCATTCAACCACAGTACGATTAAAACTATAAACCATTCTTCTGAAATAGGTTTCTGCTGAAACTGGAAATATAAGATGGTCACCAGCTCCGTTGTATGGGGGATGTACATTCACACCGTCAAAAGTAATGTACCATCGATCATCTTTAAACACATTTGCTCCCGATATACAAATGCATGCTTTACCACGTTGAAGTTGCCACATAGAAAAATACTTATACGGCATAGCCGCAAATTTCACAAGCCAATCCGGCATCATCCACAAACACGGTTTACCACATCTCATAGACATTCGGCGATATACCGAAATGCACAGCATAAAAATCCATCCTATAACACAGCAGGCTTTCCATTTGACTTTCATAGTCCGACTACATACATCTCTCCACATTTTTAATTCATCCGTAAAATAAATCTGGTCTGGATCTATTATCAGTGCATATTTATATGTGACTTTGGATAAAGCATAATTGCATTGGTTACAAAACAGTCTTGGTGAGTCTTCAGATAGTGTTAAAGCATATTCAAATTCTTCATCAGTAAGATTAAAAGCCAATACATTATGATTGTAAGCATACGTCTTGATTTTATCAGGATATTGCAACCGCTTGCTTTCCACGATTTCTGGAGTTTCGTCTGTACAGTCATTATAGACAATCACTAATTCATCAAGTGCTTCTATGCACGAATCAATACAATCTGCAACAAACTTGGCCTCGTTCTTAACCCGCATTATTCCAGACAGTCCATTCTTCAGTTGTGAATAAGGCACTTCACGGTCCTTGTCGTACATATTTATCACATTTTAATAAAAATAATCACAACAGAAACTTCTTTTGCTCGAACGTCTTTATACCAGACACTTCATTCCATGCTAACCCTTTACCAACCGCAAATTTATTAAACAATAGCCGAGCAACAAACCGACTGCCATAATGCCGACTTAATATGTGTGTTACTCGTATAAAGATTCGCCACTGCTTAAGCATCCATATGCGACTCATTGCTTTAGCAAACTGGTAGAGAATGAACATAGCCGCATCGTCCGATTGTTCTACTTTATATATTGCCAATCTCGCCTTAAATTCAATCAATAACCGACGATTCTGTGAAACCTCAGACCATACACCACCGCGATGATAGCGATATACTCCCATCACTTCCGGAAAGCAGTAACCTTTTCCGTGTTTCAGCAGTTCGTAAAACTGAATCATATCGAGCGACATGCCATAACTTTCGTATCGTTTAAAGTCCAGCGCACTGCGACGGTACATCACCGTCAGTGTCTGAGTTAACCACTTTCCCCCTATCAGATTCTGCAAATCATAATCAGCTCCTTTAAAATCCTTATCTGAATCTTCTTCCAGTATACCTCTCTCATGCCAATATTTATTGAAACGGTGAGAACACATCACGTAATCAGGATGTCTTTCAAGGAAGTCCACCTGCTTTTGAAGTTTCAACGGGTCAGTCCAGTAATCATCGCCCTCACACATCGCCACGTACTTACCATGCATGTGGGCATTCATTATACGAGAAAGACTTCCATCTGTCTTGGAATATTGGTTTTCCGTCTCATATATTGGTTTAATAATATCCGGATACTTCTCAGCGTATTCCCTGATTATAGCAGCCGTACGATCTGTAGAAGCATCATCATGAACAATTGCTTCAAAACGAAAATTTGTCTTTTGCATAACAAAACCGTCAAGACACTGTCGTAAATATGGTTCATGATTGTAAGCAAGACATTTTATTGTCACCATTAAAGGTTGTTGGTTATTTTCTGCTTTCATACATAAGTTCTAATTAGAATTATACAAATAATACGAATCAGTAGTTGAAAAGTCTCTTCTGGTTCACATTATTCTTACAAACCTACATCTAAAATATTTCATGCGATTATATCATTTATAGCAATGTGTCCGACACAATCTTCATCAATATCTATTTTCGTTCCGTAATTAATCGACAGCATCTTTATTCTTTCTAAAATTGTTGTTTTTTTGACAATCTCGGAAGCCCGCGTAATCCCTTTCGCTCATTAAGCATCAGCTCAATAGGATATATATTTATTGATAGGCCTTTATCAAAATAATTTATTGTTGCAAATATGCTTTCCCAGCATTTTTCATCAACAATCAGCCCTTTAGTTCCCCCACAATTTTTTTTATCCATCATTAATTCTCCTGGACCACAGTTATTAAAATCATAAATACCAGAACTAAGATACGCTTCTGCCGGCAGTGAAGACATCATATCATATTGAAGAATAAAGTTGCCAATACCATGAAATATTAGACCATGTTTATAAATTTCAATTCCTCGAATTATATGTGGACCATGGCAAACAATAATGTCAGCACCCGCGTCTATACATTTTTTAGCAAAAAGTTTCATAAATTGAGGAGCATCTTCCTTTGTTCCATTATTTTCAAACTGATGTCCATGAACACTAACAATAATATTATCAGCAAAAAATTTAGCTTCTCTTATTTCTTTTAAAGTTCTATTCAAATCTTCATCTAAAGGCATTGATTTGAAAACATAATCATGCCCCTCCTTAAAATTATAATAACCAACTTTCAAATCTGTGGTACTGGGCAAGAATCCTTCCTTTATAGCTTGATTATGATAACTATTAATACCAGTCTTATCAATTATAGAAGATAATATTTCAAAATCATTTTTTGGCAATTCACATATAGACTTATGACGCAATGGAGAAATTCCTGGTCGTCCAGGTATATTCGTGCCATGTGGTCCTGCTAAATAAGAATCATGAAATGAGCTTGTTACAGATATTAAAGCGACTCTATATCCATCTTTAGAAACCAGATAAGCAGCCTTGGACGCTTCTTGTAAATCCCTTCCTGCGCCAGCATGAGGTATATCTCTTTTATCCAGATTATCTAAAGTAGCCAACAAACCTCCTTCGCCATAATCCATCAAATGATTATTTGCAATATTAAATATATTAAATCCTAAATTTTTTAAATCATCAAGAATACGAGGATCCGCCATAGTGTAACATCCTCCAGGAAAAGCTGCAGGTGTTCCTTCGTTTCTATGAACAGTTGTTTCAAGATTACCAAACCTGATATCACATTCTTTTAATATTTTAGCAATAGCCATCCCCGCCTCATAAGAAGGAAGTCTCTGACTAAGTAAAACATCGCCACATAATGCAATTGATAAATCAGATTTATTTTTCATAACCCATTTCTCTAATAAAAACTATATACTATAATTAAAATATAACAGAATCCCAAGTATTTCAAATATTTTTATTACAAGTGGTGTTTTTTTTCATATATTCTTTTGCGGGATTTCCAACAACAATACATCCTTCATTTACTGATTTTGTAACAACGGATCCAGCACCGATATATGAATACTTACCCAAATAATCCACTTTATTCGATATAACAGTTGCTCCTGAACCTATAAACGAATAGTCTTCCATTATTGTATTAGCACCCAAAACAACGTTACTGGCTATAAAACAATGATTTCCAATTCTTACTCCATGAGTAACTAAATCATTGTGAGATATAATGCAATTGTCACCTATTGTTGTGTCTGCTGAAACAACGCTAAATGCATGTACGCAAACACCTATCCCTAATTTTGAATATTTTGAAACTACAGCTGATGGATGTATCAGATTTACAACACTTCCACCTTTATCTATTATTCTATTGAATAATTCAGCTCTAATCTTATTGTCACCGACACTTATCGCAAATTGCTTACCTGCCAAGTCCATTTGGAATAAATCATCATTACATCCAATAATTGTATGCCCAAAATATTGTTCTCCAATACGATCTGATTGATAATGGTATAGTCCTTTAACACTATAGCCACAACTTTCTGCCAAATCAATCGTTACAATGGTATTATGCCCAACACCTAATATATATATACTATTCATTATATCTTGTATTATAAGACTTAATCAATTTTATTCGTCCAATTATTTATTACTACTTTACGTTTTCCAGAACTTAATACAGGTATTTCATTTACGCATTCAACTTCAATAATTGCATCGTCTCCCAATATTTTCTTTAATTCTATCTTTGTGAATTTAATAAACTCCGGTTTTTCCTCATATAAGCACAAACGAAAAAGATAACTCTTCTCTCCATTTTGTATGAACTGCCATTGTCTTATGTTCGAATTATTATAAATTTCTGACGGAATACTATTCCAAAGATCTAGTGGTTCGCCATTTGTTTTAAATATTAAATCAGTTTTACGACCAGTCAAATTTTCAAGTGAGAGTATTGTTCCATCAGAAGACACAGCACCAATTGAAGCTAAATCGCCGACATCATAACGTATCATGGGCATTGCATAATTCGAGAAGTCCGTAACAACAACTCTACCGATTTCACCTTTTTCAACAGGTTCATCTGAATCTATTTTTAAAATCTCAACAAAACAATTTGCCCTATTCAATATGATATTTGTTCCTACACCATCAATTGGGGAAGACCCAAATATTCCATTCTCTTCATTACCATACTGACTAATAACATGACAATGGAGCCTATTAATAATCCTAAAGCGAAGTGGCTCTAATAATATCTCACCTACAGATATAAAAAAGGATGATGTGGAAACTCAATATTATTCTTGACAGCAAAACTTGTAATTGTGTCAAGTGTTGTCATGTACCCACGTATCACTTTTATTCTTTTCGATATAATCGTATTAACTATTATATTTAACTTTTCATTGTTCAAGTTTGCATTATCCACATAGTATATATTCAAATCAGGGTTATAACTCATCATTTCTCCGCTTCCCCAATAATGCGATGCTGCTCGAAGATGCATCATAGGCTCAAAAGAATGAAATCCAATAGCCTCATTTTCTGCTTTTATGGTGGCTATTCTTCGGATACGACAAACTGTATCTTGATAAACCTCGAATGGAGTTCCTGTCGATCCTGATGTTTTTTGAATATGTACATTTCCTTTCTGTCCTGGAATCTTATCTATGGGAGTAAGAAACTTGTCATACTGCGTTCGAATTATCTGCTTGTTTATTACGGGAAACTCATGTAACTTTTTTCCTTTATAAGAACTGTAAAATAAAACATTAGACGTGGCAAAGTCCATAAAAGAAAACAGACGCTTCCTCCTTAATTTTTCTGCGATATCTATATTATCAATATTGGAAATATACATTACTTCCTTGTATGCTTTCCACATTGGCTGTCCTGCCAAAAAGTCTTTTATCCAATAACGTTTACGTAAGAATAAACTATGAAACCACATATAATGATTATTTTTTGATGCAATTTAGAACTCTTTGTATATCTTCATTACTCAACGAATGATACATTGGAAGACATATAACAGAATTAGCCATTTTATGCGCATTTGGCAAATTCCTAGGTTCTGCACTATCTAATCCTCTATACGTAGAGAATTCACTTATAAGAGGATAGAAATAACGACGTCCTAACACATTGTGCTCCTTCATCTTGAAATAAAGTTCGTCACGGCTCATACCATATTGCGCTTCATCGACAAATATCGGGAAATAGGCATAATTATGCTGAACACCAGGCACATCATCCATAAAGCGAATTCCTGGTATCCCATTCAGCGCTTCGCGGTAAGTGTCTGCTACACGGCGACGTGCCTCTATTGCCTTGTCGACCTGCTTCAGATTGACCAGTCCATAGGCGGCGCGCACTTCGTCCATTTTGCTGTTGATGCCTGGAGCAACAACAGTTGTTTCTCCTGCAAAACCGAAATTCTTTAAATAATCGATGCGTTTCTTTGTCTGTTCATCGTGCATTACCAATGCTCCGCCTTCAATGGTATTGTACACCTTAGTGGCATGAAAACTCAGCGTTGACATGTCGCCTACATTCAAAATGCTTTCCCCATTCACCTTTACCCCAAATGCATGTGCCGCATCATAGATGACTTTCAAACCGTATTTATCTGCAATCTCTTGTATGCGCTTCGTGTCACATGGCTGTCCATACACATGTACTGGCATAATGGCAGTGGTACGAGGTGTGATGGCAGCCTCTATCTTCTCTGGATCAAGGTTACACGTCACGGGATCAATATCCACGAACACCGGCTTAATACCATTCCACCACAAAGCGTGAGTCGTGGCTACAAAACTGAACGGAGTTGTTATTACTTCACCCGTTATACGCATTGCCTGCAAAGCCGTAATGAGCGGCAAAGTTCCATTTGTGAACAAACTAATAAATGGAACATCCAAGTACTCGCACAAGGCTTTCTCCAATTCCTTATGATAATAGCCATTGTTTGTAATCCATTTACGACTCCAGATATCCTGCAAATAGACATTAAATTCGTCCAACGATGGCATCAGCGGAGATGTCACCGTAATCAATTTCTCTTCCATCGTGGTCTGTTTCTTTTTTTATTAATCAATGACATCAGTTCATCAAGTTCCTCGAAATGCATAAGTTTAGCACCGAGCAGATAATAAGTCGCACCAATAAGGATGCCGACAATCAACTGCATCCACTGGGAATCAAAAACCTGCACTGCGCCCCATGCAAATGCCCCCATTACCAAAGAATGAAGCAGTATATGCAACAAGTCTTTCATCTGTGCGAAATATCCGTAACTAATGAGTTTCTTCGTATAATATGTATTGTATATCAAAGCAAGCAACGAGCCTACAATCCTGCCATAACACATGGCGACAACACCCAGCGGCAATGTAATGCAGAGAACAATGACACCTTGTATCTTTTTGATTATCTCCAATTTCAGAAAAAAGTCAGAACGACCTTTCACCTGCAAGAGATTGAGATTGATGGCATGTATAGGATACCACATCAGAGCAAAGCACACTATCTGCAACAAGTAGATGGCACCTTCCCACTTATCCGTCAATACAAGACGGATCAAAGGGTCAGCTACGGCAGCCAAGCCTACCATCAACGGAAAAACGATGAAAGCGGAAAGACGCAAAAAACGTTTATAAACGCCGGCCAAACGTTCCGGTTCATTCTGTATGGAACATAATACAGGAAATGTAACCCCTTGAAGGATGTTTGTAATGTTCGACGAAGGATATTGAGCCAGTCCGTCTGCACGGGAATACACACCCAACATTGCAGGCGAAAAGAACTTTCCTATGACCAGTGTATAAACATTAGTATATATAGTGTCAAGTAAACCAGATGCAAGCATTTTGGAACCGAACGAGAACATTTCACGAAATGATTTCCAAGAAAACATCAAGCCAGGCATCCAGCGCACAAAAAACCACAACAAAAAGGTACTGAGCAATGAGCCGAAAACAGACTGTGCAACCAACGCCCAAACACCAAAACCGTTGTATGCCATCCACAACCCAACAAATCCGGTCAGCAATGTCACTGCCAGTGATATTTTGGCACGCGTCTTGAAGTCGATGGAAATAGAGAGTTTTGCACTCGGTATGCCGGAAAAGGAATTGATAACCAGATTGAGTGCCACAACCTTGGTAACGTCCTCCAATAAAGGTATGTCATAAAATGCGGCAATGGCAGGTGAAGCAATCCATAGCAAGACATAGAAAAAAATGCTTACGACGATGTTGAAATAAAAGACTGTCGAAAAATCAATTTCTGTCCGATCGGGCTTCCTTATCAGAGCTGTACCAAAACCGCTGTCTATAAATTTCTGTGAAACTGAAAGGAAGATGTTCAGCATAGCCACCACACCGTAATCTTCAGGCATCAGCAATCGAGCTATAAGTATGCTGAAAACAAACTGTATTCCCTGAGTGGAGAAACGGTCGATACTGCTCCACATCACCCCTTTCACTGTCTTATCTTTTAAATCAGACATTACCTTATACTTGACGACAAATTGTCAAATTATTATTTCTATCACCAAAAAACTTACACTCCTCACGACTTACTTTTGAACGCCAGCATAAACTGTTTTTTTAGATTTATTAGAGATTTCATACTATGCCTTTCCATTTTCAAATCCACGAAGTGAAGATGAAAACTTCACGCCTATTTTAAACAAGTTACGGGTATCTTTGCTATAAGGTTCGGCATGTTACTTCTCTTAAAGTTGAATTAATGCATCTTCTGCACTGCCATCTAGTTGGTAATAAGAAAAGAATTTTAAAACTTATTCGTAATGCCTATTGGGCAACAATGTACAGTACATGAAGACAAGGTCCCTGGTCTGGGCCAGGGATGACGTATCGCGGGCACTTGTGCAAAGCGGACTTTGCAAGGTAAACGCGAGCAGACTCGCTAGGTAAAGCGCAAAACTTGGTTTTGCTAGTCAAACGCGCTTTGCGCTAGGTAATAGCTTTATGGGTACTTACGATATTTAAAGACAGAAGAACATGGTGCGAGTAAGC
>MNQS01000059.1 GCA_001915545.1 Bacteroides sp. 43_108 | reverse complement strand
CATAAAAAATCTCCGGCTTGTCACAAGCCAGAGATTCTGTTTTATAAATCTAAAGTTTTTATTATATAAGATTCTCCTGTCGGAGAAAGTCTTATCTTGCTGAAAAAATGAACTTTATCCGAATTGGGATTGTATCGTTTCCTGATAAATTCATTTGTTTAGAAGAAACCGCTCCCCCACGAGAGGGAAGCAGTTTTTTAACCAAGTTTATTTTGCAGCCTTAACAACTACTTTCAGAGTCTTAGTTACACCGAATACATCTTTCAGTTTGAATTCGATAGTAACAGGTTCTGTAGTACCAATGCTAGAAGGCAACTGGATCATGATACCACCAGGAACAGCAGCATAGCCTCCACTCTTCACAGCTTCGTTAGCGCTAAGATCTGTAACGATAACATCTGTTGCACTGATAGTGCCTGGTTCCCAAGCTCTGGTCTTGGTATTAGCATTAGTTACGAATTTAGCATTAGTGTTAACCGTACCTACAGAAACAGGGATAGCAACTTTGTTACCGTTCTTGTAATAGTATGCAGATGCATTAGCATTAGCCAGCGTGAAGTTTGTAGCGAATCCTTCAGTACCTTCTTCAAATCCTTGACGGAGGTTCATATCAGAACGCTTATCCACATTGCCGTCAGCCTTAACACCGTCGAACAGATAGAATGTATCATCCAAAGCATCCACCAAAGTAAAGTCAGCATCTGTTAGAACCACTTCACGAGTTACATTGTTAGAAGTAAATTCTTTCTTAGCTTCTACCTTCTTAGCGTCACCCATCAAGCTAGCGAATCTCAGAGTAAAGTCTGATACTTGTTCCTTAGTTGCCGGATATACTCCGTAGAACCTGTAGTTGGCAACTATCGGAAGATTAGCTTCTCCAGTAGTTACATTTCCAACAAGAGTACGTGTATTCCATTCTTTTGCAAGACTTGAATATACGATATTAGTCAAAGGAATATTCTGAAGTCTCGTAGCATAATCTTGACCTAACACTTCATAACCGGAATAAGTAAACCAATTATCTACATTTTCATTATGGCTCAAAGTATAGTACTGAGCTGTAGAACCAAATACAGTATATTGTTTAGCATATGCAGTAGTAAATGCTTCATAGAATGGAACACTCATAATTTCTACATCGTCTTCTTTTACCAAGTCACCATAAATGCTCAATACATTCTTCTTATCATTCCAGATAGCCTTCTCACCGTTTACACGAGTAATATCCAAAGTCGGCTGAGTGAATTCGAATGGCAAGATGATCGAAGCAACAGGTGTGTTGGTGTCTTCATCTTTCACTGTCAAAGTCAACTGATAAGCGTTCTTCAAAGTGAAGTTATACGGATATCCTTCAGATACAACGAACTGGAATGTTATGGTGTTGTCCACAATAGCATAACGAACATTATACCCTTTTGTCCAGTTATCCCAATATTCATTGTTTTCGCCTTCACCACCAATCAATTCGAAATCAATGCGTCCAGCTTCAACGGCACTCTTCCATACAGCCTTTTCTATAGCACTCATTTCATTGATTATTTTATCCAATGAATAAGCCTTAGTATTAAGAGCAAATACTTGCTTCTCATTAGCAGACCAAGAACCAGTAGTAGGTCTCAGTTCAGGATTATAATTAGGATCCTTGTCGTTTTCAACAATTAACTTAGCATCCATCGGAGTATACAGACGTTCCAAAGTAATTTCATGAGCATTTGCCATTTCTTCACGCTGATAAGCAAAGAAGTGAGGCGCATCTTTATCGCCTTGTACGATAGTACCGTCCATCAAAATGTAGTTGTAAACAAACTCAATGTAGTTATTTACTCCTGTTTCTCTTGTGAACTTGAAGCTATGACCTTCTTTATCTATTTCCACACCATACAACTGTGCGTTCTTCAAGTTCTTGGCAGATTGTTCCAAAGTAATCCAGTAGTCATATACAGCAGCTGCATCTACAGACGGAGAAATATAAGAAGGAGTATAATCTACATTAACTGCACAATTTTCCAAGTTGCGCAAACCTACATTAACTTCGCCAATCTTCTTCAACTGAGCACTCAAATCATACGGAGTTTTAATTATTGTTTCATTCAAAGTAGCAGTCAGAGACAAAGCGTGTTTTGCACCGTCATTAGCCTTGAACAACAGATAGTTCTTCGTTCTGGCATCATCAATATTTTCATAACGGACAAAGTCATGAGGCAATACCCATACTGCATTTTCAGAAGTGGCTCTAGTCAATACACCCTTAAACGGAACAGCATCCTTAAACGGCAATTCTGTATCCACATTGGCAGAGTTCATCAAGTTGAATGAATAAGCAGAAGCATCTGTTCCCTGAGGATTAACCACAACTTCCAAGTCGCGATCAAGAGTGGTGTACAAACCTTTCTTCAAAGTTTTTTTGGCTGGTCCGTACTCAACATCCTTCTCATTAATTCCATAAAGTGCATGCATCGGATTAGCACCATTCAAGACATCCATATAACCCATAGTAGCACTGCTCGGAATAAAAATAGTCTGTTCATCACCATTTTCATCCTTTACAGTAATGTTCCAGCCACCTTTTACTTGTGCAGCTACCGCACCACCGGCAATATATTCTGTTTCAACGTATGCAGCCTTTTCGGTATCCCATACCATCCAGTAACCGTTTTCGCTAATCTTTGCATCATGTCCGGCAGCGGCAGCATCACCCGGTTCGCCCTGGTCACCCTTGTCACCCTTATCTCCTTTTGCAGGATATTCAGATTTCACACCGTCAAAT
>MNQS01000058.1 GCA_001915545.1 Bacteroides sp. 43_108 | reverse complement strand
CCCCCAACACCAGGACTTTAAAGGGTCAATCATATAGTACAAAAAGGTGGGCAAATCTTGCGTGGCCAAAAGGGTCAAAGTTGAGTGGCTTTTCCATCTACAAGGCTATGAAGCTTATTCTTGAACACGAGCACATCGACTTGCTTATCAAACCCGTTTCAAGGAAATATTCCTAATCTTTAAGTGGACAATACTATACTCCCAATACCGGATAATTATATATAGTCCATTATTTTATTTATTCTTTATTGAAAACCCAAGAGAATGTGTAAAAATTATATTCACAGATTACACGGATTTACGCAGACAAATATTACAGAGCACCATCTGTTAGTTAAATTTAGTCTATGTACATCTGCGTAATCTGTGGCAAATTATGACACATTTCTTTTGTATTTCGTCATCACACCTTTCCGTACACTGTCCGCATTTTACCATCCACCAGCATCTTGTTCGACCGCACAATCCAAGTTCCACCGTCACTCAATCCGCATTTCAGTGCTTTCTCATCACCTCCGACCAGTATCGGTACGGTCGTTACTGTGATTTCGTCCACCAACCCGTTATCCAAAAGCAGAGTTCCAATCTCCTCACCGTAAGCCACCACCGTACCGTCACCATCCTCTTTTATTCTCTGCAGTTCTGCCACTACATCCCCTGTAATGAACTGCACTCGTTCATTCTCAGTCAGTTTGATAGCATTGTTCGTTACAGCCAAAGTCTTTTTCGCTACAATTGGCTAGCCCAAGTGAATTGGTACACGTACAAAGTAATTTGTTTCATATCAATAATATTTTAATAGTTATGCTCGCCTTGTACCCAAAAGAACAGCATGAACTCATTTTATATAAGTATACACAGCATGAACATTGCGTATACATCTTGCCTTTTTGAAAAGTGCAAGTTTTTCTATTCTAAGACGTTCAGTGAACGTACAATGTGTATATCCCCCGTCTATTTCCAGGCTGGGTATGAAGACGGCAGGAATCATACCCAGCCTGTCGTCTTCATTGCAACAATGATAGCGAAACTTCCCGAATAATAAAACAATAGCCCTGTCAAATCCGGCTTCATCCATTAAAATATCTGGAAATTCTAACTTATTGGTTGCCACTTTAGAATACAGAATTCATTTTTGTCAATAAGGTTTCGCCTTCGGTGAACTTGTAATAGTGCTTAAAGATTACCGCAACACTGTTTCCTGCTTGTTCTGCCGTAACAGAAGGAGAACAACCGGCATCTACCATACGGGAGATAAATGTACCTCGTGCAGAATACCAAGTTATATTCTCTTTTATATCCAGAATATTACAAACTTTAGTCAACGTCTTGCTGACTCTATTAGAAATTTGAATGACTCTATTACGCATTTTAGCTTCCGTGGTATGTTTTTTTGTGAATACAGGGAATACATAGTTGTCGATGCCTTGGCCTTCATATTTCTCAATAATTAGTTTTGATTTCTCTATCAACAAGGGTTTTCCAATTTTCGGGAATTTCATCCGTTCATAGATAACCTGGTTTCCTTGAATCATATTGTACGTCAAATGACAGACATCCACATTGGCCATACCTCCTGTGTAATAACTGAAAAGAAATAAATCCAAGCAAAATTCCTCTTTAGGTGTAAGCAAGCTTCTATCCACATTCTCAATTAACTGTATCACTCTCTTGGAAACAGTTCTCGGTTCAAACTTGTGCCATTTCATCTTATCCTCCACACAGCCGAATATTTCCGGATCAGCACCGTGCATATTCAGCCCTTTGGCATAGTTGACTATAGCTCTCAGTTTACGCAACTTCTGGTTCAAGCCTGCTTTATTACCATTGGCAATCCCTTTTTTTTGTGTATATAGAACAAAATCCAAGAGGAACTGTTTTGTTATGTCACTGAAATAAAACACGGATAATGGTTTATTGTATTTCTTTTGTGTGAACTCTTCCAAAGCCCTCTTTATGATTTTATAGTCCTTTACACTCGCCAGGCTTTTCACAATCTTGCCGTTTTTCTCTTTTTCCTTTTCAGAGAATTTTTTAATCAGATAATCAATCATCTGGGAAACGGACAGAGAACGGTCTTCCTCTTTCATTTCCTTCCCTTTCTTTTTATCAAGACTAAGTGCCAGTTCGGTCGGACTCCATTTACGTCCTTCCTCTTCCCATTCTTCCGCAATCTTCTGATACTTTAATTTCAGATCAAGCAACATCTTGTTCTTTTTGATGGCATCGCTTGATTTGGAAATAAATGATTGTGACGCATTGTCCCAGTCTTTGATGGGACCGGTGATATTTAGCACCTTAGAAACTCTGTTGTAGCCTGTTTGGAAGAAGATCATTTCCAGTTTCACCAGTTTTTTGTCTTTTGAGGTCACTTTTCCTTTAATGTTGATCGAATACATTTTAATTAGGTTTTACGTGTACTCATGTAGACCAATTTTTTGCCTACATAACAGCCTACATAAGAATAGAGGTTACCCGCTATTTTTGTTTATTTCGGCTATTTATCCGTTCTACCACCTTTGATTAATTATTTGACAGTCAGAATATTAAGCTTTCCTCTTTATATATGGGCATAAAAAAAGGCTATCTTCCCAGACAGCCAATCTTTTGTTAACCTTAAATCTAATACTATGAAAAACACAGTGCAAATATACGAATTTCTGAGATGGATCCAAATTCTTAGAAAGAAAAAAAGCTTGTTATAACATGGTTTAGCAAATGAACTTTTTTCTTAACAAATAGCAGATTGAAAGAGTGGAATTGGTTGCT
>MNQS01000057.1:669-3459 GCA_001915545.1 Bacteroides sp. 43_108 | reverse complement strand
ATGCTTGATTTGGCGAGTAAAGGCGACAATGTACTTATTCATCACGAGGGGAAAACCTATACTGTTATTCCTATAAGTGATGAAGAATTGGAGAACTTAGCCGAGAAAGAAAAAGCGTTACTGAATAAGTAATTTTTCTCTTTTCTGTCTGCAAATGTAACTTCATACTCCGTAACCGTCAAGGGCTCCGCAAGTCCGGATTCGGAAAAATCCTGCGCTCGCAGGCTCGTGCGGTTTTTCCAGCCCGTCCCCTTGACCGTTCTCCGTATTCCGTTGTGAAAAAGGCAGGAAAAAGAGAAAAAATGTGTGCCTATGCAGCGTGTCAGCGTTGTGTGTATTCCCATGCGGCATGTGTTTATAAAGCAAGAAGTGTCCTTGTCGGACAATTCTTGCTTTTCTCGCTTTGCTCAAAAAGATTTTTTGGTTACTTTTGCCGCATGGAACCAAGAAGAAGCGCAAAGATAACCTTCCGCTGCACCGTCCTTGAGAAGGACGCACTTGCGGAGCAGGCAGCCCGGTGCGGATTGAGCACATCGGCGTACTGCCGCACCCTTTCCCTTGGAGGTCGTCCCAGGGAGAGGTACACAGAAGAGGAACGGGAACTTCTCCGGGACATCGCCCAGTTGAAGGGAACACTCCAAAGACTGAACAACTACTTCGGAGGTCGCCAGTACAGGGAAGTGTTCGAGGAAAACAGGGCATTGATAACAGAACTAAAAAAAATACTCTTACGATGATTGCAAAAGGAAAGAGCATATCACATGGCACGGCCGCACTGGAGTATGACCTTGCCAAGGAGATAGACGGACAGACGGCAGCCACCGAGATAGCTCGGCATGAACTTTACGGGTGTACGGGGGCGGAAATGGTACAGGAAATGAAACCTTACCATGTTGATTTTCCGAATGTGAAAAACAATTGTCTGCGATTTGAGGTAAGCCCCTCGATAGAGGAGAGTTCCACTTTTACCGATGCGGACTGGGCGGAACTTGGTAACGACTTCATGCAGCGTATGGGACTGGCAGACCACCAGTACATCGTCATCCGGCACAGTGGAACGGAGAGCAAGAAAAAACAGGCACACCTGCATATACTGGCAAACAGGGTTTCCCTGTCCGGGGAACTGTACCGGGACAACTGGATAGGGAAAAAGGCGACGGAAGCCGCCAACGCAATAGCCAGGGAACGGAACTTCGTGCAGTCGCAAGACATCGGCAAAGCCAACAAGGCGGAAATCAAGGAAGCCATGGACGGTGTATTGAGAAAAATGCAGGGATTTGACTTAACCAAATTCAAGGAAGAACTTGGTAAACTTGGTTTCAAAGTCCGTGAAGCCCGGGCAAGCACCGGAAAACTGAACGGCTACTATGTCACAGCCCGCAGCGGTACGGAGTACAAGGCAAGCCAGATAGGGGCAGGATACACGCTCGCACATATCGAGCGGACACAAAACAAACTGAAGTATAATTCAATGAACATATCCCATGGAAACAGACTCACGCCCGGAGGCGGCAGCTTCACCCGTTAAGCAGGGACAGTACAGCCCCCGGAAAAGAAAAGACACCACGCCGAAAGTAAACCCGCAGCTTGCGGTAGAACTGGTATATCAAGAACTGAAACGGGTGGAAGCCTATACAAAGCGCATAGAGGACGCAACGGCCCAAAAGGTACAGATAGACGGGGAAAGTCTCAAAAGTGCCGAGAATTGCCTAAAAAACGTACTGGCGGACTTTGAACGACATGGGAACAGGATGAAAAACAGAGGCTATGTGGATAAACGGATTTCCTTCTACTCCATTCTCTGTGCCGTTATCTCCCTTCTGTTCGCCTGTCTCATGTGCTATCTGTGGACGGATGCAGCAAAGGACAGGGATAAATACAAAGTGTTCTATGAATACTATCAAAAAGTGGACAAGCCCAAAAGCGGAGAATAACAATTTCCGCTTTTGGGCTTGTTAATGTATTGAATGGTGTTATATTGCATGAAAACCAAGAGAAAAATAGACTTTAAAAGCTTCTTAAAATTTTTCTTTTTAATTAATCTGTACTAAAAAATAATTGCTATTCTTTTATAAGTCGAATATTATCTGGTGTAGGTTCTTCTTTTTGCTTAATTTCTACTAAAATAGAACTTTCGAATGTAAGTTCTGTTGTTAGAATATAGGTATAGCTAGAAACATCAACAACTTCTTTATAATAAAAGACGTCACTTTCTTTTTTAGAATCTATTTTAAATGGTTTTCCTAATTTTTTCAGAACAAACTCTTTTCTATCTCCTATATTAATTCTATTTGTTGTGATTTGTGTAGTCCGATATCCTGCACAAGAATTAAATAGGAGTATGAAAAATGCAATGAAAAGAATATTCTTCATACTTTTATTTTTATTTGACTCTAATTGGTTGTCTTGAAAATGAAAAAAAATCACAATAGTATGATTGTTAGAGATTGACATCTACAAATATAAATATTTTCTGTTAAAAAACAACTTTAGATATCATCTATTTTACCCTTTAAAGCATTTATTATCCACCCTTTTGGATTATTCTTTTCCCGTGATTTCCCGTTTAAAACAGCCAGTTCTCCGATAAGGTCAGCTATTTTCTCCTGTGCTGTTATGAATGTTTCTTTATTTCGGTTTATTTCTTCCGAAGTGAAGCCACAGGAATAACGGAGATATTCATACACATGGCTATCTATTTGGTGGCGTGCCGTTACTTTCGCTTGAAGTTCTTTTACTTCCAGTTCTTCATCCCTGAATTGAGGTTGATATACAGGGTAAAATCTAAAT
>MNQS01000057.1:272-630 GCA_001915545.1 Bacteroides sp. 43_108 | reverse complement strand
GTTTTCACGCACTTTTACGTAGTTGAATGTGTATGGGCAGCTTTCATCAAGCGCAGCCTTTGCTGGTTTTAATACTCTTTCCTCGAAGTTGTCGATTCTATCTTTTCCGTTTTTGTCTTTGTATTTGTCCGCAGGTATGCCAAGTCGTTCTTTTAAGTTGTCCAGTGATATATCCAAAGGGTACACTTGCCCACTCATGAGCATATAAAACCTAAGTGAATAGCCTGTAGGCAGCGCAAGAGCCTTGTTTAGTTCAAATTCCCTATATCCTTTTGCGAATTTGGTAAACACGTCCCAAAGGTCATTAGATACACGAAATGTTATAATACCGGTATGCTTTTTGTATTTCGGGTTAGAT
>MNQS01000057.1:0-211 GCA_001915545.1 Bacteroides sp. 43_108 | reverse complement strand
CCATTCCTCATCATCTTCGTAAGTGAAAAAACGTCCAGCCAGTGAATCGAGTGCAGCTATGATTTCGTTGTAGTCACGTCCGGAAAAAATAACGTCAGATACATGCATTTGTGCATCAACATCCCAAAGTCCATGCTCAAATTTGCGTTTCGTGCCTGCATAATCTTTCAGCTTTACTCCCTTTAGTTCAGCCTGGCACGCTTCCAGTATG
>MNQS01000123.1 GCA_001915545.1 Bacteroides sp. 43_108 | reverse complement strand
AATACAGATATATGCAAATATAATAGATTGATAATCAATGCTATATAAATATCAAAAAGCTAAATGCTGTTAAAGAAATTTTGATGCGTTTTCTCTGAAGTTCGTTTGCAGTTTGGGGATTAAGGGGTTGGGAAAGTGTGGAGGTATGTTTAGATGGTAAGGTCTGGAGGCTGTTAATATTTTAAATTTAACATTGGCTTTTCTCATGCTTAATCATTAAATTTGTAATTATTGCATGCTAATCAATCTTTTAGAGAATATGGATAGAGATAGCTGCATATTATTAAGGTAAATTTAACTGATGAATAAAAGAAAAGAAGAATAAAGAACATGGCAAAGCAGTTACAAATTTACTGAAACAGGAAGAAGAAAGCATGACAGAGTTGTTGAATCGGTTTAGGAAATTGGGTTATGGAATTGAATGATAAAATAGTAATTTATCGTACCGCTGATGGACAAACATCCATTGACGTTAAATTAGAAGACGAGACTGTATGGCTTTCAGCTAACCAGATGGCCAATCTATTTGATAGAGATGAAAAGACTATAAGAAAACATATCAATAATGTCTTTTCCGAAGGTGAACTGGAAAAAGAGAACAACACGCATTTTTTGCGTGTTGATGGAGTGAAACAACCTGTTGCCTTTTATTCTTTGGATGTCATCATTTCCGTGGGTTATCGTGTAAAAAGCCAACGAGGTACTCAGTTTCGTATATGGGCCAATAAGGTGCTGAAAGAATATCTGGTGAAAGGCTATGTCGTCAATAAGGTTTTGACCGAACAGCGTTATACTGAATTGAAGCAATTGGTAACGGTTTTGGGCCGTACAGTCAAGGCACAGGAGGCACTGACATCAGAAGATGCGCTTAATCTGGTCGAGGAAAAAGATGTCATGGTGAAGGTAGTGGTAAACCTGATTAATAAGAATAACTACGAATGAGGGTAATTATAGGTGGCTGGGTGATTAATAATGGATAAACAGAAGTTTACCTGTATCCATCTTATTCAATTTTACCGTAACTTTGCCGCGCATTTTGAAGAAGGTAAAAAAGATGGATAACAGTGTGACTAAAAAACGTGCCCAAAGTAATGAGATAGATATGCTGAACGGGCCGTTGTTCAAGAAAATTTTGCTGTTTGCCCTTCCGCTGGCAGCCAGCAGTTTGTTACAGGAACTTTTTAATTCGGTGGACGTGGCAGTAGTGGGCCACTTCGTAGGAAGCAGGGCCCTGGCAGCCGTGGGAAGTAATGCGCCGGTCATCGGGTTATTGATAAACCTGTTTATGGGTGTTTCCATGGGAGCCTGTGCCATTATCTCGAACCACATCGGGCAGCAGGACGACAGGAGCATACGCAATGCCATCAGTACGGTGCAGTTGGTGGCGCTTCTCAGCGGATTCTTTTTGCTGGTATTGGGACAGGTGGCTGCCCGGCCGATTCTGACATGTATGGGCACTCCGCCGGATGTGCTAGATGAGGCGGTGACTTACCTGCGTATTTATTTCCTGGGAATGCCTTTTATCATGGCATTTAATTTCGGCGCTGCCATTTTGCGAAGCATGGGCGATACGCGGCGTCCGTTGTATATTCTGGTCATGGCCGGTGTGGTCAATACTTTGCTGAACCTGCTGTTCGTGATAGGCTTCGGCATGGGAGTGGCAGGAGTGGCTGTAGCTACGGGCATAGCCAATGCGGTCAGTGCTACCTTAATCATTCGTTTGCTGCGCAAGGAAAAAGAACCTTTTCGGTTGCATTTCGACAAGATGAAGATTCATGGGGTAGAGTTGAGCCGTATGCTGCGCATCGGAGTGCCGGCTGGAGTGCAGGGTATGATTTTCTCCATTTCGAATGTGGTGGTGCAGTCGTCTATCAACAGCTACGGAGCCGATGCGATTGCCGGTTCGTCGGCTGCGCTCAACTTTGAGTATTATTGTTATTTCATTATTCAGGGATTCAACGGGGCAGCCATCAGCTTTATTGCCCAGAACTATGGGGCCGGAAGAATGGACCGGGTGCATCGGGTGTTCTGGATTTGCATGGGCTCAAGTCTGGCTTTCTGTGCAGCCTTCAACTGGCTTTTTGCCTGGCAGGATGATTTCTTCCTGGGTTTCTTTTCGGATGTACCGATGGTGCATCATTTCGGGGCTATCCGTATGCACATTGTGCTGGCCTGTCAGTTTATTGCCAGCAGTTATGAGATTGCCGGTTCGTCGTTGCGCGGAATGGGAAAATCGCTGACTCCGGCCGTGCTCACGGTGTTTGGAACCTGCCTGTTGCGTATTGTCTGGGTGTATGGGGTATCGCCGGTGTGGAGAGGATACGATGTGCTGATGATGGTGTATCCGGTGTCGTGGGTGGTTACCGGATTGCTGGTGCTTACGGCTTACTGGTTGTTTATCCGGAAAAAGAGATTGGCTTTGAACTAAAAAGAAAGAGGTTGTCTCAAATTTTGAGACAACCTCTTTGCTATACTAAAGGATGAGTGTGTTTCTTATTCCCACTCGATTATTTTATTGTTCCTATAGTTAAATGTATTATGTTTATTATAAGAACTTTAACTATGCTTTTTTATTGTTGCTACTTCTACTGGTGTCAAAAACTGGTGTCAATCAATATTATATTGCAAAGGCTGAATATTTTTCGTATATTTGACCAGTGAACTTTAAAATTAATTTTTATGGGGTATAATGGTAATAATCGTAGGCTAAGAAGTAGCATGTTCAAGAAATCTCATACTAAAAAAGGGAGTAAGATTATATCGTCTTTAATTTCTGCACCTTTTTCAGTCATTTCTGATACTACACCAAGGAGAAGAAAAACAAATAGAGATATTTATGAATGTAATGATGAAGATATAAAATTTTTCAAAAGCCATAAAAGACAAATTATAGTTGCATTTATGGTTTTCTTTGTATTAGGAATAATTATCTTTGGTTTTGAGTTTATTCTTTATTTATTGATGTTTGCGTTGTTTGCATTCCTTGCAATATTAAATAACTCATAGAATGTCAAAATCTTTCTTTAACCTTTGAACTGTACTAATACCTATATTACATAGTTGAGCTATATTACGTATTGAATAACCTTTTTTAAGTAAGGCTATAACTTCTTTGTATTCTTCTTTCTTTTGCTCTTTTGTTTTGGTACTTCCGACTTTCCTTCCCAGTTTACCACCTTTGGCAATATATTGTGCCCTGCCACTATTAAGACGGAATTTTATATTCTCTCGTTCCAACTGTGCATAAGTAGATAGGGTGGCAATCATGATTGGGGCACTGGTGTCAAAAACTGGTGTCAATTCATAGTAGTTAACAAAAATGCTAAAAAAGCCACCTGAATGTACTGGAGGCTATGAATCAAAGAAATAGCCCCAACTTTTTAAAGTTGAGGCTACTCTAAATGCCTTAAAGAAAGGCTATAAATAGGGTTTTAATCATTCCCACTCGATGGTGGCTGGCGGTTTTGACGAGATATCATAGCAAACGCGGTTCACGCCTTTTACTTTGTTGATAATGTCATTCGAAACCTTGGCCATGAATTCGTAGGGCAGGTGAGCCCAGTCGGCTGTCATGGCATCGGTACTTGTTACCGCACGCAGTGCTACGGCACGTTCGTAGGTACGTTCGTCGCCCATAACTCCTACGCTCTGTACCGGCAACAGGATTACGCCGGCCTGCCATACCTGATGGTACAGGGAAGTTTCGTTACCGTTTTCATCTTTCACCTTCCAGTCGCGCAAGCCCTGGATAAAGAGGTCGTCAGCATCCTGCAGGATACGTACTTTTTCACGAGTGATGTCGCCCAAGATACGTACAGCCAAGCCCGGACCCGGGAACGGATGACGGGTAATCAGGTGCTCAGGCATACCCAGCTCGCGACCTACGCGGCGTACTTCATCTTTGAACAACAGACGCAAAGGTTCGCAAAGTTTCAGGTTCATCTTTTCCGGCAGACCACCTACGTTGTGGTGACTCTTGATAACGGTACCGGTGATAGATAATGACTCGATGCAGTCAGGATAGATAGTACCCTGTGCCAGCCATTTCACATCCTGAATCTTATGTGCTTCTTCATCGAATACGTCGATAAATCCTTTACCGATAATCTTACGTTTGCGTTCGGGTTCGGTTACACCTGCCAGTTCTGAGAAGAACTTTTCGCTGGCGTCTACGCCGATCACGTTCAGACCAAGGCATTCATAGTCGTGCAATACGTTCTTGAATTCGTTCTTGCGAAGCATTCCGTGGTCTACGAAGATACAGGTCAGGTTCTTTCCGATGGCTTTGTTCAGCAATACGGCTGCTACTGATGAGTCAACGCCACCGCTCAGTCCTAATACTACCTTGTCGTCGCCAAGCTGTTGCTTCAGTTCGGCTACTGTGGTTTCAATGAAAGAAGCGGCACTCCAGTCCTGCTTTCCGCCACAGATGTCTACTACGAAGTTCTTCAGCAGCAAAGTTCCGTCTTCGCTGTGGAACACTTCCGGATGGAACTGTACGCCCCAGAGCTTTTCGTTTTTTGCCTGGTAAGCGGCGATGGCTACTTTGTCGGTAGAAGCGATGATTTCAAAGTTGTCGGGGATGGCAGTGATGGTGTCACCGTGGCTCATCCATACCTGAGAGTGTTCACGGATGCCTTTCAGCAGCGGGTTCTGGTGGTCGAAAGTAGCCAGGTGTGCACGTCCGTATTCGCGGGTGTTGGCCGGCTCTACCTTTCCTCCGTTGGTGTACGACATGAATTGTGCACCATAGCAGATACCCAGGATAGGATATTTTCCGCGGATGTTGGTTAAATCAACTTTGAAAGCCTTCTCATCATACACTGAGAAAGGACTTCCCGACAAGATTACGCCGATAACCGACGGGTCATCGTGTGGAAACTTGTTGTAAGGAACAATTTCGCAATACATGTTCAGCTCGCGCACACGGCGGCCGATAAGCTGCGTGGTTTGTGAACCGAAGTCAAGAATAATAATTTTTTCCTGCATATTGTGTGTGATGTAAAATGTAATCTATGCGCGCAAAGGTACGCATATTTTTCCTAAATCCGATGTGGCCTTTGATTTTATTTGAGGCCGAAACCTGTCATTTGGAGCTTTGAAAGCCTTATGGTATGCTTTTTTTAAGTTTTATATGTAAATAAGTAAGGAATAAATTTGTACTTTTGTCGCCGTATGAGCAGAATTTTGGCAATAGATTATGGCAGAAAACGCACCGGAATTGCAGTGACCGATCCGATGCAGATTATAGCGAACGGACTGACTACCGTGCCGACACATGAGCTGATGGATTTTTTACTGAAGTATGTGGCGCAGGAAAAGGTGGAGCGCATCGTGGTGGGGCATCCCAGGCAGATGAACAATGAGGACTCCGAAAACATGAAATATATCAAGCCGTTTGTGGCGCAGCTGAAGAAGAAGTTGCCGGACATGCCGGTGGAACTGGTGGACGAACGGTTTACTTCTGTGCTGGCACATCAGGCGATGCTTGACGGCGGACTGAAGAAGAAGGCGCGTCAGGACAAGGCGCTGGTGGACGAAATCAGTGCCACGATTATTCTGCAATCTTATTTGGAATCGAGAAGAATGTAACTTAATAAATTTTTGAATAATATGATTTTACCTATTTATGTATACGGGCAGCCTGTATTGCGTCAGGAGGCTCAAGATATTACACCAGATTATCCGGGCTTGAAAGAGCTGATTACAAATATGTTTGAAACGATGGACCGTGCCGACGGCGTGGGACTGGCTGCTCCTCAGATCGGGCTTCCTATCCGTGTGGTAGTGGTGAACCTGGACGTGCTGTCGGATGACATGCCGGAGTTCAAGGACTTCAAGCGTACGTATATCAATCCGCATATTTTGGAAACAGGCGGTGAACTGGTTTCAATGGAAGAAGGCTGTCTGAGTTTGCCGGGTATCCATGAAAGTGTAAAGCGTCCGGACAAGATTCACGTGACTTACCTGGATGAAAACATGCAGCCGCACGATGAGTGGGTGGAAGGCTATCTGGCCCGTGTGATGCAGCATGAATTCGACCACCTGGATGGTACCATGTTTATCGATCATTTGTCGGCTTTGCGCAAACAGATGATTCGTGGCAAACTGAACGGTATGGTGAATGGGAAAGCTCGTTGCTCTTATAAAGTGAAAACGGTGAAATGATCAAAAGAATCCTATACATATTATATATAGGTATGTTTTTCCCGGTGGTTGCCCTGTCGCAGATTAATACGGACAGGGTTATGACCATCGGGAAAAATGCACTTTATTTTGAGGATTATGTCCTCTCTATCCAGTATTTCAATCAGGTAATCGGGGCGAAACCGTATCTGGCTGAACCGTATTTTTACCGTGGACTGGCCAAGATGAACCTGGATGATTATCAGGGAGCGGAAGCCGACTGTTCGCAGGCGCTGGAACGCAATCCTTTTGTGGTGAATGCGTATCAGATTCGCGGTATTTCCCGTATCCGCCAGCAGAATTATCAGGGGGCTATTCAGGATTACCGCAAGGCCCTGAAGATGGATCCGGAGAATATCAGTCTGTGGCATAACCTGGCTTTGTGCCGGATGCACGAGGAGGAATATGCGCAGGCACGTGCGGATTTGGATACGCTGATTCGTATCTCTCCGCGCTATACGGATGCGTACCTGATGCGTACGGAGGTGTCGCTGAAACAGAAGGATACGCTGCAGGCCATGACGGATGCGGACAAGGCTATTGAGATGGACCGCTATAATCCGGATACGTGGTCGTCGCGCGGTATGCTGTTCTTGCAACGCGGAAAGTATAAGGATGCGGAAACGGACTTGACGGAGGCGATTCGTCTGTCGGTGCGTAATGCGGGCGTATATATCAACCGTGCGTTGGCAAGATACCATCAGAATAACCTGAGAGGGGCGATGTCGGATTATGACCTGGCACTGGATGTGGACCGGAATAATTTTATCGGACACTATAACCGTGGTTTGCTGCGTGCACAGGTGGGGGATGACAACCGCGCGATTGAGGATTTCGACTTTGTGCTTAAGATGGAGCCGGACAACCTGATGGCCCGTTTCAACCGGGGCTTGCTGCGCGACCGTACGGGTGATTATCCCGGGGCCATCGAGGACTATTCGGCGGTGCTGGAAGAATATCCCAACTTCTTGGCCGGATATCAGTATCGTGCGCAGGCCAGAAGAAAGGTGGGCGACCTGAAAGGGGCGGATGCCGACGAATTTAAGGTGCTGAAAGCGCAGATTGAAGCGCAGAACGGTACGAAAAAGCAGACGGCTTCGAACGACAAGACGCGTAAGAAATCGGATAAGAACGTGGAAAACTACCGCAAGATTGTGGTGGCCGACAATGATTCGGAAGACGACCGTTACAAGACGGATTACCGTGGAAGGGTGCAGGACAAGAATGTGACGATTTTGCCGCAGCCGATGTTTGCCCTGAATTACTACGAGCGTCCGGAAGAGGTGAAGCGTCAGGTCAATTATTATAAAGGTATCGACGACCTGAATGCACGCAGGGTGCTTCCGCATCGTCTGCTGATTACGAACAACGAGGCTTCGTTGTCGGAAGAGCAGGTGAAGCAGCATTTCGCTTCTATTGATGAAGAGACGGCTGCCATTGTGAAGGAGCCGGGTAATGTGCTGCATTATTATGCCCGGGCACTTGACTTCTATCTGGTGCAGGACTTTGACAATGCGTTGAAGGATATGGATGAGGCTATCCGCTGTGACTCTACGTTCTTCCCGGCTTATTTCAGTCGTGCACTGATTTACTACAAACAGTTGGAATACCGTAAGCGCGACCGGAAGTTTGAAGTGGAAACGGTAGAGGAACAGAACCTGCAGGTGCGTTCGTATGACTATAATAAGGTGCGCGAAGATTTGGACCGTGTGATTGAACTGGCTCCTGACTTTGTGTATGCATATTATAACCGTGGTAATATCCTGGCGGTGATGAAGGACTATCGGGCTGCGTTGGTAGATTACAACAAGGCCATTGAGCAGGATCCCCGTTTTGCGGATGCCTATTACAATCGCGGACTGACGAATATCTTCTTGGGCAATAACCGTCAGGGTATTCAGGATTTGAGTAAGGCAGGTGAACTGGGAATATTCTCGGCCTACAATATTATCAAGCGATTTACGACAATAGAGGAGAAATAATTGGATGCAATATTTTTCTTTAACTAAAAAGTTTATATTTTTGCGTCTCAATAATAGATTAATACAAAAAGACTATGGTTAAGATAACTTTTCCTGACGGCTCCGTTCGCGAGTATAACGAAGGAGTTACTGGTCTGCAGATTGCAGAAAGCATCAGTTCCCGTCTGGCACAGGATGTATTGGCTTGTGGGGTGAACGGTGAAACTGTGGATTTGAATCGTCCTATCAACGAAGATGCAAACTTCGTTCTTTATAAATGGGAAGACGAACAAGGAAAGCATGCCTTCTGGCATACAAGTGCACACTTGCTGGCTGAGGCATTGCAGGAATTGTATCCGGGCATTCAGTTCGGTATCGGTCCGGCTATCGAAAACGGATTCTATTATGATGTAGATCCGGGTGAGGCTGTGATTAAGGAAGGTGACCTGCCTGCCATTGAAAAGAAAATGGCTGAACTGGCTGCCAAGAAGGAAGAATTGGTTCGCCAGAGCATTTCAAAGGAAGATGCTTTGAAAATGTTCGGTGACAGAGGTGAAACTTACAAGTGTGAGTTGATTTCTGAACTGGAAGACGGTCACATCAGTATATATACTCAGGGTGCGTTTACCGACCTTTGCCGTGGTCCGCACTTGTTGTCTACTGCTCCTATTAAGGCTATCAAGCTGCTGTCTGTAGCTGGTGCTTACTGGAGAGGTCAGGAAGACCGCAAACAGATGACACGTATCTATGGTATCACTTTCCCGAAAAAGAAGATGCTGGATGAATATCTGGTAATGCTGGAAGAAGCCAAGAAACGTGACCACCGTAAGATTGGTAAGGAAATGGATTTGTTCATGTTTTCGGATACAGTCGGTAAGGGACTTCCGATGTGGTTGCCGAAAGGTACTGCCTTGCGTATCCGTCTGCAGGACTTCCTCCGTCGTATCCAGGCACGTTATGACTATCAGGAAGTAATGTGTCCGCCTATCGGTAACAAACTGTTGTATGTGACTTCAGGTCACTATGCAAAATATGGTAAAGATGCATTCCAGCCTATCCATACTCCGGAAGAAGGCGAAGAATACTTCTTGAAACCGATGAACTGTCCGCATCACTGTATGATTTACAAGAACTCTCCGCGTTCTTATCGTGACCTGCCGTTGCGTATTGCTGAATTCGGTACGGTATGTCGTTACGAGCAGAGTGGTGAGTTGCACGGATTGACTCGTGTACGTAGCTTTACACAGGATGATGCGCACATCTTCTGCCGTCCTGATCAGGTGAAAGATGAATTCCTCCGTGTGATGGACATCATCTCTATCGTATTCACTTCTATGGGTCTGGAAAACTTTGAAGCTCAGATTTCTCTGCGTGACAAGGAAAACCGTGAAAAATACATCGGTAGCGATGAAAACTGGGAAAAGGCAGAACAGGCTATCGTGGAAGCTTGCGAAGAAAAGGGATTGAAGGCGAAAGTGGAATACGGTGAAGCTGCATTCTACGGTCCGAAACTGGACTTCATGGTGAAGGATGCTATCGGTCGTCGCTGGCAGCTGGGTACCATTCAGGTGGACTACAACTTGCCGGAACGCTTCCAGTTGGAATACATGGGCTCAGATAACCAGAAACATCGTCCTGTAATGATTCACCGTGCTCCGTTTGGTTCAATGGAACGTTTCGTGGCTGTGCTGATTGAACACACTGCTGGTAAGTTCCCGTTGTGGCTGACTCCGGATCAGGTGGCTATCTTGCCTATCTCTGAAAAATTCAATGACTATGCCGATGAGGTACGCATGGAATTGAAAAAGTATGACGTACGTGCATTGGTAGATGACCGTAACGAAAAGATTGGCCGTAAGATTCGCGACAACGAAATGAAACGTATCCCTTACATGCTGATTGTGGGCGAAAAAGAAGCCGAAAATGGTGAAGTTGCCGTACGTAAGCAGGGTGAAGGAGACAAAGGAACCATGAAAATCGAAGAATTTGCAAAAAATATTGCAGAAGAAGTTCATAATATGATAAATAAATGGTAAATTTGCAGCCGTTTGCTGACAGAATCAAAATTCTGCGGCAAACGGACTTTGAAATAAATAATTTATAAATTCAAAAAACAAACAGGAAGACACTATTTTTAATGAAAAATGACACGTTAAAAGGGCAACACCGAATCAACGAACAGATTCGCGCCAAAGAAGTACGTATTGTGGGAGATGATATTGAATCGGCGGTATATCCGATTGCGCAGGCTTTGAAACTTGCGGAAGAACACGAAGCCGACTTGGTCGAAATTTCACCTAACGCAGTTCCTCCAGTTTGTCGAATTATAGATTATTCTAAATTCCTCTATCAGCTGAAAAAACGCGCAAAGGAACAGAAAGCTAAACAGGTGAAGGTAAACGTGAAGGAAATCCGTTTCGGACCTCAGACCGACGAACACGATTACAACTTCAAACTGAAACATGCCATCGGTTTCTTGCAGGATGGAGATAAGGTAAAAGCATACGTGTTCTTTAAAGGACGTTCCATTTTGTTCAAGGAACAGGGAGAAGTGCTCTTGCTCCGTTTCGCCAACGACTTGGAAGACTATGCAAAGGTAGAGCAGATGCCGTTGCTCGAAGGAAAGAGAATGACTATATCATTGTCTCCAAAAAAACCGGGAGCTCCGAAAAAGGCTGCAAAACCAGAACCTGCGAAGGTGGTTGAAACCAAAGAATAAAGAAAAGAAAGTGCGTAACGCGCCGGTATAGTGCGTTACCATGTGAATAATAATAATTAAAATTTTAACAAGATGCCAAAGATCAAGACTAACTCCGGTGCTAAAAAAAGATTCGCTCTTACCGGAACAGGTAAAATCAAAAGAAAGCACGCTTTTCACAGTCACATTTTGACTAAGAAGACTAAAAAGCAGAAAAGAAACCTTTGCCACATGGGCTTAGTTGACAATGCTAACTTAGCTCAGGTAAAAGAACTTCTTTGCATGAAGTAATCTTAACAAAAGCGTAAAAACGTATCATTTTAAATTATTAACCGAATGCATTAGCCTCAAGTCCGATTGAGAATATATCGGCGCTATCATTCAAAAAAGAATTAAAACTATGCCAAGATCAGTAAATCACGTTGCTTCTAGAGCAAGAAGAAAGAAAATTTTAGGTTTAACCAGAGGTTATTTTGGTGCAAGAAAGAACGTTTGGACCGTTGCTAAGAATACTTGGGAAAAAGGTCTGACTTATGCATACCGTGACCGTAAGAACAAAAAACGTAACTTCCGCGCATTGTGGATCCAGCGTATCAACGCAGCTGCTCGTCTGGAAGGTATGTCTTACTCTAAGTTGATGGGTGCATTGCACAAAGCAGGTATTGAAATCAACCGTAAGGTGTTGGCTGACTTAGCTATGAACCACCCTGAAGCATTCAAGGCTGTGGTTGCTAAAGCTAAAGCTGCTTAATCTCACCGGAGACGGAGACAATGTATAAAGGATGCCCCTAAAATGGCATCCTTTTTTTGTGCATTATTTTTGTATATTCAAATATTTGTCGTATATTTGTCATAGAAAAATTGAAGCCGTACTTGCAGAATCGGGAAACTCATCAAATCTAAAGAAATACCGAGACAAGCTTCTACTTCCAATGGCGGGCCACGCCTTCGGGTAGCATTTATGCCGGTGGATTACAAAGGAGGGGAGCACTCAAAACCTGTCATTCGGAGTTTCGTCACGCCTCGGGTACGGCTTCTTCTTTTTCATAAAAAGCGAAGAATCTTGGGTTTAGCGAGTCAAGGTTCTTCGTTTTTTTATGAGTTTACTTTTGGAACATTGTTTACTTGGATAATATAGAACTATGAGGAAGCACATTTTAATGTCGTTGTGTGCCGGCTCTCTTTTGTTGGGGGCTTGTGCTGGAAAAGGTGAGCAGAAAATGAGTGTGTCACAAGAACCGGATACTTTGTTGATGCTGGTGGGCAGTTATGCAAGTGCCGATCAGGAAGGGATAAAGACGTATCGCTTCAATCAGGAGACGGGAGAGGCTGTGCTGGCCAGTACGTTGTCGGGGATTGAGAATCCGTCGTTTTTAGTGCCGACGGAAGACGGTACGCATGTGTATGCCGTGGGAGAGACGGAAAAAGGGTTTACGGCTAATGCGTTGGCATTGGATACGTTGACTGCGGGGCTGACGTTGCTGAACAGCCAGTCTACGGGTGGAGCTTCACCGTGTTATATTACGGTGAGTCCGGATGGTAAGTTCGTGTTGACTGCCAATTATATGGGAGCAAATATTACGGTTTTCCCTCGTCTGGCGGATGGAAAGTTAGGAGAGGGGCATGTCATTTCCTTCCAGGGAAAAGGAGCCGATAAGGAACGGCAGGAGCAGCCTCACTTGCATTGCGTGTATTTCACTCCCGATGGGAAGTTGCTTTTGGCAAACGATTTGGGACTGGACCGTATTCATGCTTTTCCAGTAAAACAAACTCCAGGAACGAAAGGAACGGATTTATTGGATGAAGCGGCTGCATTTGATATTGAGCTGGCTCCAGGTTCAGGTCCGCGTCATGCTTGTTTTGACAAGCAGGGAAAACATGCGTATCTGTTGACGGAATTGTCTGGCGAAGTAGTGGTGTGGACGTACGATGGAAAGACCCTGACACAGCAACAAGTCATCAAGGCAGACACGGTGGGCGCGAAAGGTAGTGCGGATATTCATCTGTCGCCCGATGGAAAATTCCTGTATGCTTCCAACCGTCTGCAAGCAGATGGCGTAGCTATTTTCAAGGTTTCTCCTTCCGATGGTACACTGACTAAGGTAGGGTATCAGTTGACGGGCATTCATCCGCGTAATTTCACGATTACACCGAACGGTAAGTATTTGTTAGTAGCTTGTCGGGATACCAATGAGATTCAGGTGTTTGCGCGTGATGCGGAAACCGGTCTTTTGCAAGATACAGGCAAGACCATCCATACCGATAAACCGGTCTGCTTGCAATGGGTTATGAAATAAGTAATTGAACTATATACTTATACGGCGGGGAAAGAGAGGCGGAAACAGCTTCCTTTCCCCGCTGTGCTTTGTACGCTGATTTGTCCGCCGTGCAGGCTGATAATCTGTTTACAGAGGGTAAGGCCGATACCGGAACCGTTGTTCTTAGTGGTGAAGAAAGGCACGAAGATACGTTCCGTCACTTCCGGCAGCATACCTTCTCCGTTGTCGCTGATTTCGAAAATGAGTTCCTGGGCATGGGCTTCTACCTGGATGCGGATGTCCGGATGGGAGCGATGGGCACATGCTTCACGGGCATTCTTCAGCAGGTTAATAAATACCTGCTCCACCTGTGTGCGGTCGGCATACCAGGTGAGCTGGGAAGACGGGCATTTATACTGCACTTCCAGTTCCGGGTAAAGTCGTTGCAGGTCGGAAAGGAACTGTTCCAGTGGGATTTCCGTTTTCATCGGGGCCGAGATACGGGTCAGTTTCCGGTAATTTTCTACGAACTCCAGCAAGCCTTTCCCCCGGCGGTAGATGACCTGTAGCCCTTGCTGTATGTAGGTATGCGTACGTGCATCGTCAGGATGCTCCTGGCTTCGTTCATTCAATGTATCTGCCAGGGAAATAATCGGGGTGATAGAATTCATGATTTCATGCGTCAGTACCCGTATCAGCTTTTGCCAGGCTTCCATTTCTTTGTACTCCAATGCGCCGTGGATGTTTTTCAAGCTAATCAGCCGGCAGGTTCGTCCTTGCAGCTGGATGTGAGTGACGGACAGGGAGAGGTCGAAAGTGGCGTTTCCTTTTTGCAGGTGCGCTACCTGCTGGTTTTCCTGAATGGCCGTGCTGATTTCTTCGGGTAGATGGGGGCAGTGTCCCAATAGTTCGCGGGCTGCCTTGTTCATCCATTCCATCCGGTTGCTTCGGTCGGTGACGAGTACGGCCGTATCTACCTTGTTCAGCAGCATTTCATAGTATTGATGCTTCACCTCCTCATCTACTATACGGGTGCGCAGGTTCTTCAGGGCCTGTGAAAGGTCCTCAGCTAACTTCTGCATCTGCGGGTCGGCGAAAGGTGCGCAAACCCGCTGTCCCAGGTCATTCTGTTTCATGCATTCCACGAGCCTGTACATGGTTTCAGTCTGCCGGATTTGTATGCGGTACAGGCTGTAACAGATGCCAATGAGCAATAGTCCGCAAATGATGGTACAGAACCACAGTCCATGCAGCATGGCTAAAACACCTGCGGCAATCAGACCCGTCAGTCCCAAGATGTGCAATATCAGGTAGTATCCATACGTTTTCATAAGCCCCATTTTTCCAGTTTCCGATAAAGTGCAAAACGTGTAATTCCTAATAGTTCGGCGGCCTTGCTCATGTTTCCTGCGCTCACTTTCAAGGCCCGTTCGATGGCATTCTTTTCCAGTTTCTCTAAGTTGAGTTCCTCCGTCAGTGCAGGCTGATGAGCGGCGGCATTCCCTTGTGGAAACAAGAAGTCATCCGGTTTCAAGAGTCCGTTTTCGCTCAGGATGACAGCCCGCTCTACGGTGTGCTGCAATTCACGCACATTGCCCGGCCATTCGTATTTCAGCAGCTTGTTTTTGGCTTCACGCGTCAGTCCCTTGATTTCCTTGCGGTATTTCCGGTTGTACTGATTCAGAAAATGTGTAGCTAACAGCAGAATATCCTCTCCACGTTCCCGTAAAGGAGGGATGTGAAGTTCCACGGTATTGATGCGGTACAACAAATCCTGACGGAATTTTCCTTCTGCCACTAACTGATGCAGGTTGGCATTGGTGGCACAAATCAGCCGGACATCGATGTGTATCGGATTGACTGCCCCCAGTCGGGTGATGCACTGCTTTTCGATGGCCGTCAGCAACTTGGCCTGCATGGGCAGGGACAGGTTACCAATCTCATCCAGAAACAACGTACCCCCTGAAGCTGTTTCCATTCTGCCCGGCTTGGCTTTTCGGGCATCCGTGAAAGCACCTTTTTCGTACCCGAAGAGCTCACTTTCGAACAACTGTTCCGGAATACTTCCCAAGTCGATGGGAATAAAGACCTGCTCCCGACGGGGAGAGAAGAAGCGCAGCATGCGTGCGGCCAGGTCCTTCCCGGTACCGTTTTCTCCCAGTATGAGCAAGTTGGCATCCGTATCGGAAAGCTTGTAAATGGTTTCTTTTACCTTCTGCATGGCGGGGGAGTTGCCAATCAGTTCCGGAATGCGCTCATCTCCCTTAAGAGCCTGTACCTCATTCTGCAACCGTCCTACTTCCTGGCGTGAGCGGCTGAGTTTGACGGCTGCCGACAATGTAGCCAACAGCTTTTCCTTCTCCCATGGTTTGGAAATAAAATCAGTTGCCCCGGCTTTAATGGCCTGCACCGCTTTTCCCGTATCCGCGTAGGCCGTCATGAACACCACTACCGCTTGCGGGTCGATACGGAGAATCTGCTTCAGGTAGTCAAATCCTTCCTGCCCACTGATGGCATCCCGCTGGAAATTCATGTCGAGCAGAATCACGTCGGGATGGAAGGTGGTCATGAAATGTTCAATCCGTGTAGGCTGTGTGGTTACTCGAATCTGCTCCATATAAGGCTCTAACAGCAGGTTCAAGGCGAAGAGCACGTCTTCGTTATCGTCAATGATGAGTATTTTTCCTTTTTCTTCCATACAATATCAGGGTGTCTTTCGCAAAGATAATGTTTTTTTGCATGTGCTGTATGTGCATTTTCGCACGCTTTTTGTGCGGATTCGCACACGGTGTGAATTTGCTTGATTTTTCTATCTTCTACATAATCAGTGCGTTATCCGAATGGCACAGCTTTTGGATATAAAAAAGCAGATAACTATGCGTATGAAGATGGAAAACAAGATACTGTGGCTTATGAGTTGCCTGCTTTTCTGCGGGCAAGTTGTGTGGGGAGAGAAGCTGACACTGCAAGAGGCTATTCAGTTGGCGCAGGCCAGCTCTCCAGAGGCAGAAGCTGCCCGGCATACCTACCGGGCAGCTTACTGGAGTTACCGTTCGTTTCGGGCAGACTACCTGCCTGAGGTAAGTTTGTCTGCATCGCCTTATCTGAACCGACAGATTAATAAGGTAACCCAGCCCGACGGTACGGAACTGTTTCTCCGCCAGAACCAGCTGGCTACCGACCTGACGCTTTCCGTCAGCCAGAACGTCTGGTTCACGGGAGGTAACTTGTTCATGCAGACGGCTGCCCAGCGTATGGATGAACTGGGCGAGAAAAGCACGGCTTATAACACCCAGCCTTTCACGGTAGGTTACCGTCAGTCGCTTTTTGGCTATAACTCCTTGAAGTGGAACCGCCGCATTGAGCCCGTCCGTTTTCAGGAGGCTAAGAAAACATATAGTGAGACGCTGGAGCTGATTGCTTCGAAAACATGCGAGTTGTTTTTTGCACTGGCATCTGCCCAGTCCGACTTGGAGATTGCCCGAGCCAACTATGCTTCCGCCGACACCTTATATCGCTATGCTCGCGGACGGTATCGCATCGGCAGCATTACGGAAAATGAGATGTTGCAGCTGGAAGTGAACAAGCTGACCGAGGAAACCAACCTGATGAAAGCCCGTATCAGTGTGGAAGATGCCATGCTTACCTTCCGTTCTTTCTTAGGTATCCGGGAGGAAGAAGAGATAGAGGTGGTTCCGCATGACAGTGTGCCGGATTTTGAAGTGCCTTTGGACAAGGCACTGGAACAGGCCCATTTTCACAGTCCGGAAATCGAAACCTACCGACGGATGCAGTTGGAGAGTCGTAGCCAGTTGGCCTCCGCTCGTGCCAGTCGGGGACTAAAGGCGGATTTGTACCTCCAGTTCGGACTTTCGCAGACCGCTGCCCGTCTTCGGGATTCCTATCGTGACCCGCTTGACCAGCAATACGTGAGCCTGTCCGTAGTGATTCCGATACTGGACTGGGGGAGAGGCAAGGGAAAGGTGCGTGTGGCCAAATCGAACATCGAGCTGGTCAATACCCAGGTAGAACAGGGCATGAATGATTTTGAACTGAACGTGCGGCAGATGGTACGGCAGTTTAATCTTCAGGCACGGCAGGTGGAAGTAGCCTTCCGTACCGACGAAACAGCCCGCCGACGGTATGAAGTGGCACTCCGACTTTACCTGATGGGCAAATCGTCGGTGCTCGATTTGAATGCGGCCACCACGGAGAAAGATACCTCCCGGCGCAATTATATTGAGGCCCTGAAAACCTACTGGATGCTGTATTACGGACTCCGCAGCCTGACGCAATATGATTTTTACCGGAACTGTCCGCTGACTGAAACTTTACCTGAAATATAACACAAACCGATTATGGATATACAATTGAAAAAGAAACCCTGGTACGTTCGCTATCGTCTTTATCTGGCGGGCGGCGTACTCTTGCTGGCCGGACTGATTTATGTGATTGTACTGGCTTCCGGCCCCCAGCGTTTACGCATTGATGCGGACTCTGTGCAACTGGCCGAGGTGAAGCAGGCCCCTTTCCGTGAATACGTGGATGTGGAAGGAGTGGTGCATCCCATTCTGACTTTGATGGTCAATGCCCGCGAGTCGGGTAATGTAGCCCGCATCGTAGCCGAGGAAGGAAGCCTTTTACAGCAGGGAGATACCATCTTGCTGCTGACCAATCCGGACCTGTTGCGCGAGATAGACGACCAGCGGGATGAATGGGAGAAGCAACGCATCTCTTATCAGGAGAAGGCCCTTGAGATGGAACAGAAAAGTCTGACTCTGAAACAACAGACATTGGAGGCTGCTTACGAGTTGAACAAGATACGGAAAAGCTTTGCACTGGAGCAGGAAGAATACCGCATGGGCATCCGCAGCAAGGCGCAGCTGGAAGTATCGGAAGATGAGTACCGCTATAAAACGGCCTCTACCCAGCTGAAGATGCAGAGTCTGCAAAGCGATTCAGCCATGACGGTCATTCGCAGAGAGCTGTTGCGAAACGACCGGGAACGGGAACAGAAGAAGCTGGAGCGTTCTTTGCTGCGGATGGAAGAGCTGGTGGTACGTGCACCGACCGATGGGCAGCTCAGTTTTGTGAAGGTCACATTAGGCCAGCAGGTGGCAGCCGGAGAGAACCTGGCGGAAGTGAAAGTGATGTCGCAGTTCAAGGTGCATGCTTCCCTGAGCGAATACTACGTAGACCGGGTGACGGTAGGTCTGCCGGCATCCGTAACTTATCAGGGAAAACGCTATGCCTTGAAAGTCAGCAAGGTGGTGCCGGAGGTGAAAGACCGCACCTTTGATGTGGACTTAGTCTTTACGGGAGAAATGCCCGAAAACGTCCGTCTGGGAAAAAGCTTCCGGGTACAGATTGAGTTAGGGCAACCGGAACAAGCCTTGGTAATTCCGCGCGGTAATTTCTATTCGCAGACCGGCGGGCAATGGATTTACAAACTCAATGCCGACAAGACCCGGGCGAGAAGGGTTCCGGTGGTCATCGGGCGTCAGAACCCCCTGCAATACGAAATAACCGAAGGTTTGCAGCCCGGCGATTGGGTGATTACCACAGGATATGATAACTTTGGCGACGCTGAAGAGCTGGTGTTTAAGTGAATGAACCGGATGCTTTCACCTGATTCCAGTACTTCCCCGAAAGTACCGGAGTACTGCCTAAGAAGTACTGTAGTACTTTCAGGGAAGTACTGGAGTACTGCAAAGGAAGTACTGAGAATGGTTAAAATTAAGAATTACAGAGAGTTATATAATTAGTGGAAAAGAAAAACAAATTTATATGAACACACTACGCTACGCTTTACGTTTCCTGCTTCGTGCACGGACGTACACCCTGATTAATCTGTTGGGGCTGGCTTTCAGTCTGGCCTGCTGTATTATTTTGCTCCGATACATCCATCGGGAACTGACGGTCGATACCCATTGTGTGGACCGGGAAAAAGTGTATGCCGTGCAAGTGAGTGTGTCTGGAGGTGTATATTGGGGCTCTTATGCAGCTTATCGGAATGACAGTGTACTGATTGCTCCAGAACTGATAGAAACGAAATGTAGTTTTGTTCCGTTGGAGAATGATTTTCTGGTCAGTGAGGGACACCGTTACCGTTGCGACGCCCTTGCTACGGACAGTACGTTTTTTCAATTGTTCTCTTATCCGCTGATACAGGGAGAAAAGAACCTGACCGATCCTTCTTCAGTAGTACTGACCCAATCGTATGCACGGGAGGTTTTTGGTTCGGACAACCCTGTCGGAAAGACAATCACTTATTCCAACGGACAAGAATATGTGGTGAAAGGAGTGATTGGCTCTCCTGTCAACAAGACCTGGCTGAATTTCGATATGCTTCTGGCAAATACCTCTTCCAATAGTTGGGAGAAGATGCCGCTGGATTTATATCGTTTTGTGCCTGGAGCAAATATGAATAAACTTAATCAAGTAGGGAAACATCCACGCCGTCTGAATCCGCACTATCCGTCGGATACACGGGTGTACACCTTTCGTTTCGTACCTTTGAAAGAATGTTACTTTTCCAAGTTGGAAATAAGGGATAAAGCATCTATTTATGTATGGGGAGACTGGGGACAGTTGCAGATATTCATGGGTATCTGTGCGTTGCTGCTGGTTACCGGATTGCTGAACTTCATTAACCTTTACATGATTTTTATGCTCAAACGCACGCACGAATACGGTATACGCCGGGTGTTTGGAGCAGGAAGAGGAGCTGTCTTTGCACAGATTTTTGCCGAGAACTTTCTGCTTTCCGCTTTGGCTGTGCTGCTTGCGTGGGTATGCATTGAACTGACCCGGGTGCCCGTGTCCCGCTGTTTCGGGTTTGATTTCTCCTATACAGCTTTCGATGGGTATTTGTCCTTGGCGTTACTTGTATTCCTGCCGTTGATGGCCTCGCTTTATCCGTATTTCCGTTTCACGCGTATCTTGCCTTCTGTCGGCATTCGTCTGGTGAGTACGGCCGGGCAGTCGGTACGGGCGAGGATGGGACTGTTGCTGTTGCAATATGTACTTACCTTGATATTGGTGGTACTGGCATTTTATTTTAACCGTCAGCTCGATACTTTGCTGCATACAGACCCGGGGTATCGTACGGAGAATATTCTGGTGGCGCATCTGGCTCACGAATCAAAGGATTATTCCTCCTATCAGAATCCGGAAGACATACAGGCACGTGTGCAGCGAGTGAAACAACTGGGTGCCAAGATGAAAGCTTGCCCTGATATTGAGTATTGGGTAGCGGATCAATCTGCGCTGACCTCCAGTGATTTTGGAATGAAGTTCATAGGAAACAACGGGCGTACGGCTTTTTTGTATATGTGGTATGCCAATCCTTCTTTCTTCCGGCTTTATGAACTGCGTTTTGTAGAGGGAACGCTTCCCTCAATGGAAGAGGAAGAAGATTGGGACAGAGAGTATTATGTGGTGAACCGTGCGGCACTGAAGGCGTTGGGATATGATTCCTGTCAAGGAGCTACATTGATGTATGAAGATGACAAAGTGAGGGCTCAAAACCCGGAAGCGCATCCTATTGTAGCGGTTATCGACGATTATTATGACGGACATATCAGTGCGGGTGTGCATCCGATGGTATTTGTGGTGCGACGTGGCTCTTCCGGTGACCTGTATACGTTGTCATACCGTCCGGGACGTCTGGCTGCGGTGATGGATTACTTGAAAAAAGTGGAACGTGAAATATATGGCACAGAGGAATTTGAATATACGTTGTTTTCCGATCAGGTGAAACAGATATATGCGGCAGACCGTCGGATGGCAATGCTTTACACTTCGTTTGCCTTTATCGCCATTGTCGTATCTTGTCTGGGGCTGTTCGGCATTTCCCTGTTCGATATCCGCCAGCGTTACCGGGAGATTGCCATCCGCAAAGTGAACGGTGCCATGCTGAAAGACCTGTATGTGCTGTTACTCCGCCGTTACGTGGGGATGCTGTTGCTGGCAGCTGTGGTGGCAGTGCCGCTGGCTTGGTTGGCCATCCATTATTATACTGCCGATTTGGTGGTGAAGGCCCCGGTGACGGTAGGGCTGTTCCTGGCAGCCTTCCTGATAGTAGCGGTCATTTCCGTGGCTACGTTGCTTTGGCAAGTGAACAAAGCTTCCCGCATCAACCCGAGTGAAGTAATAAAAAGTGAATAATAAAAAAACAAATTTATATGAACACACTACGCTATGCATTACGTTTCCTGCTCCGTGCACGGACGTACACACTGATTAATCTGTTGGGGCTGGCATTCAGTCTGGCCTGCTGCATCATTTTGCTTCGATACATCCATCGGGAGCTGACGGTCGATACCCATTGTGTGGACCGGGAAAATGTGTATGTGTCTCGTTGTCAGATTGGCGAGAACGACGCATTGGTTTCTTCCACATTGAATGGTGATACGCTGGCTGTAGACCCGTCACTGGTCATGCAACGTTCACGGGTCACACTGCTGGATCATGACATGATACGTTACAAGGACAATCGTTTGCAGGTAAATATGATAGTGGCCGATACGACCTTTTTGAAACTGTTCCGTTATCAGCTGTTACAAGGAGAGTATTCCCTTTCAAAGCCAGGGATGGCCTTGCTGAGTGAGCACCTGGCACATAAGTTGTTTGGTAAGCAGAATCCCATTGGAGAGACCTTTGTTTTGTCTACTGGGAAATCAGTGACGGTATCCGGAATCTTCGCTACTCCGGAAAACAAGTCTATCCTGCAGGTTGATGCCATTCTTTCTGAAATGCCGGGAGCACTTTGGGAAAGAATGCCCATGGAGTTTGTCCGTTTTGTGCCAGGAGCGGATATTCAGAAATTAAATGAGGCAGGCAAGATTTTGCGTCCTACGCAGGTGGAAGATGGCAGCATGTACACTTTCTCCCTCCTGTCACTGAAGAATGTATATTGGGAGTCACGCTTGTTGTACCGCACTTCTCCTACGATGTGTGTGTCGGGCAACCGGGCTCAGTTGTATGTCTTGTCGGCCATGTGCATCTTTATATTCTTTATCGGCCTGCTTAATTACATCAATTTGTATGTGGTGCTGTTGGGCAAGCGATTGCGGATTTATCTGCTTCATCGGGTATGGGGAGCAGGCTTCCGTCCTCTCTTCATGTTAGTGTACTGGGAAAATCTGGTGCTGTCGGTTTTGTCGTTGTTGCTGGCCTGGACGGTGGTGGAGCTTGCTCAACCTTTTGTCAACCGTTTGTTTGACACGGTGTTTACCGTAGGGACGTTTGATGTATGGGTATCATTGTCTCTTTTGGTGTGGTTGCCGTTGCTCATATCATTATGTACGGTAGTTCGGTGCTGGAAATCCCCGTTGGGCATGTCGCTGGTTCGTTCGGGGAATGACCGGAAGTCAATACGCTTGCGTCAGGGATTCCTGTTCGTGCAATATACGGTAACCATTGTACTGGTTGTCCTTGCCCTGTTCTTCCATCGTCATCTCAACTTGCTGTTGAATACTCCACCGGGATTTCAGGTGGAAAATGTGATTCATGCCAACTTAGTGTATGAGTCGACTGACTATGCCTCTTATACCGATGAATCGATACAAGCCCGGAAGCAGCGGGTTGCGCAGATTGATGAGGCGTTGAGTAAATGTCCAGACATTTCATGTTGGACAGCTGGTTTGTATTCCATTTTGGATTTCGACTATACGGCAGAGTTTCAGAATGCGAAAGGAGAAACCGTTTCATTGAATCAGAATTTTGCCACTCCCGAATTCTTTACCTTGTTCAATTTGAAGCTTGTGGAAGGGAAACTGCCCGTTGAAGAAGATGGGTTTGTGGTGAATCGGGCGGCTTTGCGAGCTTTGGGATACACCTCTTTAGAGGGAGCTACCGTGTTGGATCTCCGTATGAAAGAATTTGTTCCGGATTTGCAGGCCCGTCCCATTGTGGGAGTGATAGAGGATTATTATAGCGGACATATCTCCAAAGGGGTACGTCCCATGCTGTTCATGGTTTCTCCTACTATGCGGGGAGACGTGTATCAGATAGCATGTCAGCCGGGCAAACTTTCTAAGGTGATAAATTATCTGCGTAAGCTGGAAAGGGAAGTATATGGCACGGAAAACTTTCAGTATTCGTTGTTGAAGGACGATGTGCAGAAGTTGTATAAATCTGATCAGCAGGTAGCTACCATTTACTCGGCTTTTGCCTTTATTGCCATTGTCATTTCCTGTCTGGGCCTGTTGGGTATTTCCTTGTTCGACATCCGCCAGCGTTACCGCGAGATTGCCATCCGCAAGGTGAACGGTGCCATGCTGAAAGACCTGTATGTGCTGTTGCTCCGCCGTTACTTGGGGATGCTGTTGCTGGCAGCCGTGGTGGCAGTGCCGCTGGCTTGGCTGGCCATCCATTATTATACCGCTGATTTGGTGGTGAAGGCTCCGGTGACGGTCGGTCTGTTCCTGGCAGCCTTCCTGATAGTGGCAGTGATTTCCGTGGCTACGTTGCTCTGGCAGGTGAACAAGGCTTCCCGCATCAACCCGAGTGAAGTAATGAAAAGTGAATAAAGAAAGATACCCGCTGGTTTGACTTTTCGGAAGGCGAGCACGTGGAAGGGGGATACTATATCGAAGGCATCCGTCTGACAGAATAAGAAATGAACTAAAAAACGATGTGTTATGATACTGAATGTAGTATTGAAAATGATTTTGCGAAGCTGGTGGCGTAACAAGGTGTTTTTCCTTGTTTCAGTAGCCAGTCTGGCATTGGGATTGGCTTGCACCAACCTGCTGATGACATACTTCGTGCACGAGCATGGGCTGGAAGGACGTAATCCGGACCGTGACCGCATGTTTTTTCTGCGGCAGGATGACCCGATGACGGAGGGGAAACGAGTGGCTTTTGCCGGTGCAGAGATTCCTCCGCAGCTGAAGCAAAGCTATGCCGAGGTAGAGGACTTTCTTCGGTTAGGGAAACTGGATTTGCTTTACTGCAAGGTGAACGATCAGAAGGTGGAAGGTGATTTTAAGATGTTGTCGGCCGATACGACCCTGACGAACTTTTTTGATTACTGTACGGAAGAAGGTAGTTTGAGTCAGGTACTCTGTCAGCCGGGGAAGGTGGCGTTGAGTGAGGCTTGTGCCCGTCGCCTTTTCGGGGGGAAACAAGCGGTAGGAAAGCAGGTGGAGGCACATTTCCGCTTTGGAGAGGTCCGTACGTACGAAGTGGCGGCAGTGCTTAAGAAGCGTGAACAATCGCTTTTGCAGTTTGACATGCTGATAGCACACGACCCTGATTTCTTCTGGGGTGGACTTACGCTGTTGAAGCTGACTCCGGGTACGGATGCGGGTCACCTGGCCGATAAACTGAATGAGGACAAGGTACCTACACTGATGCCTGGTCAGACGAAATATTACCTGGATCCGCTGGACGCCATTTGTTTCACTACTCCTGATGATTCCTCTCAGCAGATGCTCGATTTCGTCAGTCAGACACCCGTGCAGACTCTCTATATCAGTCTGCTGGCAGCCGTGCTGATACTAATCATTGCTTGCTGCAACTATACTAACATGAGTTTGAGCCGCTTGCTGCAACAGCTTCGTATGATTCATGTGGAGAAATTGATGGGGGCTACCTTGCGCAATATCCGTCTGCAACTTTTTGGGGATGCTTTTCTGACGGTAGTGCTGGCATTCGGCTTGTCCATTCTGCTGGTCAACGACTGTCTGTCACTGTTTAATGATCTGCTGGGTTCGCGGTTGACCATGACGTTCTTCTTCAGTAGTCAGATGTTGCCGTGGTTGCTGTTATTCATTCTGTTGATGTCGGTAATACCGGCGTGGTACATCAGTTGTCGCCTGTCACGCTTGTCGTTTACGGAGTACCGTACCCTTTACAGTGGCCGACGCAAACAGCGCTTTGTGGCTGTACTGGTAACGGTGCAGTTCGTGATTTCTATCGGATTGTTACTGGCTACGTTGACAGCACGCAACCAGATGGAACTGACCCGCCAGCGGGCTTCGCGTTACGAAGGCTGCATTGAGATAGGGGATGCCTTTGGTGCTCCGTTGGCTCCCTTTAAGGCGGAACTGGAGAAACGGGTGAAAGGGATTGAATCCATGACACTTTCCAAGGCTTCGGTGCTTAATGCCTGGATACGTCAGTTGAACGTGCAGCGTCCCGGTGGGAAGGAAGTGCGTACCAATCTGCTGACATTGGAAGGCGACTCCACCTTGTTGCGCACCTTGCGCATTGAACAGTTGAGTGGAGAATCTCCTTCCCGTCTGTTGGAGCGTCAGGCATCTCCGGTACTGGTGAACGAGAGTTTTGTCCGCTTGTTAGTGCCTGCGGGTACGGAGGTCGTGGGGCATGCCTTGCGCGAGTTCGATACGGAAACGAAAGACAGTCTGGCTGTAATCGCAGGTGTGGTGCGCGACTTTTCCGTCAATTCGCTGGAAGAAGCGGTAACACCTCTTGTCATCACATTGTTGTCGGCAAGTGACTTGCAGAAAGGATTTTATTTGCAACTGCGTCTTCGTCCGGAAAACCGTGAAGAGACCTTGCGGCAGATAGAAGCCGTATGGAATGAAATGAACCCCAACCAACCTTTCGGTTATGCAGATATGCACCGGGATTTTATGGCACGTAACGGGAAAGTGCTTTCTTTGTCGCATATCCTGACTTTCTATGCCGTGATTGGGTTGTTGCTGACAGGTTTCGGATTGTTTGGTATCGCCTGGTATGCCACCCGTCAGCGGATACGCGAAATTAGTATCCGCAAGGTGCATGGAGCAACACGGGGACAGATTATCTGGCTGCTTAACAAACCGTTCTGTATCTATGCTGTAGTGGCGTATGTCGTGGCTATGCCTGTCGGCTGGTGGTTCATGCTGCATTGGCTGGAGCAGTTTGCGTACCGTGCCCCGCTTTCGGCCGGTATCTTTGTATGGCCGTTGTTGGTGGTGTGGGGCATCTCGGCGGTCATTGTCTGCCTGCAGGGTTGGATATTGAGTCGGGTAAATCCGGTAGAATGTATAAAACAAGAGTAATATCATTAAAATAAAATTTTGAAGTATGATTAAGACAGAAAATTTACAGAAAGTATTCCGCACAGATGAAGTGGAAACTTGGGCATTGAATAATGTAAGTATCGAAGTGAAGGAAGGAGAGTTCGTGGCTATCATGGGTCCTTCAGGTTGTGGAAAATCTACCTTGCTGAATATCTTGGGACTGCTGGACAATCCCACGGGAGGCAAGTATTTCTTGAACGGAACAGAAGTGGGGGGCTATACTGAATCGCAACGTACTTCCTTGCGTAAGGGAGTGATTGGTTTCGTGTTCCAGAGCTTCAACCTGATTGACGAGTTGAACGTATTTGAGAACATCGAACTGCCCTTGCTGTATTTGGGCGTACCTTCGGCAGAACGTAAGCGGAAAGTGGAGGCTGCCATGGAGCGGATGGGGATTACACATCGTGCCAAGCACTTCCCGCAGCAGCTGTCGGGCGGGCAACAGCAACGTGTGGCTATTGCCCGTGCCGTAGTATCAGGGCCGAAGCTGATTCTGGCCGATGAGCCTACCGGTAACCTGGACTCCAAGAACGGACGTGAGGTGATGGAATTACTTACCGAGCTGCATAAGGAAGGCACCACCATTGTGATGGTGACCCACTCACAGCATGATGCCGGCTTTGCCGACCGTGTCATTAATCTCTTCGACGGACAGGTGGTAACGGAGGTGAACCTTTAAATAAGGTTTAGGCTTGTTTCTTAAACTGGCCGGGCGACATTCCGCAGTAGCGTTTGAAAAACTTGCTGAAAGAAGCCTGGTCAGAGAAACAGAGCTTTTCGGCCACGTCCTGCACGCTGTTGGCCGGATTGAGCAGACAGACTTTTGCTTCTTCTATCAGGCTTTCGCTGATGAGCTGGTTGGCTGTCTTGCCATAGAGTTTCTTTAACTTGGCCGATAACGCATCGGGGGATACGTAGAGTTGGTCGGCATACCATTTTACGGTGTGATGATAACGGCAATTGGTATGCATCAGATATAGAAAACGAGGGAGGGTATCTTTCCAGCGGAAAGAATGCTCGAACTCGTTTTCTTGTTTATACATGCGGAGGATAATATTCCACACTTCCAGGATGAGGGAACGAAGCGTGTTTTCCAGCATTTCAAGCAGGAAATGATTCTCTTTTTGCTGAAGGGTGTGGCGCAACATGTCTATATGTGATTGTATCCGGAGAAGATCCTGTTTCTTCAATGGAATAAACGGCTCCAATACGTGTCTGTATACATAGGCTGCCACCTTGGAACGGATGCATTCGGCTGCCTGCAAAAAAATCTCCCTTCGGGTAATGAGCAGACATCTTTCGAAATCACGGTTTGTTTTCAGGTCGCTCCATTGGTGAGGTTCGATAAACTCGATGTAAGAAGGAGCAGGAATGACGGTCCGCTTGTCATTGGTCTGGATGCTGATTTCTCCTTTTAATACGAGCAAAGACACCGTATGCTGTGTGTCGATACTTCCTTTCTGGAATTGATTTTCTCCCCGTACGGTGAAGATGCCCATTTGCTCATTATACACTATATCTCGCTCTGTTCCGTCTGCTTGCAGCGTCGGAACCAGCCATTTTGTAAACGCATATTCTTTCATCTTGTATCTCGTTGTTGTATTTGCGCATCTAAAATACAGACATAAATCGTAGCCTGAAAACCTTTTTGTATGTTTTAGAAATCATAAACAGAATAAATGCTAAAGCAAGGTTTCAGACAAATGTTCTTAGGAATGGAACAAGTAAGTAGTCTTCCTCGCCTTCTAAATTTGCATCGGCTATTACAACAGAAAGAGTCAAATCAACTAAAAAAAGAGAATAAGATGAAAAAAATTTTGTATCTGTTGATGCATGTTTTTGTGCGTTGTTGGGGATGCTGACAGCCTGTACGCAGCCTGCACCTACCTCACAGGAAAGTGGGTACAAGACCATGACTGTGAAAAAAGAAAATCGCCTTCTCACTAACAGCTATTCGGCTGTAGTAAAGGGAAGACAGAGTGTAGAAATTCGTCCGCAGGTGAGCGGTACGATTACCGAGATTTGTGTGAAAGAAGGAGCTAAGGTGCACAAGGGACAGGTGTTGTTCGTGATTGACCAGGTTCCGTATAAAGCAGCTTTGCAGACGGCATTGGCGAATGTGAAAAGTGCGGAAGCTGCCGTGGCTACGGCCCGACTGACGTCCGACAGCAAGGAAGAGCTGTATAAGGAGCGTGTGGTTTCGGATTTCGACCGTCAGACGGCACAAAATTCTTTGTTGGAGGCTGAGGCTAGTCTGGCACAAGCGAAGGCCAATGAAACCAATGCCCGCAATGACCTTTCCTATACGGTAGTCCGGAGTCCGGTGGATGGAGTGGCAGGTATGTCTTCCTATCGTGTGGGGGCATTGGTCAATTCTTCCATTACCACGCCTTTACTTACCGTCTCGGACGATGAGGAAGTCTATGTATATTTTTCCATGACCGAAAATCAGATGCTGTCACTGCTCCGTCAGTATGGCAGTGTGGACAAGGCGCTGGCTGGTATGCCCAAAGTATCCTTGCAGTTGAGCGACGGAGTGAAATATGCACACGAAGGGGTGATAGATGCCATCAGTGGAACCATTGACACCGGAACAGGGGCTGTCAGTCTGCGTGCCGTGTTCCTGAATCCGGAAGGAATGTTGCGAAACGGAAGTACGGCTACGCTCGTATTGCCCTATACCAAGGAGAACGCGCTGGTTGTTCCGCAGGAAGCTACTTTTGAGATTCAGGACAAGGTGTATGTGTATAAGGTGAATGAGAGTGGAAAGGCCGAGTCGGCACAGGTTACTGTTTTCCCGCTGAACAACGGGCAGGAATACATTGTAGAGAGTGGCTTGCAGGAAGGGGAAGTAATTGTGGCCGAGGGTGCCGGACTGATTCAGGAGAATACCCAGATTCTTTCGTTACATACTGAAAAATAGGAGGGGACGTTATGAAACTGAAGACTTTTATCGACAGGCCCATCCTGTCGTGTGCTATTTCTGTGCTCATCCTGATATTGGGAGTAATCGGTTTGAGCAACCTTCCCATGGAGCAGTATCCTGACATCGCGCCTCCTACCATTATGGTGTCTACCACCTATACGGGTGCCAATGCGGAAACAGTACTGAAGAGTGTCATCGCTCCGTTGGAAGAAGCCATTAACGGTGTGGAAAACATGACGTATATGACTTCTACCGCCACCAATACGGGTTCGGCTTCCATTACCGTATATTTTGCACAGGGAACGGATCCGGATATGGCGACTGTCAACACGAAGAATCGTGTGTCGGAGGCGGAAGGACTGTTGCCCGCAGAAGTGACCAAGGTGGGTGTGACCGTAGAAAAACGACAGAACAGTATGGTCAAGATTATATCGTTGTACAGTCCCGACGACAGCTACGACCAGAATTTTATCAACAACTATTTTAAGATTAATGTAGAACCTCGTCTGTCCCGTATCTCGGGAGTGGGTAATGTGAATGTCATGGGTGGGGATTATGCCATGCGTATCTGGATGAATCCTCAGAAGATGGCTCAGTATCAGCTGGTACCTGCCGATGTGATTGCCTTGCTGGATGACCAGAACGTGGAGGCGGCGACAGGTACACTGGGTGAGGATTCTGAAAATACATTTCAGTACACATTGAAATACCGGGGTAGATATGAAACTGCGGAAGAATTCGGCAACATGGTGCTCAAGTCTCTTCCTACGGGCGAAGTGCTCCGCCTGAAGGATGTGGCCGATGTGGAATTAGGTTCGCAGAGCTATGCCTATAACAGTGAAATTGTGGGTCACCCCGGTGCGACGTGTATGATTTCGCAGACGGCCGGATCGAATGCCAACGAGATTGTGAAGGAAGTGGACAAGCTGATGGAGGAAATCTCAAAAGACTTGCCGAAGGGGCTTGTAATGGCCGACCTGATGAGTACGAAGGACTTCTTGGATGCATCGGTGCACGAGGTGGTGAAAACCCTGATTGAGGCTATTATTTTGGTGGTGCTGGTGGTTTATTTCTTCTTGCAGAGCGTGCGTTCCACCATCATTCCTTCGGTTTCCATTATCGTGTCGCTGGTGGGTACGTTTGCTTTCTTGTATGTGGCCGGATTCAGTCTGAACCTGCTGACCCTTTTTGCACTGGTGCTGGTAATCGGTACGGTGGTGGATGATGCCATTGTGTGGTGGAGGCCGTGCAGGCCAAGTTTGACGAAGGCTACCGTTCACCTTATAAAGCTACGGTGGCTGCCATGGATGGTATTTCTGCAGCTATTGTGACCACCTCACTGGTATTTATGGCCGTGTTTATCCCGACCTCGTTCATGGGAGGAACCAGTGGGGTGTTCTATACCCAGTTTGGTTTGACCATGGCGGTGGCAGTGGGTATTTCTGCAATTAATGCCTTAACCCTCAGTCCGGCTTTGTGCGCTCTCATCATGACTCCTCACATGGATAAGTCGACCGGTGGCAAGTTGAGTTTTTCTTCCCGTTTTCACCATGCATTTGAGGCTTCTTTCAATAGGCTGGTGTTGAAGTATAAGAATGGGGTGTCGTTCTTCCTCCGTCGTAAATGGATGGCCTGGGTATCTTTGGCGGCAGTCTGTGCCTTGCTGGTATTTTTTATGCGGACCACTAAGACCGGACTGGTGCCGGATGAGGATATGGGAACCATATTCGTGAATGTCACGACCCCTCCGGGAAGCAGTCTGGCTCAGACGCGTAAGACAATGGAAATGATAGACGAGCGTATCCGTGAGATTCCTCAGATAAAGATTTATTCCAATGTGACAGGTTACAGCATGATGGGCGGGCAGGCTGCTTCGGGAGGTATGCTGATTATCAAATTGAAACACTGGGATGAACGTCAGGAGGCACAGGACCACATCAATGCCATCATTGCAGCAATTTACCAGCATACAGCCGACATTAAATCGGCCAAGCTCTTTGCTTTTGCGCAGCCTACCATCATGGGATACGGAATGGGTAGCGGTTTCGAAATGTACGTGCAAGACCGTGCCGGAGGCAGTGTGGAGAATTTGCAGAAATATACGCAGGACTTTATTGCAGCCCTGAACCGGCGTCCGGAAATTTCGATGGCTTACACTACTTTCGATACCAAGTTCCCGCAGTATATGGTTGAGGTAGATGCGGTGAAATGTCAGCGGGCTGGGGTGACTACGTCCGATGTGCTGAGTGTACTTTCCGGTTATATCGGCGGTAATTACTCGTCCAACTTGAACCGTTTTTCCAAGCTGTACCGTGTGATGATTCAGGCCCGGAAGGATTACCGTCTGGATAAAGAGTCGCTCAACAACATGTTTGTACGGACCGAAAGCGGGGAAATGGCGCCCGTGGGACAGTTCATTACGCTGACCAAGGTGTACGGAGCCGAAACCTTGACACGTTTCAATATGTATACCTCTATACCGGTCAACGGTATGCCGGCCGACGGATATAGTTCGGGAGATGCCATTGCAGCCATTGAGGAAGTGGCTTCACAGACGCTGCCTACCGGATACGGTTATGAGTTCAGCGGTATTACCCGAGAAGAATCAAGCAGTACGGGAAATACGGTGATTATTTTTATTATCTGTATCGTATTTATCTATTTGATTCTCTGTTCGCTCTATGAAAGTATCTTCATCCCGATGGTGGTCATCCTGGCAGTACCTTTCGGCTTGATGGGAAGCTTCTTGTTTGCCAAATGTTTTGGGCTGGAAAACAACATCTATATGCAGACCGGTTTGATTATGCTGATTGGATTGCTTTCGAAAACCGCCATCTTGCTGACTGAATATGCTTCGGCTCGTCGTCGGCAGGGAATGAGTATTGCCCAGGCTGCCGTAGCTGCTGCCGGAGTTCGTTTTCGTCCGATTCTGATGACCGCCCTGACGATGATTATCGGATTGTTCCCGCTGATTGTGGCTACCGGAGCAGGAGCCAACGGAAACCGCTCGTTGGGAGTCGGTACGGTAGGGGGTATGCTTGTCGGTACAGTGGCCCTGCTGTTTGTGGTACCGGTGCTGTTCACGGTGTTCCAGGCAATTGAAGAACGTGTGATGCCCCGCCGTCAGACCGATGCAGCGGAATAATCCCTTGTGGGGGAATTTTATATCAACTAAAGAAACATTCGATATGGAGAAAAATATAAGTCATATAGTAGTTGCCGCGTGCATGGCCAGTATGCTGACCGGATGTGGCATCTACACAAAATACCGGCAGCCGGAAACGAATACCGACGGATTGTTCGGCGCTCTTCCGGAGGAGGTGGATACCACCTCCTCACTGGCCGACCTGAAATGGGAGGAACTGTTTACGGATGCATCCTTGCGAAAACTGATTACACGTGTGCTGGAGGCGAATACGGATTTGAATGTGGCCCGTTTGAAAGTGGAAGAGGCACGGGCTTCGCTGTCAGCTGCCAAGCAGGCTTACCTGCCTTCTGCCCAGTTGGACCCGGAAGGCGCTTTGAGCAGTTTTGACGGCAGTAAACCCACCAAGACTTATTCGTTGGGAGCTTCTGCCAGTTGGGAACTGGATTTTTTTGGAAAACTGACCAATGCCAAACGGGGAGAACGTGCAGCATTGGAGCAGAGTGAGGCGTATCGCCAGGTGGTACAGACACAGCTCATTGCCACGGTGGCCGAGAGTTATTACACGTTGCTGATGCTTGATGAGCAGGTAGCCGTAACTACGGAAACGGTAGAAAGCTGGAAAGAGTATATACGTAGTTTGAAGGCCCTGATGCGAGCCGGACAGGCCGACCGTGCGACCGTGAACCAGGCAGAAGCTTCCCGATTGGACGCCGAAGCTTCTTTGCTGGATTTGAAGCAACAGGTGACGGAAACGGAAAACACGCTGTGTGCCCTGCTTTTCTGGACTCCGCAGCCTATTGCGCGCGGCACGCTCGGTGAAGTGGATTTCCCGGAAAGTTTGTCGGTGGGAGTGCCCCTGAATTTGTTGGCCAACCGTCCGGATGTGTGGCAGGCTGAGGCCGTACTTAAACAGGCTTTTTATGCCACCAATCAGGCACGTTCCAGTTTTTATCCGAGTGTGACATTGAGTGGTTCGGCCGGATGGACTAACAGTGGGGGAGCCCTTGTGACCAATCCGAGTGCCTGGCTGCTTCAGGCGGTAGGCTCTCTGGTGCAACCTCTTTTTCAGCGGGGACAGCTTATGGCAAATCTGAAAATCAGCAAGGCACAGCAGGAAGAAGCTCTGCTGCAGTTCCAGCAGACCTTGTTGGATGCCGGTGCAGAGGTGAACAATGCCTTGAGCCAGTGGCAGACGGCCCGTCAGAAAACGGTGCTCGACCGTGAGCAGGTGGAGCATCTGAAAGATGCGTTGCGTGATACGGAGCTGCTGATGGAACACGGTACGACGAATTACCTGGAAGTGCTGACTGCCCGTCAGTCATTACTGGCAGCGCGGCTGTCGCTCGTGTCCGACCGGAATGCTGAGGTAAAAAGTGTCATTACCCTTTATCATGCATTGGGAGGGGGAAACAATTAACATATAGGTTGATATGAAGAAGATGATGATAATTGCTGCATGCGTGGGAGGACTCGCATGCATGCTGGCATGCAATAAAGAAGAGGTGGGTGCATATACTCCGCTTCCCAAGATTCATTTAGGAGAAACGTTCAAATATAAATGTGAGCCGGAGAATTACATCCGGCTCGAATATGATACCCTTGGTGAGGCTGCTGTCTTGAACTTTTATAAAGATGAAATCACCTCATTGGATTATTTGGAGTATGATGAAAACTCGTGTACTTTCTCCTTTCATAAAGGAGAGACGGGGTTTTATCGTATCAGTTGGGAGTATACGTCGGAAAATACCTTGCGGATACTTTACGGGCAGAATGGCATGTGGTACCGGATGAATGCAAGCGGTACCCATGAATATCTGTTAGAAGCCAATGACGGGATGGCAATAAAGGTCATAGCTTACCGCACGAACTTTGATTCTTTGCATTGCACGATAAATCGTTTTTGTATTGAAGAATACAAAAACGAGGAACAACAGGAGTGAACCGAAGTTCCGGCCTGCTTTCACCTTCCTGAAGGCAGTGCCGGAATATCGGCCTCTATTCGGTTTTCCACGTTGTCGGGGAGCTTGGAGAAGAAATCCATCCCCGTTACTTTTTCCACGGAGTCAACCGATACCATGTATTTGTCCAGTGCCTGATGGTGTGCCTTGTTGTCGAACAGAAAGCCCATGGCGATGGGGCTTTTCCGGTTGTAAATCAGCACCACCTTGAAGAAACGGTCGGGCACGGCTACCTGATGCTCTCCGATGCGCTTGGGTTGTTTCTTGTCATAGATAGGTCCGCAGGCAATGTGTACCGTGCCATATTTCCGGGCCCAGCTACGGCATAATTCTTCCAAATCTCCCCAGTCGTCCCGGTTCAGTTTCTGATTCTGCGGACAGATGTTGCTCATGTAGAATGATTCTTCCATGGCCTTTTTGCTCCATTTCATGTCGGCCGCCGGAGCCATGTGTCCCCGGTCGTATCCGGAGTGCGTATAATCGGCATGCTCCACACGGGGTTCGGGCAAATCCGGGTCGGGTGCGAAGCGGTTCTTTCGCTCTTCACTTCCTTTGGTTTCCTGCCGTGTCAGTTCCCAGGCTACCCAGTTGGGGGTTTTGTAGAAATTATTGTATGAAACGGTATATCCCGTCCGCTGCAACTTGATTTCTTCCCGTTTGGTCAGCATGACGGGAATTTCCAGTTTGCTGCTGATGCGGCTAGCCGAGGGTTGTGACTCTGCCTCGTCCTGCGGCTTTTCCGGCAGGCGTTGTGCCACTTCCTTCTGTGCCTTTTCCAATGTGTGCGAAAGCTCCTTTGTCAGTTCCTTAGCTTCCGGCAGATTCTGTTGGTTCTGATAGAAATAGGCACCGCCGCCCAAAATCAGCAACAGGAGTATGAAGCTTTTCAGGGAGCCGGTGGATGAACTTCTCTTTTTCTTTCCCATAATGTACGTGTATTAAACCAGTTTGAAACGCATCCGGAAGATACCGTCGTTAAAGTCGTGACTGATGATCTTGAAGATGCCGATTTCTGATGTATTCTCTACATGCTGCCCGATGCACAGGCACTCGTCGTAGTCGCCTACGTGTACCACACGAACTGTCTCAGAAGCTCCTTCGGGCAGTCGTTTCATGTCAAAGCGTCCGGTAGCTTCTTCCTGTGTGATGAATTCCGTGGTGACAGGAAGGTGGCGTGCGATTACTTCGTTGACTGTCGTTTCAATGCGTGCAATATCGTCTTCCGAAGGTACTTGTGAAAGCGCAAAATCGAGTTTGCTTTTCTTCCGTTCAATATGGGCAGATACAGCCCGTCCGCATCCGAAAAGATTGACCATGGTGCGGTTGATGATGTGTTCGCAGGTGTGCATAGGAGGATACTCCTGCTTGTTGTGTGCATTAAGTTGGATTTCTTGTTCCATAAATTACATTGATGAATTGTTTTTTTCTTTTTGCTTTTTTTCTATCAGCATGCTCATGAAGGCCGAGCTGATGATACCTGTAGGAATGGCAATCATGGCGATGCCAATCAGGCTGATGATGCTGCTCAACAACCGTCCCAACGGAGTAATCGGGTAAATGTCGCCGTAACCCACGGTGGTGAAGGCTACGATTGCCCACCAGAATCCGTCGCCGATATTTTCAAAGGCTTGCGGTTGTGCGTAGCGTTCGATGTAGTACATCAGAATGCCAGAGAAACCTAACATGATGCCACAGGCGGTATAGGCCGTAACAAGCTCTTCTCTGACGGTCCGGAGTACGGTGCCAATCATCTGGAAGGAACGTGAATAGCGTATCAGCTTGAAGAAAATCAGTACGTAGGCCAGCACTACAAGATGTACGTGCGGGGTTTCCTTGTACACATAAATCACCATGAACGGGATAATTGCCACGAAGTCGATAAGACCATAAAAGGAGAACAGGTAGCGCAGACGTGCTTTCCAGGCATGGTTGCAACTGGCATACTGCACGGGAGCAGCCACGATGCGTAATCCATATTCGATGGTGAATATAAAGGAGGCCAGGTAGTTGAATGCATACAGGATATTATGGTAGGGAGCTGATTCCTCGAAAGAGCTGTATATGATGGAACAGATGGAACCGATGATAAAGAACAGCACAAAATATTGAAACCATTTTTTCATCAGCTGGCGATGAATCATCCGGTACAGCTTTTCGTGGCGAATTAGGTGCGGGAGCTTCTCGCGTAGCGGGTCTATCAAGTTGTGAGGTTCTATGTTCATGGTCGCAATTTTTGATTAATGATTTTTCATGTATCAGGCAAATATACTCTTTTCTTTTGCAATAAAGGAGAAAGTGGAAGAAAAAGAAATTAGAGTTGCGGAAGGGGGGCTTAAATTCCCCTGAAAATGGCCCTAAAAACTGATATTTTTCATGCCTGAAAAAACGCCCTTGCGTTCCATCCCAAACGCACTTGCGTTTGAACTAAAGCGTCCTTGCGTTTGAATTGAAACGCCCTTGCGTTTTAAATCAAATGCCCTTGCGTTTTTTTGAAGGCTGAATGTGTGCCGGGAAATCCCTTCATTTCCGTTAGAACAGTCCCTTTTTCCTTGCGCGCGCACACGTACGCGCCCGCACGAATTATATAATGTAGGAGATTTCACATCCGTTTTCGTATGACAATAAAAATTATGCTTTATAGCATAAAGTAAGTCAGCGAGTTAGATAAGAACCTGAAAAAATCCTGCAAAAAAGTGGGTGGTAAAAGTTGCATGAAAGGAAAAAGTCTGTACCTTTGCAACCGCTTTCGAGAGGGAGAGCCGCTGAAGATGACAGACTGAGTGAAGCTTTAGGCTACGGGAGAGAGTGCTGACTGCTGCACCGAGTATCTTACCTTGCGGATGTGCAAGGGAGCGAGAAAGGATAAGCCGCGCGCCTTTTGGGAACCTTCTGAAAAATTTTTTCAAAAAACTTTCGAAAAAATTTGGAGGTTACGAAAAAACGCCTTACCTTTGCAAATGCTTTCCCGCTGAAACGGGAGCACGAAAGAAAAGATAGTTCTTTGAAAGACTTTAGATAAACAGACTAGGATGTAGTACAAGAAGTAGTCCTGTATATAATGTATATATGGGATGAACGGAAGACAACC
>MNQS01000056.1 GCA_001915545.1 Bacteroides sp. 43_108 | reverse complement strand
CCAGTCGAAGACCACGCAGCTTAACCTCAGGCAGTTCATCGAATCCCGCGGGATGAAGGACATCGCCTTTTCGGACATCACCGAAGAGTTCGCCGAATCATTCAAGGTCTTTCTCAAGAAGGAGCTAGGACACAGGAACGGACACGTGAACCACTGCCTGTGCTGGCTCAACCGGCTCATCTACATCGCTGTGGACTGGGAAGTACTAAGAGCCAATCCGATAGAGGACGTGGCATACGAGAGGAAAGAAGCGCCTAAACTAAGGCATATCAGTCGCGGTGAACTGAAGCGGATGATGGAAACCCCGCTGCCCGACCCGATGATGGAGCTGGCACGCAGGACGTTCATCTTCTCCTCACTGACCGGTCTGGCCTACGCGGATACGAGGGCTCTCCATCCCCGTGTGGCACGAATGCCGTCCACAACTTTAAGCCGATGTGAGAGAAAGCTGCAAAAACGGGCAAAACGGGCGATGTTCCGTTCACGGGTTGCCGCCGGTATGGGGATCAGCACGGCGTTGGCGGCTTTCTCTTTAAAGAACAGCATCCAGGCGATACAAAGAGAGAAGATCTTGGCGACAAAGGCTGCTTGTCGGCCTTCCTTAAATCTAAATACCAGATTACTCATCTTTCTGTCGAATACCGATATGTCCTTGCATCTGGTCGGGTAATAATCGTGAATATAGAAACACAATGCTCCATCGATACGCATCTTGCCTTTGAAGTGAGTATTGTACGGGAAGAACTGGCGCACGAAATCGCTCTCGAAAGTAAAGCGGAGTATGTCACACCAAAGGATGAGCGTGGTTTCATCCTCTACACGATAGAGTTCTCCGTTGATGCTTTCTTTATCCGACAAACCAATGCCGATTATCAGGCGGTCATTAAAAGCGTCTTTTGATACAATATACCAATCAAAGGATTGGCAGATGCCCACGATGTCACAATCATTGGAACAAAGGAAGTAGAAGGTATGTCGGGTTTCTGGATAATCAGAAACTCGCCGGACATTTCGGAAAGGCGGAAATAGTTGCCGACATAGGCTTCCTCTACTTCGCTGAAGGATATGGATATGATGAAGTTTTCTATCATTAGCTATAAAGATTCAGTCGTATATTCCAATGATTATCATCTACACTTACTTGAGGCTGTATAATGGTATATACTTCAGTACTTATTGCAGGAGATAGTTGTATAATATAAGAAGGAGCAACTAAATAGTCACTTAATATATTTATTAGATTTTCGCTTTTTCCTTCTTTCCCATAGCGCGTAGATATATCTTCTTTTATATCTTTTCCATTGTATCTTATAGCTTCTATTTCTGTTTTTCCTCTCAATATATTTCCTATGATATGTACCTCAATATTGTCTGTTTGTTCACCGGGTATATAGCTTAGCCTGCCTTTATAAGGAATAAGCCTTTCTTGAATAAATTGGAAAGAGGAAGATAATGACTGTTGTCCAATAAGTCCCCATACACTATCTAAACAAAATCTTTTGATTTCTTTCTGTCTGAATTCACCATGCGAATTGAAATAAATTTCATATAAAATTCCATTTAGGACATGATTCATGCCATTTTGTGAATATTTTTTGAGGTTTTTGTATAAAGACGAAAACCAATTTGAAACCTTAAACGAATTTTCAGAACATTGTAATAAGTTCCGTCCTAATAAAAATAACAGGTTTTTATCAATGTCTGCAATATTAATGTCATTTAGGCGGTCTGGTATAGTATTTTGCTTATTAAAGTTTTGTGAATGAAGCAAATTTAATATTTGGGCAATAGGGGTAGAGATATTTTCGTAATCATAATTTTCATCTTTCAAAGCCCAACTTTCATACAATTCTTTATGGGATTTTGATTGATTTAAGCAGGAGGAGATGCCTTTATTAAAGTAAAAGTCACCAATGAGACATGAATGCTCCCAAGTTGTTTGTTTCCCTTTTGTTTGGTAAAATACTGTAGCACGTACTTTCTTAAACAAAGTTTCTACAGGAATTTTTTCTTCAATAAATTGTAATAAAGCGCCTGTATAAACACTATGGTTGGGAAAACCGGTGTCAATAGCCGGCTCATTGGGAGAAGTTGAATATGCAATCATTGTTCCTTTAGGAGCCATTAATGGTGCTATAGACAAGCTTTCTCCACCTCTGACATTTGTTGGATAAATCCTACAGGCATCCAGAATGACAATATGCACTTTTGTCTGTTTGTCTTCCTTAAAAATCTCAAGAACTTCGGACAATAGAAGAGATGCTCTTTTTAAGAGAAAGATTTTTTCTCTTTCGTCTGGCAAAGAAGTAACATTCAACAAGTCAATCCCTGCCAAATAGTTTTCATCTTTTATCTGGAAAGCATGCCCGGCATAATAAAATATTATATCATCATAATCTTTTATATCCTTTTCTAAAGTTGATAGTATTTTTGCATATTCACTACCACATTGATTATAAAATGTTTTAGTAGTGATGCCTAAAGAATTTAGCTTTTCGGCTAATTCTTTAGCATCATTTTCAGGATTTTCGAGTTGTGTCAAATATGTGTATTTAGAATTACCAATAAGGTATGCTAAAGTTGCCATAGTTTCTTTAATTTCAGTATTATATGCAAAAATATATTTTAAGATTCTATTCTTACCCATTTTTACCTAAAATCTTAAATGGAAAAGAAGGTGTGTCAAAATGCATCCCTTCTTTCTTTTACGCACAAAGCCCCGACTTTCACAAGCTGGGGCTTTGTTATTACCTAAAGATTTTGTATCTTTAGGCATAAGAATTTCACTATGA
>MNQS01000055.1 GCA_001915545.1 Bacteroides sp. 43_108 | reverse complement strand
CGTAGATTTACATAGCTGTCGGTAACTCACTAATAACTAATTTTGTAACCAAAAAAAGGAGTGAGTTATGCGTAGTACATTCAAGGTATTATTTTACGTAAAGAAAGGCAGCGAGAAGCCGAACGGCAACCTGCCTCTGATGTGCCGTATCACGGTGGACGGCGAGATTAAACAGTTCAGTTGCAAGATGGACGTTCCCCCACGGCTGTGGGACGTGAAGAACAACCGTGCTTCGGGCAAGAGCGTCGAAGCACAGAGAATCAACCTTGCGGTAGATAAAATCCGAGTGGAGGTAAACCGCCGTTATCAAGAACTGATGCAGACGGACGGTTATGTTACCGCCTCCAAACTAAAAGATGCCTATCTCGGTATCGGCATCAAGCAGGAAACCTTGCTGAAGCTGTTCGAGCAGCACAACGCCGAGTTTGAGAAGAAAGTCGGGCACAGCAGGGCACAGGGTACGTTCACCCGTTATCGGACAGTCTGCAACCATATTCGGGAGTTTTTGCCCCATACCTACAAACGTGAGGATATTCCGTTAAAGGAACTCAACCTCACGTTCATCAACGATTTCGAGTATTTTTTGCGCACGGAGAAAAAATGCCGCACCAATACCGTGTGGGGCTACATGATTGTGTTGAAACACATCGTTTCCATTGCGAGGAACGACGGGCGTTTGCCGTTCAATCCCTTTGCCGGATATATCAACTCTCCCGAAAACGTGGACAGGGGCTATCTCACCCAAACGGAGATACAGACGCTCATGGACGCACCCATGAAGAACGCCACCCATGAACTTGTACGGGACTTGTTTGTCTTTTCGGTGTTCACGGGTTTGGCGTATTCGGACGTGAAGAACCTCACCGCCGACCACCTGCAAACATTCTTCGACGGCAATCTGTGGATAATCACCCGAAGAAAGAAAACCAACACCGAATCGAACATCCGTCTTTTGGACGTTCCCAAACGTATCATAGAGAAATACAAGGGGCTGGCAAGGGGCGGTCATGTTTTCCCCATTCCGAGCAATGGCAGTTGCAACAAGATACTCAAAGAGATAGGCAGACAGTGCGGTTTCAAGGTGCGCTTGACCTATCACGTTGCACGTCACACGAACGCCACGACCGTACTTTTGTCGCACGGCGTACCCATTGAAACCGTCAGCAGGCTTCTCGGTCACACTAACATAAAGACCACCCAGATTTACGCCAAAATCACCGCCCAAAAGATAAGTCAGGACATGGAAGACTTGTCGCACAAGTTGGAGGATATGGAGAAAAGTATTTGCCGAGCCATTTAGTCACCTTAAAACAGCATACCGATGAAAGGAGAAAGGAACATTATCACGATGGACGGGCAGGGCAATATCTCCCTGCCGAGCGATATAGGCGCAACCGCCATGACCGAGTGGGAAATCTGCGAACTGTTCGGGGTTATTGCCCCGACGGTTCGGGCTGGGATAAAGGCTCTCTGCAAAAGCGGAGTTTTGAGCGTATATGACATAAGGCGCATTATCCGCATATCGGACAGATACAGCGCGGAGGTTTACAATCTCGAAACGATAGCCGCCCTCGCTTTCCGTATCGAATCATTCGGGGCGGCGAAAGTCCGCAAAGTGTTGCTGGAAAGGATTATACACGGGCGAAAAGAGAACAGCATGATTTTTCTTTCGCTGAATGTCGGCAGTCAAGCAGTCATATCGTCATGAAGTCATGTCGTACTGTCGTATTGGAATCATTGAATCTGTAAGTCAGTCAATCCATTAATAACCGACTATGTGCAGATACGCAGATTCGATTTTCCGAACACAGCAAAGCGGAGCAATCATTCCCGTTTACAAAGGCAAAGCAAGCACGGGGCTTTATGTCGGCTAAAAGGTCGGGCGGCTGCGCCGTTTCCCGATAAATCTTCCTCTCGCTTTGCTGCGAGCGTATTTATCGGGAAAACCTTGTATCCGACCGCCCCGTGCAAAAGAGCCTTTGAAAACGGAAACGACCGCCCCGCCACCCACCGACCGAAAGGGAAAAAATAAGGTGGGGGTATATGGGTAAGCAGACGGCAGGGACAGCCACCGCCGAAAGGCAGACGGACAGACGGACGGCACGCCGCAGGGTATTTACGGAGAAAATACCGTAGCTTATTAAGGAATTTTCCGAGCCGCAATACTACGTATCGCTGAAAATTCCCCAATAAGGCAAGGGGCAAGCCCCTCTGCACACCCCGTTGAGGACGGCATTTCGCCGCCCTCAAAGATAGTCAAGTTTATTGTTTCACAAGCCAAAAAAGAAAGGAAGAATATATGGGTTTCGTAGTTTTACACATGGAAAAGGCGCACGGCAGCGACAGCGGAACAACCGCACATATCGAGCGTTTCATCATACCGAAGAACGCCGACCCCACACGCACCCATCTGAACCGCAGGCTCATCGAATACCCCGACGGGGTGAAAGACCGTTCGGCGGCTATACAGCAGAGATTAGAAGAAGTGGGGCTGACACGCAAAATCGGAAGCAACCAAGTACGGGCAATCCGCATCAACGTGTCGGGAACGCACGAGGACATGAAGCGAATAGAGGAAGAGGGACGTTTGGACGAGTGGTGCGCCGACAATCTGAAATACTTTGCCGACACGTTCGGAAAGGAGAACATCGTGGCGGCGCACCTGCATAGGGACGAGGAAACGCCGCACATACACGTTACACTCGTCCCCATCGTCAAGGGAGAGCGCAAGCGCAGGAAAAGGGAGGAACAGACAAAGAAGCGATACCGCAAGAAGCCTACCGACACCGTGAGGCGCCGAAGCGATGGCGAAATACGGGCTGCAAAGGGGCATAGACGGCTCGAAGGCTCGCCACAAGTCCACGCAGCAGTATTATCGGGATATACAGAAACTCGCCGATAATCTGAAAGCGGAGGTGGTGGATTTGCAGCAGCAAAAAGAAACGGCGCAGGAGGAACTAAGACGGGCGAAAAAAGAAATACAGACCGAGAAGCTGAAAGGGGCGGCAACCACCGCAGCCGCCAACATCGCCGAGAGTGTCGGTTCTCTTTTCGGCAGCAACAAGGTCAAGACGCTGGAGAGGGAGAACACCGCCCTGCATCGGGAGGTAGCCACGCACGGGGAAGCCATCGAAGCCCTGCAAACCCGAATACAGACCATGCAGGCAGACCACAGCAGGGAGATACGGGAAATGCAGCAGAGGCACTTGCTGGAAAAGAACGAGATGGTAACAAAACATCAAACGGAAGTATCAAAACTTAACGCCTTGTTGATAAAAGCCACAGAATGGTTTCCTTGGTTTCGTGCTATGCTCCGTATTGAGAAATTGTGTCTTGCTGTCGGTTTTACCCATGAACAGACCGCCCATTTAATGACAAGCAAACCATTGCCATATAACGGCGAACTCTATTCCGATGAGCATAGGCGTAAGTTCAGAACGAATGATGTTACTGCCAAAGTTGGTACAAACAATGGAAAGCTGATACTTGCCATTGACGGACTGCATATCGGGGAATGGTTCAAGAAACAATTTGAAGAATAAAGGCTTCAAGCTATAGTCAATCATGTGCATCACATACATTATATAGAGAGTCCAAGACTAACTCATGTTATTCCCAAGAAATTACTCATACGGTCAATACACCGTTTCTTTTGATTGAGATTAGGGTGAACGTACAGATTAAGTGTCGTTGCTACGTTTGAGTGACCGAGTATGACGCTGACAGTTTTATAATCACACTGGCTTTCAATACATCGGGTCGCAAATGTGTGCCTAAGTCCATGAAAGACCAAGTGGGGAATATCCAATCGTTTTAGCAACCTGCCAAAATAATCACGATAAGAACGAGGCTCTTTAGATTGTGTGGAAGTGCCTACCACGTATGGGGATTGAGATTGTTTCCTTACCATTTTCAACGCTTGGAGAAGCTGTTTGGATATAGGAATC
>MNQS01000054.1 GCA_001915545.1 Bacteroides sp. 43_108 | reverse complement strand
GAAATTACAACGACTTCATTCCGTTGGCAACGTATGGTAAAACGTCCGGATGGTACTTGGGAAACTGAAGCTGAACTTTTTGCCGTTCGTCGATGATTAAGATGTATATTATATAAGTTTGAGAATATTGCAGCCTAAAATAGACTTGTTGTAGTAGAAGCTTAGAGGTGATTTGACGAGTTTATAAAGAAAGAATGTGTGAATGATAAACAACTTCAGAACCGCTTTCTTGCATTTAGCGGAGAAAATATTTTCAAACTAAATCCTGCTAGCTATACGCAGGAAAAGATGTGGGCAGGTATATGGAATCTTTGCGTAAGAATCTTTCTGCTTATACTCTTGATGATGCTCCCGAAGATGTTCGGGAACTCTATAAAGATGAATTCATCCAGCTTTATGCTTCAAGTATAAAGTGTTTTTTAATATGTATCAAATTGGGATTTATATCGGGAAGGAGTAGTTTTGCTCCAAGACTTAATCAAATATGGAGGCAGGTCAGAAGTGGATAAAGTTACAATTGAGCGGAAAGCTCGTATACCTCGTCATCCAGTCTATATTGCCGTATTTTGCGTTTTGTGAGAAAATAAAAAATCCTGATTCCGGAAATCAGGATTTTACTGTCTTTTTTTCTTCAAGGTGGTGCCACCAGCAACCGAAAATCGGTTTGTATAGCACTATTTCTCAATAAGTTATATCTTTCCTACGATGTAAGTCCCTTGAATAAGGTTTTCACAGCTTTGCACCGTTCAACATCAGTTTGTATCTTGGGTACGCATTTCTGAATGCGAAGATAGTACATTTTCTGATATTAAATTCTTTAATTTAGATTTTTGTTAGTAAGTCGATGAAATTATTTATTTAGAATATCTATACATCTATCTAACATGACTTCATTGTCAATTATTACAATATGCAGTTTTTTTCTTGTCCTAGTGATTATTTGATATAACATTTGTCTTTGCGAATAATAAGTATTATCAGCAATTAAATCTCCTTGAGAATTATATTTAAAAGAGTCATCTATGACTATCACAACGTTGTCGAACTCTTGACCAACTACAGAATGTGCGCATTCTGTATCACCGGATAAGTATGCTTCATAATGGAAGGTTGAGCGTGTTCCCGGTGTGTAATTAGGCACTTTCCAGTTTTTCTTCGATAATTCTTGCAGCAATGATTTTGCAGAAAAATAATTTTTGCAATATGTAAGTTCAATGTTGGGATAGTCTATGTTGGATATATTCTTTTTGAGATTGAAAAGTTGTCTTATAAAATATGCAATTTCTTTATTTGTTCTAATTTTATCTGTTAGCTTATAGGGGGTACATGATAATTCTTTTTCAATCCTTTCTTTGGTATGGTAATTTTTCTCATTATCACGCAAGTATTGGTTTTCATCGTATGAGAATATGCATTTTTTATTGAAAGTGCGTACTTCCTCTATATATTTATCAAATTGATATGGATACATTCGTTGGGCTTCGTCAATTATAATTAAGTCAAAATCTGTCGTATTCGGAGCATATTTAGGCATATGTATGCTCCAACCATATTCTTCCATTAAGATTTTGTGACCACTATTTAGTGGAGCACAATGTAAAATAAGTACTTTTTCGCCTTTCCGAATGCTTTCTTTAGCTATATGATAAGTCAATAATGTTTTGCCTGTTCCTGCACTACCTGTTAAAGCTATGAATTTTGTTGTTGCGTCAGATAACTTTGTTCGGATTTCATTATATATTTGTTCTTGTTGAACTGTAAGAAAATATCCTTCTGCCATAAATTTTTCAGGAGAATTGAAAGGAGAAACTAAATAGTCGGATGGATTAAATAAATCATCAATATTGTTGAATGTTACTACTTCTTGAAGCAACAGCTTGTTGCACAACTCATTAAAAGTCGCTTCTTTTATTTCATTATTGCTATCTTTTCTTATGAGTTTGTAAAGCTTATTTTCATTTAAAATATAGGTATAAATATAAATTTCCTTATTCAAGAACTCGAGGTAGTATTTATTCTTTTGCTGTTGTTTGAATATCTTGTCTATTGAACTCTCCGTTTTTATTTCTATGTTGATAATATAATTATCACCAAATCTAAGTAAATCAAATTCTTTTCCAATTTGTGGTATTGAATATCCTAAATAATAGTTGTTAACAATGGTGATGCTATTTTTTATTTTTAACAATTCATTCACAAAAGATTCTATACCATTAAGCTCGTAATCTTTTATTCCACTGATTATTCCGTAACTATTCATAAGTTTTTGGAATAGTGTATTACTTAGTTTTCGATAAGCTTCTATGATAGATAGAATATTGACATTTTTCATAGGGCAAATTTGTAAATACTAATTCTAAATATGATGATAATTTTTACTTGGTGTTTCATCTCTTTGGGCTATTCCAATAATATCCTCCATTTTTCTGTGCCCCTCTAAACTCTATCAAATCTAATCTAACCAAAGAATTTAAGTAGCGTTTAGCAGTCGGAACACTTTTGCCTATTAATCTTGCAATTTTAGACGAATTAAGTCCCGGATATTGCTTGATGATATTTAGTACTTCTTGTTCTTTTGAGTTTACAGTATCATTTACAGTATCATTTACAGTATCATTCTTGATACTGATACCTCTTTTGAATATAACCGTAAACATCCCGTCCGTATGAAATTCTGGTTCAGGCAGATTCGCTTCCCTCATGGCTTCCTGCATACGAGGAATGCCGGATGCCACTCTTTCAACCAAATGCATACGGGTAAACAATCCAAAGATTAATGGGTTGCGTGTCATGCTCTTGTGTCCGAAATCTTTAGCTACGATAGGCAAAAGCCCT